>CAYOJA010000037.1:0-19500 GCA_964404175.1 uncultured Thiobacillus sp. | reverse complement strand
CGCAAAAGAAAATCGTCGAAAACGAACTGCGCGATTTCCGCCTGGGCGGCGCCGAGCTGCCCGATGCCGAGAAAAAGCGCTTCATGGAAATCCAGCAGGAACTGGCCGCGCTGTCAGCCAAATTTGAGGAAAACCTGCTGGACGCAACCAATGCGTTCTCGCATTTCGTGGAGAACCGCGACGAGCTGGCAGGCATTCCGGATGATGTGCTGGAAATGGCCGCCGAAGCCGCCAAGGCGGATGGCAAGGCAGGCTGGAAATTCACCCTGCACATGCCGTCCTACTTGCCTGTCATGCAGTACGCCGACAATCGCGCACTGCGCGAAACGCTTTATCGAGCCTATGTCACCCGTGCATCGGAGTTTGGTGATACCAAACTCGACAACACCGCTTTGATTGCGCAGATTCTCAAGCTGCGCGACGAAGCGGCGAAGCTGCTCGGGTTCAATAATTACGCTGAAGTTTCGCTAGAACCCAAGATGGCAGAAACCCCCGCGCAGGTGCTGGATTTCCTCAACGAGCTCGGCCTGCGCGCCAGGCCGTATGCGGAGAAAGACATGGCCGAGCTGCGCGAGTTTTCGGACAAGACGCTAGGACTGAAGGATTTGCACGCCTGGGACATCGCCTACGCCAGCGAAAAACTTCGTGTCGCGCGATACAGCTTTTCAGATCATGAAGTGAAGCAGTATTTTCCGGAACCGCAGGTGCTGGCCGGCATGTTCAAGGTGGTGGAAACCATTTACGGCCTGCACATCCGGCCTTCGCAAGCACCCGTCTGGCACGAAAGCGTCAAATTCTTTGAAATTACCGATCATGGCGGCCAGAAAATCGGCGAGTTCTATCTCGATTTCTATGCGCGCCCCAGTAAGCGCGGCGGCGCATGGATGGACGACGCCATCACCCGCCGCAGGAAAGGCGAGGGCATCCAGACTCCCGTGGCCTATCTCAACTGTAACTACACCGCACCGATTGGCAATAAACCCGCACTGTTCACTCACGATGAGGTCATCACCCTGTTCCACGAATTTGGCCATGGTCTGCATCATCTTCTGACACGCATCGAGGACCTGGGCGTTTCCGGCATCAACGGCGTGGAATGGGACGCGGTCGAACTGCCCTCGCAGTTCATGGAAAATTTCTGCTGGGAGTGGGATGTCGTGCGCCACATGACGCGCCATGTCGACACGGGCAGGGAACTACCCAAAGAGCTGTTCGACAAGATGCTGGCCGCCAAGAATTTCCAGTCCGGCATGCAGACCGTTCGTCAGATCGAGTTTGCGCTGTTCGACATGCATCTGCATTACGATTTACCGGCCGGCAAAACCGCCCTGCGGCTTATCAATGAAATCCGTCAGCAGGTTGCGGTAATCATTCCGCCGGACTACAACCGCTTCCCCAATAATTTCTCGCACATCTTCGCGGGCGGCTACGCGGCTGGCTACTACAGCTATAAATGGGCGGAAGTCCTTTCATCCGATGCCTACGCCCTGTTCGAGGAAAATGGCGTACTCAATCCCGAAGTTGGCCACCGTTTCTGGAGCGAAATTCTCGCCCAGGGCGGCGCCCGGCCGGCCATCGAATCGTTCAAGGCCTTCCGTGGACGTGAGCCAACCATCGACGCGCTGCTGCGGCACAACGGCATGACCTAAATTTTTCTTAAATCTGGCCGTTAACTGGGCGTTGCGGACAACTTCTCAGATTTGCCATGAAACTCATGCCCTTAGCTTTGGCGTTGATAGCCCTGCCGGTGGCGGCCGACCAGTTCTACCGCTGGGTCGATGGTCAAGGCCGAGTCAACTATAGCGACCAGCCCCCGCCTTCATCACTGTCTAAACAGGCCACTCAAAAAAGTTATAAGGGCAGCGTGATCGAGGGGGGCGAATCCTATGCCCTGCGCCAGGCGCGGGAGCGCTTCCCGGTGACGCTGTTCGCTACCGCCGACTGCGGCATCCCTTGCGAACAGGCCAAGGGACATTTGGCGAGACGCGGCATTCCATACAGCAGCAAAGATCCCTCGAACGATCCCGAGGCGCAAAAAATGATGGCCTCCGCTGGCGGAAAGTTTCGTGTGCCGACCCTGCTGGTGGGCAAAGACACGCTGGACGGATACGAAGTCAGCGCCTGGGATGGAGCGCTTGACCGCGCGGGCTACCCCAAGAGCCCGGCTCCCGGCGCCAAGACAACAGCCAAAGCCGAAGAGAGCAAACCCGCCCCATCCAACACCACTCCCTGAGAGTAACTTTAATTCATCCCGCGGGCGGCCTTGGCCGCCCTTTTTATTTGACAGGTAGAATGCCGGCATGAAACTAGCCGCATGGAATGTCAACTCGTTAAAGGTCCGCCTGCCCCAACTGCTGGAATTTCTTTCCACGCGAAATCCCGATGTCGTTTGCCTTCAGGAAACCAAGCTGGAAGACCACAACTTTCCCAAGGCCGAAATCGAAGCCGCCGGCTATCAGGCCGCTTTCTCCGGACAGAAAACCTACAACGGTGTCGCCATTCTGTCGAAGGCACCACTATTGGACATGCAGGCAGGCATTCCAGGACTCGAGGACGATCAGAAGCGTATGCTTGCGGCAACCGTCAATGGCACGCGCATTGTCTGTATCTACATCCCCAATGGCCAAAGCGTCGACTCGGACAAGTACCAGTACAAACTGAAATGGCTGAACGCACTGACCGGTTGGTTGAAGGATGAACTGACGCGGCATTCCAGGCTTGCACTACTGGGCGACTACAACATCGCGCCCGAAGACCGCGATGTGCACGATCCCGTGGCCTGGAAGGATCAAGTGCTTTGCTCCGAGCCTGAACGGGATGCGTTCAGGAAATTAATCGCTCTGGGATTGAAAGACAGCTTCCGGCTGTTTGAGCAGCCGGAAAAAAGCTTCAGTTGGTGGGATTACCGGATGATGGGCTTCCGCCGCAATCACGGCCTGCGCATCGACCACATCCTGCTGTCCGAAGCGCTTGCCGTACAGTGCAAGGAAAGCCTCATCGACCGCGACATGCGCAAGCTTGAGAGGCCTTCGGATCACGCCCCGGTGATGGCAACGATCAGCGGCTAGCGCTCAGAAATTCGCTGCCTCGACTTCCAGCCAGGTCTTGTTGATGTTCCCGCCCATCTGTACTTCAAAGTCCTTGAGCTTCTGCCAGTCTTTAAGGCTGACCTTCTGCCGGACATCGGCCTCCGAGCCGCCTTCCTTGTAGACTTTCTCCACGCCTGCGTAGAAATCCGCCATGCGCTTTTGCATGGCTGCGGCGTCCTTCATGCTCATCAATGGGCCGTGGCCGGGGATGATGGTCTGTGCGGGGAATTGCTGCAAATCCACCAGCGTCTGCACCCATTTTTTCACTTCGGCGTCGCGGAAATTCGGTGTGGTGGTGTTGACCAGCACGTCGCCGGCAATCAGCACCTTGTCGTCGGGCAGCCAGACCAGCATGTCGCCCTTGGTGTGCGCGGCCTCGGGCACCCAAAATTCCATCTTCACACCATTGATTTCCACAGGAGTGCGAGTCTGGGATGCATAGGTCCGGCTGGCAGGAATGGCTTTGGTGTTGGGAAGCTTGCGGCCAATGGCTGATTCGGCAATGGCGATCCAGTCGGCGCCCGTATCCTCGACCAGCTTCTTGCAGTTTTCCGAACTAATTATTTCGGCGCCTTGAAACATCACATTGCCCAAGGTGTGATCGCCATGGTGATGGGTATTGATGATATGGGTGATGGGCAGTTTAGTTAGCTTTTCTGCCGCCTTCTTGATATGAGCACCGACTTCATCGGACATGCCGGTATCGATCAGAATAGCGGCCTTGTCGCCCAGAATGAGCGTACTGTTGACCATGTATCCATGGTTTGCAGCATTCGGAAGCTCTGTCGGCCCAAGCAGGGCATAGATGCGGTCATTGACCTTGGCCACCTTGACGTCGGGAATGGGCTTGACCATTGCAGCCCCAGCCAGAATGGCAACCGAGGCAACCAACAACAATACTCGTTTCATAATCTCCTCCATCCGGAATAGTCGAAAAGGAGATTAGGCCAGCATTGTATTTGTGGCAAGCAGTGCAAATGGACTATTCGCTGGTCTCGTCCATCCCCAGTTCCTGGATTTTCCGCGTAAGCGTGTTGCGGCCCCAGCCCAGCAAATGCGCGGCTTCGATGCGCCGTCCGCCGGTGTGCTTGAGCGCAATCCGGATCAGGGTTTTCTCGAAATCCGGCACCAGGCCATCCAGAATTGCACTTTCTCCACGCGCAAGCTTGAGATCAGCCTGCCGCGCCAGACATCCCAGCCAGTCATCTGTTTCGGCGGGTTTGTCCGCGCCGGTCATATCCGGGGGCAAATCACCTGTTTCGATTACCTGGCCCGGCGCCATGACAGTGAGGTAGTGACAGATATTCTCAATCTGCCGGACATTGCCGGTCCACGGCAATCCGCTCATGAGCTTGAGCGCGGCATCGGAAAGCTTCTTGGGCTCCACACCCAATTCACGCGCGCTTTTCTGCAGGAAATGCCTGGCCAGCAAGGGAATGTCCTCGCGGCGCTCCCGCAACGCCGGCAGGCGCAGGCGGATGACATTCAAGCGGTGATAGAGATCTTCGCGAAACATACCTTCTTTCACGCGCGACTCCAGATCCTGATGCGTGGCGGCAATCACTCGGACATTAACCTTGATGGGTGAATGCCCGCCTACCCGGTAGAACTGTCCATCCGCCAGCACGCGCAACAGCCGGGTTTGCAATTCGGCCGGCATGTCGCCAATTTCATCCAGGAACAGCGTGCCGCCATCGGCCTGCTCGAAACGTCCGCGCCGCTGGGCTGCCGCGCCGGTAAAGGCACCACGCTCATGGCCGAAAAGCTCTGATTCCAGCAAATCCTTGGGAATCGCGGCGGTATTCAGCGCGATGAACGGTCCGCTGGCGCGGCTGCTGTGACGGTGCAGCGCGCGCGCGACCAGTTCTTTACCGCTGCCTGATTCACCGGTAATCAGCACCGTCGCATTCGACTGTGACAGGCGACCGATGGCGCGAAACACTTCCTGCATGGCGGGGGCCTGGCCAAGAATCTCCGGCACCTTGGCCATGTCCTCGTCGACGCTTTCCGTCTCACGGCTTTCCGCCAGGGCACGCCTGACCAGATCAACCGCGGCATCCACGTCAAAGGGCTTGGGCAGATATTCGAATGCACCGCCCTGGAACGCGGCCACGGCGGAATCCAGATCGGAATAGGCCGTCATGATGATGACAGGCACGCGCGGCAGCTTTTCCTTGATGTGCTGGAGAAATTCCAGCCCCGATGGGCCAGGCATGTTGATATCGGAAATGACCGCTGCCGGCTTGCTTTTTTCCAGACGCGTCAGCGCTTCGCTGGCCGAGCCGAATACTTCACAGGTGATGCCTTCACGCTCTAGTGCCTTTTCAAGCACCCAGCGGATGGAGCGGTCGTCGTCAATGATCCAGACTGAATTCATAAGGTTCTAAACCGGGAAATAAAGCGAAAAAATGGTATGCCCTGGCGCGGAATCGAATTCGATCACGCCATGGTTTTGGGCGATGAGCGTCTGCGCCAGCGGCAGGCCGAGTCCGCTGCCGCCTTCGCGGCCGCTGACCAGCGGAAAAAAAATGTGATCTTTAAGCGGTTCGGGTATCCCCGGGCCGTTGTCGATGATGTCCAGACGCAGCGCAAGGCGGTACCTTTGACTGCCCATGGTAATCTGCCGTGCCACCCGTGTCCTGAAAATCAGTTCGCCCTCGCCTTTCATGGCCTGCACGGCGTTGCGCGCGATATTGAGTACAGCCTGGATAAGCTGTTCGGAGTCCGCTTTCAATTCGGGAAGACTGACATCGTAATCACGCACAATCCGGATGCCGCGCGGTGTTTCCGCCAGCAGCAGGCTTCTCACCCGTTCCAGCACTTCGTGAATGTTGACCATCGACAGCGACGGCAATCGATGCGGCGTCAGCAGCCGCTCCATCAGCGATTGCAGCCGGTCTGCTTCCTTGATGATGACCTGGGTGTACTCGCGCAGACTCTCGCGCGGCAGCTCGCGCTCCAGCAATTGCGCAGCACCACGAATGCCACCAAGTGGATTCTTGATTTCATGCGCCAGATTTCTTAGTAGTTCCCGGCTGGCTTCCTGTTGGGAACGGATATTTTCCTGCCTGGCGATTCTCAGTCGCTGGTCGGCGGGCCGGAGCTCGACCACGGTAACCCTGGGATCCTCGTGCACGGTAACGGTGCATGACACCCTGACAGGAGGATGTCCATTGACCTGGGCCGAGACATCGTATTCGGTAACCGTCTCCCGGCTCAGGCAGGCGCTAGCATAGGCTGCCTTCAGTTCCGGACTGTTTTCAAAAACCGTTTCAAAACCTTGCCCCACCAGCAATACGCCGGATATTCCAATCAGTGTCTCGGCAGCGGAATTGACGTAATCAATGCGCCCGTCGCCGTCGACCAACAACACGCCAGTCGCGAGAAAATCGTATGCAGCAAACAAGGGAGGTGAGACCATGCCCTAACCTAGCACCGAATGTGCCAGCAGACAAAACTAACGAGAGGTGCTGATTTCTTTCTGGATGGCGGCGATATTACGCTCGTGGTTTTCCACGGCATCGCGCAGGCGCTTGACGCGGGTCTGGTAGCTGGAGTCGGAATTTCGCTCGCCCTGCAAGGGGCGTTCAGCCAGTGCAAGTTGCCGCTTTGCTTCATCGAGATTGCGCCGCTCTGTGGAAAGCTCTTCATCCAGCACGGTGCGCCGGATGTCATCCCTGCGCTTTTGCGTGCCCGTATCGATGCGGGGGAAATCAACGGGGCTGGGCATGGATACCCGCTTGGCACCGCTGCTCGTAGACCGTGAAAGCGTTCTCGGGCCGCTTGGCAGCCCATAAACCTTTTCGGCCCGTTGTCCTTTACGAACGACATCCGTAAACGTCACCTGGCCGTTTTCATCGATGTATTTGTAGATTTCCGCCTGAACCGGCATCGAGAATGCCATTGGAAGCAGAATTGGGAGAACGAAAAGTTTCATGAACAAAAGTTTACCCGAGACTTATTTTTATCGGCGTAAATAAGTCTTGTCTTGAACCGGCAAGGTTCCCGAAAAACAAAAAAGGCGGCAAAGCCGCCTTGCCAGGACAAATGAAAAAGGCGGCCGTGGCCGCCTTTTTCACCAGGCTGCAAAATCTTACAGCGAGTAGTACATCGCAAACTCCACGGGATGGGTGGTCATGCGGAACTTGGTAACCTCTTCCATCTTCAATCCGATATAGGCATCGATCATGTCGTTGGAGAAAACGCCGCCGCGGGTCAGGAACTCGCGATCCTTGTCCAGATGCTCCAGCGCCATTTCCAGGCTGTGGCAAACCTTCGGAATCTTGGCATCTTCTTCCGGCGGCAGGTCGTACAAGTCCTTGTCGGCGGGATCGCCAGGATGGATCTTGTTCTGGATACCGTCCAGGCCGGCCATCATCAGCGCGGAGAAAGCCAGGTAGGGGTTGGCTGTCGGATCGGGGAAACGGGTCTCGATACGGCGAGCCTTTTCGCTGGCCGCGATCGGGATGCGGATGGAGGCGGAACGGTTACGGGCAGAGTATGCCAGCATCACGGGCGCTTCGAATCCCGGCACCAGACGCTTGTAGGAGTTGGTGGAGGGGTTGGTAATGGCATTCAATGCCTTGGCATGCTTGATGATGCCGCCGATGTAGTACAGGCACATTTCGGACAGACCAGCATAGCCGTTGCCGGCAAACAGGTTTTTGCCATCTTTCCACAGTGACTGGTGTACGTGCATGCCGGAACCGTTGTCTCCAACGATGGGCTTGGGCATGAAGGTGGCGGTTTTGCCGTAGGCATGGGCCACGTTCTGAACGATGTATTTCAGGGTCTGGGTCCAGTCGGCGCGACGAACCAGGGTATTGAACACGGTGCCGATTTCGCACTGGCCGGCGGTCGCCACTTCATGGTGAAACACCTCAACCGGAATGCCGATTTCTTCCAGCGCCATGACCATCGCCGCGCGGATATCCTGCAGGGAATCGACCGGCGGCACGGGAAAATAACCGCCCTTGATGCCGGGACGGTGGCCTGTGTTGCGATCTTCAAACTTTTCGGCGGAGGACCATGCGGCCTCTTCTGATTCGATCCTGACCGAGCAGCCAGACATATCGTCATGCCAGGTGACGGAATCAAAAATGAAGAATTCTGGCTCGGGGCCAAAGTAGGCGGTATCCGCAATGCCCGTGGACTTCAAGTAGGCTTCGGCGCGGCGCCCCACCGAACGCGGGTCGCGGTCATAGCCTTTGCCGTCCGATGGCTCAATGACATCGCAAGTCAACACCATGGTGGCTTCGTCGAAAAACGGGTCCATGAAAGCGGTATCCGGATCTGCCTTCAGCAACATGTCGGAAGCCTGGATGCCTTTCCAGCCGGCAATTGAAGAACCATCAAAAGGATGGCCGTTTTCAAACCACTCCCCATCAACGATGCGCGCCGGAATTGAAACATGCTGCTCCTTGCCGCGGGTATCGGTAAAACGCAGATCAACGAAACGGGCTTCGTTGTCCGCAATCATCTTCATTACATCGGCGACCGCCATGGTAGTGCTCTCCTCAAATCAAAAATGAGCCAGTGAAAAATATTCGACGGCGGGGTTACTGCAGAAACCATGCCATCAGTAAAAACCAAAACGTCCATTGTGCCACAAGGCCTTTCGATGTTGCCAAACCACTGCATTGCACCACAATAAAGCATATGACTCTCCAAGCGCACAGCATTGGTGCACGTTGCGACTTGATGTGAGTGACATATACTCGGTAGTGTCTCTTCAACAGCGAGAAAAATATGGGACGCCTGACAGAAATTCTTACTTCAGCCCAACAACGCGCCAGGGCAGCTCAACTACCCTATGAGGGCGCGCTGACGCCGTGTGAGGCTGCGGAAGTATTGCAGCTCGCCCCTGGCTCCCGGCTGATCGATGTCCGCAGCCGGGCTGAACTGGATCTGGTTGGCAAGATTCCAGGAGCCATTGAAGTCGAGTGGATGACTTATCCTGGCTGGCATCTCAATCCACATTTTCTGACCCAGCTCAAGCAGCAGGCAGATATGGAAGCGCTTACTCTTTTTATATGCCGCAATGGCCTGCGATCTCACAAGGCTGCTGAAGCCGCGACACTAAATGGCTACCGTGACTGTTACAACGTGCAGGAGGGTTTTGAGGGCGATCTGGACAAGCAGACAAACCATCGCGGCAAACTGGGCGGCTGGAAATATAACAACCTGCCCTGGAGTCAGAGCTAGGTTTGACGTAATAGCATAAGCCCCCTCAGGTTCACGAATTCAGACATTGCACTTGGCAAAAAGAATATTAGTATTAAAAGGTTTTCTTATTTTTAATTAACCTGAATAACCTGAATCTAACGGCATCAGACTCAGCTTGGAAAAAATCATGGCGACCAAAACCAGCACACGCGCTCACCCAACCAAAAAACAACTCCCCGTCAACAAAAAGCGGAATGGCTCCCGCACTCGCCGGGCATCCGATGGCGACGTGCCGCCGGTCATCAGCGCCGAAGGCATAGAACGGTTTGCAGTTAACGAGGCTGTGGACGCAGCACAGGCAGCCAAAATCACGGCCGTGCAGGATATTCTTGACCGTGGAACCGCGGTGGGCAGCGGCCCTGAATTGATCCAGTCCCTTGAAGCGATTTTCGCGGGCGCCTCCGCAGAGGATGCGGAGGAACTGCGCAAGGTATTGCTCAAGCAGCACTTGCCCGGCGGCGCCAAGTCCCATCGCAATCCCGATGAAGAACTGTCGGACGACTGGCGCGAGGGCGGCTACCCTTACAAAAACCTGATGTCGCGCAAGAATTATGAAAAACAAAAATACCACCTTCAGGTGGAATTGCTCAAACTCCAGGCCTGGGTCAAGGAAACTGGCCAGCGGGTCGTGATCCTGTTCGAAGGACGGGATGCCGCAGGCAAAGGGGGAACGATCAAGCGTTTCATGGAACATCTCAACCCTCGTGGCGCGCATGTCGTGGCCCTGGAAAAGCCTTCCGACACCGAGCGCGGGCAGTGGTATTTCCAGCGCTATGTCCAGCACCTGCCAACCGCGGGCGAAATCGCCCTGTTCGACCGTTCCTGGTACAACCGCGCCGGGGTCGAACGGGTGATGGGTTTTTGCAGCGACGATGAGTATCTTGAATTCATGCGCCAGGCTCCCGAATTCGAACGCAACCTGGCCCGCAGCGGAATCCATCTGATCAAGTTCTGGTTTTCTGTCAGCCGGGAAGAACAGCGGCGCCGCTTCAAGGAACGTGAAGCGCACCCGCTCAAGCAGTGGAAACTTTCCCCAATCGACCTGGCCTCGCTGGATAAATGGGACGATTACACCAAGGCCAAGGAAGCCATGTTCTTTTACACGGACACGGCGGATTCGCCGTGGACGGTCATCAAGTCGAATGACAAAAAACGCGCGCGGCTCAATGCCATGCGCTACATCCTGCACAAGCTCCCCTATGCGAAAAAGGATATCGACCAGATCGGTCCGCTCGATCCACTTCTGGTTGGCCGTGCGCATGTCGTATACGAGCGCGGCGAACGTTACGGCAACACGCCCGTTCTGTAATACGTACCGCCCAGCGCAGGCAGCCTTGTCTGTCATGGGCCTGATAAAATCGGGCTCATGACAAGTCATTACGCCGTTTTCGGCAATCCCGTCGCGCATTCGAAATCCCCGCTTATCCACACCGAGTTCGCCAGGCAAACCGGGCAGGATCTGGACTACCGGGCGATTCTTGCGCCCGCGGATGATTTTGCCGGTGTGGTTGCCGCCTTCCGGGCGCAAGGCGGCGCGGGCGCGAATGTCACCGTGCCTTTCAAGCATCAGGCATTCAAACTCGCTACGCGCCACACCGATCGCGCACTTGCCGCCGAGGCGGTCAACACCCTGAAGTTTGAAAAAGACGGTTCCATCCTCGGCGACAACACCGATGGCGCCGGCCTTGTGCGGGACATCACGGAGAACCTCGAATTTTCCCTCGAAGGAAAACGCCTTCTGCTTCTGGGCGCGGGCGGCGCGGCATCGGGTGTGGGCCTGCCGCTATTGCAATGCAACCCGGAAGAACTTGTGATCGCCAACCGCACACCCGAAAAAGCCATTCTGCTGGCTGGCTGGTTAAGCAAACATGGCAAGGCAAGCGGCTGTGGATTTCATGAATTGACCGGCGGTTTCGACGCCGTCATCAACGCCACTTCCGCCAGTCTCAAGGGCGAACTTCCGCCCTTGCCCGGTACGCTTTTCAAGCCCGGCGCGCTGGCCTACGACATGATGTACGGCAAGGCGGATACGCCCTTCATGGCGTGGGCGCGCGCCCATGGGGCCACGCATGTTTCCGACGGTCTGGGCATGCTGGTCGAACAGGCGGCGGAAAGCTTTTATCTCTGGCGCGGCGTGCGGCCGGATACCGCGCCCGTCATGCAAGTGCTGCGCTTGGCCAGATGAAAGCGCTATGGCAAGGGACCTGGCGCGCCCTGCTGATACTGCTTGGGCTGATTGTGGTTTATCAGTTCTGGACATTCGCCCATGTGCTCTGGTGGATAGACCACAACCCGTCTTCCAGCGCCTTCATGCAGGCGGGGCTTGCCCGCATTCAGGAAAAAAACGGCGACGCCGAACTCCGCCACAAATGGGTTCCCTACGACAAAATATCCATTCACCTCAAGCGGGCCATTGTCGCTGCCGAGGACGGCAAGTTTCTCAATCACGAAGGCTTCGATATCGAAGGCATCCAGAAAGCGGTGGAGAAAAATCTCAAGAAAGGCCGCCTGGTGGCGGGCGGTTCCACCATCAGCCAGCAACTGGCAAAAAACCTGTTTTTATCCGCCGACAAGAGCTTCGTGCGCAAGGGGCAGGAAGCAGTCATTACATTGATGATTGAAACCACATGGAGCAAACGCCGCATCCTGGAGGTCTATCTCAACATCATCGAATGGGGGGATGGCATTTACGGCGCCGAGGCCGCCTCGCGCCGCTATTTCAAAAAATCCGCGGCCAGCCTCACTCCCGGTCAGGGCGCCGCCCTGGCCGCGATGGTGCCCAACCCGCGCTGGTATGAGGACAACCGGGCATCGCGAAAGTACAAACGGCGCGTCGCCACCATCGCGACACGCATGCGTTACGCGCAAGTGCCGAAATAATCCGCGCACCCCCATCATGCCGCGCTAAAATTCCGCCAAGCTGAAAATTGGCGCCATGACCGAAGAATTCGAAACTCCTCACCAAAACCAGGACAGCCTGGAGGAACACCTGCATCAGGTGCAGGCTTTGCTCGCCAAGCAAAAGCTGGTGGAGGATCTTGTCCATCGTCAGGGCGGTCCGCGCCAGGATCTGGTTGAATCCATCGTCCACAAGCAAAACCTTGCCGAGCTGCAGAAAAAACTGGATGAACTGCATCCGGCGGACGTGGCCTACATACTCGAATCCCTGCCGCTCAACGAGCGCCTGGTGGTGTGGGAACTGGTCAAGGCGGAGCGCGACGGCGAGATCCTGCTGGAAGTATCGGATGCCGTCCGGGAATCGCTCATTTCGAGCATGGACAATGCCGAACTGCTGGCCGCCGCCGAAACCCTGGATACAGACGAAATCGCCGATCTGGCGCCCGATCTGCCGCATGACGTCATTCAGGAACTACTGACTTCGCTGGATGCGCAAAAGCGGGCCCGGTTGCAGTCCGCGCTGGCCTTTCCCGAAGATCAGGTCGGCGCGCTGATGGATTTCGACATGGTCACCATCCGCGCCGATGTCACGCTGGAAGTGACCCTGCGTTATCTGCGCCGGCTGGGAGAACTGCCCGACCAGCTGGACAAGCTGTTTGTCATCGAGCGCGACGATTATCTGATCGGCGTGCTGCCCTTGAAGCGCCTGCTGACCTCCGACCCCGAGGCCACCGTGGCCGCGGTGATGGTGGAAGACTATGTCAGTTTCCAGCCGGATGACGACGCCCACGAAGCCGCCCAGGCCTTCGAGCGTTACGACCTGGTGATGGCGCCCGTGATCGATGCGCAGCACCGCCTGATCGGACGCGTGACCGTGGATGCGGTGGTGGATTACATCCGAGAAAGCGCGGAATCCGACATGCTGTCGATGGCCGGCCTGAAAGAAGAGGAAGATCTCTTCTCCACGGTCTGGAAGGCGGCGCGCAACCGCTGGATGTGGCTGGCCATCAACCTGATGACGGCATTCATCGCCTCGCGCGTCATCGGCATCTTTGAAGGCAGCATCGAAAAACTGGCGGCGCTGGCGGCGCTGATGCCCATCATCGCCGGCATCGGCGGCAATTCCGGCAACCAGACCACCGCGCTGATCATCCGCGGTCTGGCGCTTGGCCAGATCACGTCTTCCAACGCACGCAGACTGCTGTTCAAGGAACTGGGCGTTGCGGTGCTGAATGGCGTCGTGTGGGGATTGGCCGTTGGCGTGTTTGCCTGGCTGCTTTATCAGAATCCGGCGCTGGGCGGCATCATGGCCCTGGCGATGCTGCTGAACATGATTGTCGCCGCGCTGGCCGGCATTTTCATTCCGCTGGCCATGGAACGCATGAACCGAGATCCGGCGCTGGGCTCATCTGTCCTGCTGACCGCCACGACCGACAGCATGGGCTTTTTTATCTTCCTTGGCCTGGCCACCCTCTTTCTGCTCTGATGACAGATACGCAAAACCCAGCCTCCGGTCAGGGCAGCATGAACAAGCCGCATGTCAGCGGCAAGGTGCTTTATCTCAGGCTGCTCAAATATGCGCGGCCGCACTGGAAAATCCTGCTCGTTGCCATTATTGCCAACGCCATCACCGCTTCCCTGGAACCCGTCTTGCCGGCCCTGTTCAAGCAGATGCTGGATGAGGGCTTCGTGGCGAAAAACCAGGCCTGGCTGATCTGGATGCCGGTCGGCATCATCGCCCTGCTCGTTCTGCGCGGGCTTTCAAGTTTCGCCGCCAGTTATTCAATCAACTGGATCGACACACGTCTGGTACAGGACCTGCGCGAAGCCATGCACAAGAAACTGCTGACGCTGCCAGTCAGCTATTTCGACAATGTCAGCACCAGCCAGCTCACCGCGCATGTCGCGTTCAATGTCATGCAGGTCATGCGCGCCACCACCACAGGCCTGACCGCGCTGAGCAAGGATGCGCTGACCATCGTGGCGCTCATGGGCTACCTGCTTTGGACAAACTGGCAACTGACGCTGATCATTTTCATTACCTTTCCGCCGATTGTTTTTATCGTTATCAAGGTTGGCAAACGCCTGCGTACCATTTCACACGCCGCCCAGAACAATGTCGGCATGCTGACGGAGTCGCTGACCGAATCGCTTTCCGCCCACCGGTTGGTGCGGATATTTGATGCGCAGCCCTATGAAATCGCCCGCTTCCACGAGCGCGCGGACAAGGCGCGAAAGCTGGAAATGAAACGGATTGTTACATTGGGTGCGAATACGCCGTTTGTCGAAATCCTCGCTTCCATTCCGCTGGCCATCATTTTCTTTATCGCCATGCAGCAGGCCGTGAATGATCAGACTACGGTGGGTGGATTTGTCTCCTTCTTCATCGCCATGATGCTGCTGTTCCCGCCGCTCAAGCGGCTGACCACCCTGAACGATGTTCTGCAACGCGGCCTGGCTTCCGCCGAAGTCGTGTTTGAAATTCTCGACGAAATTCCCGAAGCCGATCCCGGCACTCACGTGGCAAAAAGACTGAGCGGCGACATTCGTTTCGAACAGGTAAGCCTGTATTACCCAGGCAAGCAGCAACCCGCCCTGCTGGATATTGATCTCCATATGCAACCCGGCGAAACCTTGGCCCTGGTGGGCGGCTCCGGCGCGGGAAAAACCAGCCTGGTGGCGCTATTGCCGCGTTTTTATACGCCAAGCAAGGGCCGGGTCATGTTCGACAACCACCCGGCCGAGGATTACACGCTGGCCAGCCTGCGCGCCAATATCGCCAGCGTGTCGCAGGAAATCGTGCTGTTCAATGACACGCTGCGCGCCAACATTGCCTACGGCGCCAAGCGTGGTGCCAGCGACGATGAAATTCGCAAGGCAGCCGAAGCCGCTCACGCCTGGGAATTCATCAGCAAATTGCCCGAAGGGCTGGATACGCTAGTGGGTGAAAACGGCATCAAGCTTTCCGGCGGCCAGCGCCAGCGCATAGCCATTGCCCGCGCCTTGCTGAAAGACACGCCGATACTGATTCTTGACGAGGCGACCTCGGCGCTGGATACCGAGTCGGAGCGCCATGTCCAGGCCGCGCTGGAAAATCTCATGCAGGGCCGCACCACCATCGTCATCGCCCACCGGCTTTCCACCATCGAGAAGGCCGATCGCATCGTCGTCATGGAGCAGGGCCGCATCGTGGAATCCGGCAAGCATGCCGAGCTGCTGGCACAAAATGGCCGCTATGCCCAGCTATACCGGATGCAGTTCAGTTCTCCGGCATGACCAATCAGGCGGTTTTGGAACCTATTGCCACGGAAGTCATTCAGCCGCCGAGGTCGCTTGTCACTGCCGCGGGCCGCGCCATTGGCGACTTTGACATGATCCGCGACGGCGATCGTATTCTGTTGGGGCTTTCGGGCGGCAAGGATTCGCTGTCGCTGCTGCATGTGCTGCTTCACTTGCAAAAAAAAGCGCCCATCAAATTCGAGCTGGCTGCATGCACGGTCGACCCGCAATCCGACCAGTTCGACCCTTCACCGCTCAAACCTTATTTGGCGGAACTGGGTGTGAAATATTTCTTCGACTCCCAGCCCATCGTGGCCGAGGCGAAAAAAACGCTGACCAAAGACACCGACTCCTTCTGTGCCTACTGCTCTAGAATGCGGCGCGGCATTCTGTATCGCGTCGCGCGCGAGAATGGCTATAACGTGCTGGCGCTGGCGCAGCATCTCGATGATCTTGCCGAAACACTGATGTTGTCGATGTTTTTCGGTGGCAAGCTCAGGACCATGCAAGCGCATTATCTGAATGACGCCGGTGACCTGCGAGTGATCCGGCCTTTCGTTTACGTGCGCGAACGGCAGACCCGCGCATTTGCCGAAGCCGCCGGGCTGCCGGTGATTTTTGAGAACTGTCCGGCCTGTTTCTCCAAACCACAACAGCGCTACGCCATGAAACAGATGCTGGCCGAGCAGGAGAAATTGCATCCGAAGTTATTCGCCAGCCTGCAGACTGCCATGAAGCCGCAAATGGGAATTCCCCCGGGTCGCTGATCGACCAAGCCTGTTAACCCGAGTAAAATGCTCGGGTTTAATTATTCATTCGCCGCCCAAAGCCATGCCCGTCAGCAATCCACACATCAAATCCTTTATCCCGCCCCAGCGCGTTCTCATGGGCCCGGGCCCGTCCGACGTGCCGCAGCGCATTCTCGACGCCATGCAGCGGCCGACCATTGGCCATCTCGACCCGGCCTTCCAGGACATGATGGAAGAAATCAAGAGTCTGCTGCGTTATGCATTCCAGACCGGGAACCCGCTGACCTTTCCGGTTTCCGCGCCCGGCTCCGCCGGCATGGAAATGTGTTTCGTCAATCTGGTGGAGCCGGGCGACAAGGTCATCGTCTGCGTCAACGGCGTGTTCGGTGGGCGCATGCTGGAAAACGTCAAGCGCACCGGCGGCGTGCCGGTGGTGGTGGAAGACGAATGGGGAAAACCTGTGACGGTGGCCAAAGTAGAGCAGGCCTTCAAGGACAATCCGGATGCGAAGGTATTGGCTTTCGTGCACGCCGAGACTTCGACCGGCGCGCAAAGCGATGCCAAATCGCTGGCCGCGCTGGCGCAAAATCATGGCGCGCTCACCATCATGGACTGCGTCACTTCACTGGGTGGCACGCCGGTGCTGATCGACGAGTGGGGCATCGATGCCGCCTACTCCGGCAGTCAGAAGTGCTTGTCCTGCACACCCGGGCTTTCGCCCGTCACCTTTTCCAAACGCGCCATCGAAAAAGTGCAGGCGCGCAAGACGCCGGTGCAAAGCTGGTTTCTGGATCTGAATCTTGTGCTGGGTTACTGGCAATCCGCTGGCAAGCGCACCTATCACCACACCGCACCGATCAATCCTCTGTATGGCCTGCATGAAGCGCTGGTCATTCTGTCGGAAGAAGGCCTGGAAAACGCGTGGGCGCGCCACCGCGCCATGCACGAGAAACTCAAGGCCGGCCTTGAAGGCATGGGCTTGAAATTCGTCGTGGAAGAAAGCGCGCGTTTGCCGCAACTCAATTCCGTGTGGATTCCAGATGGCGTCGACGATGCCGCCGCGCGCAGCAAGTTGCTGACGGAGTCCAATCTCGAAATCGGCGCCGGTCTCGGCGCGTTGGCAGGAAAAGTCTGGCGCATCGGCCTGATGGGTTATTCCGCCAGAGAACAGAATGTCGATTTTTGCCTGAAAGCATTGAAAGCCGTGCTGGCATGACACCGCCGAATGACCCCAACCGCCAGGGCTATGGATGGAAACACCCGATACTCGGCGGTCTGGGCGTCGTCATCGCAGTTGGCATCATCGCATTCATCGACGACTTGTATGTACGCGTCTGGCTTATTGGTTCGTTCGGCTCCAGTGCCGCGATGATTTTCGGATTTCCCGACAGCGCGTTCGTGCAGCCACGCAATGTCATTGTCGGCCACATTTCAGCCGCCGCCGTGGGTTGGCTGTGCACCTTTGCATTCGGGCCGACGTGGTGGTCGGTCGCAATAGGATGCGGCCTTGCCCTTACGGTCATGATGCTGTTGCGCTCGTCCCACCCTCCTGCCACGGGTACGCCGATTGTCATTCACTTTCTCAATCCCGGCCCGGAGTTCATTCTGGTTCCTGTCGCGGTCGGGGCTCTCATCCTTGTGGCGACCGCGTTCATCTATAACAACACCGTGCACAAGCGCCCCTACCCCAAACACTGGTGGTAATTCAAAGCCGGTATTACAAACCCAGCCGCTTCCAGATTTCCAGCGACAGCGCTGCCTGATTAAGCGTGTAGAAATGCAGGCCCGGCGCCCCGCCGGCCATGAGTCTTTGGCACATATCCGTCACGACATCTAGGCCGAAGGCGCGGATGGAATCGGCATCGTCGCCATAGCCTTCCATGCGCTTGCGAATCCAGCGCGGGATGTCGGCGCCGCAGGCATCGGAAAAACGCGCAAGCTGCGAGAAATTGCCGATGGGCATGATGCCGGGAACGATGGGAATATTTACGCCCAGCGCATGCGCTTCATCGACAAAACGGAAGTAGGCATCGGCGTTAAAAAAATACTGGGTAATCGCCGAATCCGCGCCCGCCTTGACCTTGCCGGCAAAATTTTTCAGATCGTCCCGGGCGCTTTTGGCCTGCGGGTGAATCTCGGGATAAGCCGCAACTTCCAGATGGAACGTGTCGCCAGTCTCGGCACGGATGAACGCTACCAGTTCGCCTGCATAACGCAGCTCGCCCGGTTCGGCCATGCCGGACGGCAGATCGCCGCGCAGCGCGACGATGCGGCGAATGCCATTTTCCTTGTATGTCTTGAGTATGGCGCGGATATCATCGCGCGTCGCGCCGATGCAGGACAGATGCGGCGCGGCTTCATAACCCTGCTGCTGGATTTCGAGCACGGTATCCAGCGTGCGGTCGCGCGTGGACCCGCCCGCGCCAAAGGTTACGGAAAAGAATTTCGGTTTCAGTACCGCGAGCTTTTCGCGCGTGGCACGAAGTTTCTCCATGCCCTCGGGCGTCTTGGGCGGAAAGAATTCAAAGCTGTAGGTCGGTACGGTCATGCTTCACTCTTTCCTTGCGGGGATCAGCGCCGATAGCGCCCAGGCGATCAACCCATACAGAATCGATCCCAGAAGCGCGGAAACGAAGCCGCCCACCGCGAATCCCGGCAGCAAGGCGCTTGCCAGCCAGAACAGCAGCGCATTGAGCACCAGATAGAAAATTCCCAGCGTCAGCACCGTGATCGGCAAGGTGAGAATGGCCAAAACCGGGCGCACCAGCGTGTTGATCAGGCCCAGCACCAGCGCGGCGATCAGCGCTGACCCGATGCCTGAGACCTGAATCGAAGGCATCACGTAAGTCACCGCCAACAGCGCAAGGGCATTCAGGCCCCACAGCAACAATAGCCGCATAACGTCTCCCGAAAAGCTATCGATCAATACCGGTAATGTTCGGCCTTGTACGGACCCTGCTTGGGCACGCCTATGTATGACGCCTGCTGGTCGGTGAGTTCGGTCAGTTGCGCGTTGAGTTTCTTCAGCTGCAAACGCGCCACCTTTTCGTCGAGATGCTTGGGCAGCGTGTACACGCCCACCGGGTAGTCGGCAGTGCGCGTGAACAGCTCGATCTGCGCGATGGTCTGGTTGGCGAAGGAGCTGGACATCACGTAGCTCGGGTGGCCGGTGGCGCAGCCGAGGTTAACCAGGCGGCCCTTGGCGAGCAGGATGATGCGCTTGCCGTCGGGGAAGATCACGTGGTCGACCTGCGGCTTGA
>CAYOJA010000036.1:3332-20042 GCA_964404175.1 uncultured Thiobacillus sp. | reverse complement strand
GATGCTGCGCGCGTTGCAGTGGAAATGGCCAACCTGATGAAGCGACTATGAACGCAGGCACTTCGGCGAAGCCTGCCCGAAAGCCTGCCGGCTCTCGCAGCCTGTCGCGTGAGTTCGCCCTGCGGGCACTCTACGCACACAGCCTGAGCGGTCAGGATGAAGTCGATGTCGCCACGCATGTGCGCGAGGATGCAGATTTTGCCAAGGCCAATGCGGCTTACTTTGAAACCCTGTTCCACGCCGTGTTGAAGAATGCGCCCGACCTGGAAATGAAACTCGCGCCACACCTCGATCGTGAAGCGAGCGAATTGTCCCCCATCGAACGCGGCATACTGCTCATCGGCGCGCACGAAATCGTCAACTGCCCGGATGTGCCGTATCGCGTGGCCATCAACGAAGCCGTGGAACTGGCCAAGAAATACGGCGGCACCGATGGCCACAAATACGTCAACGGCGTGCTCGACAAGCTGGCCAAAATCATGCGGCCGGAAGAAATCAAAAAGTAAAAGCGTGAAGGGAAGTAATACCCTTCCCCCTTTACCCTTCTCCCTTCACCCAGAATGCCCGGCGAATTCGATCTGATCGCAAAATATTTCACCCGCGCCACCCCTTCCGCGGTGCTGGGCGTGGGTGACGATTGCGCGCTGATCAATCCAACGCCGGGAATGGAGTTGGCGATCTCCACCGACATGCTGATCGCGGGCCGGCACTTCATGCCCTCGGATGGCCCCGGCACGATTGGGCACAAAGCCATGGCGGTCAACTTGTCAGACCTTGCCGCGATGGGTGCGGCACCACGCTATGCCCTGCTGTCGATTGCATTGCCCAAAGCCGACGAAAAATTCCTGCGAGGTTTTGTCGGCGGTTTTTTTGGTCTGGCGCAAAAACACAACGTGGAAGTCATTGGCGGCGACACCACGCGCAACGGACTGCTGACGATCAATGTCACGGTCATTGGCGAAGTGCCGCCGGGTCAGGCCTTGCGCCGCGATGCCGCACAGCCTGGCGACGACATCTGGGTGTCCGGAACGCTGGGCGATGCCGCAGCCGCGCTGGCGCATCATCAGGGAAAACTGCGGCTTGAAACAGATCAGGCCGTGCAATGTTTCCCCCGGCTGTTCGTCCCCACACCCAGAATCGAACTAGGCCTTGCTTTGCGTGGCATCGCGCATGCCTGCATTGATGTCTCCGATGGGTTTGCCGCCGATCTTGGCCATATTCTCGAACGCTCACAAGTTGGCGCGGAAGTCCGGTTCGACCAATTACCTCTCTCAGACGCGCTCAACCCCATGCGTGAAATTCCCGTCACCCAGGAATGCGTGCTGGCAGGTGGTGACGATTACGAGCTTGTCTTTACCGCGCCCGCTGCAAAGCGCGCATCAATACAGTCTCTCGGCAAGGATTTGAATTTGCGCCTGACCCTGGCCGGACGAATTACACCGGAACACGGCCTGAACATTTTGAATGATGGCCAGCCCATGATGCTTTCCCGTACCGGCTTCGATCATTTCGGAACATGAAGCCGGATTTCAGGTTTCTGCTCTCGCATCCCGCGCATTTCATCGCGCTGGGATTCGGCTCGGGCCTCGTGCCCAAGGCGCCAGGCACATTTGGATCGCTGGCAGCATTGCCATTGTTCTGGCTTCTGAGCCAGGCCAACCTGGGTCCGGCTGCATTCGGCACGGTCATCGTCCTCGGCTTTGGAGTCGGCGTCTGGGCCTGCGCCATTACTGGCAATAATCTTGGCGTGGCCGATTACGGCGGAATTGTCTGGGATGAAATCGTGGCCATGTGGCTCATTTTGGCGCTTGTGCCTTTTGGCTGGTTTGAGTGGCTGGCGGCTTTTGCCTTGTTCCGTTTTTTCGATATCCTCAAGCCTTGGCCCATCCGGCAACTGGATGCCCGCCTCAAAAATGGATTGGGTGTCATGCTGGACGATTTGCTGGCCGCGGTTTATGCACTGGTAATTTTCAAAGGATTGCAATGGCTCGCGTAAGCGACGAGGAACTGCTGCAACTGGCCCATATCCTCGGCCAGAAACTGCACGAAAAGGGCTGGATGCTGGCCTGTGCCGAGTCATGCACGGGCGGCTGGCTGTCCCAGCTCGTGACTGCAATCCCCGGATCGTCGGCCTGGTTCGACCGCGGATTCGTGACTTATTCCAACCAGGCCAAGCAAGACATGCTGGGTGTCAGTACGGCTACCTTGGAAACCCATGGCGCAGTATCGGAAGAAACCGTGAGGGAAATGGCAACTGGCGCACTCAAGCACAGTCACGCGCAGATCAGCGCGTCCATATCCGGTATAGCCGGACCGGGCGGCGGCACGCGGCAAAAGCCGGTTGGCATGGTCTGCAACGGCTGGGCAACCGTTGATGGCACCGTGCTCTCAACAACCTGCCGGCTCTCCGGAGACCGCGAGGAAATCCGCTCGCGCGCCGTGGCCGCGGCCTTGCGTGGTTTGATCGAATTGTTGACCTAGCCCGGATATTTCACCAGGTCGCGGGATGATGGCGCGTATCGGCCGCCAGCAACCGCGAAGGCCGGCGGTATTTAGTGGATTGCCCCCATATGTCGTGCAAAGCCTGTGTACATGCACCTTTCCGTCAAATTATTGGCCGGCCTGGTGAAATATCCGGGCTAAGCAAACACCCACGCCGCAAACGGTTCGATTTCATCCCGGTTCAAAAGCATCAGCGGATAGGCATCCGGGTTCATCGTTCCATCCATCGTGGTATCCACATTGAGGCGTTGCAGGACATAGCCGAGCAGCGCTCGCCGAACCTCGATCTCGATCACCCCATCAACCGCGCCGTAATCCAGCAACAGGCTTTCGCGCTTTTGCTGATCCAGCGAACGATGCGGCCCGAGTTTCAATGGCAGCGTTTCCACCCAGTCATCGTCGAATTGCACATTGGATTCCGCCGCTTCGTTCAGGCATTCCGCCTCGACAAAGCGTGACAGCACGAAATCGCGGAAATCATACGTTTCCTGGCTGTAAGCCCGCACATGCCAGCGGTTTCCGGTATTTACCAGCGTATGCGGCTCCAGGATGCGCTGGCTCTGGCTCTCACGGCCGGAAAGTGAGCGATAGCTTACTTTCAGCTTTTTCTGACCGCGCATGGCACGGGTAATCTGTGCCAGCACATGGCGATCCGGCAATCTAATCGGCAAGGGCAGCGATTGCGTCGCCAAACCATATATCAGCGTATCGCCATACGGCCCGCCCATCGTCGCCAGATTGGCTGAAAAAACCGGCAGCACGACAGTTGGTTCCAGATTGGCGAACACGGGGCTGAAACGCTCGGTCGGAACAAAACCGAACACGGCCTGGCTGTACCCCAGATTACCTGGCGCCAGATCGTTATACAGCTTGATGTCCTTGGTTGCCGCCGGATCGGACATGCCAAACGCCTTGGCCAGATCGCTGCGGGTCACCACACCGGCATACCAGCTCATGATTTCGATGAACTTCAGCCGCTGCAAGGTGGCCCATTTCAGGTCCAGGCGCATTTTGTCTTTTGTAATCATCAGGCTTCTCCGTCCAGCCATTATAGATACTCCTGCCACATAAAACATATCTAGTTTGTATTATTTAATTACATGATATTTTTTATTGACATAGCAAAATATATCGCCTAAAGTTCAATCACCATTCAATGAATCAGGAGACAACCATGGCAACCGCCGCTATCGCTGAAGACAAAATGAAAGCCCTTTCCGCAGCCTTGTCACAGATTGAAAAACAGTTTGGCAAGGGCTCGGTCATGCGCCTGGGCGACCACGATGTGGCGCGCGACATCCAGGCCATCTCCACCGGCTCGCTGGGGCTGGACATTGCGCTGGGCATCGGCGGCCTGCCGCGCGGCCGCGTGGTCGAAATTTACGGACCGGAATCGTCCGGGAAAACCACGCTGACCCTACAAGTCATCGCCGAAATGCAAAAAACCGGCGGCACAGCAGCCTTCATCGATGCCGAGCACGCGCTCGACCCGGTTTATGCCAGGAAGCTGGGAGTGGACGTGGACAACCTGCTCATCTCACAGCCCGATACCGGCGAACAGGCACTGGAAATCGCCGACATGCTGGTGCGTTCCGGCTCGGTCGATGTGGTCGTCGTGGACTCGGTTGCCGCGCTTACACCCAAGGCCGAAATCGAAGGCGAAATGGGCGACTCGCACATGGGCCTGCAAGCCCGGCTGATGAGCCAGGCATTGCGCAAGCTCACCGCCAACATCAAGCGCACCAATACACTGGTGATTTTCATCAACCAGATCCGCATGAAAATCGGCGTCATGTTTGGCAACCCCGAAACCACCACCGGCGGCAACGCGCTCAAGTTCTACGCCTCCGTGCGCCTCGACATCCGCCGCATCGGCGCCATCAAGAAAGGCGACGAAGTCGTCGGCAACGAAACCAAGGTCAAGGTCGTCAAGAACAAGGTTTCTCCACCGTTCAAGGAAGCTTTCTTCGACATCCTCTACGGCGAAGGCATCTCCCGCGAAGGTGAAATCATCGAACTGGGCGTGGCAAACAAGATCGTCGACAAATCCGGCGCCTGGTATGCCTACGGTGGCGAAAAGATCGGCCAGGGCAAGGACAACGCCCGCGAATTCCTCAAGGAAAACCCCGCCATCGCCCAGGAAATCGAAGCCAAGATTCGTGCCGCATTAGGTATCAAGAATCCCGCGCCCGCCGAAATCGAGGTTGAAGCCTGAGCACAGTGGAAAAAGAGAAAAAGCTGCCGCCCGTACGTGACCGGGCCATGTCCTATCTGGCCCGACGCGAACACACCCCACTGGAACTTGCACGCAAACTCCAGCGTGCGGGCTATGAAGAAGACGATATTAAAACCGTCCTCGATGAACTTAGCAAACGCGGCTGGCTATCCAGCCAGCGTTTCGCCGAGAGCTACGTTACACAAAAGCAGACGCGATTTGGCTGCCAGAAGTTGGCGTACGAACTGCGACAGAAAGGTGTTGAAGAGTCAATTGTCCAGCAAGCGTTAGCCGAGACAAAAGAAACAGAACTGGAAAGGGCTCTAGCAGTCTGGCGCAAGAAATTTGGTGTGCCACCCGCCGACAAAAAGGAAACAGCCCGGCAGATTCGTTTTCTGCAAAGCAGGGGGTTTTCACTGGAAGTCACCCGCAAGATTTTTGCCCAAACCTGATTCGGAAAACAAATGTATTGGTCAAAGCATTCAAGCTTCTTGTTTCAGAAATGGAGAAAGCCTCCCGAAGGAGGCTTTCTTGATATGCAACGTAAAGCCTAATAGTTATTGCGCCCTACGCTGGTTGTTTCATTATTAACCAACAATCAACGGCAGTTGGCCGGCAGATACTTACTGGCTATAGCGGCCGAAGCGCAATCCCAAGTCAACTGACCGGAACCCACATCGTTCGGGGTCAGGGTGATATCGCCGGCAGCGTTAGGCACAGTTGAAGTAACCGTAACAACACCCGTAGCATCGGTGATAGTGATGCCAGAAACATAATCAGTTGCACCGGGGAAGGCGTAGCCACTATTGGCTGCAGTAACGTTAGCCAGTCCACCCGTGGACGATGAAGTTTCAGAGACGGCGAGCTTCGCTGGAGCTGCCATGTTCAGTGCTTCGGTAATCTTTGTCCGAGTTGTGTAATCCTGATAGGCCGGCAGAGCGATCGCGGCCAGAATACCGATAATCGCCACAACGATCATCAGTTCGATCAGGGTAAAACCTTGTTGTACCTTTTTCATTTAAATAGCTCCTTGAGAGTTGATCATGAAGAGCACGAACATTCGTGTCTGGCTGATAACGAGCATCGGTCATGCCAACTTTAGCCAACGCAAGCGCAAACGACGAAATTGCGGGATAAAAACCCTATATTTCAAAGAGTTGAGAAAATTGTTAATAAACACTGCACCGGCAATTTCATTGCCGATTGAGTTTTTGAGGCACACCTAGTTGCCCCAATTGGACAAGGGGTGACAAATATTGTCAGTTCGGTACAGGATTGAAAATGACAAAAGCCACGCTGAGCGTGGCCTTTGAATTTGGTGGGTCGGGCGAGATTCGAACTCGCGACCAACGGATTAAAAGTCCGCTGCTCTACCGGCTGAGCTACCGACCCATGCCTGACCATAGACTGGCTCAGCAAAGCGCGAGATTATACCGTAATGAACCGCGCCATGAAAAGCCCAAACGAACTAAATGAATACCTGAAAACGAATGCAGCAAATAAAAAAGCGGGAGATTCCCGCTTTTTTATTTGCTGCATCTCCTAGCTCAGCTTCTTACTTTTTTTTTTGTGTTGGAAGCGGGGGCTTTTTTGTACTCCGCCGGCTTGACTGCTGGGGTGGATTTTGGGGGTTCGGCACTTTTGCTGGCCACCGCAGCGGCGGCTGTAGCTGTTGCAGCTGCCGCGACAGGTTGCACGGGCGCCTCTGCAAAAGCTGTGGGATTCTCTCTGGCATATTGGTCCATGAAGCTGGCCAGTTTGTTCTTGCTGACAATACCCGGGATGAACATGACCAGTTCACCATCCGGGGCGTACAGATAGGAGGTCGGGTAAAAATCCACCGGACCAACCTGGTGGGAAGGACTGTTGGGGTCACGACGATTACCCGCCATCACTTGCGGATAGCGCAGGTTGTATCGTCTGGCGTAGGAGTGCGCGGAGGATTCATCGCCACCGTAATCCATGGCCACGCCCAGAACCACAAAATCCTTGCGGCTGTCCAGATCGTTAAGAAGGGGAAATTCCATCCAGCAGCGTGGGCACCAAGGCGCCCAGAAATTGACCAATACCCATTTGCCGGAATAGTCGGAAAGCCGGTGTACTTTGCCGTTGCTATCACTCAACACGAAGTTGATCGCCTTCCCGGCCCATGCCTGCTGGCCTGTTAACGCCAATGCTGCCAGCAGCAGGAATGTACGCAATGTTTTCAAATCATCTCCTCGGCGAACCGCTTGCTAACCGTACCAATGTAATTCCACATGGTCAAGGTAATTTAAGACTATTAATTCCCGATTCGCGTTCAAGTGTAGGTTTTAAAGCATTCGACCCATTATTTACTGGATCGGTTCTAGCCACACAAAATTTAGGCGCTTCTCATCATCAGGGCGTATTGAACCTTCATGGTTACCGCCGCGCCCGCAATAATGCTGGCCAACACCAGAAAGGACATGATGGACAAGGTGGAAACCCCGGTCACGCCCTGCCCGATCGTGCAGCCCAGCGCAGTCACGCCGCCAAAGCCCATCAGGGTCGCGCCAATCAGGTGTCGAGCCAGATCCTGGGGAGAAGTAAAAAACTCCCATCTGAATGTTTTATGGGTAACGGCATAGATGAATGAACCTACGCCAACGCCAAACACGGTGGCAATACCAAAGGTAATAATCGTGGCGCTGTCCGTCCAATAGGCCCAATAGTCCATGGTGTAGCCCACAGGCGCGACGAAGGTCATGGATTCAGCCAGATGCGAGTTGGTGCCGATATAAACCATTTCCAGCGTTTCCGGATCTTCACCAAAGCCAAGTTTGCCTGTGACATACCAGCCCGCCACAACGACAAGGCCGATGGCGATGCCGCTCAATATGCCATCCGAGTTTTTGCGGAAATCGCTATTGGCAAAAATAAAAATCAGCAAGACAGCCGCGATGGCAAGCGCCAGACCCAAGGCAGCGCCCGGCTCAAGATTCAACAACGTCGGCAGCGTTTGATTGCCATCCAGTTGCACGGTTACAGCAGGAGCCTGCAGAAAATTTACCCTGAAAGCGCCCAAGATCCCTCTCAGCGTTACCAAGGCCGCATAACCCAGATAGATAAAGACAACGATTGATTTGAGATTGCCACCCCCCACTCGAACCAGGGTACGTTGGCCGCAGCCACCCGCCAGGGTCATGCCTATGCCAAAGGTCGCGCCGCCTACGATCGCTGCCAGCCAGTAGAAATTGGGGGTGGTATAGAGCGTTTTTTCGATATCCAGATCGCCCAGATAAACGAGGGTATTGGTGCCAATAATGGCCACGGCAATCGCCAGCAGCCAGGCGCGCATGCGGCCCCAATCGCCGATATTGACGATGTCGGAAACCGCGCCCATGGTGCAAAAGTGAGTCTTGTTGCCGACATAGCCAAAAATCATCGCCAGAATAAAACCAAGCAGTGCAACCTGGCGCTCAACCGCTATCCCCTGGAACCACTCCATAGCTCTCCCCTGATCCTGTTTATTGTGACTTTATGACACAGACAGCCCTACTCGCACAATAGGTTTTCCGCACGATTTACGACGTATTATTTTATGCTGGTATTAATTGTAATGAGTCGGGTCTTTTTCCCCTGCCTGCTCGAACCCGGCCTTACGTAAACGGCAGGAATCACAGCGGCCACAAGCCTTTCCATCCGGGCTTGCCTGATAGCAGGATACCGTCAGGCCGTAGTCCACGCCTTGTGCCAGACCCTGCTTAATAATCTCTGCCTTGGATAGGCGCAACAATGGCGCATGCACCTTGAATCCACCTTGCTCGACACCTGTTTTGGTCGCCAGATTGGCCAGTTTTTCGAACGCGTCGATAAATTCTGGCCGGCAATCCGGATACCCGGAATAATCAACGGCATTCACCCCGATGAAAACGTCACGCGCGCCCAACACTTCTGACCAGGCGAGCGCATAGGCAAGCATGACTGTATTACGCGCCGGGACATACGTTACAGGGATTCCCTCAGTAGGTGTTTCCGGGACGGCGATAGCCCTGTCTGTCAGGGCAGACCCGCCCAGTGCACCAAGATCCAGCCGGACCGTACGATGCTCCTTGACTCCCTGGTGCCGGGCAACAGCTTGCGCTGCGCCCAGTTCGGCAATATGGCGCTGCCCATAATCAAAAGACAAGGCGTAGCACTGGTATCCCTGTTGCGATGCGATGGCGAGCGTGGTTGCGGAATCCAGGCCGCCCGACAGCAATATCACTGCACGTTTCACCGGAACTGTTCCTCACCGACAAACTTCACCTGGCTCGTTCCTCGCCGCTGCGCTTCATCTGGCTCGTTCCTCGCCCCAGAGCAATTTATGCAGTTGAATTTGCATGCGGGCAGGTGCGCGGTCTTCCAGCATCCATTCCGCCAGGGTTCTGGCTTCCAGTTTTCCATGGACCGGCGAGAAAAGCACGGGCACATCCCTGGGAAAATCATCACGCCTCATGACGGCAAGAGCCCATTCATAGTCTTCACGATCAGCCAGCACAAACTTGATTTCATCGCCCTTGTTCAACAGGCCAAGATTCTCCCAAAGCACCTGCTCGACTTCGCCCGAACCGGGCGGCTTGATGTCGACAGTTCGCGACACCCGGCCATCCACGCCGGAAACATCATGCGCGCCACCCGTTTCCAGGGAAACTTCATATCCCGCGTCACATAATGCCGTCAGGAGCGGAAGGCAGTTTTTTTGCGCAAGCGGCTCGCCGCCCGTCACTGTTACATATGACGTGCCAAAACTTGCGGTCTTGTCGAGAATATCCGCGAGCGGCCAGGTCTCGCCGCCAGAAAAGCTGTAAGGGGTATCGCACCAGACGCAACGCAGCGGACAGCCTGACAGCCGGATAAACGCGGTGGGCAAACCGGTGCGAGAAGTTTCGCCTTGCAGCGAAAAGAAAATCTCCGTCAACCGGAGCGTTACGGAATTACTGCTCACTTCAATGCGGCAAGTCGTTTTGCCGCGATTTTCGCCGCATTCGTGCCAGGGTGTTTGTTGACAATTTCTTCCAGCGTCTTCTTGGCGGCGCCGGTGTCATCTGTTTCAAGCTGGCTGCTCGCCATGTTCAATAACGCATCCGGGACTTTTGCGCTTTGCGGGTAACTGCCGATCAATTTCTGCTGCTGCGAAAGTGCGCTTTTGTAATCCTTGAGCGCGTAGTAGGAATAGCCAATCCAGTACTGCGCATTGGATGCCAGGCTGCTGCCCGGATAAGATTTGAGGAAATTCTTGAAACCCGCGATGGACCCCGCGTAATTGGCCGCCTTGAACTGATTCAACGCCGCCTCATAGGATTTCGACTCGGCCAGCGGATCTTCTGCCGCCGGCGCTGATGCTGTGGCAGGCTTCGCTGATGCTGGAGATGCGGCAGCATCGGGCGCTGGTGCCGGCGGAGTCGGCGTGGCTGCAGCTGCCTGAATCGATGCCGCCGGAACAGGCGCCTGTGCGGGAACAGGGACAACGGGCGCCGCAGCTGTTTTGATCTGTTTGTTCAAATCTTCCAGCCGTTTATCCAGATCAGTGTAGAGATCGGTCTGTCGCTTGCCCAGCGACTCCATCTGGTGCGTCTGAACTTCGGATTGCCCGCGCATGCGAGACATTTCCGCTTTCATCGCCTCGACATCCTTCAGAAGATCGAATGCGGCATGATTCTGCAGCATGGCTTCCAGCTTTTTCAGTCTTGCCTCAAGCGTCTGGACCTGCAATTGCAGTTCGGTAACCTGCCTGGCAGTATCGGCCGCGGCCTCGCCAGCGAACGCGGACAACAAGACAAGCGGCAATACAATCTGGCGAACCATCTACCGCCTCACTCGTCCCCGTAAACGATATCGGCGCGGCGGTTTTCGGCGAAATCCTGTTCGGACTCACCCACTGCCCGGGGTTTTTCTTCACCAAAACTCACTGCCTCGATTTGTTCTTCCTGCACGCCCAAAACCGCCAGCGCCTTGCGAACCGCTTCCGCGCGTTTCTGGCCCAGCGCCAGGTTGTATTCGCGACTGCCGCGAGAATCCGCATTCCCCTGCAAAATGGCACGCGCATTCCGGCGCGTCATCAGGTACGCAGCGTGCGCTTCAATCACCGTACGGTATTCGTCTCTGACGGTATAGCTATCGTAATCAAAAAAGATGCTGCGTTTAGAAAGCGGGCTGGCAGGATCTTTTCTGGGATCCGCCCCTTTCATGCCCGCGTCAACCGATCCTTCCAGCGGCTTGGCGTCAAGCGGCTGTCCGGCGACCGAACTGCCCCCCAGACCTGTCGTTTCGACACCAGAGCCTGCAACGCCGGCAGTTGAAGCGGCAGCGCCTTTGGATGACGCAGTTGCGGATCCACCTGGCTGCGCACCGCTGGAATTCCGGTCTTCAATGGAAGCGGATTTGTCGCTCAAGCCCAGCGTTTCGCACCCGGACAAAGCCACAATCACTAACAGGGGCAACAGGGAATGTTTCACCTTCTCCTCCTTCGAATATTTCATTCATTTATTCCTGGCTCAAACCTTCCGGTCGAGTAGTGTCGTTCATGCAAAACATGTCCGACCGTCAAAATTTCCACGGCCAAGCCGAAATCTCAAGGACCCCAAACCGGTTCGCGGGCATCGCTGCCTGATTCGGATAAACGAGCTTTGGTTCGGCCATCCACGGTTACCGTTCCCAGTACGCCCCGTCCGCCGGAGAGCGTCGCATAAAGCAACAACCGCCCGTTCGGCGCGAAACTTGGAGATTCGTCATGGGCGGTATCCGTCAGCACACGTGTCTGAGCATTGGCCAACTCCTGCACTACCAAGCGGAATCGCCCGCCTTCTCTCTGAATATAGGCAAGAAGCTTGCCATCCGGACTGATTGCTGGCGAAACGTTGTAGGCGCCATCAAAAGTCATGCGTTTGACATCACCGCCAGCAGCGGGCATGCGGTAAATTTGCGGGCTGCCGCCACGGTCCGAGGTAAAGTAAATCCATTGTCCGTCCGGTGACCAGGCCGGCTCCGTGTCAATCGCGCCACCGCTTGTCAGGCGCGACAAGCCACCGCCATCGGCATTGATGATATAAATCTGCGAACCCTGGTCACGCGTCAATGTTACTGCCAGGCGCGCCCCATCCGGCGACCAGGCAGGCGCGGAATTGGACCCCTTGAAGGCTGCAACGGCGCGACGGCTGCCGTCACGCAACGACTGCACGTAAACAACGGGTTTCTTGTCTTCAAACGACACGTAGGCCAGCCGTCCCCCGTCTGGCGAGAAAGCCGGGGAAATCAGCGGCTCGCTGGAACGCACCACGGTTTGCGGATTTTGCCCATCCGCATCCGCCACCTTGAGTTCGAATTGCTTGCCGCGTTTATTGACATAAGCAATTCGCGAATTGAACACACCGGGCTCACCCGTCAACGTTTCATAAATGACATCAGCGATCTTGTGCGCGGCAGCACGCCATTGATCAACCCCCACGTTCATGCTGAGGCCGGCCAGCTGGGTTTGTTTCGCCGCATCCATCAGCCTGAAGCGAATCTCGAATCGGCTGGCCGATATCCGAACGACCTGCCCGACAACAATTGCCTCGGCCCCCTTGCCTTGCCACACACGGTAGTCAATTTGCGCCGGTTCATAAGGCTGCTGGCCGCCTTCGGTTTCAACCAGTTTGATCTGCCCGGAACGCAGCAAATCCTGGCTGATGATATCCGTCAGCGCGGGACTGGGGCGATCAGATGGGGATTGGAAGGGGATCAGCGCGACAGGAATCCGGTTGGAGGCGCCACCCGTGACCTGGATTTCCAGCGCGGCATTTGCCTGCGCGGCCGCAAGCAGAAACAAACAGACCAGCAAAATCGGGGAAAGCAAACGCGGGAGATATGTCAACATCGGCCCCAGGGAAACATCATAAATACGACCGTATTCTAACATACGGTCACGTGCACCCCTTGTTAGTTTTTCGGTTTGTGCTTTAGTTCCAGTTCCCGAAAATGAGCGGCAGCATCCCGATCGGCTGGTACAGGCAAGGGAGAAGATTTCTCGATAGCTTTTTCAATAGCCTTGTCGTACGGGACATTGCCACTCGACTTGATTAGTTTGATCCTGGTGATTTCGCCTGTTGGCAGCACATTGACCTCATACACCACCTCGGGGTTGCCTGTCAGGTTCTCAGGTAAACGCGCATTGCCCCGCACCTTGTCGCTGATCATGGCTTTATAGCGGTCAACAATCTTGCCAATTTCCGCAGCACGTCTGTCCGCAGCCGCTTTCGCTTCACGCGCTTTTGCCTGATTCGCCTCCTGCGCCAGCGTTTCCTCGATCATGCGGCGCTCCATTTCTTCTTCCTCGCGCTTCAAGGCTTCACGTCGTTTCTGCTCGGCCAGTTTCTTTTCCTGATCGCGCTTGAGCTTGTCGGCTTCGAGCCGTGCTGCTTCCTGCTCTGCCTCAAGCTCCATGAGCTTTTCTTCCTCGCGGCGGCGTTTTTCAATTTCCTGCTGCTTTTTTTTCTCAAGCTCCAGGGCATGTTTCTGTTTCGCCAACTCTTCCTGCTTTTTCTTTTCTTCCTGCTTTTTCTTTTCAAGCGCGATATCAGGCGCCTTGCTTTCTGGCTGCGCTTTTTGAATGGGCTCGGGCTTCAGCTCGGGTTTGGGTACAGACTTGGGCAAGGGTTCGGGTTCTGGCGGCGGGGGCGGCGGTTCTGGCGGGGGAAGGGGTTTAACCTGTGTCGGCAAGGCCTGCCACAACTCCGCCATGATGGGTTGCGGATCGTGAATCTGCCAGGACACGCCTATCACCAGCAGCAATAGAAAAAAACCATGCACGCCCGCCGCGAGCACGGCAGCGGTCAGGTCATCACGTTGCAGCGCAAAACTCATCGTGCGGGTTTGGCAAGCAGGCCTATGCGCGTTACCTGTGCCGCCTGCAGGGCGGACATGGCATTCATGACCTCTTCATATCGCACGCTCTTGTCAGCCGATATGACAACCGGCTGGTCCTGCTTGAGCATGCGCTTGACCTCCCTGGCCAGGTTCGAGACCGTCACGGGGAATTCCTCGTCACCCTGCGCGCGGTTGCGCAGCACCATTTCACCACTGGCCCTGATCATGACCTCCAGCGGCTGAGTTGGCGCGGTTGCCGTCTTGCCGACACTGGGTAATTCAACCTGGCCCGGATTGATGAATGGCGCGGTGATCATGAATACCACCAGCAGCACCAGCATCACATCGATCAGCGGTACGACGTTGATGCTGGCGACCTGTTTGCGAACGCGCGGCATGGCTTATTTCGCGACCTGGCGCTGGAGGATATTGGAAAACTCTTCCATGAAACTTTCCATCCGGCTGGAAAGCCGGTCGAGATCGTGGGTGTAGCGGTTGTAGGCCACCACGGCAGGGATGGCGGCAAACAGCCCCATGGCGGTGGCGATCAGCGCTTCGGCAATGCCGGGAGCAACCTGCGCCAGTGTAGCCTGCGCCACGGAAGCCAGATTCTGGAACGCCAGCATGATGCCCCACACCGTGCCGAACAGACCGACATAGGGTGACACCGAGCCCACCGTCGCCAGAAACGCCAGATGCGATTCCAGTGTATCGACCTCGCGCTGATAGGCGGCGCGCATGGCCCGGCGCGTGCCATCCATGATGACATTGACCGAAGCGCCGGACTGGCGGCGCAGTTTCAGAAATTCGCTGAACCCCGCCTCGAACACGCGCTCAAGTTCGCCGGCCTTTTCCGGCTGATCGCTGACACGGTGATACACCGCGTTCAAATCGGCGCCGCCCCAGAACTCCGCTTCAAAGCGCTGTGTGTCTTTTGCCGCCCGCTTCAGCGCAAACAGCTTGATGAAGATGTACCACCATGACATGAAGGAAGCCGCCAGCAGCAAGCCCATCACGATCTTGACGGGAATGCTGGCTTGCAGAACCAGGTGCAGCAGGGACATGTTTTGCGAAACTTCCACGATGTTTTCTCAAGAAGTCAGGGATTGAAAAATTTCTGCCGGGATTCTAGCGGGTTTGAACGAATTTTCCTTGACCCAGACCAGGGTCACGCGCGCCAGCATCAAAATGGCATTGTCCCTCAAAATTCGCTGCGCCATCACCATGCTGGCCTTGTTCTGTTCAACCAGCGCCGCCTCGACAATCAGGCTGTCATTGAAGCGGGCAGGCAACAGATAATCCGCCTCAACCCGCTTCACCACGAACATGCCGCCATGCCTGTCAAGCAGATCGGGCTGTTCAAAACCCAATTTTCGCAACCATTCCGAGCGGGCGCGTTCCAGAAATTTCAGGTAGTTGGCGTAGTAGACGACCCCGCCGGCATCGGTGTCTTCCCAATAAACCCTGACCGGCCATGTGAACGCGCCGGCCATTATTGTTTTTCGAACAAATCCGGCGCGCTCGCGGGCGCGGCAAATCCGAGGTGGCGATAGGCGTGCGGCGTGGCAATGCGTCCGCGCGGGGTTCTTTGCAAAAAACCCTGCTGAATCAGATACGGCTCCAGCACATCCTCGATCGTATCCCGCTCTTCGCCAATCGCCGCCGCCAGATTGTCCAGCCCGACCGGGCCGCCGGAGAATTTCTCGATCACGGCCAGCAGCAGTTTTCTGTCCATCATGTCGAAACCCGCATGATCGACATCCAGCATGGACAATGCCGCATCCGCAACCTCACGCGTCGCCCTTCCATCCGCCCGCACATCCGCATAGTCGCGCACCCGGCGCAGCAACCTGTTTGCGATACGCGGTGTGCCGCGAGAACGTCTGGCGATTTCCAGCGCACCGGCTTCATCCACATGCATCTCCAGCAGTCTGGCGGAACGGGAAACAATCTGGCAAAGCTCTTGCGGCGTATAAAACTCCAGTCGCGCCACGATGCCGAAACGGTCGCGCAACGGATTGGTCAGCATGCCGGCGCGTGTGGTAGCGCCTACCAAGGTGAAAGGCGGCAGATCAAGTTTGACCGAGCGCGCTGCCGGGCCTTCGCCAATCATGATGTCGATCTGGAAATCCTCCAGCGCCGGATACAGTACTTCCTCGACGACAGGCGACAGACGATGAATCTCGTCGATGAACAGCACATCATGTGGCTCCAGATTGGTCAGCAGCGCGGCCAGGTCGCCCGCGCGTTCCAGCACCGGGCCGGAAGTCTGCCGCAGGCCCACGCCCATCTCGCGCGCGATGATGTGTGCCAGCGTGGTCTTGCCCAGCCCCGGCGGGCCAAACAGCAGCACATGATCCAGCGCTTCGGCACGCTTTCTCGCTGCCTCGATGAAAATCGACAACTGCCCGCGCGCCTTTTCCTGGCCGATGTATTCAGTCAGATGTTTTGGACGCAAGGCGCGTTCGAACTGTTCTTCCTTTTCGGAAATCGGCGCGGCGGCAATGAGACGGTCGGTTTCGATCATGGCTGTATCTTAATCCTGCTCACGCTTTTGATAACAACTTGAGCGCCTGCCGGATGGCTTCGGAAACCGGCAGATCGGCAGGCAACTGCTTGATGGCGAGTTCCGCTTCCTTGTCGCTGTAGCCCAGCGCAAGTAGCGCCTGCCTGACGTCATCCGAAGCTCGTGCCACACCGCCAGCATGCGGGCTGATGCCAATGAAATCCAGTTTGCCCTTGAGTTCGAGCAGCAAACGCTCTGCAGTCTTCTTGCCAATACCGGGCGTTTTCACCAAACGGCCGGTTTCCTGCGCGGCAACCGCGGCGGCGAGGTCTTCCACACTCAACCCGGACAGCACGGACAGCGCGGTCTTGGCGCCAATACCAGACACCTTGATCAACTCTCGGAAAACGCGGCGTTCGGTTTCCGAGCCAAAACCGAACAGCAGATGCGCATCTTCCCTAATGGCCAGATGCGTGTGCAGCGAAACTTTCTCACCCACGGCGGGCAGGTTGTAGAAGGTGGCCATGGACACGTCGAGTTCGTAGCCCACACCGTTCACATCGACCACGATTTGCGGCGGATGTTTTTCGATCAGGGTTCCAGTGATACGCCCAATCATGCTGCGCGCCCGATCATGAAG
>CAYOJA010000036.1:0-3232 GCA_964404175.1 uncultured Thiobacillus sp. | reverse complement strand
TCAAAGCCAATGCCCCGCGAACAATGAAACAGCCAGCAGTATCGCATGCAGATGCGCGGCCAGAATGGTTGACTTGATTGCCGGTGCAAGCAGTTTGGGTTGGTTGCAGTTGCGCTGCAATACGCGCCAGGCTGAAACAGCCGGCAAGAACCCCGCCAGCGAAAACAATGACCAGATGGGCAAACTTTCCAACGCCGCCAAAATTCCCAGCATGACTGCGGCAGTCAGGGCGATCAGCCCATAAACCCGCGCGGCATGCTCTGGACGCAGTCGTACCACCCAATGATGCTTGCCTGCGCGGCGATCCGCGTCGCGGTCGGGAAACTGGTTGATGAAAAGGATATTGGTGGTCAGTAATGCGTAGGGCAAACCCGCCAGCCAAGGCAATGCGGAAAATGTCCCCCGCTGCACAAAATCCGCCCCCGCCACTACCAACAGAAACCCGGCCACGACACATACTTCACCCCAGCCCCTGCTGTTGAGTTTGAACGGCGTGGCAGAGTACGCCCAGCCGATGAACAGCCCTGCCAGCCCAATCCAGAACAGGCCTTGTCCGCTTTGATCAATCAACCAGAGACCGCCTGCAATCACCAGCGCAAACAGCATCAGCCCGTAAACCAGTACTTCCGATGGCGCGAGCACGCCATTCTGGATGAACCGCGAACCGCCGGTAAAAGGAAACACGCGATCGGCATTGTTATCGTCGGTGCCGTTGAGGTGATCGTAATAATCGTTCACCACGTTCACGCCGGCATGAGCCAGCAGCGCCAGGATCAGCGTTGTCGCAGCGTTCCATCCGTTGAAATCGACACCACCATGCCAGGCAGTAGCAAAGCCCAGCAGACAGCCCGCCAGCGTGATGGTCAAAAATGCCGGCCGGGTGGCCAGCACGTACCTCAATACTGGATTGCGCAGCCGCTCAGGCGTGGGCTCAAGCGGCAGAGTGGAAGGCGTATTCAAACCAGCCGTCCTCCCCGCACACGAAAACCGGAAGTCGACAGCGCGCCGAGATTGCCGCCGTGCGCATGGCAAATTGCACAGGCCAGCGCATCGGCCGCGTCTGCCTGCGGCGCGGCAGGCAGATTCAGCAATCGCTTCACCATTTCCTGCACCTGCTCCTTGGCCGCCTTGCCGTGGCCCACGACGGATTGCTTGATTTGCAGCGCGGTGTATTCGTTGACCGGCAGCTTCTGATTGACGGCCGCCGATATCACCGCGCCGCGCGCCTGGCCCAATAACAGTGTCGATTGCGGATTGACGTTGACGAAGACGATTTCCACCGCACAAACATTGGGCCGATGCATTTCGATCAGTTCCGTAAGCCCCGAGAACAGCACACCCAGTCTCGCAGGCAGTTCGCCCTCTCCGCTCTTGATCACGCCACTGGCGACATAGGACAGCTTCTGCCCCGTCTTCTCGATCAAGCCGAAGCCGGTCAGTCTCAATCCAGGATCAATGCCAAGGATGCGCAATGGACGGCTTAGTCGGGAAGCACCGCGTTGGTATACACCTCTTGCACGTCGTCCAGCGACTCCAGCGCATCGAGGATTTTCTGCATTTTGACGGCATCGTCACCGGTCAACTCGGTTTCGCCTTCCGGCTTCATGGTGATCTCGGCCAGCGCGGGCTTGAAACCGGCTTTTTCCAAAGCCTCCTTCACTGTTTCAAATTCCTTCGGGTCGGGTGAAGTTACGACTTCGATGGAACCATCGTCGTTGCTGACTACATCATCCGCGCCGGCTTCCAGTGCGGCTTCCATCACCGCATCTTCACTCGCGCCGGGTTCCAGGATGATTTGCCCGCAGTGTTTGAACTGGAAGGCCACGCAGCCATCCGTGCCCATATTGCCGCCGTGCTTGGAAAACGCGTGGCGCACATCCGCCACGGTGCGTGTCTTGTTGTCGGTCAGGCAATCGACCATCACCGCCGCCCCACCGATACCGTAGCCTTCGTAGCGGATTTCCTCGTAGCTCACACCTTCAAGCTGTCCGGTACCGCGCTTGATCGCGTTGTCGATGTTGTCCTTGGGCATGGATTCGGCCTTGGCCTTGTCGATGGCCAGGCGCAAGCGCGGGTTCATGGCGGGATCGCCGCCGCCCATTTTGGCCGCAACGGTGATTTCCTTGATAAGCTTGGTGAAAATCTTGCCCCGCTTGGCGTCCTGACGCCCCTTGCGATGCTGGATATTGGCCCATTTGCTGTGACCTGCCATGATGCTTTTCCTGCTGAAAACGAATGCCGGATTTTAACACTCCCTCTCTGCGGCTTGGCATTGATCTTGGCGGCACCAAGATCGAAATCGTCGCGCTGGACAAGGCTGGCACGGAGCTATTGCGCCACCGTGTCCCCACGCCGCAAACCGATTATCCGGCCACGATTGAAGCCGTCGTCAATCTTGTCCGCCAGACCGAGGCTGAGCTGGGCAAACCCGGCAGCGTCGGCATCGGCACGCCGGGCGCACTGTCCCACGCGACCGGCCTGATGAAAAACTGCAATTCCACATGTCTGATCGGCCATCCCCTCAAAGCCGATCTCGAAGCTGCGCTCGGCCGCGAAATCCGCCTGACCAACGACGCCAACTGTTTTGCCCTGTCCGAAGCCACCGATGGCGCGGCAGCAGGGTCGGAAGTGGTATTCGGCGTCATTCTCGGCACCGGCGTGGGTGGTGGCATCGTCGTGCGCGGCCATGTCCTCGACGGCATCAACTCGATTGCGGGCGAATGGGGGCACTCGCCCCTGCCCTATTTCCAGTTCCGCCACGCCCAGACCGACCACGAAGAAACCGGCACGCATCCCGCCACCGGCGAGCGCATCGTCCATCCCTGGCCCAGCGAACGCGAATGCAACGGCCCTCCGTGTTATTGCGGCAAAAAAGGCTGCATTGAAGCCTATCTCTCCGGCCCCGCGCTGGCGGCTGACCACATCCGCTACGGTGGTGAAGATCTGCCCGCCCATGAAATCGCCCAGCTTGCCGCCGCCGGCTACGGCCCCTGCAGCAAGACACTGGCACGCTACGAAGAGCGGCTGGCACGCGCGCTGGCCGGCATCATCAACATCCTCGATCCGCATGTCATCGTGCTGGGCGGCGGGCTTTCAAACATTCAAAGGCTGTATGACAACGTGCCAAAACTCTGGCCGCGCTATGTGTTCTCGGACAGGGTGGACACCCGGCTTGTGCCACCCAAATATGGCGATTCCAGCGGCGTGCGCGGCGCGGCCTGGTTGTGGAACG
>CAYOJA010000035.1:0-20196 GCA_964404175.1 uncultured Thiobacillus sp. | reverse complement strand
GGTTGAGCCCTTTGGCGATGACCTGGAAGAAGCCTTCCTTGTCGGCTTCGCTCATCCGCTTGCTGAAATCGCCTCGTGCCACGGATTCAACCAGTTGGGATATCTCACGCTCGGCAGCAACTTCCAGAGTACGATCTGTCCATTCCACGACTGAACCGACGCGCTCTGTCCGTTCATCGACAACAGGATTGACGATCAATTGCATGGTGCGTTCGCCAAGTCCGATTTCGATCTGATGAGTGGAATTCAGGCTGGCGATCATCCGGGCCGCATGTTCAGGCTCCTTGTGCATCCAGTCAATTGATTCGCCCATGAGCTTGCCGGAATCGAAGTTCGGCAGCTGCGTGCGGATATCCGCCTCGACATTCCTGAACAGGTTTCTGGCTGCCTTGTTCATGTAAATGACGCGGCGTTCGTTGTCGGCCACCATGACGCTGGAAGAGACATTGTCGAGCGCCGTCTTGATGCGCAGATTTTCTTCGGCCCGCTTTTGCGCAATCACTTCCTCGGTGCGGTCGATCCACTGCGTGACATAGCCGACAAAATGGCCTGCGTCATCGTAGACCTTTGCGCAATTGACTCTTACGCAATGCCCGTTCAGCGTGCCATCGGCGGTTGTACGAGGCTGGTCGGACTGCTTGAGCCTGTCGAGCATTTCCGGGCTGGAAATCAACTGGCAGGCAGAAGTGCCTTTCAGCGCAGCCGTACTCGCATCGCGGCCGGTAATTTCTCCAATGAGTTTCTCTGCCGCGTCGTTGACAAAGATGACATTTGTTTCTTCGTCAGCCACCGTCACCGCCGAAGCGACTTCCTTCAAGGCCAGGTTGATCCGGGCCATCTCGCCGGCCGCGCGGCGGGTCTGGACCATGTCGCAACCCAGCTTGATCTGCATGCTCTTGATCGCATTGATCAACTGTCCCATTTCATCATTGCGTTCCGGGACTATGACGTTGTCATATTTGCCCTGGCCGATTTCTTCAAAGATTGCCATGGCGGTATCAAGGGGATGCATGATCGCACGCCGCGTGGTAAACCACAGCCACAGCACAATCGTCATTCCCAGCACGATGCTGGCAAGGCTTGCATTGCGGATCAGGCTGTAGCGTGCGGCCGCGGTTTCGTATTCGTGGCGTGATCCCTGCAACTGCACCTCCACCAGCTCGCTGATTTTTCCGCTGATGGGATCAATGGTCTTATAAAGCGGCCCGTCAAATTCATTGAGCTGGCCCGCAACATTCCCGGACATGCTCGAAAGCTGGTTCTGCAAACGCCCGATTGAGTAGTTTGCAGGCACCAACAGCTTTTCCGCCTCTTCTATCAGAAGCGCCTCATTACCATGGAGGCTGTCCCTGGTTTCCTGTTTGTAGATCCGCCATTTATCAGCAATGCGGGTGGCTGATTCGCGTATGCCCTTCAGGGCCTCTTCCGCACTCATGATGCCGGCATTCGCTTTGTTAGTGGCGTCGATGATGGCCACGGCGTAGTCATCCGCAATGACCTTGAGTTCTTTCAGCGGCACGACACGATCGGTATAGACCGAATTCACGCTCTCGCTCATCCTGTGCATGCCAAACAGTCCAGCACCGCCGACGACGAGCAGGACAAACGCCAGCACGCCTATCATCGAGGTCATGCGCGCCTTGATGGAGAGATTGCCCAGCTTGTCTGCCGCGCGATGGACCCAGCCAGTCTTCACCACCTTGCCGTCGCGTATGGCCAGGCCATTGGCCTTGCCCTCACGGAATTGACGATAGATGGCCTCCACCTGTCGGACAACGGCTGCATCCGGCTTGGTGCGGATGGAGAGATAACCGGTGACCTGGCCGTTTTCGCGGATCGGCGTGGCATTGGCCAGCACCCAGTAGTAGTCGCCGTTCTTGCAACGGTTCTTGACGTAGCCCGTCCACATCCTGCCTGCCTTGAGACTGTCCCACAGATCCTGGAATCCCTCACGCGGCATATCGGGATGGCGCACGATATTGTGCGGCTGACCAATCAACTCCGCTTCGCTGTATCCACTGACCTCGACAAAGGTGCGGTTGACATAGGTGATGACACCCTTCAAGTCCGTTTTGGAAAGAATGAACTCTCCTTCCGGCACCTGGCGTTCGACACTGGTCACGGGTTGATTGATGCGCATGATGCTTCCTTGAAAAAATTACCTGGAGTTGTCTTCCTTAAAACACATCCCAATCACCGTCATCGCCACCCGCCGCACGCCTGGCAGGCTGACGGGCTGATGCTGCCTGCCCTTTGGAGGCAGGCAGCCGCTCAACATTGACAGCACGGTTGGGTCCGCGGCGATCAGAGACCCCATCCCAGTCCTGCTGGCCGTCTCCCAGCTTGAAGATGCCCACGGCATCCACCAGCCTGCTTGCCTGATCTTCCATGGATTTGGCCGCCGCGGCAGCCTCTTCGACCAGCGCGGCGTTCTGCTGAACGGCCTCATCCATCTGCGCCATGGCCAGATTGACCTGCTCGATGCCGGAAGACTGTTCGTTGGATGCCGAGCTGATCTCGGTCATGATGTCGGACACCTTTCGGATGGACTCGACCACATCCTTCATGGTCTCGCCCGCGCGAGCGACCAGCTGATGGCCGTTCTCGACTTTACCGACTGAATCCTGGATCAGTTCCTTGATTTCCTTGGCGGCAGCGGCGGAACGCTGCGCCAGATTGCGCACCTCGCCTGCCACCACGGCAAAGCCGCGGCCCTGTTCGCCTGCTCGCGCGGCTTCGACCGCCGCGTTCAGGGCGAGGATGTTGGTCTGGAAGGCGATGCCGTCGATGACGCTGATGATGTCGGCAATTTTCTTTGAGCTGTCTGCAATCGTGCCCATGGTCTCGACCACCTGGCCGACCACTTCGCCGCCATGTACCGCCACATCGGTCGCGCTGAAGGAGAGCTGGCTGGCCTGACGCGCGTTTTCCGCGTTCATTTTTACCGTGCTGGTCAGTTCTTCCATGGAGGCGGCCGTCTCTTCGATGCTGGCTGCCTGCGATTCGGTGCGCGCGGATAGGTCCGTATTGCCCACAGCGATTTCGCCTGCCGCAGTATTGATGGAGCCGGTCGACTCGCGGATCGAATTGACGATTTCGCGCAGCTTGTCCACGGTGGCATTGGCATCCACCTTCAATTGTTCGAAGGTGCCGCCATAGCTTCCTTCCATGTGCCGGGAAAGATCGCCTTCCGAGATGGCATGCAGCATATCTACCACTTCATTCAATCCGGATTCGGTGACCTGGACAAAGCGGTTGACACCTTCGGCGAGGGTCTTGAAGAATCCTTCCTTGCCTGCCACTTCAATTCTCTGGGTGAAATCCCCATTGGCAGCAGCTTCGACGATACCCGCCACTTCACGTTCCACTGCCACCTCGGCTGTACGATCATCCCATTCAACCACAGCGCCAAGACGGTCGCCTTTTTCGTTGAGCACCGGGTTGGCAATTACCGACATGGTGCGCCCCCCGATCATGAAGGTACCCCGATATGTGTTTTTCAGTGCCGCCAGCATTTGTGCCTGATGCTGCGGGTTCTTGTGAAATACATCAATTGACGAACCCAGTATTTTGCCGGTTTCAAACTGCGGTAGCTCGGTCTTGATATCCCTTTCAGCTTTGCCAAACATCTCCATCACGGACTTGTTCACGTAGATGATGTTCCTATTGTTGTCTGCCATCATCACATTGGCCGTTACGTTATCCAGAGCGATCTTGATTCGGGTCATGTCTTCAGCCTTGCGATTGGCCTCAGACATGTCGAAGCCCAGCTTGATGAACAACGAACGGAAGCTGTCGGCCATCTCGCCCACCTCGTCGTCGCGATCCTTGCGAACCGTCAGGTTCATGTTGCCTTGGGCAATTTCCTTCATCTGGTCGCGCACCCGGTTCAAGGGCAGAACGATGGCACGATAGCTGACCCAGCTCAGCCAGGCAGCAAAGGCAATTCCCAGGAAAATGGCGGTAATCGCTGCATTCCGGAAAAGTGAAAATTTCTCTTCCGCCGCATCGTGCTCCTGCCTGGCGACATCCAACTGGAGTTGAATCAGCGCATTGACATCATCGCGCGCCGGCTCGAACAGCCTGTCGAGTTTGTCATTGATCTGGCGTGCCTGATCGAGCTTGCCTTCCCTGAGAGCTGCCATGGCAGGACGCAACCCCTCTTTCACAAACCTGCTGCGCGAATCAGAAAATTTATTTGCCAGCACTTTTTCTTTTGGCGTCAGATAAGTCGCCATATAGGCGTCCCATATTTCATTGCTCTTGCCAATGTTTTTCTCACTTTCCTGAAGGCGACGATTGATATTGTCGGTACCGGGATGCAGCAGGCTTTCCGAAACGTTCAGCCGGTTGATCACCATGCTTCGAACAATGGCATTCAATTGCCCCATGGGCACGGCCCGGTCGTTGTAAACAGTGGTCAGCCCTTTTTCAATCTGACTCATGCCATACAATCCCACTCCGCCCACCACAATCAGGAGAGCAGACAAGATTCCACTGATGGCTGCGAACCGGCTCTTGATGGGGAAATTGGCCAGCTTGTCGAGACCTCTCGACAGCAATGCAGTTTTAATCACCTTGCCTTCGTGGATGGTCAGCCCATTGGCCTTGCCATCCCTGAACAGGCGGTAGGCTTTTTCCACTTCCTCGATGGCAGAACGCTCCGCGCGCCTGCGCACGGACATGTAGCCGGCCAGGCTGCCGTTTTCCCAGATCGGTGTGGCATTGGCTACGACCCAGTAGAAGTCACCGTTCTTGCAGCGGTTCTTGACATAGCCTGTCCAGGGTTTGCCCGCCTTGAGGGTTTCCCACAGATCCTTATAGGCTTCTGGTGGCATGTCGGGATGCCTCACGATGTTGTGCGGTTCGCCGATCAGCTCCTGCTCGGTAAAGCCGCTGACCTCAAGGAATGTCTTGTTGATGTAGGTGATCCGGCCCTTGAGATCGGTCTTGGAGACGATCAGTTCGCCGTCCTTGACTTCGACTTCGGTATTGGTCACGGGTAGGTTGGTGCGCATGGTTAAGCTCCGCTGTTGATATTGTTAAGCTGCCTGATCGGCCAGGGCCATGTCCTGGGCCATCATCAGCCGTTCGATGTCCATGATGATGACCATGCGGTCGTCGATGGATGCCAGCCCCTCGATGAACTCGACGGCCAGTCCTGCTGAAAACTGCGGCGGCGGCTTGATGGCATCGGCTGAAAGTTGCACCACGTCGGACACGCTGTCGACGATGGCACCGACCACCCGATCCGCCACATTGAGAATGACCACCACCGTGAGCGGCGTGAATTCGGCCTCGCCCAGGTTGAATTTGAGACGCATGTCGATTATGGGCACGATGACGCCACGCAGGTTGATGACGCCACGGATGAATTCCGGCGCGTTGACGATGTGCGTGACTTTTTCGTAGCGGCGGATTTCCTGGACCTTGAGGATATCGATGCCGTATTCCTCATTGCCAAGGGTAAAGGTCAGATACTCCCTGCTGCCTGTGACGACAGCGGATGTGCCCTGCTGTACCGGATTGAGTTGAGTTGCTTCCATGTTTTCTCCTATGCGGCGTGCTGCATGCCTGCGCCCAGTTTTCCAAGCCTTGCCATTTCCGATACGTCCAGGATCATCGACACGCTGCCGTCGCCCATGATGGTGGCGGCGGATATGCCCTGGACTTTCCGGTAATTCGATTCGATGTTCTTGATGACAACCTGATGCTGACCCAGCAATTCGTCGACAAACATCGCCACGCGTCCGTGATCGGTTTCCACAATCATGAGGATGCCTTCCTCGAAACTGGCACTGCGCGGACGGATGTTGAATATTTCGTGCACCGCGATCAGCGGCAGGTATTCGCCTCTCACATTGACGACCCTGCCCTGACCGACAATGGTCTTGATGTCTTTGAGGGAAGGCCGGATGGATTCGGCAATGGCGGTAATCGGCACGATGTAAACCTGCTCGCCCACGCCGATGGACATGCCGTCCATGATTGCGAGAGTGAGTGGAAGCCGGATGGTGATGGTGCTGCCCTTGCCGGTTTCGGAAGAAATTTCGACCCTGCCGCCCAGGCTTTCGATGTTTTTCTTGACCACGTCCATGCCCACGCCGCGGCCGGACACATCGGTGACCACGGCGGCGGTGGAAAAGCCCGGTGCGAAGATCAGCGGCCAGACATCCGCATCCGGCATGCTGTCGCTGACAGGAATGCCCTTTTCCTTTGCCTTGGCAAGAATGCGTTCGCGGTTGAGTCCCTTGCCGTCATCCTGAACGGTAATCACCACGCTGCCGCCCTGATGGAAGGCGGACAGGGTCACGGTTCCCTTGGCATCCTTGCCTGTGGCGATGCGTTCATCCGGCATTTCCAGTCCGTGGTCGATACTGTTGCGAATGAGGTGGTTGAGCGGATCGGCAATCTTCTCGATCACCCCGCGATCCAGCTCGGTCTCGGCGCCGATCATTTTCAGATCGACCTGCTTGCCCAGCTTGCCGGCCAGGTCACGCACCAGGCGAGGAAAGCGGTTGAAGGCAAAGCTGACCGGCAGCATGCGGATGCTCATCACGGTTTCCTGTAATTCACGCGTGTTGCGTTCCAGTTGCAGCAGACGGTCGTACAGATGTTCGCTGACCAGGCTTTCGGCCGTGGCCGTTTGCGACAGCATGGATTGGGTAATCACCAGTTCGCCCACCAGATTGATGAGCAGATCGACCTTGTCCACGCTGACTCGGATGGAGGATTCCGCAGCCGTTGCCGGAGAAGGCCCGGCAGCTTTCTGATCGGATATGGGTGGTGTTTTTGTCTCCTGCTTCTCAACCGGCATGGTGACAACCGGGGATGTTTGCTGGCCTTTTTCGGGCTCTGGTTCGGGCACAGCCTGTGCGGGCTGGCCGGTTTCCGTAACCTGGCTGCTCTCGGCCGAAACGGATTTTTTCCTGCGCGGCTTTTTCTCCTTGCAGGGTTTGGCTCCGTCCGCCGCTTCAATGATGACCAGGTCTGCAGAAGGATGGAATGAGAAGGCTTCGCAGATTTCATTCCTGCTGGCCGCCGATTTGAGTCTGAGACTCGCACGTTCCTCGTCGCGTCCCAGCACCTCCAGTTCGCCCAGTGTGCGCAGGTATTTCAAAACTTCCGGTCCCAGTTTCTTTTTGGGATCGTCGGCCTTGAATGGAACCGTGATCTGGTAAACGACAGGCTCTCCCATTGTGGAGTCTGCCCGGGCATCGAGTTCTGCGACTTCCCTTTTGCTGGCTGTCGATTTTTTACTGGCCGTGCCATCAACCGACTGGCCAGTCAGCGCCTTGACCTTGGCGCAGATGGCCGTGACCGAATCGGGGTCGACCGCCTCGCCGCCCTGGTGCGCCTGCAATTGCAGGTTGAGTATGTCGCGCGCCTCCAGCGAGGCATCGACGATGGCGGTCGTCAGGGGAATCTCGTTCTTGCGCACGCGGTCCAGCAAGGTTTCCAGGTCGTGCGTGACCGCGGTCATGTCCGGGAAGCCGAAGGTCGCGCTGCTGCCCTTGATCGAGTGCGCGGCGCGGAACAGCGCGTTCATGTCCTCCGGGTTGGGATTGTCAATGTCCATCGCCAGCAGGATGGATTCCATGCTGGCGAGATGTTCCGCAGACTCCTCGAAGAAGACCTGCTGGAACTGGCTCATGTCCATATCGAAACTCATGGCGCCTCTGTTCTTGTCTTAATGTTTAATGAGCATTCCATTGTTTACATCAGCCGCATGGCAATGACGCCTTTGCCATAGCCGTCGATGTCCAGTTCCAGGTCCAGCTTCTGGTTGCCGGCGGACAACGACTGGCTGGCCTGATCAGGCAGGGCATTCGGCGGGAACACCTTGTTCTGCAGCAGGATGCGTTTGTTGTCCTGTTCGCCGAACAGTCGCGAGAACACATTCAGCACTTCGCCAAAATTGTCCTGCATCATTTCGTCCAGTTCGTTGGACTTGATGCAGTCCTTGGCAGCGTCCGGAGGAATCATGGAAAACGCCGCGCCGGAGAACGCAGCAAAGTTCAGGTCCGCCATGCAGGCGGCAATGGTTGGCGAATCGTTGCCGGAGCCATACAGGCCGGCCATCCTGATCGTCGCGGGCTTCAATTGGGTAGCTGTCGCCTTGACGTTGCGGCGCAGCAGCATGGTCAGTGCATCGGAAACTTCCTTGGGGGTGGGCAGGCTTGCCATGATTTCTCCTTGCTATTCGTTGTCAGGCGAGGTAGTCATCCAGCACGCGCTGGAAATCCTCGGGCATGAAGGGTTTGCCGATCAGGAAGGCCGCCCCGGATTGCGTGGCCAGCGCGCGCATTTCGGGGCTGACTTCGGTGGTCACGAATCCGAATGGCACTTCGTTGCCGGACGCGCGCAGTTCCTGAAGAAATTCGATGCCGGTCTTGTTGGGCATATTCCAGTCGGACAGCACCAGATCGGGTTCCTCGCTTCCTGCTTTTGCAAGCGCTTCCACGCCATCCGCCGCCTCCACCACCTTGAAACCGCTGTAGCCAGCCTGGCGCAGCATGTGCCCGATGACCTGGCGCATGGCCTTGCTGTCGTCCGCGATAAGTATCTTCATCGTGTATTCCTCTCCATATCTGACGATTGAATTCTGGGCAGTGAAACGGTCTTTTAATTGGCCGATAAAAGCGGGCTTACTTGCCCATCTTTTTTGATTGCCGCTCTGACATACCGCACAAAAGCGCCTGGCCGCCAGACAAGGGGCACTACTCACCACCCTCTGTTAAATCGGCAGAAGGTGGCAATATTCGAGAGGCGGAACGCTTGGTTTAAACGGGGAGAAAGGCTGGGAAAATCGCGTTATTCAAGGATTTGGGCTGACAACAAGTCATCTTGCCCATCAGCAGGAAATCCCCCCACCCCACCCCTTTATCAAGGGGGGCCAGATCGCTGGGGGACCTGCTTTGTTACCCCCTTGATAAGGGGGGTGGCGAGCATAGCGAGCCGGGGGATTCTATTACTCCAAAAATCCAAGCCATCTTTCTCAAGGGGAAAACGGCTAGAGGTATTTGAAGAGTGAAAGCCCCGCCATCTGCACAAAGGATTTCTGCGCGGCCTCCAGCGTGATCTGTTGCATCGCCAGTTTCGACAGCGCTTCGTTGTAATCCAGGTCCTGCAGCTCGGAAAGCCGGGTCTGGTTTTGCAGGTGCATGTAGCTGCCGCTGTCTTCCAGCGCATCCAGTTCTTTCAGCCGGGCGCCGACCGAGGCGCGGGTTTCCAGAACCTTGTCGAAAGCATTCGACATTTCGCTCTGGGCCATGGTCAGGGTATTGGAAAGCCGGGTCGAATCCGCCGGCACGACAACGGGCGTGGAAAGCGCGGTGATGAGTTCATTCATCACGTCAAAGACACTCTTGCGCCCGCTGGGCGACAGCGAGAACTGGTCGCCGTTGGCCGGGCTGTCCTTGATATCGAACTGCATGCCGTCGACCACGATGGCGCTGCCGTCGGTGTAGGGGTTGCCTGACGACATCAGCGTGCCTGTCGTGACATTGGTCACGCTATAGGTGGTGGTCGTACCCACGACGCTGAAGGTGATCTGATAATCGTCTCCGGTGATGACTGCCGGATCGACGACGATGCCGCTGCTGATTTTTCCGGTACCGGTGTTGCCGGGTGCGGCCGCGGCCACGAAACGCCCGTTGCCTTCCGGCACGGACAGGAACAGATCCTGACCCGAATCGCCCACGGCCATCTGCCGCTCGCCCGAGACCTGCAAGGCGCGCAGGCCGCTGTCACCCGCATAACTGACCGTGGCACCGCTGCGCGCAAACGGGACTGTGTGGCTCTGAAAGCCTGAAAAAAGGTAGTTGCCATTGCCGTCCGTGCTGTTGGCCAGGCCGATGAGCTGATCAAGCTGCCCGCGCAACTCGCTTGCAATGAAGCCGCGCTCGGCATTCCCCAGCGTGCCGTTGCCCGCCGCGACGATACTGGTTTTGACCTGCTGCATCAGGTCCGAGATGCCCTGCAGCACGCCATCCTCGATGCCCAGCCCGTTTCTGGCCAGATTGCGGTTCTCGACATGCTGGGCAAGCAATCCATCCGCCTGGCTGACCTGCAACGCGCTTGCGGCGCCAGAGGGGTCATCTGCCGGGGTCAGAATCCTGCGACCGGTGGAAACCTGCTGCTGGGTCTTGTTGAGGATGGCCTGCTGGTCGGCGATCCGCGAAACGCCCATTTCATACATCATGTTCGTGGTGATCCGCATGCCAGTTCTCCCTTACCTTCCAATCGATGCCAGGGTTTCAAAAAGTTCGCTGGCCATTTGCATGACTTTGGCCGCGGCCTGGTAAGCCTGCTGATAGCGCATCAGTTTGGCGGCTTCTTCGTCCAGATTGACACCGGAGAAGCTTTGCTGGGTGTTGCTCACTTCATCGAGCATCTTGTTCTGAACGTTGCTGGTGATATCCAGCTCGCGGGTCCTGACACCGATTTCGCCAACAAGCTGACTGTAGGCATCGCCAAAACTCATGGTACCGCCGCCCAGCGTCTTGGCGGTCTGCAATCCGGCAAGCAGCAGGGCATTGCGGTTGTCGCCCACGCCGCTGGTATTGGGCTGAATGGTGAATTGATCTCCGTCCGCCGGCGTTCCGGACAGGCTGATTTCAATGCCATCGAAACTGATTTTCGCGCCAGCGTTATAGGGAACAGGCGCGCCGGCCGGGTAGGTCGTCACCGTGCCGCCCGCGTCAACCGTGACAGCGCTGGTTGCAGGGAAACCTGTCAGCATGCCGGTCGCGCTGCTGAAGCTTAGCGTGACGGCGCCGGCAAGCGGCGTAGCCGGGTAAGCGGCATTGACTGCCCCCGCGCTGATGGACGCGGTGCCGGTATTGGCGGTTGCATTTCCTGTTCTTACCGGCGAGGCTGCGGCAATTTCCGCCGGACTGCCAATGGCCAGACTCAGGGACGTTGCGCCTTCGCGTACCGGTCTCAGCAGAAAGGTATCGCCCGCAGCGGCCGTGCCTGAAGCCAGGCTGAGCTGCATGCCATCCACGGTAACCGGAAATGTTGCCGTGGTCTGGGTCGCGCCATCGGACAAACGGGTAACGGTGTAATTCGAACCGTCGAAATCGATCTGGTAATCGCTGGCCGTCAGCGCATTCGCATCGACAAACGCGGCCGTGATTTGCGCATTGCCGGTATTGGCCGAGTTGGAAATGGCGGCAGGCGGCAGGATCGAGAAGTAATCCCCACCCATGTTTCCGGACAGATCCTGTCCCAGCTTGTGCTGCTCGTTCAGCGTGAACGCCAGGCCAACCGCCATGCGCCCCAGGGTATTTTGCGCCGTGGCAAGCGTGTCGGACCTGAATTGCAGCAGGCCGCCCAGGCGGCCGCCGGTAATGTCGCCTTCGCGCATGGGCAGGTTCTGCCCGTTCATCTGGTAGCCGATTTCGAGCTGGGTACTGTCGCTGCTGGATGGCTTGGCCACCAGGCTGGCAGACTGCGCGCCCAGCACCAGTGCCTGTCCGCTTGCCACATAAACATTGATGCTGCCATCCGACATGCGCACGGCAGAAGTCTTGATTTCCTTGTTGAGATCGGCCAGCAGCAGATCGCGCTGATCGCGCAGGTCGTTGGCCGGCTGGCTCTTACCCTGTCCCTCGGCCACGACGATCTGGTCGTTGAGCTGGGCCAGGCGCGAGGCGTAGCTGTTGATGGTCTGCACGCTGGCGCGAATTTCCGTTTCCACCTCGCCGCGTATGGCACTCAACTGATTTCCGGTGGCCTGAAAACGGTTGACCAGCATGCGCGAATTCGACAGCATCGACTGGCGCGCCGCCAGGTCCGACGGATCGTTTGTCACGTCGTGAATGCCGGAGAAGAATTCCTGCAATATCGGAGACAGTCCGGCGGTGGCGTCCGCCAGCAGGTTGTCGATGCGGCTGATGTGGCTGCGCTGGGCATCGATCTGGCTGGCCGTGGCCTGGGCATCCATGACCTGATTGGCCAGGAAATCGCTGTAGATACGCTTGACCGTATCGACCTGCACGCCCTGTCCGATGTAGCCGGACCCGGAATACATCGCCAGGCTGGTCGACTGGACGATCTCCTGCCGGCTGTAGCCGGGCGTGGCGGCATTGCTGATGTTGTGCGAGGTCGTGGCAATGCCTGCCTGCGCGGCCTTGAGGGCGGTGACTCCGATGTTTAATACGCTGCTGGCCATGGCATGTCCAAAAGTTTTAACCGGGAATACCGGTAGTCATCTGGTAATCGGCAGGATTCATGATTATTTCAGTCATCCGATCTGCGGCCCGATCTGTCTGATCAATGCCATCAGTTTCTGTGCATAGGCCGGGTCAGTGGCGTAACCCGCGCGTTGCAGCCCACCGGCGAAACCAGCCGCATCCTGGGCCTCGCTCAAAACCTGCTGGTAGCGGGGATTGGATTGCAGCAATCTGGCGTAATCGGCGAAGGATTCGGCATAGGAGTCATATGCACGAAAACGGTCCACCATTTTCACCGGTTGGCCGTTCACATATTCGGTTGTGGTGATGTCGACTGTTTTGCCGTTCCAGTTCGACCCGGCCTTGATGCCGAAAAGGTTGTAGCTCGGCTGACCGTCCGCACCTCGTATGTCGCGCTTGCCCCAGCCGGTTTCCAGCGCGGCCTGCGCCATCATGAATGAAGCCGGAATTCCGGTCGTTTCGCTGGCACGCTGGGCATGCGGCATCAGGGTCTGGATAAATTCTTTCGGGCCCGTCGCGGATGGCTTGTCGCTTTTTGCGCCTTCGGCTGGCGACAACGCCGATGAATTCGTCGGCACGCTGCCCTGCTCAGATAATCCGGCTTCCTGCATCAGTTTTGCGACGCCTGTTTCAGCGGTATTGCCCAGGTGTTTGCTCATCTGACGGACCATCGCATCCGCCAGACCAATGCCCTTGCTGGCCATGGACTGGGACAGTTGCTGATCGAGCATGGAGGTGTATAGCCGGCTTTGATCGCTGTCGAATACGCCATCCTGCGGCGTGGCCTCACGCATGCTTTTCAGCATCATGTTCATCAGCAGCGCTTCAAACTGCTGGGCGACCTTCTTCAGCGATTCCTGCGAATTTTGTCCGGCCTCGGTCTTTAAATTTCCAACCGCCTGCACATCCAGGGCAAAGCGTGAGGAGAGATCGGCGCCGCTGATCATGATCAGATGATTTCCAGGTCCGCGCGCAAGGCACCGGCCGCCTTCATTGCCTGAAGAATCGCCAGCAGGTCCTGCGGCGTGGCGCCGATGGAATTGAGCGCCTTGACCACATCCGACAGTGACGCGCCGCCCTTGAGCAGCATGACCTGTCCGGGCGACTGGCTGATTTCGATCTCAGAGCGCGAGGTGGCAACGGTTTGCCCTTTCGAGAAGGGCGCGGGCTGGCTAATGACCGGCTCGGTGTTGATGACGACCGAAAGATTGCCGTGCGACACCGCGCAGTTTTCCAGCATGACCGGCTGGTTCATCACTACCGACCCCGTGCGCGCATTGATGATGACCTTGGCGGCGCCTTGCGCGGGGCTCACGTTCAGGCTTTCGACCGTGGCAATGAACATGACACGGTCATCACTGCCAGCTGGTGTTTTAACGCTGATGACGCGGCCATTCTTTGCCTGCGCGGTGCCGGTACCAAACTGTTTGTTGATGGCTTCGACAACGCGCCGCGCGGTGGAGAAATCGGTTTGATTGAGTTCAAGCTGGATATGGCCGTCCGCGCCCAGATCGCTGGCAACCGGACGTTCGACCGTCGCGCCAGCTGGAATGCGGCCCACGCTCAGATGATTGACCTGTACCTTGCTGCCGCTGGCAGCCGCGCCCGCGCCGCCAACCAGAATATTGCCCTGCGACATGGCATACACCTGATTGTCCGCGCCCTTCAGGGGTGTCATCAGCAGGGTGCCGCCGCGCAGGCTCTTGGCATTGCCCAGTGAAGACACTGTCACGTCGATGGTCTGACCGGGTTGCGCAAAGGCCGGCAGACTGGTGGTCACCATCACCGCCGCGACATTCTTCAGCTGCATGGTCGCCCCCTGCGGCACGTTGACACCCATCTCGGTCAGCATGCTGATCACGCTCTGCACGGTAAACGGCGTCTGCGTGGTCTGGTCGCCGCTGCCATCCAGGCCAACTACCAGGCCGTAACCAATCAGCTGGTTGGAGCGCACACCCTGTATGGAAGCCAGGTCCTTGATGCGGTCGGCATGGACGGTCATGGACATCAGGGCCATGACTGCGACACAAGTCAGTCTTGATAACAGTTTGCAAATCTCGATGTAATTCATCATGGTTGATCTCATCACAGCGGCAGTACGCTCAGGAAGAACCGCGCCAGCCATTGCGTCACCTCGGCCGCGTCGATGTTCGTGCTGGTACGGTATTCGATGCGAGCGTCGGCAACCTGTGCCGACGAGACCTTGTTGCCTGCCTGGACCATGTCCGGATTGACCACGCCGGAGAAGCGGACGTATTCGATGCCCTTGTCCAGCGCCACCTGTTTCTCGCCCGCCACCACCAGATAGCCATTCGAGAGCACTTCGACCACCGTCACCGCAAGGCTGCCGGTAAAGTTGTTGCTGGAATTGATGTTGGACTCGTCTTCGAACTTGAGGTCTGAATTGGCGCTGACCTCGATGCCTTGTAGCGGTGTCAGCAGCAGTTTGGCCAGGGTCGGAATTCCCGCCTCGGCTGTTGCCTTTTTGCTGGAATCGCTGGAAGCTGCCTTGCCCGCGCTGGTTTTTTCCTGGATGGTGATGAACAGCATGTCGCCCACGCGCCTGGCCAGGCGATCCTCAAACAGCGGCCTGTAGGCGGCTGCATTGAATATGGCTCCACTGGAGGGCGGCGGCGCAGCCTTGACTGGCAGCGGTTTTGCCGAGGTCGGCTGCTGAACGATGCTGGATGGCTTGGGCAGCGCACAGGCCGCGAGCGACCCCGCCGCCAGCAATGCCATCATCAGTCGTGCCGCCGGAAAAATATCTTTCATGATCATCCTGCTAAAACGCTCAATCAAAGTTGCGCCAGGCGCTGAAGCATCTGGTCCGAAGTCTGGATCGATTTGCTGTTGATCTCGTACGCGCGCTGGGTCTGGATCATGTTGACCAGTTCTTCCACCACGTTCACGTTGGACGTTTCCGTGTATCCCTGATTCAGCAGGCCCGTGCCATTGGTACCGGGGGTGGCGACATTGGGCGTACCCGAAGCGGCCGTTTCCTTGTAGAGGTTTTCGCCCATGCTGAGCAAACCCGCGGGATTGATGAAAGACGCCAGTTGCAGCGTGCCCACCTGGGTCGGCGCAACATTGCCGGGTTGCAGGGCGGATACCGTGCCATCCGGCGCAATCGTCACGCTGATGGTGTCCGCCGGGAAAGTAATGCCCGGCTGCACCGGGTAGCCGCTGGATGTCACCAGCTGGCCCTGCGCATCGGTCTGGAAAGAACCGTCGCGCGTGTAGGCAGTCGTGCCGTCAGGCATCTGGATCTGGAAAAATCCGCTGCCCTGTATGGCCACATCCTTGGCATTGCCGGTCTGCTGCAGATTGCCCTGGGTGAAAATTCGCTCGGTGGCCACAGGCTTCACGCCTGTGCCGATCTGCAAGCCGGAGGGCAGCTGCGTCTGTTGCGAGGACTGCGCGCCGGGCTGGCGCAAAGTCTGATAAAGCAGGTCCTCGAACACGGCACGCGCGCGCTTGAAACCTGAAGTGGATACGTTTGCCAGATTGTTGGAAATGACATCCATCTGGGTTTGCTGGGCATCCAGTCCGGTTTTTGCGATCCAGAGTGAGCGAATCATGGAAACTTCCTTTCAAAAAATCAGCCAAGCGACAAGGTCTGATCCGCCTTGCCCGCGTTCTGCTCCGCGTTTTGCAGCAGCTTCATGTGCATGTCGTACAACCGTGCCTGAGTGATCATGTTGACCATCTCGTTGACGGGATTGACGTTGCTGGATTCCAGCGCACCGCTGACCAGCACCGCATTGATGTCGACTTCTGCCGCTCCGCCATCCTTCAGACGGAACAGGCCATCTTCGCCGCGAACCAGCTGGTCCTCCGGCGGGTTCACCAGCTTGATGCGGCCCACGCTGGAGGTGGCGCCTGTGTTCGAGCGGACGGAAATCGTGCCATCCTTGGCAATGGCAATCTGGCCGTCGGGTGGCAGGCTGATCTCGCCGCCATCGCCCATTACCGGCAGGCCTTCCCGGGTTTGCAGCAGGCCGGATTCATTCACCTGCAGGCTGCCGTTGCGCGTATAGGCTTCGCTGCCATCGGCGGCCTGCACCACCAGCCAGCCCTGGCTTTGCAGCGCGACATCCAGCTCGCGGCCGGTTTGCTGAATCACGCCCGGACGAAAATCGGCACCGACCGTGGAGTCGACGACAAACGCGCGTGTTGGCAATCCCTCGCCCTGCACCTGCACCGCACGGAAGCTGTCGAGCTGCGCGCGGAAGCCGGTGGTGTTGATATTGGCCAGATTGTTCGCCGTCGTCGCCTGCTGCGCCATCGCATGCTTGGCACCGGTCATCGCGGTATAAATCAGTCTGTCCATGGCTGCTCCGTCATCTGTTCAATGGCCCGGTTACCTCAGGTTCACAAGGGTCTGCAACACCTGATCCTGCGTCTTGATGGTTTGTGCGTTCGCCTGATACACGCGCTGGGCTGTAATCATCGCCACCAGCTCGGCGGTCAGGTCGACGTTGGAGTCTTCCACGGCTGAAGATTGCAGCACGCCCAGCGTGCCGGTGCCGGGTTCACCAACCAGCGGCGTGCCGGAAGTGGCGGATTCGGCGAAACCGTTGTCGCCCAAGGCTTCCAGGCCCTGCGGGTTTGAGAAGTTCGCAATCACCACCTGGCCCAGCACGGCGGAACGGCCGTTGGTATAGCGGCCCTGAATCACGCCATCCGGCGCGATGTTGAATCCGGTCAGGCGGCCGGACGCAAAGCCGTCCTGATCCAGCGCGTTGACGCTGAAGCCCGAGCCAAATTGGGTGGTACCGGAAAAACCAAGGTCGAAAGTGAACGGGCTGGTCGCGCCGGTAGTCACCGTTGCCGACAGGCTGAAAGGCAAAGTAGTGGCGGCGGTATCGATGAAACCATCCGTGCCGAAATTCAAGGTACCCACCGGACCCGCGCCGATCTGTGTGCCGTCCACGGCGCCAAACACGTCCCAGGTGCCGGCGCCGGTTTTCATGTAGTAGGTGGAAAACACATGCGGGTTGCCCAGGCTGTCGTAGATCGACACTGAGGTCGAATGATGGAAGGTATTCGGGTCGCTTAAATTAAAACCCGCCGATGGCAGGGCGGCTTGCCGGGAATCCAGGTTCAGCAGGGCATTGACCGATGAAGTGGTCTGCGGCGCGCGGTCGGCGGTGGAAATCTGTAATTCGGCGGGAGCCGAGGTATCCAGCGCACCTGTGGCATTGGCGGTGTAACCCGTCAGCCGCTTGCCGGTGGATGTGATGATGTAGCCAAAGCTGTCCACCTGGAACTGGCCGTTGCGCGAATAGGTGATGGAACCATTGCTGCTCAGACGGAAGAAGCCGTTGCCGTTGATGGCCACGTCGAGGGGATTTTCGGTAGCGGTGATCTTGCCCTGTGAGAACTGCTGCACCACGGCGGCCAGCTGTGTGCCGATGCCGACCTGCGAGCCGCCGGAACCCGATAGTGATGTGGCATACACATCGGCAAACTGCGCCTCTGCCCTTTTGAAACCCACCGTATTCGAGTTGGCCACGTTGTTGCCGATCACGTCCAGTTGATCCGCCGCCGCGCTCAATCCGCTCAAACCTTGCTGAAAACTCATGTCTTGCTCCTGTTTTCTGAAACCGCTAATTAGTGAATCTGGCGGACATCGGCGTATGCCGTTCTGCCCAGCCCCTGCACATTCAATTCGATTCCGTCGTCCCCGCGCGCCACGCCCTGCACCAGGCCGCTGCTCATGGTTTGCACGGCAACGAGATCCTTGCCGCTGCCGGTGGTGGCTTCAAAACGATAGTTGCCATCGGGCATGGCTACACCCGAATCGTTCAGGCCATCCCAGTCGAACAGATGCTCGCCCGCCGGCAACGCGCCGGTATTGACGGTGCTTACCAGCTGGCCTGTCTGATCAAAAATGGATATCCGCACCGAATCCGCCGAGTGATCCAGATTGATGCCGAATACGCCCCCGTCCCCGTTCAGGCTGACCGTGTTCCCCGGCACCAGCACGTTGTGGCCGATGAGGTTGGCGGCTTGCGCCAGCTGATCCACACCCAGGCTGTCCGCCAGGGCCTGTAGAGTGCGATTCATGTTCTCGATGCCTTCGACCGTGGAAAGCTGCGCCATCTGCGAGGTCACCTGAGCGTTGTCGAGGGGATTCAATGGATCCTGGTTGCGCATCTGCGCCACCAGCATGCTCAGGAAACGGTCCTTGGTTTCCTGCGTCGAGCCCTTTGCCGCGCTCGCGGCTGTCACGCCGTTCATGCTGGACAACAGGGTGCTATCAATCGGTGCAGTCATTCATCACTCCTTACTGGCCCAGTGTCAGGGTTTTCAACAACAAGGTCTTGGCGGTGTTCATCACTTCCACGTTCGACTGGTACGAGCGCGACGCTGAAATCATGTTCACCATCTCTTCCACCACATTCACATTCGGCATGGTCACGTTGCCGTTCTCATCCGCCAAAGGATGCTTGGGGTCATAAACTGTTTTCATCGGCGAGGGATCGTCGATCACACCCGCCACCTGCACCCCGGTCGCGCCGGATTCGTCCACCGGCGTGGCGCTGAACACCACCTGTTTGGCGCGGTAAGGCTCGCCCGTGGCGCTGGTCGCGCTGTCGGCATTGGCCAGATTGCTGGCCACGGTATTCAGCCGTTGCGACTGTGCATTAAGCGCCGAACTCGAAACCTTGAATATGTCGAACATGCTCATGAAAAGTCCTCTTTTCCTTCAATCAGCCCTGAATCGCCGCCAGCATCATCTTGATCTCATGCGTCAGCACGGTCAGGCTGGTCTGGTAATGCACGGCGTTGTCGGTGAACTGGGCACGCTCCGTGTCCATGTCCACGCTGTTGCCGTCCACGCTGCCCTGCTGGACTGTTCTGTACTTGAGTTCCTGACCGCCGGCCGTGCGTTCCATCGACGGCGCGCCATTCATGTGTCCGGATGAAGTCACCTTTATTGGCGCAGCGGTGGAACCGCCGCCCGATGTCGCTTCGCGCAGCGCGGCTGAAAAATCGAAGTCGCGCGCCTTGTAATTGGGCGTATCGGCATTGGCGATGTTCGAGGCCAGCACCTGCTGGCGCTCGCTTCTGAGCGAAAGCGCCTGCTGGTGAAACCGGAACAGATCATCAAGAGAATTTGCCATCGTGCAGCTCCTTTTCATGCCAGGGCGCTACGTATCGCCCTTGTTCATGGATTGAATACTAGGAGCAGTGCCGTCAAATCAAATGACTGATAAAGGGCAAAAACCCGTCTTTATTCAGCCCTTAAGCACCCTGCGCTGGCCCGGAGAATTGCGCGTTAATAAGGTCATGAAAATGAACGCGAATATGAAACTCCCTGCCCTTTTACTCGCGCTGACAGCCAGCGCTACGGCCGCGCCTCCAACAGAGGACGCCGCGCGCCTGCGCCAGATGGCCACAAGCCATCTGGCGCAGCTCATGGCTGGCATGCCGGGAGAAATCAGAATCGAGGCAGACCTACCCAGATCGGCGGCAAAACTGCCCCGTTGCGAATCGCCCGAGGTTTTCATTTCCGAAGGCGCGCGCCTGGCCGGAAATGTCACGGTTGGCATTCGCTGCCATGCGCCCGGCAACTGGACAACCTATATCCGCGCGAATGTCAGCGTTATCACTACTTATATGGTTGCCGCCGCGCAGCTCCAGCCCGGACAGACACTTACCGCCGACCTGCTTGAAACACGACGCGGCGATCTGGCCAGACTGGCGCAGGATGTGATTACCCAGCCGGAGCTGGCTGTCGGCAAGGTCATGACCACCGGGCTGGTTGCCGGCGCGCCGATTCGTAGCGGCATGCTGCGCGCGCCACAGATTGTCTCGCAGGGCCAGGGGATACAGCTCCAGGTAAGCGGCAAGGGATTCAGCATTTCGTCCGAGGGCCGCGCGCTCAACAACGCGTCGGCGGGACAGGTCGTGCAGGTCAGAACCGCATCCGGGCAAGTCGTCAGCGGCATCGCCCGCCAGGATGGTCTGGTGGATATCGCAAACTAGC
>CAYOJA010000034.1:7694-21245 GCA_964404175.1 uncultured Thiobacillus sp. | reverse complement strand
TGCCTCCTGGATCAGCAAGCAGCTGACCAACTTTCAACGCTACAGCCCGAGGACACCGGCGCGACAGTACGTGAGCGGGGAGACGCATCTCTATCTTGGGCGGCAATACCGGCTGAAGATTGTGACCGGGGAATTCGTACCAGTGAAGATGAATCGTGGGCATCTGGTGCTGACACTGCCAGGCAAGGCTAAACCGGATCGGGTGAAAGCACTGCTGTACCGCTGGTATCTCGATCATGCCCGGAGGGTTTTCATTGAAGTGCTGGACGAACTTCTACCACGGTTCAAAGGGCACCAGCGGCCGCGCCTGATCGTACGGGCAATGCAGTCGCGCTGGGGCAGCCTGTCGCAGGCAGGCACGATGACGCTGAACGCCAATCTGGTTCGAGCCCCCCGAGCTTGCATCGAGTATGTGGTGGCCCATGAACTTTGCCACCTCAAGCACCGTGATCACGACGCCCGTTTTTTTCGCCTGCTTGGGCAGGTGATGCCGGATTGGGAGAAGCGCAAACAGCTGTTGGAAGCAGCACTTCTATGAAAAACGGCTCAGACGTTAAAAAAGCCACCCCGAAGGGTGGCTACAGTAAGTGATCAAGCTAGCAACTGCTTGGCCAGGGCAACCTCGATGCTGTCCCCCGACTGATTCAGAACGTCCAGGCCGGAGTCAGGCATGTCGCCTGATGTCGACTGAGACACGGCGATCTTCTTTGCCATGAGTTCAAGGCATCCCATCTGGGCCGATCCTGCGTAGCCCAAAAAGTACACATCCACATCCTGCTTCTGGCCGATCCGCCAACTGCGGCGGGAGGCTTGCTGCAGGGTATAGACGTTGTAACCGCTTTGCATGAACACAATGGTCGGGAATTCCAGCATGTCGAGCCCGGTTTTGACTAGCTCAGGGTTGGTGATTATCACCTCCACACCGCGGTCAACCTGATCGAACAGCCAATCTTCCCGCTTTGACGCATCGACGCTTGCCCTCAACACCGCCGTCTTGAATCCTTCCTTTTCAAGAAAGTTTTTCAGTCGGGTGGTGGTGTCACGAGTGCCGGTGTAGGTCGAGTACACCAGAATCCTCCGGCCGCGTGCCTTCTCCGCTTTGCAAATACGCAGCAGTTCCAGCTCTTTCGGACTTGCCTCGGTGCCGCTCATCAACGCCGGCACGAAAGCGAGTTGCTGCTTCGATCGGGGATGGCGAACCAACTCGTCACGGAAGCAGGTATCCGGCCAGGCAAGCAGCACGTTCAGGACAACGCCAAGCAAGCTGGTGTCGCCCTTCCTGAGCGCCTCACGGAGATTTTCGCTCAAGCTCATGCTCAACTCACGGTAAATACCAGACATCGCCTCCGTCATCGGGACTTCCGTGAAATGCTCTCGGTAAGGCGGCAGAACATCACCGCCTATATCCTTGAGCTTCAGGAATACCGTCTGCGGCAGCACATAACGCATGATGCCCTTCGGGCCGAATCCTGGTCCCTTGGAGGTGCGGTGTGTGATGTTCTTGCCCCGCGCCGTGCGATGCGACTCGCTTTCGGTCTCTTTGAACACATCCTTCAGGATGCCGTGATCGCGCATGAACGACATGCCGGCAGGCCCAAGCGAATTGCGGTTGTTATAGCCGAAACCGTCTTCGATCATCAAACCCGGATTAAGCCGGTGCAGGAGATAGAACAGATCGTCGGCATAGCCGCCCATCAGAGTGCCGGTCAGGAGCAGGGCTTTCTGGCACTTGCGTGCAAGAACCCCCATCGCCTGCCCTTGTGCGGACCCCTCGTTCTTGTACTCGTGCCCCTCATCAACCACGAGAAGGCCGAAGTACCCCTGCGGAAGGTAGCGCTTGATGAACTCGGTAGCCTGGTAGCCGCCCTGCCCGAAGGAAAACTCGGTGTTGGCCATTGCACGCTCCATTCTGCGCGCCTGCCGGTCTGTAAAGAACAGATCGCCTCTGTCATCCATCAAATTGATGAACTCGTAGACGTTGTCCTCAAGCATCCCGGACAGCATGTCCTCACCGAACCGATCCAGCAGCCTGTCGGCAGTTTTTGAACCGATGGTCGGTATCTGACGCAGACTCTCCATAACCAGCTCACGCCGGGATTGGGTGTTTCCACGTTTCGACACCAGCGTCCAAAGACGTTCTCCGCATGGCACCCTGTCTTCTAGCAGCGCGCCATCCACTACCCGCTTCACCGACTGCTGATTGGTGCAATAGGATCGCGTCTGATTAAGCCTGCTTTCAGCCAAGGTCGCTGGCAATGGGTTGCCCTCGTCATCTGTCAGCAAAGCGCCGCATTTTGGACAGGCTGCATTGGTTCTCACCTGCTTGTCCTGGCCCTCACCCACGATAGTCCGCTTATGGGTGTAGGCCGGCTTCCAGTTGAATCCCATGCGCATGCGCACACGTCCCATGACAAAGAACTCTGGAACGACCGGCTTCTCACGCAGCTCCCGTAACTGCAGGAGTTTGCGCAACGTATCAGGGCCGTTGAGAATCCAGACCCGGGCATGAGGCACCGTCGCCTTGATTTCGCGCCGCCACTTGTAGACAAGATGCGGTGGCGCGATCACCAATGTGCGGCGATATCCCTCCTCGTGCATGACTGCCGCGGCGGCAATCGCCATCATGGTTTTACCCGTACCCATTTCAGCGTTGATGATCGCTGCGGGCTGGGCTTCGTCGACCAGAAGGCGCGTTACTGCCTGGACTGCCTCCTGCTGAGGCGGAAAAGCCTGCGGACTTCGGACAATTACACCTTGGGCGGCATCCTGACGCAGTTGTGGCACGCCTGGCAGAACGGACAAACATGACTTCCACCATCTTCATCCTCCCATCGGGCATTGCACAAACCCTACAAAGTCTTCAGAGGAGCGGGCAGCGCCGCCACGAAGGCATCGTGTTCTGGCTTGGCCGCCGGACGGGTGAGCGCATCGACATCACCGAAGTGTACGAACCAGCACACGAAGCCAAAGCTGATTACTTCCATATCCCGCCGCGAAGCATGCAGGCATTGCAGCAAGAGTTGCGAACGAAGCGTTTGATGATCGCAGCACAAGTGCACTCCCATCCCATGGAGGCTTTCCACTCCCACGCAGACAATACCTGGGCGGTCATTCGACATGTAGGCGCCGTATCCATTGTGCTGCCCTACTTCGCCGCTAATACAAGCACGGACTCGTTTTTCGTGGACGCTGCGATATTTCAACTCAATTCGACCAATCGCTGGCTGCAAGTACCCGAAAACCGAAAGGACGACATATGCCGAATATCGCAATAATCCCGGCCGTACGCCACGCGAACGCGCGAGTCTTGGCATCCGCCCTCGGAATTCTTGAAACTGAGCAAGCAGCGGAGTTGCTTGATGTATCTGTCCTAGTGACCATATCCCCCGACGACCCAATGGCCGTCCAGCTTGCGGAAGACGTGATCGTCTTGCTCTCTAGGACCATTGACAAGGTTGCGCTCTCGGGAATCGCATCGCCCACGCTCGAAATCGTCATCGGCGATGCAGAGCCGCACGTCGCTAAGGCCGACGTGTTCCGTGTCGCGGTCTCGACGACGCATGCCACGGTTGGCAGTGCTCTTGCCAATCGGGATCGCCTGGCGAAAGTAGCTCCAATCCTGCGCCGTATGGTTGCTTGCTATGCCTGCGCAGCCGCCATGAAGCAAGTTGTTCCCCAGCTCGAATTTCCGCTAGTGGGTCCGCTGACGCTACCTTTCGACAGTCTCGGAATCGACCTCACCGCCCTCAATGACGAAATCCCGCTAGGTAAGGCTTATCTTGCGGGCGCGGGCGCGATCGGTAACGCACTCCTCTGGGCGATGCAGGGACTCAACGTAAGTGGCGAACTGCATGTTGTCGACTTCGATCATGTCGAGGATGGAAACCTTCAGCGTCAGGTGTGGTTCGATGAAAAGGACCTTGGAAAAATGAAGTGCGACTGCCTGGTCGATAAAGCGCAGCCGCACTTCCCCAATCTCAAATTGATCCCACGCAACAGCGAGCTTCAGTGTCTTCCCGAAAAAAGCCGCGGCGCCTGGCTGTCCAAGCTCATCGTTGCTGTCGATAGTCGCCGGGTCCGTCGCCGACTTCAGGAAGACGTTCTGCCCGGTGAAGTTTTCGATGCATCCACCACGGACATCACCGAAGTGGTGGTGCACTATCATCGCCAACCGACTGAGCATGCCTGTCTCAGCTGCATCTATGTCGAAGACGCTGTGGAGCGAGAATTTGAAGCCCACATTGCCGCCCAGCTTGGGGTCCCCGTTGAAAAGGTTCGCGAGTCTGTGATCGATCTCGAAGCAGCCGAGGCAATCATCCGCAAGTATCCTCAGGATATTCCAGGGACGGATTCGATTGTTGGCTTGGCGTATGACACCTTGTTCAAGAATTTGTGCGGAACCGGCAAGTTGTCGCGTGAGAGAGAAAACACGTCCGTCACTCCGTTCGCCTTCGTCTCGGCCTTGGCCGGCATCCTGCTGGCATTGGAGTTGGTACGCCGCCACACCCGAGGCAAACACGATCTGTCGTTTAATTACTGGAAAGTTAGTCCTTGGCACACGCCTTTTGCGCGGAACCGAAGGCTTCGTCCTAGTGAGTCAAGCTGTGGGCTGTGCGGCAATGCAATGGCAAAAGCGGTCTTGAGCGAACTCTGGAACTGTCCCCAGTAGAGATCAACCAAGTTCGTTCGGGCAGTCCAACATCGTTTTGGTAATCGGTTGCATCCACCGGTTGAATTCGCAGAACTACACCGGCCGCCCAGTAACGCATTTCCCCCACTCAGCCAGTGACGGCCGATGGCCGGCTAGAGCCGGTCGCAACCGCTTTACACGAGATGATGTCTCGTCAGCTGATACACTGCAAAGATGGATTCCATCGATTAGGCGTGTGGCCTTGATGGGTAACGATGCAGCGCCAAATTTCACGCTGCAAGAATTTGGAATTCAGTCGCCATGACAATGGGCCGCACGTGGCGATTCTCCCGGCGCATTTCCACTATCCCATAGCGGGACATGGTTTTTAGGGTGCGCGAAAGGTTTCCGGGTTTGCGGCCGGTGATAACGGCCAGACCGCTGATGGATTCAGGCTGCAAATCACGGATCGTCTTGAGCAGGGCGCGATTGTCGTCGCTCAGGACTTCAGCCAGGGATTTCATCGAGGTGAACCAGATTTTGGGTTCGCCGGGTTTGGGTTTGTACTCGCCCTTGGCGATGGCCAGCATGCGTTCGCGGATTTTCTCTTGAGACATGATCCCGATGGCAATTTTTTTCATTGCTTTGCTTCCTTTAATACACGATCCACTTCGGTGAAAAAGGCGGCCATTAACTGGTAAGCGTCCTTAAACTCATAAGGGACACCTTTATCCGCGACGTGTCGGTGTTTGTGGTCATAGGGTAGACGTTGACCCGCAAGCTTGAATTTCTTGGGCGACTTGACCGCTGCTTGCCGCCCAGTAACGCTTTTCCCCGCCTCGTCAGTGTCTTTTCATGGGCGACAACCGCCCCAGGCAGACGAAGCCACTTTCTACATGCAGGGTTCATTTTGGAATCGGAAAATAAAGCCTGGCAAACGTTGCAACTTGCCCTATGCAGCTTCCAGTACACGCATTTCGACGTGCAGGCCTGCGGCTGTCGCCATGTTGACCAAGGCATCCAGGGCAAACAAGTCGATTTTGCCGCGCATGAGATCGGAGACGCGCGGCTGCGTCACACCGAACAGCTTGGCAGCTTGCGACTGGCTCATGCCGACGCGGGCGATATGATTTTTCAAGGCCATCATCAAGACCGAGCGGAGCTTCATGTTTTCCGCTTCCTCGGGGGTGTCCTCGATGGCATCCCACACGCTGGAAAATCGTTTATTGATCATTGTTCTATCTCCTTCAACAAATCCCGGTAGCGTTTCGCTGCCAAGTCGATATCTGCCTTGCTGGTTTTCTGCGTTTTTTTCTGAAAGCAGTGCAGCACATAGACGGCATCGGCAAACTTGGCGACATAGATCACCCGGTACGCGCCGACTTCGTCCCGAATCCGGATTTCCCGCACGCCCTGGCCTACCGTTGTAATCGGTTTCCAGTCATCGGGTTCACCACCTTGCTGTACCAGGTCGATTTGGTGTCCTGCTTCGCGCCGAGCCGAGATGGGGAAGGCGCGCAGATCATCAAGGGCGCTGCCCCGGAACTCGACAGGCTTAATATCTATCATTAACGTAATTATACAAATAATTGTATGTGGCGCAAGCCCTTGCTGGGCTCAATTTTCCATTCCCAACAACCCCATTAACAAGCCACTCGCATATGACGAAGTCATCCTTATGGTTAAGTTTCGGATGGTCACGGTTTAAAAACCTGACCGCCTGGAATTGGCCGTACTGGAACTGATGATCAGCGGCCCAAATCAACCCTGAACAGACTGCTTTGTGCATCCGCTTCTGGTGGATCTGAGCGTCGGGATGCGGTCAAGGGGAATGATGGGTACGGGAGCACGTCGACCTCACTTCAGTCGACAGTCTCGAAGAGAAATTGACCACGCTTTCGCAGGCTCTCGATGTCTTTCGCAAGATCCGCCTCGGCAAGCTCGCGAACATGAACCCATACCTCACGCATTTCGATGTGCTCAGCAAAAATCACGTCATCACTCTCATGGGCAAGGCTTAATTCTTCATGGTGTTCATAGAGCACACCACGCATCCACCCATCCCGGGAAAAAACCTCAACCAGGCCATGCACGGAATGCATGGCCATGCTGCCAACCGGGCACTGAAACCCCGCAAGATCCACCACATTACTCATACCCGGCTCCATGACAATTCATCCACATTTTCTGTGGATAAGACTTTAGCATTTCACCCAAAATCCCAGTCCGATCAAGCATCCTTGCCGCGCGATTATTTTTTCATCAATCGGTAACGATCAATGCAAACCATTCTGAAAGCGTGCCAGCCATTCAAAGGCCGTGGCCATGCCACTTAGCCACCCCGCCCCTGGCGCGCGCGGCCCAAAATCATGCACCGCCCTATCCCATGAACTCGCCACGGTATCAAGCGTACCGATTTCGTCGATCAACCCGATCTCCCTGGCTTGCACCCCATCCCAGACTTCACCGGTGGTGTAATCCACGCCGCTCTGCAATTTCGTCCCCCTGGCAGCCTGAACCTCTGCCTTGAATCTTTCGCCCATCTTCTGAACCATTTCCTGCGCCTTGCGATCGGCTTCTGGCGTCATGGGCATATAGGGATTGAGCATGGATTTCAGATTGCCGGAGGCATATACCCGCTGGCTGATCTGGAGCTTCTCAAGCGCCTTGTGGAAGTCCCAACCTGTAAGAACCGCGCCTACGGATCCGACAAGCGAATAATTCGCAGCGTAGATTTTGTCGGTATGTAGCGCCACCATGTAGGCTGCCGACGCACCGACGTTGTTGATCACCGCAACAACCGGTTTGGGATGCTTCTTTCTGAAAGCCTTGATCGACTGGTAAATTCGCTCCGCTTCAACGGGAGCGCCTCCTGGACTATCGATACTCAGAACCACTGCTTTGACGTTCTTTGCCTCGAAGGCCTTCCTGAGCAATGGAACCACTTTCTCCGCCGAGGCCGTGGCGCCGGCGGAAATCTCCCCATCGATGTGAATCACCGCCGTGATCTCGTTGTTGGGGATCATCTTCCATCCCATCTGCTTCGCGTAGCCGAAGAGATACAAGGCAAAGAACACCACGCCAGCCGCGACCATCATTCCGCGCTTGATCAGTCGCCAGCGCCGTTCTGAGCGGCGCTCACGAAGCACATCCCTCACCAGCTCGTCGCTCACTGCGTGGCGGATTTCACTTTCTGTCATTTGTAATTCGGGCTCCATCGTTGCGTTTTAATTGGGGTGAATCCTTCGTCGTGCGTCAGCACTCGAACAATCTGGTAGTCGTCGCTCATGTGGGTCATTTCACGCAACTCATGGAGATCGCACCAGGTGCCATCCGGCCATTCGGCAACCAGCCATACCGGCTCGGCGCAGGGAATTTCGATCCGTGTGGTGTGCATCACTCGCATCCGGCTATTTCTATGGCCATGCGAAGAATCTGCACGCCGGGAAGCGATTGCATCCCACGAATGCCTTACCGGAATCTTTCATGGTTTTGCTGACGAGCAAGCCTGTATTGCAGTCCGGACAGGCTGCACCTGCCCTGGCGGTACGCATGGGTGTTCCTCGCGCCACGGCCGCCTCGGGTCGCCGAACCTTTCCTGCCATCTCGTCAGTTCGAACGCCTGGCTTCCCTTCGTCATCCGGCTGGGTGTGTTTGCATGCCGGGTAGCCTGTACATCCCCAGAATGGCCCCTTGGGTCCTTTCACCAGGCGCAATGGCTTCTGGCATCTGGGACATGGATAGGAAGGCCCTGCCTGCGATTTTGGAAGCGACGCCTCTCTGGCGGTGCCAGGGTTGCCATCGACATCGGGAAGCGTCGACTCGCACCCTTCCCGGTACGCCGTACAACCCCAGAAGAAGCCATTCTGGCCATCAATTCTGTGCATTGGCTTGCCGCAAGCAGGGCACGCCACGACCGCACTACCCTTGGCCGGCAAATCACGAGTCTTACCAGACGATATCTGCCGCGTGCCATTCTGACTCTTGATGCCGTCAATCACCTGCACCAGCCACTCGCCAAGACTGCGTTCAAACTGCGACAACTCGATCTCGCCCTTCTCAATCTGGCTCAGTCGATCTTCCCACTGAGCAGTCAAGACTGGATCTGCAATTTCCGGCGAAACCTCCTCGATCAGTCCAATCAGCGCGACAGCTTTCTCGGTCGGAAGCAGCTCCTTCTTTTTGGCGACGATGTAGTCCCGCTTGAACAGCCCCTCGATAATGGCCGAACGCGTTGCATCCGTTCCGATGCCCGCTTTCTCCTTGTTCTTCATCATCGCCTTCCAGCGCGGATCCTCGATTTCCTTGTCGATCGACTCCATCGCCGCCAACAGCGTGCCCTCGGTATAACGCTTGGGCGGTGAGGTCTTTCTGTCCTGCACCTCGCAACGCAGGTTGCGGGCATCCTCGCCGACACGTACCTTCGGGAGCGTTACTGCATCCTCCTGGCCATCGTCCTTGTCCGTGGGTGCTTTCGTCGCCTCGGGCAGGGTCTGCCGCCAGCCGGGTATCAGCGGCGTCTTGCCGCTCACCCTGAATTTCTCATCCTCGCAGATCACTTCGATCACCGTCTTGCTGTACTGGTAATCCCCCAGAAATTGCGCCAGATACCGTCGACAAACCATGTCGAAGACTGTCCGCTCGGTCGGCGTCATGGCCGACACATCGATGTTCGGGTTTCGCGTCGGAATGATCGCGTGGTGGGCCGTGATCTGTTTGTCGTTGAATGCCCTGCCCCGGAAACGCTCATCGGCACCCTTGAGCGCCGACTCGGCAACCGTGGCCAGTGTTGCCAGCTCGGGCTTCGCTCCGGCGATAGCCTGCAGCGTCTCGTTCGATTCGGCCAGCATCGAGCGCGGCAGGTATTCGCAATCCGTTCGTGGATACGATGTCGCCTTGTGTTTCTCGTAAAGTTCCTGCGCAGCATCGAGTACGGCCTGCGCCTTCATCCCGAAGCGCGCCGAGGCCTCCCGCTGGAGTGATCCCAGGCTATACAGCAACGGCGCGACTTCGCGTTCCTGTGTCGTCTCGACAAGGGTCACCTTCCCGGCCTGCCCTGCGACCTGCTTGACCACCGCCTCTGCACTATCGCGGTCGAGGAGACGCCCCTCATCGTCGAGAAGCGCCGCTCGCGCCATCCAGGCCATCGGCACGGATGCCCCGCCCATCAGGAAGGTCGCATTGACCCCGAAGTGCGCCTTTGGAACGAACGCGGCGATGGCCCGTTCGCGCCGCACCACCAAAGCCAACACAGGCGTCTGTACGCGACCACAATGCAAGGTTCCGTCTTTGCCGCCGGCACCGAACGCCTTGGTCAAGGCCATGGTGAGATTCATCCCGGCCAGCCAGTCCGCCCGGCTTCGGCCCATCCCGGAAAAATACATCGGCAGCGTCTTCTCGCCCGGCAGAATATTAGCCAGAGCCTTATTAACCGACGCATCGTCGAACGCTGAAAGCCAAAGGCGCGAAACCTTCCCGCGGTAGCCGTTCAGCTGCATCAGCTCCCGTGCGATCACTTCGCCCTCACGGTCAGCATCGGTGGCAATGACAACCTCAGTTGCCTGCTTCAACAGCTTCGAGACGATCTTGTACTGATCACGGGTCTGGTGCTTCACCTCCATGTGCCACTCATCCGGCAGCACAGGCAAGTGCGCGATGTCCCAGAATTTCAATGCCGGGTTGTAGTGCTCCGGTTTCGCCTGCTCAACCAGGTGGCCGATACCCCAGGTTACCGTTACACCGTTACCAGTAATGCATCCATCCCCACGTGTTCGAGCACCGATGTGGCTGGCGATTTCTCTGCCTTGTGAGGGCTTTTCGCAGAGGTAGAGCTTCACTCAAGCCCCTCCTGAAATCGCAGACACATCAATGAAAGATGCCACCTCGGTCGATAACATCAGGCCCCAGATCGCAAGGGAATTCATTCCATCCTCCCATTGGTCCGCCATAGCATCATCGCCAGATTGGCAATATCAACTTCCTGCCCTCTGGCCAGCGGCACTGCAGCGCCTTGGGCAAGCATGGCATTCCAGATCTTGATGCTCGATTCAGGCTTGTCCCAGCCGGTCCAGCCCTCATGTGCTTTCTGCGCGAGCTTCGCCTTCATGGCGCTGGCAAATTCATCGACTGCCTCATTCAGGCGGGCTACTTCCTGCCGCACCCAATCAGGATCTGGGGCAATTTCCTGCCAGTTCTTGTCTATCACTACATCACCTCCCTGAACAAACCGTTGCGTCCCATCCAAGAATGACGGTCACGAGTTCACCCTCAAACGTCGTGTTGAAATAGTGCTGGCTCATATCCCAGACTCAACCCGGCCGCGGCCTACAACGGTTCATTCAGAACATCGAGCAAGCGTGACTCGATCACCTCGCCATCCTGACTGACCACAATTTTTACTCTTGCCATTGCACCTGGCCGACCACGCCGCCCAAGCCTCATGGCCTTGAACTCGAACCCATGAAAACATCCCGAGCCCATCCCATACCGGCACGCGTCCTCCGACACCGATTGCAGCACCGCTGCCATCATGTTTTCCTCGGGCTGGGTTGGATGTCTCATGAAGCCTCCTATTTCTGGGCAGGTAATGCGGGGCCGGATGTCGTTGTCCGGTTCAGCAGGAAAATCACTGTCGCCTCCCCGGACGAGTTCGCCGGGTAGGCCGACATGGACTCAACCCTCCAACCCTGGCCATACAGGTCCGTCAGACTCGTCGTCCAGAATTTGCTGTAGCCGCGAGCATCCGGTTCGCCTTCGCACTTGAGGGTTCTGCCCTTGACACTGACACCTCCGCCCCCCGAATAGGTGTTGCACATCATCAGCTCGTGACTCGCAGCAGCAAATGCTGAGGAATTGAGCATGAGCACTGATGAAAGCAGCAAAGAGGGGACTGTTCGCATCAAGCACCCACTTCCTGCGCTTTTGGCCTGAATTTCACTTCCTCCAGACGAGACAGCGACAGATAGACATCGTCGGCATTGAGCTGCATCGTCTTCCGCACTTCGCCAGACTCTTTGTCTGTCCACTCCTGCTCGGCCAATCGGCCAGCGATATGCACTCGTGCCCCCTTGCGCAGGTGCTGGGCAACATCTTCGCCGCGCTTGTCCCACACCGACGCATTCATCCAGAACCCACCCGACTGCTCGAAACCGCCCTGACCATCCGGCTTGTATTCGTCGAAGAAAACCCGGATCTCTGCGACCTTTCGATCCTCGCCCTTGACCAGGACGGTCTTCAGCGTGGGGTTGTCGCCCAGATTGCCCGTGCCACGAAATTCATTGCTCATTGCCTCTTCTCCTTCATTTGATTAAATAACCCACGCCAAGGGGTGGCGTACCCACTTCATTGCTTCAATCCTCGATGTTCAGTTCCTGTGCCATGCGTATTGCCTTCCTGGTCACGACCTCCTTCGCATTCAGCAACCGCACTGCCGCATTGACGTCCTCAAACCAGTCCTGCTGTGACCGTGTCATTCGGCCCAGCGTGGGCTGGATGCTGTCCCATGTCAGGTGGAAATGCTTCACGCCAAAGCTGCGCCACATCAGGAAGCGTTGCCCAGTCGATTTCCGGTGATGCAGATACACATACCAGGCGTTGCCTGCGGCACCCTTCGAATGCTCGGACAATTCCTCCATCTCAAACACGACCTTCCGGTAGTCACGATGGAGCCGCGCCAGCCACTCATCCGCCCCCTTACCCTTAAAAGGCCTTTTATCCATCTGGATTGATGACAAACCGCTCATAGGAGCGTGTTTTCCTGGTTCAGATCACTTCCGGCCGTATCCACTTTTCCCTGCGCCACATCCACCAGCAATCGCATCTCTGCCTCACTCACATCCGCCCTACGACGGCTATGACGCGGTCGCATTTCACCGGTGAAGATCGGCTGCGGCACCTCACCGAATATCCCAACCGCTGCTTCAACCCGCTTCCTTGCTTCATCACTGGCGCCAGGGAGAAAATCGCTCCTGGATAGCTGGCGCAACTCCTCACGGAGGAGATACTTCTGGTAGGGCAAGGTGGACTCAAACAACGCCCGAATCCGCTTGGTCATCTGGTACAAGTCTTCCTTCCCCTCGATGTCGCCCAGCCGGTTCTTCTGCACCATCGTCTTGACCACACGCGCATACCAGTCAAAGTCCAGGATCAGATCCACGATCATGTAGCCGTAGGGACTGCGGAAACCCAGTTCCACTTCCACTGGCGCACGACTCTTCAATACGGACACGCGCAGGCCACGCGTCTGCAACTTGTCCAGATCGTCCTGGAAATGCTTTCCGGCATGCTCAAGCTGTTGGCGCAGTTCGCCGACCCGATCTGTCACCTGCACCAGAATCCAGTCCGCATAGGGATTGTCATTGGCCGACAGGTTCCAGATTGACCGGAGCACTGCTGCAACCTTCTTCCCGCTGGTGATCCCGTAGCCGCGCGGGCTTTCATCACGCGTCCTGCCGATGAACAGTCGATAGGCCTCCTTGGTATGGATTGCCATCACATCCGTCTCATCAGCAACGAGGCTGCCGATTGCCTTCAGTGCACGTGCCTCATGATCTGGAACGATCGGGTCAGCGTATTGGCGTTGCTGGCGATTCGCCTGTTCCTGCCGCAGGCGCTCTTCCCTTTCGAGCAGGTCCATGAAACGTTCCCAGCGAGGATCTTTCTCGTCCGGTTCCTCCGCCTCGACCAAATCTTTCAGAGCATCTCGCTCCCCAGCTATGTCATACCCATCCTCGAACGGCGAATCCGCGGAGGTCGGGAACTTGATTTTCGATTTCGGTGTTGCCATTAAATGTCTCCGTCTATAGTCATCACTTCCTGCTGCGCCACCTTGCGGCTGGCTGTTTCGGTGATGGCACTACCATCACCCTCACTTCCTGCTGCGCCACCTTGCGGCTGGCTGTTTCGGTGATGGCACTACCATC
>CAYOJA010000034.1:0-7594 GCA_964404175.1 uncultured Thiobacillus sp. | reverse complement strand
ACCCCTTCCTGCTGTGCCACCTTCCGGCTGGCTGTTCCGGTGATGGCACTGCCATCACCCACACTTCCTGTGGCCGTGGTTCTGGTCATTTCTTTCCCCAAATGCTCTGGCGCAGTTCGGTCAGCTTGATCCGAGCTGAGTCGCGGTTTGTCGCAACCGGTGTTTGTGGCTCAACGATCAGGCGCTTTCGCTGTTCCAGTATTTCCTGCCGGCGCTTTCGATCTGCTTCAACCCGATGGGCGTACTCAGCCTCAAATGTCTCTGCCTGTTGTCTGGTTTTCAGGGTTCGCAGATAGCCGATCGCGTTCTTGACGTGGCCGTCCTGCATCTGGCCTGCCAGCTCGTCGAGGATGAGTTGAGGATTGGGGCTGCCGTGCAGAATCTGCCGTGCGGTTTGTTTCTCGCCGGGAAGCAGCTTGTCCGGATAGAACAGGTTTTCCAGATCAGCAGTTGCTGGCGCAGTCCGGATGGTTTTGGGGAAATCGAATACGCCCACCCCCTCCAGGCTGTTATGGAGGGGGTGGTATGGAGTATTTATTTCCTTATTAGAGTGAGTTGCCGTTTCCGCAGAACTTGTTTCGCGGAAAGGTGAACTGTTGACTTGCGGTTCCGGCAACTCTTGTTTTACGGTTCCGGCAACTCTTGTTACGCGTTTTGAGCAACTCTTGTTTGTCGGATTCCGACAATCTAGTTTGTTGGATTCCGACAAACTGTGGAATTCATTGGCTTCCAGGCAGATTTTGGCCGGCAGCGTTTTTAACATAATCCGGGACAACAACTGGGATTGCATACGGCTTTCCCGCACCTCTTCCATCATGCCGGACTCGATCAGTTTGGCTCGGGCATTCATCAACATGCGACGGCCAAAATGAAGATGGATCAGTGATTGGCTGGTTGGGCTGCTGAACCAGCCTGCCTCGTCAACTTCGTTCCGGGATAATGTCTGCCGCAGCCGATTGAACAGGCTGGACATATAGAGACCCGCCAAAGCGCTGTCCGCCGCCCACGCGAAAGGAGCGTAGAACATCACCGGTTTACCGAGCAGCGTTTTCAGTACCCGGTCTTCCCATGACCAGGGACGGTAGGTGGTATTGGCATACTGGCACAGCCTCAAAGCCAGACGGTCAAGATCGACCCTGAACCAGAGTTTTGCAGGCATGCCACGCCTTGATTCCTGCAAGATGCCGTCTTTTAAAAGCACTTTGCGAGACGTTTCTATCTCCCGGACGCTCAGTCCGGCGACCTGCTTCCATTCCTTCGAGGTCTTCCAGAACCACCCTCCGCGGTTGGGCTGCTTGTCCAGGACCACACGGGTCATAAACATTGCGTGTCCAAGCATCAGGGCGGCTTTGGGAGAACCCGTCAATTCGGCGAGGGATGGGTAATACGCCACGTAGCGGTTACCAAGCGCCGACAGGAGGTCTTTCACCCCCAGGGCCAGGTTTTCGTTCACCTGACTCGATTTGGCAGCTATGGCGTATGCGTGGGGCATCATCTGGTCCTAGATGACCTGCCCCCACTTGGCTTCTGCCTGATCCGACAGCAGCTCAAGAATGCGATCAATTCGAATCTTGAACCAAAGCTCGGCCGGCAAGCCCGCCCGCCGTTCAATCAGAACATCCAGCTCCCGCAGGATGCGGCGAGCCGTTTGCTGCTCGAAGCGGGTCAGTCCCGTTTCAGCCTTCCATTCATCCCCGGTCTTCCTGAACCAGCCTTCCGCCTCTTTCGGAAGTCGGTCTGTCGTGTAGATCGCATAAGACAGGAACAGAGCTGCCACAGCGCTGCCTGTCAGACCCACATAGGCACGCTGGAACACGATTGGCTCATCGAATATGTCCAGCAACATTGCTGGGCTGATCGTGTCGTAGACGGCCTGATCGTCTGTCGATGGATTCATTGGCAGACAGTCCGGAGGCGTGACACGGCTTTTATTTCTGGCCATGGTGCTTCCTTTGGGGTTCGTTGAACTCATTGACGGTGGCGTACAGCGCGTCGAGGGAATAGCTGCTGAAGAACCCATGCAGAAGCATGATTTTTTCGCGCAGAGTGGTGACCTCGGGGTATTCCTCACCCATCCCGAACCAGCATTGATGGATCAGATCGCGGATGCTTTCATCTGGTAGCGCGATACGGCCGATTTTGCGGTCATTCTTGAGGAGCTTGCGGTAGGTCTGGATGACACGCAGGTCGGTCGACGGGAACAGTTGGTTCAGCATCGACTGGCTGGCGCCATTCTGGATGCAATACACCAGATGCTCGGTTTCCACCTTGCGCCGATACAGGGTTTCGATGCCGAGTTCGAAACCGCCTTCGTCGATCGAGAAATGGATGTCGGGATGGCCTGATGAGGCCAAGTGCAAAATGTCATTGATGGCGAGACCTCGCAACCGATCCATGGACCTCGGACAAACGCCCTTTTCCAGCAGGACGGCAAGGTCGCCACGCTCAAGCTGCTCGATCAAATGCATGAGCAGCGAGGCTCTAAGCGTATTGTCGGTGACGCGAACCATCATCATGATCCAGACCCTCCGCGAATGGCCGAGAGCAACTCCAGGCACACGCCGGCAATTGGGTTGTCCGGATTCAGGAGCCATGGAATTGGCAGAAACTCACCCTGGCCACCAATGTTGTGCTGGATGGCGAGTTCCAAGCCCCCCAGCGTTTCCTGGCTCCCCTCTTCCAGGATCAAGGTGCGCCACTCATTGGGCTCTTCAAGGCCAGACCGGCACACTTCCGGTTCGAACTGTCCGCTTGCCATCGCAAGCACCCACCATGCAGCCTGGCGGCTTTGCGCGTTCTCGTTCAAGTCAAGTGGGCCATCCTTGGGGAATCCCATGCAATACCCCATGGGCATGCCAGGTGAAGGCTCATAGCAGGAGCCGATGCCGGCGGAGACAAGCACTTGCTGAATCAAGGTCATCAACCGGTCCGACTCTCCTCTCTCAGCTGGGATCGGGGGGAAACTGACTGTGGAATGGGAAGCCGTTGAACTCACTCTTTGGCTGGGTTCACCGTGCTCTGTTGCTGTCGGCTTAGTGGGTGAGGTCATCCCAAGCAATCGTGGAGCAAGAGCAATGGACTGTGACGATTTCCCCGGTTCCTGGCCGACGGACTCTGGTGTGGATTGAGTCTGGGGTTCGACCGGACGCTGGGGCTTGCATATCCGCTGCAGACCTTCCAGTGTCATGTCAGGGAAGCGCTCCATGGCGGTGAGCAACTTGCCCATGTCCCGCTCATTCAATTCCAGCCGGGCAGACAAGCTGCCTTCGCATCGACCAAGAAACAGGTCTGCGGTAAACGCATGGTTATCTTCCAGAACCATGCCGGCTATGGTCTTTGCGGTTGGCGTGACCACCTCGGCGTAGAAAGCGCTTTCCTCGATGTCGTGATGATTGGCCAACTTCAACAGCAGGTTCAGGCGGGGCTGGATGGCTCGCACGGCTAAACCGGAAAGCCACGGGCCGACATCGGCAATTTTTTCGACTGCGAATCGGTACATGCTGAGTGTTCGCAGATCAGTCTGGAGGCCGAATCTCTTGATTTCGGCTTCAAACTCCCGGTGTGAGAGTGTTTTACCGCTCTCCTCTTCCATCTGGCGCTTGATTTCCAGCGTCCCGTTGGCACGATCCCAGAAGGTCATGTCGTTGCGCTGGGTGTTTTCGGCCATGTGGGCAAGCAGAACGGATGCTTCGCCGCGCCAGGCTTTGATGATGACGCGGGTTTCGCGGAGCTTTGGATCCCCTGTTTCCTCCCACAACTCCCGGATGGCCTGCAGGCGGGTGTTTCCACCTGCGTACAGGATGTAATGGGTTTCTCCCGGCCGCTTGGTGACAGTCAAGGGTTGAAGAATTCCATTGACCCGGATGCTCTCCTTCAGCTCAGCGTAGGCTTCGTTGTTCGCCTTGCGGGGATTTCGCTCATAGAAGTGAACGGCGGTTACGGGAAGACTCGCCCACGAGTCATCCACTTCAGTATCGTGCTTGAGGTCGCTCCCGCTGTTTGGCGCCGGCACGTTCAGGCTGTTGGATACTTCCAGCTTCAGGCGCTCCCGTACCGTCCGCTTTTCCGAATCGGACTTTGGGGTAAACCCATGCTTGGCAGCCAAGTCCACCATCTTGATCGAACTCGGGATATTCATGAGTGGGGGCTTTTTCTTGCCGCCCGCCATCATGCTTCCGCTCCGTTACGGCTTGGGTCCTGTGCTGCCTCCGATCCGGCGTAATGCCCTGCGAGGCTCGGCACCAACTCCCAGAGGAGAGCATGCATGGTTTCATAGGCAGACGGCATCGTGCCCTTGCGCGACGGCTCATGCCGGTGTGCGGGGATGCACAGGGTGGCTGATTCCTTGTAGGACTTGGCGTCTGGCACTATCGTATCGAGGACTGTGACCCGTCCTCCCAGCTTGATGAAGTCCTGTCTGATCGACTCCGCAATAATTCTCGCGTCAGCAGTCCGGTCCTGCATCGATATGACTGCTTTGACCGGCCCTACCCTGTATTTCGAGTTTGGTGAAGGCTCAAGCCGAGCCAGCAGCTCCATCGTTCCCGTTTTGAACTCACGTGCTGACAGAATTTCCGGCTTGATTGGAGAAATGATCTGTGTGGCGGCGAGTGCGGCGGTGTCCTGCAGTGGGCCTACGGTTCCCTGCGTGTCGATTAAGACGCAGTCGTAATAGTCTTCGGATACGGCGGGGGAATTCAGGGCATTGCCAAGTCGCTCGCCACGATCAATCCGGTGCAGGAGCCAGGTTTGCAGACTGCCATCTGGATCGTCCGACCGGATTACATCGAGCCCATCGATTACCGTCTGAGAGATGCAATCCTCAGTGACATACCCGGTGGTGATGACCTTCGTGAGGCCAAACGGAGCTTCGCGCTTAATACGGTAATATTTTGATAGCGCTGGCTGCACATCGGCGTCGACAAGCAGGACTCTCAGCCCCATGTCCGCCATGAGTGCGCCAAGATTTGCTGCCAATGTGGTCTTGCCGACCCCGCCCTTCGTACTCAATACAGTGAACTTGATCATATCCCTCCCCAGGTTTAACTAGGGACATGGACATAACCAGTCTGGATGCTGCGATCCCGCAGCAGTCTTGAGTTGCGCGTTTATCCATAAAATGGTATATCAGGACTTGCTAATATACATTATGCGAAGTACGTAATGAGGGCAATGCCCCGGTATTCAGGGGGTTCGGCTTCATTTAAGATTCCAGCCAGAATCACATTTCAGAAATAAAAAGGAAAATACTCATGAGCGATGCACTCAACTATCTGGTCGCCGTGCGCGGCGATGCGCTGGGCCACTATTTCAAGTTTTTGAAGGACACCGGCAAGCATCTGGACCCGAAAACGCGCGATCTGATTTCCGTCATCACCAAGGTACATTCGCAGACGGAAGGCGGCTTCAAGCAATACCTCATGCGGGCTTTGCGCGATGGCTGCACACCCATGGAAATCATCGATGCGCTGCTCATGGCGTTCCCGGCGCTGGGCCTGGCCAAGATCGTGTGGGCGGCGGAAATCCTGCTTGAAATGGACATGCCCGAGTTCAAGCCGGAGCTCATCAACAGCCTGCCGCAGTGGCGCGATGTGATGGCGGTCGCGGACATTACCGACGGCGAGGTGAAGCGGGTGGATTGCGGCGCGCGCACCGTGTTCGTCTATCGCGAGGGTGACGCGTACAAGGTTTACGACTCACACTGCCCGCACCAGGTCACCAACATCCCGCACCTGGCACTGGAAGGCAAAACCCTCACATGCCCCAAGCATCACTGGCAGTTCGACATCACCACCGGGCAGTGCATCGCCATCGGCAAGCATCCGCTGAAGGCTTTCGACACCAAAGTGGAAAACGGCCGGTTGCGGGCCTTGTGGTAGCGGGTCTGCCAGAACACTAAATTGGCAGGAGGAAGCCGTCAGCCATGCAGTTCGAGAATCACGCCCCCATCCGTTACGCACAGACCATCGAACTCCCCTATTCCCCGACTCAGATGTTCGATCTTGTGGCCAACATCGAACGTTATCCGGAATTTCTGGATGAGTACCGCCAGGCAATTATCCGGTCGCGAAAGGGCAACACGCTTGAAGTGGAACAGGTCATCGCCCTTCCCATCATCAATCTGACCTTGAAGGCCATTGCAACCCTCATGCGGCCCGAATCCATCGTCGTTCGTTCCAGCCAGTCGTTGCTCGGTGAAATGGAAATCAGCTGGAAATTTTCCGCCATCGCCCAGGGTGCCCGCGTCGATTTCAACATGTCGCTCAATCCGCCTTCGAGTTTCGGAGCAGGGCTTGCCGAATTCCTGATGTCCAATTCAGCGGCACGCACGCTGCAGTCATTCGCAGAGCGTGCTTCGAAACTTTACAGGACGGACTGAACGTATTCGTTCCCGAAAAAGGCGCGTTCAAGGGGCTGGTAGATATGGCTTATAGGCCTATTGATACGCTCATCCCATAATGAATCCATCTATCGCCAATGGAAATTGGATCATGCCCATCAGAATTCATTACCTTCTGTTGTCTCTGGCATTCTTGATGCCCGCCGACCTCCCGGCCGATCCGCCTTCTGGTTATGATTTCACCGACTTCAACACCGGCATAGCGCGGGCAAAGGCCGAGAACAAGCCAGCTCTCGTCTACTTTGGGCGTTACGGCTGCGCGTGGTGCGACCACGTCAACCGCAAGACCTTTTCCGATCCGGAGCTGAAAAAGCTCTACAGCGAAAACTACGCCCTGATCTACGTCGACGCCGAAGGCGGCAAGCGCCTTCGCCTGCCCAGCGGCGAACGCCTGACCGAGGCCGAGTATGGCGCGCGCCTGGGCGCCTTCGCCACGCCGCTGTTTGTCTATCTCACCGCCGACGGCCAGCAGGTCGCCAAGATTCCCGGCTTCAAGACGGTCGACGACTTCAAGGGCTACGACCGCTATGTGCGCGGCAAACACTACGAGCGCCAGAGCCTAATGGAATTCCTCAAAAGCGAAAAGTGAAACCGGCCGCCGCCCTGCTCCTTGCCCTGCTCGCCTCCACCCCGGCCTGGGCGCAATGGCATTTTGATAAAGCGGTGGATGTCGCCGGGCCGGTCAAGGCATTTCACCACCTCAGCGCATCGGGCCGAAAATCGCTCGCGGTTTCGGGACAACTCGTTGCCCTGACTTGGGAAGACGACCATACCGGCACGCCGCGCTGCTACCTGGCGCTGAAAGGCCCGAATGAACCCGCCTTCATCACGCGCGAACTGGGCGAAGGCGAATGCTACGATCCGGCCGTGACGGCGCTCGACAGTGGACGATTCGCCGCCATTTGGGAAGACACGCGCGGGGTGAGTGCAGCTCGCATCGATGCCTCGGGCATCGGCCCGGCCTTGCGCCTTGCCGAATCCGGTGGACATGGCAACCTCGCCTGGCATTCCAAGTCCGGACTCTGGGCCGCGTGGAGCCAGCCCGAAGGCCGCTTTCGGCGCATCCAACTCGCGCGCATCGATCTCGACACAGACAAGCCACGCTTGATCGAAACGCAGCCAGCCGACCCCTCGCCCGCCAAGGACGACCAGATGTATCCCGTCCTGATCAACATCGCCAGCGGCCTCGCGCTC
>CAYOJA010000033.1:0-21895 GCA_964404175.1 uncultured Thiobacillus sp. | reverse complement strand
TTTATCAAGGGGGTTGAATCGAGCCCCCCTTGATAAAGGGGGGTTGGGGGGATTTGCCTTTGGTTTTTGCTTTTGAATTTATCCCGTCTATGCTGCCGCAGCCTGAAGCTTTCGGGCGGAACAACGCGGCGCAGCCTGTTTGAGCCCCGCTCACTTCGGCAAACAAATAAAAGCGGGGCGAGTGCAAAACTAATTCTGCACTACGTGCGTGCCGCCCGCCCGGAAGCTTCAGGCTAAGGGAAGCCGAAGGCCGGCATAGTTGGGTCGTCTTTCTTTGGTTCCTTTCTTTGACGAAGCAAAGAAAGGAACTTGCCGCCGGGCAACCCCCGGCTAAGGAATAATTTTGAGTAGGCTAAACTTTAAATAGAGATGACTTTTGCTTACTTCCATCAGGTGTGAGCGTCTGCCGGTCTGATGTAACCTTATCAGAGATGAGTTCTTCAATGTGTGGCATATCCACTACTTCTATTGAAACAGACGAACCCAGAGGATGTATGAAAAACCCATAATCATGGTCCAAAACCCCGTCAAAATACGTGCCCTCTGGCTTGGCAGAGTCATTTAGTACCCTAAAGTTTTCATCTTCACAAGCCTTGATCAAGAGATCAGCCAAGTGTTTCGCAGCTAATTTTGTAAGCCGTAAATAGACAGTCACATCTTTACCCGAAATTTCAATATGCCCCGGGTTGGGTAAATTGTATTGTGGAGGCCCCAGTGATCTTGCCTTCTCAAGAGATTCTGATGTACAGGTAACCCATGCAGCTAAAATAGAACTTGAATCACAGTATTTATATTTCATAAGGATCTATTTCACTCTGTCATAGGGATATTGCAGTAAGGGTCAAGTCGGTAGATGTTCTAGCTATGACCTTAAATAGAACATTACACAGAGCACTTACGAATGCCTCGGCGGCGTCAACTTCTGCTCCACCGCAAACACCGCCGCCTCCACCCTCGACGTCAGATTCAGCTTCGACAATATATTCCGCACATGCAGCTTCACCGTGTCGTGGCTGATGCCGAGTTCCTTGGCGATGGCCTTGTTGCTTTCGCCCTTGGCCAGGTATTGCAGGATTTGCCGCTCGCGCTGGGTAAGCTGGTTGATGAGTGAGCTGGCCTTGCCTTTTTTTGCGTCGAGCAGGGTGACGAGCTTGGCGGTCATCTGCGAGGCGACGACGGTTTCACCCCGTGCGGCGCGCTGGATGGCGTCGACGACTTCGGAGGGTTCCATGTTTTTCAGCAGGTAGCCGCGCGCGCCGGCGCGCAGGGCGCTGGCCATGTCTTCTTCCTCGTCGCTGACGGTGAGAATCAGCACCGGCGTGTTGATGCCTTCCTCGCGCAATTCGTTGAGGAGGGTGATGCCGTCGGTGGGTGGCAGGTGCAGGTCGATGAGGGCCACGTCGGGCTGGTGTTCACGGATCAGCCGTTTGGCGATGTCTGGATCGCCTGCGATGCCGCAGACGTGAACCGTGCCGTAATGCTCCAGAAGTTCGGCCAGTCCTTCGCGGAACAGCGTGTGGTCGTCCACCAGTATCACGCGGGTTTTTTCTGTCATGTGGCTTTACCTTGAGTGGCGTGCGGAAAGACGAGGGTGACGCGGGTGCCGCCGCCCACGCGGCTGCGGATTTCCACCATGCCCTTGATGCGTTCGGCGCGCTCGCGCATGATGTTCATGCCGAAGTGCATGCCGGGGCCGGTGTGGCCGGCGGCATAGAGGCCGATGCCATCGTCGATGATGCTGACGCGGTAATGCGTGCCGGTGTCTTCCAGAACGATCTGCACCTTGCGCGCATAGGAATGCTTGCAGATATTGGCCAGCGCTTCCTGCGCGATGCGATAGACCTGCACTTCCTGATCGGCCGTCAGGGCCAGGTCCCTGACCTGGTTGTCGAGTTTCACCTGAGCATCGACTTTCTTGGTGACGCTCTCCAGCAGTTCCTGCAGGGCGGGAACGATGCCGCGCGGGTCCATGCGGTGGCGGAACTGGCTGATCAGCTCGCGCAGGCCGGAATAGGCCGACTCCAGGGCGTGATCGACGTCGGTCAGGTACTTGTCGGTGAGTTCGGGCTTGCTGCCCTCAACCGCTTCACGCAGCATGGCCAGGCGCATTTTCATGTAGGCCAGTGTTTGTGCCAGCGAATCGTGGATTTCGTTGGCCAGCATCTGCCGCTCGTTCATCAGGGTGATGCGCAGGTTTTCGCGGGTGAGGCGGGCGTTTTCCAGCGCCATGCCAAGATGTTCGCTGATGGAGGCAAACAGCAGGCTGACATCTTCCGGAATGGCCTGATTTTTTTTCAGGAACAGGTTGTAGACGCCCAGCAGGGTGCTTTTGTAGCGCAGGGGCAGGGCGACGACCCAGCCGTCTTCCATGCCAAATGCCTCGGCCGTGTTGCCCTTGCATTCGAACAGATAAGGCAGGTTCTTGATTGATCCACCCACGGGCTGGCCACACAGGGCGGTTTCCAGCGGCATTACGCTGTGCGCGGCCAGAACTTCCTGCGGCAGTCCTTCGGCGCCGATAATGCGCAGGCTCTTGCCGTCCGAGGTCAGCACGCGAACGATGCCGGCATGGGCATTGGAGAGCCGTACCATGGTGCCGAGGAAGCTATCGAGCAAATGCTCGACATCCACGTCCATGGAAAGCGACGAGGAAATGTCGGCCAGCACCTGCAGTTCGGGGTTTTTCTGGTAATCCCCGCCCAGCTGGGGGGCGTATGCGTCTTCGGGGTGTTTTCGTGGAATGGACATGCTTGAATCGGTCTCTGAACGCCTTAATTATGCACTGGTGGCGGACACTTTAAAAATTTGTTACCTTGCATCAAACAGTATTCGCAAGCATGAATTTTTGCAGCCATTGCGGTTCCCCCCTTGAGTTTCGCATTCCGGAAGGCGACAGCCTGCCGCGTTTTGTCTGTCCTTCCTGCGGAGCCATTCACTACCAGAACCCGAAGATGGTGGTCGGCTGCATCCCGGAGTGGGAGGACAAGGTGCTGCTGTGCAAGCGCGCCATCGAACCCAAATACGGCTTGTGGACGCTGCCTGCCGGCTTCATGGAAAACGGCGAAACCACGGCCGAGGGCGCGCTGCGCGAAACCTGGGAAGAGGCCGGCGCGCGGGTGGAACTTGGGCCGCTGTATACGCTGTTTAACCTGCCGCACATCGATCAGGTGTACTTCATGTTCCGGGCCAGACTGCTGGACCTGGATTACCAGCCCGGCATCGAAAGCCTGGAAGTCCGGCTGTTTGCCGAACACGAAATCCCTTGGGACCAGATTGCCTTCCGCACGGTAAAAGCTTCGCTGGAGCTCTATTTCAGGGACCGGGCCAATGGCGGTTTCAACTTTCACTTTGGCGATATCCGCGCGCCGTCGGGCACACTTCAGCCGGGACCCGGCGTTCCCATCATCACCGCGGCTGGGATCAAAGAATAAACGGACTGGGTTCGGCTTTTCTCAAAGCCTGAATTCTGGCCTGGGCTGTTTCGGGGGTTTCCCGATAAATATTCAGAAGCCGGTTTGCCTGTTTCGCCCAATGGGTTTTGCCGGCTTCGATCGTGCGGATCAGCTCATCCGGGCGGCCGGAATGGTGCCATGATTCATAAGCCCGGCTCAGGCCGGGGAACAGCACCAGGCGCAGGCCGTCGAATTCGGCCATGTAGTAATGCAGTGAACACCAAGCCTCGCGTTCGATGAGTTCGGGAAGAGTGGACAGGCAGTCGGCCAGATTGTCGCGGATGGAGCGGGCCAGCAACTCGGGATGCCGGTGCGTGAAACTGCCGATCATGGCTTTCCAGTCAGGCCCGAGCAGCCGGTCGGCGCGCGCCTCGCCGACTTCGTGCAGGATGACACTCTCGCTCTCGTTTTCCGTCATGCGTGCGAGCGCGGCATCGGGTTCACGGTCAAACCCGTAACAATCCAGGGCGGCCTTCATCGCGCCTTCCGGTTTTTTCTGGCCCCACAATTCGACTTTTTCCCACAAGGCTCTTTTCAGCGCATCGGTGCGCAGGAAGATGGCGCCGTCCTGATAGGCGGCGGGCAGGGTGGAAAGATCGCGCGCGTATTCGCAGCCGGTGACGTAGATGGTGAGCCCCTCGCGTTCTTCCTTGCGCTTGAGTTCGCCCAGAAAGAAATGCGGCTTGCGATAACGGCCGATACCCGCGCCGTACACATAGCCCTCGGGCTCCAGCGCCGCGTTGACTGCCTTGCTCTCGAAGGGGTCAAGACGCTGATCCTTGACCGGCAGGTCGGCGAAGTCATCCTCTTCCAGAGTTTCCCAAAGCGATTCCCGGTGCGTCATCCATTCGCCAATGTCGGAACGGGGCGGCTGCTGGGTCAGCGGCAGTTCGTTTTCCCAGCGGTAGAACTCGCGCATTTCCAGCAGGTAGGTGCACAGGGTCATGTTGCGGGCGTGATTGGCGTCCGCGATGTGGCAGTTTTTCTGTACCGTGTCGACCAGTTCGTGAAAATTGCGCATGAACTTCTCCCGCTGAAACAACATCTGGTTTCATTGTAGCCGCGATGGCGCTAAAGGTAACCTCGAACAGACTGGGGTCAATGGCCGCGCCGGCGCGCTTCGAAATGCACCACGCCCTGCACGATTTCCGAGTAGGGGAAAGCTTCCAGGCTGCCGTAACGGACCAGCGATGTGTCGATCAATTCCATTACATCGGTGACCTCTTCCGAGCCAGTCAGGGATTTTTGCAGGCCTTTCAATCCGCCGCACTGGATTTTGAGTTCCTTGGCGTGAGGCAAGGGCGAGTTGGCGGCCGTGATGCGCAAGGCAAATGCGGACTGGCCGCGAAGCAGTGTTTTCAGTTCCATGCAGCGTGACTGAGCTGTGGCGTCAGCGCAATTGATCGTTTCCCGTTCCGCCAGCAGGTGCTTCTCGGCCTTGCTGCACGCGATGCAGCGCGCCAGCACACCCTTCTCGAACGCGCAGGGCGTAGGATTCACCGACTTGCGGGCGTCGCGGTAGGCGTCTTCGTTGTACTCACTCATGTCCATACCCTCATAAATCTATTGCGCGTCTTGTCTGCTGCGTTGCGCGGTGCTCGAAATGCTCATGTATGTCCATATACATTCCGCTTTCTGTGCGCCGTGCGCCTTGCATCCAAGCCTGCTCATAACGATTTCTGAGGGCATGCATCTGGCAGGGAATTAGTAGTCTTCCCCAGTCGTAGGCGGCTTCTCGCGCACTTCGCCCAGCATTTCCTCGGCGTGCAGTTCGTTCTCTGCGAAGATCACCTTGATCGAATAGTTGTCCGCGCCGGTGAGTGTGTTGCGCAGATCCTTGGCATTGGCCGAAGCGTCCTTGAACTTGTCGAACTGCGCGACTTTCCTGACGATGTGCATGGGATGGATTTCATAAACGAAGTACGGCATCAATGCTTCTCCTGATCGACATAGTATTTGGCTGATTTGCGGCGGCCCGGCTGCTTTTTCAGGATCACCACGCCCTTGATGCAGGACAGGTCGGCGATGGGGTGATCGGGATAGGCCGGGTTGAGCGCGTGCAGCGCCCAGCCCGCATCGCGTTTGACGAGTTGCCGGAAGGTGTATTCCTCGTTGTGGAAGGCGATGACGTACGAGCCATCCTTCGCCAATCCTTCCGGCTCGATGACGATGATTTCGCGATCCAGGAATTCCGGTTCCATGCTGTCGCCCAGCACCATCAGCGCGAATGGTTCGGCTTCCGAGCAGGCGCTTAGCGCCCCGTCCTGGGGCTGGTCCGCCGTGACAATGGGAATGTTGACGGGTTTGCGTTTGAAGTCCATTAAAGCCACCTTACCAAATAATAGATTCTGAATCCTTCCGAAGACCGGGACGGGCCGATGACGATCGCCGGATGCAGGCTTTCTTCGGCCCGCTGAAGCGCTTCCGCCTCGCTCGCGACGGGTTCAACCACGCCTTCCGGATAGCGCTTGCGCGTCTTGTTGGGGCTGCGGATCAGCGCAGGCATTTCCTTTGACTGGGCGGGGTCGAGATAGAGCTTCATGAGGGTTTTACCGGCGTTCTCAGAGTTTGCACAGCATGGTTGATGGGGGCAACCAGCGGTTCGATTTTACGCCGCATCAGCGCGCCCACGGCCGTATTGCGCAACAGCCACGGATCGGCGGTCTTGCTGGTCAGGCCGGACAGGGCCAGCATGGCTTCGATGTTCTGGCGGTATTGCGGCGTAGCGTGCAGGACTTCCATGAGGGCTTGCGGCGCGGCTTTTTCGCCCGATGTCATGGCTCGGGCTTCGGCGAACAGCGCTTCCAGGACTTCCGTTTTGACGGGGTATCCCGTGGCATGGAAGTAGCGGCTGATGGCGTCCAGCAGGGCATACACCACTAGCGAGGTCGACGGCCGAGCCAGTACCTCCGAAATTGCCTTCAGCCAGGTTTGCCCATTGGCAGAAAGCAGCGCCAGCAGCCGTTCGGCGAAGGCATTGCCAGTGTCAATCAATGGGTTGAGCAGGGTGGTCGCCTCGGCGTAGTCAGGGCGCGGGGGCAGATCTTCAGGAAGATTTTCCGGCATGAATTCCAGAAAGCCGATGAAGTAATAGGGCACGCCCTTGGCCATGCGCCAAAGCTTGGCCGTGGTCTGTTCGTCCGTGAGCTTGCCGTACAGAACCAGCCTGATGGTGTGCATGCGCGCGTCCGGACTTTCTTCGAACGGCAGATGCTCGATGAGAAAGTCGGCCAGCACCTTGCCCATTTTCCCGTGCACGACGGCATCCTTCTCCAGCATCCAGCGGGCAATTTCCATGGAAGGCTGGCACCACCAGGCGCGACGCGCGAGTTCGTCGGTCAGGCTGGGCGCGTGGGCAACGGCGACGACGGCCTCCGGTTCGCCCAGCAGCAATAATGCCTCCAGATTCTTGTCCGAGGTCTGGCCCATGCGCGTCCAGCGTTGCAGGTAAACCGGATAACCGCCGGGCGAACCCAGCGCATGCCCGCCGAGAAATTCCTTGACCCGGCTGATGTACTGATCGGCGCGGCAGTTGGGATGCAGCTGGATTCTGGCTTCGCCGTTTTCCGTCAGCGCATAAAGTGTCATCGCGCCCTCGTCGATGCGCACGGCCTGCACGGGGTTGGCCATCATCAGCACGTTGAGGCGCAGGCTGTCTTCGGTGGAGAGGTCGGCTTGCATCAGCTCGACAGTTTCAATTCAACTGGATGCGCCGGCCCCACGGCACGGGACGTTTGCCTTTCACCAGCCAGATGACTGGGTAAGGTGGCGCAACGGGCGGGAATTCCGCATCGGCATCGGTAAAGTACACCAGCGCGTCGGGGCGCAGGTTCTCCTGTTCAACCCATTCGAACACGGGCGCGAAGTCGGTGCCGCCGCCGCCCTGGAATGCGCGCGGCAGGCGGAATTCCTCCCAGGGCTCGAACACCCAGGGGCCATCCTCGGCAAGTTTTGCATCGCAGGCCAGCAAAGTGATGCGCACTGGCAGCGCGCCCTTGATGGCGTTGATCTCGGAAAGAAATTCCGACAACTCTTCCTCGCCGATGGAGCCGGAGGTATCGATGGCCACGATCAGATCGCACTGCGAGCTTTTCAGCGAAGGCAGGATCATGTCGCCTTCACGCCGGGAGGGGCGCATGTAGTTGTAATCGTTGCGCGCCTGGTCGAAAAAGTAATGCGCCAGCAGCGAACGCCACGGCAGTTTCGGTTCCAGCCAGGCATCGACCATGCGCGCCATGGCGCCGCCGAGCTTGCCGGCCTGCTGCGCCTGTTGCGCCGCGCTGGCCAGGTATTGCTGCCATTTCTGCGCCAGTTCCTCGCGCTCTTGTGATGTGAGCGGCACGGGCAGATCGCCGTTCTGTTCGTCTTCGCCGGATTTCTGACCGCTTTGCCCTTGCTGTGGATTCGGTTTCGCGCCGCTGCCTTCGCCCTGCCGGGGCTGGTCTTTGGGCTGTGCGCCGCTGCTGTCGGTGGGCTTGTCCTTCTTGTCCGGCTGCGCCTCTTCCGGCGGCGGTTCCTGACTCTGGCCGTTTTGCGCGCCGTCCGCATCGTTGTCGTACAGGTGCTGATCCAGCGTTTCGCTGTCGAGATTGTCGTCCAGGCAGGGATAGATTTCCTCCGCGCTCATGTTGTCGAACTGGTTCAGCACCACGGCCTCGGGCGGCGGCTGAAGTCCGTCATTCATGAGGATGGGATTGATGGCGAAATCGCAGGCCAGATCCCATTTGCGCTGGATGCGATGGCCGCGTCGCACGAAATGCGTAAGCGCGCAATGTAGCGCCTCGTGCGCAAGGATGAACTCGGTCTGCGACAGGGACAGTTTGTCGATGTAGGCCGGGTTGTAATAAAAACTCTTCATGTCCGTGGCCGTGGTCTTGCACCACGGCCCGGCTTCGATCATCGGCAGCCGCAACACCAGTGCACCCAGAAACGGCTTGTCCAGAATCAGCCGTGTGCGCGCCGCCGCTAATTTTGTAGCAGGGTCGTTGGCGAAGGTGATCGGGTTGATGCTGGGGGGCATGACTTAAGGCATTAACAGGGAGGCAGGAGAGGTTCAGGCAGTAAGGCAAAACCGATTTTGGTTTCCTCCCTTGCCTCCCATTCCTCCCTGTGAATCATTCGTACAAAACAATATCCGCGACCTGATTCGCCCAGTTGGCGAACTGCGGCACGGCAAACAGGTTCTGGCCGATGTTGCGATGAATGTCGGAGACCAGCATGACGCCCATTTCCTTGAGCGGAAACTTCGCCGCGTAGTCGAGAATGTGGCCGAGCATTTCCTTGAGGTTGCCGCCATTCTTGTTGCGGATGGCGCGCGCGACCAGCGCGGCGGCCACGGCGTATTGCAGGTCGGTATCGCGCGGCACTTCGGCGGGCCGGCCTTCGACAATCGCATCCAGATCGGGCATGCGGGATAGATTGGCGAGGTAAGCCGAAAATTCAATGCCCGCCGCCTGGCCGACGCAGGCCGCCAGTGCGGGGCCCAGCAGATTCGGTTGATCGCCGAATTTTTGCAGCGCGCGATGGGCGAATTCCCACGAACGCGGCGTGGGGAAAGCCGTGGGATTGCGCGACGGGTCAAAGTCGAACAGCAATTCGGGGCGGAAGCGCAGAAAGCCGATCAGGCGGTCGTCGATATTGTTTTCGTACGCCCATTGCGACCAGTCGTCGAGATTGGCTTCGACTTCGAAGTGCGAAAATCGGTTGGCCAGCGGTGCGGGCATGGCGTAGGTCACGCCGCGATCACCCTGGCGGTTGCCGGCGGCAAAAATTGCCCAGCCAGGCGGTACTTCGTATGCGCCCAGGCGGCGGTCGAGAATCAGCTGGTACGCCGCGGCCGACACCGAAGGCGGCGCGGAAGTGATTTCGTCCAGAAACAGAATGCCTTTTTCGCCGTGGCGTGTTGCATTGGGCAGAATGGCCGGAACGGCCCAGTCCACGCTTTCTCCGGTGCGGAACGGAATGCCGCGCAGATCGGAAGGCTCCATCTGAGACAGGCGGATGTCGATGACCGGCACGCCATGCTTGGCTGCCACTTCGCTCACCATCTGCGATTTGCCCACGCCGGGCGGGCCCCACATCATCACCGGGGTATGGTGGCCCTCGGCGGCGCTCAAAAACTCGCGTTCAAGAATGGGGATAAGCTGGGCGGGACGCATAAATCGAAAAGCCTTCTTTAAAGTTGACTATTTTACTCTGGAATAGGGTGGGCGTGACTTTTGGGATAATGGCATGTGAAATGATTTGAGGCGATTTTAAATGAACAGATTCAATGCATGGTTTATGTGCCTGCTGCTGGCCGCTTGCTCAAGCCTGCCCATGGGCGCGGTGGCGCCCAAGGTCAGCGTGGCGGATATCGATGTCAAAAGCCTGGGCGTATTCGAACAGCGCTTCGATCTGGGTCTGCGCGTCACCAACCCCAACGACTTCGACCTGAAAATCGAAGGCCTGGATTTTGATCTGGAAGTGAACGGCCGCCCATTCGCCAAGGGACTTTCCAGCACATCGGCCATGATTCCGGCGGCATCCAGCACGATCATTCATGTCGAGGCGATCACCGAATCAAAAAACATCATTTCACAGGTCAAGACCATGCCGTATGAAATGCTCAAGGAAGGCGTGCCGTATCGCGTGAAAGGCCGCGTCAAAACCGACAGGACGGACTGGATGCCGTTCGAGCACAAGGGCGTTTACGGCGCAGACACCAAGCCCAAGGGCCAGAAGACATGACAAGAGCGGCGGCCTGGCTTTGGCTGGCCGTGCTGATTGGCCTGACCGCCTGCGGCAAGCCCGAACCGGAGGCAGTGTTTGACGAAGGCCCCAAGGGCTATGTCGAGTTCTACCTGCCTGAATCGGAAGGGGCTGAAAGCCTGCACCGCGATGTGCAGATATTTCATGTGCAGGCTGGCGAGCGCGAGTTTCTGGGCATGACGCGCAAGTGGAGCAAGCTTAGTGAGGCCCGGCGCGGACTGACGGCAACGCTGCCGCCAGGCAAACACGACTTTGTCATCGCCGCAGAGGGCGCGGAAACATCAACTTCCTTGCAGGTTGAAAAAAACGGCTACCACCGCGTGCGCATCGGTTTCGCGGGCATCAGCAATCAGCAGATGATCGGCGCCACCGAGCAGGTGCAGTTCAGTATTCAGGCCGAAGTCGAGCCCCGTCAATAGTTGCCTGCCTGAAGGGCTGCATGTCGGCTGCGTTACAATCGGCCAATATTTATCCGATGTGTCCATCATGAAATTAGGTACGCCCCTCAGTCCCTCCGCCACCAAAGTCATGCTGCTGGGTTCGGGCGAACTCGGCAAGGAGGTCATCATCGCCTTGCAGCGCCTCGGTGTGGAAGTCATTGCCGTGGATCGCTATGCCAATGCGCCGGGGCATCAGGTGGCGCATCGCCATCACGTCATCAACATGGCCGATTCCAGGGCGCTGCGCGCGCTGGTCGAGCAGGAAAAGCCGCATTTCATCGTGCCGGAAATCGAGGCCATTGCGACCGATGAACTGGTGGATATCGAAGAAGACGGACATGCGATTGTCATTCCCACCGCGCGCGCGGCCTGGCTGACCATGAACCGTGAAGGCATCCGGCGGCTGGCGGCGGAAGAACTGGGTCTGTCGACTTCACCCTATGCCTTTGCCGATTCACTTGAAGCGTTGCGCGCGGCGATCGATGACGGCATCGGCTATCCCTGCATCGTCAAGCCGGTGATGTCGTCGTCCGGCAAGGGCCAGAGCAAGGTCAACGGGCCGGACGAGCTGGAAGCCGCCTGGAACTATGCGGCCAGCGGCGGACGGGTGGATCAGGGCCGAGTCATCGTCGAAGGCTTCATCCGCTTCGACTACGAAATCACGCAACTGACTGTGCGCGCCCGAGATGAAAAGGGTGAAATCGATACATATTTCTGCGAACCCATCGGCCATGTGCAGGTCAAGGGTGATTATGTGGAGTCCTGGCAGCCGCAGCCCATGTCGCTCACCGCGTTGAAAATCGCGCGTGACATGGCCAGAACCGTCACCGACAGCCTCGGCGGACTTGGCATCTTTGGCGTGGAACTGTTCATTCGCGGCGATCAGGTGTGGTTTTCCGAAGTCAGTCCGCGCCCGCACGACACCGGCATGGTGACGATGTGCACGCAAAGGCAGAATGAATTCGAACTGCATGCCCGCGCGATTCTGGGGCTTCCGGTGGATGTTGGCTTGCGCCGGCCAGGCGCATCGGCGGTGATTTATGGCGGTATGAACGCGGCAGGCATTGCATTTGAAGGCGTGGATGAAGCGCTGCGCGTGCCCGAATCCGACATCCGGCTGTTCGGCAAGCCCGAGGCCTTTCCGCGCCGGCGAATGGGCGTGGCGCTGGCCAATGCCGATACCGTGGACGAAGCGCGCCGCCGCGCAAAAGAAGCGGCTTTCCGTGTCAAACCCGTGGCACCACATGACTGAAATTCGAGCGAACATGGAAACGCATTACAACCGCATCGGCGGCGACGAAGCCATCAGAAAACTGGTCGACCGCTTCTACGACCTGATGGACGAAGACCCGGATTACTACGGCATTCGCAAGTTGCATCCTGCCGATCTCACCGAATCGCGCAACAAGCTTTACTGGTTTCTTTCCGGCTGGACCGGCGGCCCGCCGATGTACACAGACCGCTTCGGCCATCCTTTTTTGCGCAAGCGCCACATGCCGTTCGAGATCGGCGAATCCGAACGCGACCAGTGGATGACCTGCATGAAGCGCGCGATGAACGACGTCGATCTCGACGAGAAACTGAAAGCCGAATTGACTGCCGCGTTTTTCAAGACGGCGGATTTCATGCGCAACAAAGAGGCTTGATGCGCAAGCTGCTGGTTCTTGTATCGTTGCTCGCGGCCAGCTTGACAACACTGGCCTGGCTGGTGCTGGACAACCAGCCGCGCGTGGAGCCAGGCGACCGAATCCGTCGTGCTGATCTGGTCTGGGCCAAGCAGTTGTTCGAGCGTAATGTTCCGCCCACGCGCGCGGCCAACACCCTGCAAACCCTGGATTTGTCGGAAGAAGAAGTCAACCGGCTGCTGAATTACGCCGTGGTGGTCAAACCCGTCAGCGGCGTGGCGGCCAATCTCGAACCCGGCAAGGCCGAGATCAACGTGACGCTGCGCGTGCGCCAGAATCCTTTTGGCAATTACCTCAATTTTTCAGCCGATATTTCAAGTCTCGACAGCCGGCTTGCCATCTCGCGCATGCGCCTGGGCAGCCTGCCGCTGCCCGCATTTCTGGGGCGCGGTGTGTGGTGGGTTGCGCGAAACTGGCTGCAACAGGATGTTTCTCTCGACGCGTTGTTGAAGGCAGTGCATCGAGTGGACATGCACGAAGACCGGCTTAGCATGGATTACCAGTGGCACCCGAAATTGCTGACCATGCTGGAGCGCAAGGGTGCCGAGGTGCTGATCGGCCCTGAAGAGAAAGAGCGCCTTCTGGCGTATGCCAGCTTTGTAAGAAAAACCGCGAACCGGTATCCCGGCCACAGCCAGCAGCCCGCGCGCGAACTGGTTGAATCAGTGTTCCGTTTCGTGGAGCAGCGGGGCGGTGAAGCCGCTGCGGAAAACCGTGCCGCCCTCACCGCACTGGGCGCCTATGTCGCCGGCGTCAGCCTGCCGCAGTTGCTGGAAGGAAAGGGGCGCACCACCCGCCGCGCGCCGCCCGTGTTGTTGAAGCTGCATGGCCGGCGTGACGCGGCGGAACACCTGCTGATCGCCAGTGCGATCTCGGCGGCTGGCGGCAGCCGTCTGGCCAATGCCATCGGCCTGGCCAAGGAGGAGGAAGACATCGAGTCCGGCTCGGGTTTCAGTTTTACCGATCTGGCTTATGACCGCGCGGGCGCGCGCCTGGGCGAACTGGCTACCGGCTCGGCTGCCGCATCAGTGCAAGCGGGGTTGCGACAGTTGCCGGACGATGCGGCCCTTTCCCCCAGCTTTGCCGACCTGCCGGAATTCCTGCCGCACCATGAATTCGTCCGCCGTTTCGACAAGCCCGGCAGCCCGGCCTATCTGGATCAGATCGAGGAAATCGACCGGCGTCTGGCCGGGCATCCGTTATACAGACAATAACGGGCGGTATATGCAAATCTGCTAAAATGGCGAGCTTTTCCCTTACCGGCCCGGCTCCAGCCAGAAATCCTATGTCCCGCAAGCTTCGCAACATCGCCATCATCGCCCACGTTGACCACGGCAAGACCACGCTCGTCGATCAACTGCTGAAACAGTCAGGTACCTTCCGCGACAACCAGCAGATGGACGAGCGCATCATGGATTCCAACGACCTGGAAAAGGAACGCGGCATCACCATCCTGGCCAAGAACACGGCCATCAACTACGGCGACTTTCACATCAATATCGTCGACACCCCCGGGCATGCCGATTTCGGCGGCGAGGTGGAGCGGGTGCTGGGCATGGTCGACGGTGTGCTGCTGCTGGTGGATGCAGTGGAAGGCCCCATGCCGCAAACCCGCTTCGTCACCAAGAAGGCGCTCGCGCTGGGCCTGCGTCCCATCGTCGTGGTCAACAAGGTTGACCGTCCTGGCGCGCGTTCCGACTACGCCATCAACGCGACGTTCGATCTGTTCGATAAACTGGGCGCAACGGACGAGCAGCTCGATTTCCCCATTGTGTACGCTTCCGGCCTCAACGGCTGGGCCTGCATGGACCTCAAGGACGCACCGTCTTCCGGCGGTTCGGCGGCCGACATGAAGCCGCTGTTCGAGGTCATTCTGGATCATGTGCCCGAACCCGTGGGCAGTCCCGATGCGCCGCTGCAATTCCAGATTGCCGCGCTGGATTATTCTTCTTACGTTGGACGCATCGGCGTGGGCCGCATCCGCAACGGCCGCATCAAACCCGGCCAGATGGTTGCCGTGGCCTGGGGCGAGGGCGGCGAAGTCAAAACCGGCAAGATCAACCAGGTGCTGGGCTTCCAGGGTCTGGACCGCATTCTGGTCGACGAAGCCGAGGCGGGCGACATTGTGCTCATCAACGGCATCGAGGATATCGGCATTGGCGTGACCATCACCGACAAGGACAATCCCCAGCCGCTGCCCATGCTGAAAGTGGACGAGCCCACGCTGACCATGGACTTCATGGTCAACTCGTCACCGCTAGCCGGCACTGAAGGCAAGTTCGTCACCAGCCGGCAGATACGCGACCGGCTTACGCGAGAGCTGCTCACCAACGTCGCGCTGAAAGTGGAGGATACCGAGGATGCCGACGTGTTCCGTGTTTCCGGGCGCGGCGAACTGCACCTGACGATTCTTCTGGAAAACATGCGACGCGAAGGTTTCGAACTGGCTGTTGCCAAGCCGCGTGTCGTGTACAAGGACATCGACGGCGAAAAATGCGAACCGTATGAAAACCTGTCCATCGACCTGGAAGACGACACCCAGGGCGTGGTCATGGAAGAAATCGGCCGCCGCCGCGGCGAGCTCACCAACATGGAATCGGATGGGCACGGCCGCACACGGCTCGAATACCGCATTCCCGCGCGCGGCCTCATCGGTTTCCAGAGCGACTTTCTGACCATGACGCGCGGCACCGGCCTGATGAGCCACGTGTTCGACGAATACGGCCCCGTCAAGGCCGATCTGCCCGGCCGCCACAACGGCGTGCTGGTGTCGCAGGAAAACGGCGAGGCCGTTGCCTATGCGCTGTGGAATCTGGAAGACCGAGGCCGCATGTTCGTCAATCCTGGCGACAAACTGTACGAAGGAATGATCATCGGCATTCACAGCCGCGACAATGACCTCGTCGTGAACCCCATCAAGGGCAAAAAGCTCACCAACGTCCGCGCCTCAGGCACCGACGAAGCCGTCCGCCTCACCCCGCCGATCAAGCTCACACTGGAATCCGCCGTCGAATTCATCGACGACGACGAACTGGTGGAAATCACGCCCAAGTCCATCCGCATCCGCAAGCGTCATTTGCAGGAGCACGAGCGCAAGCGGGCGGCGAGAGAAAGCGCCTGATCACACAGGAACTGGTGTTGTTTGTTGTTTTGAAATGTCGCAGACAACAGCACCGACATATTGCCTGTTTCCCTCTTTAAAGGGACTCAGGCTGACCTCGAGCGGAAAATGTTCCCCGCCCTTGCGCTGTCCAGTCAATACACGCCCTGTTCCCATTGGCCTGGCCGAGGGCTTGCTCATGAAGTTCGTTCTCAACGTCTTGTGATCAACGTGTACCGCTTCTGGTACCAGAATTTCAAGCGGCTTGCCCAGCAGTTCATCAGGGTTGTAACCGAACATCTTGTCCAGCGCGGGGTTTGTCAAAACAATCCTGCCTTCCGCATCCACTACCAGCAGGCCGTTGACATTGGCCTTCACCACCATGCGATAGCGTTCCTTTTCATTGCTTAGTGCTTTGGCCGCTTCAGCTTCGGTCTGTGCTTTTGCAGCATCTATTTTGGCCTGGTGTCGCCCGTTTATGGCTAGAGCCAGCAAGGCAGAGAGGATTCCAAATACAGCAATGACAATTGAAGAGACAGTGATGACGGGTTTCCACACGTTGCTTCGAATCATGGCCAGCTGACTGGCCGGGAGATGTGAAACAACCAGCCATTCTGGAATGTCCTTGATTCGGCTGTCATCCGCCACCTTGAGCGGGTAAATGCTGCTCCAGGTCCACAGACCATCAGCCAGTTCCACCTGGTCCGCGGATCTGCTGGAAATGATTTTCCAGGCATCCGGGTAACGCTGCCCCAGAGTGATGTAACGATTGAACATGAATCCCCATTCATCAGCGGCAAGAGGGGAACTCAGCCAAAAGCCTTGTTTGTTGAGCAGCATGACGTGATCGCGTTTGTTGCCGATGCTTTCCGTGAAGTCATCCAGCAGATGTCTGGCAGCCACGCTCAGAACCAGAATTCCATGCGGACGCCTATCACTGGACTGTACTGTGCTGGCCAGGCGAAGCGTGGGCTTGTAGGGAACTTCAATTACATCATTTTCAATATTCAGATCCAGCGGTGAAACATAAATCTCACCGGGTTTGAGCAGCATGGAATTCTTGAAGTAGTATCTGGACGCTTTATTCTGCAGGCCTTCCCTGGCTATTCTTGCTGGGCGGCCTTCCACATTGTTGACCCGCACCTGTTCCTTGCCGTTTTCATCGATCCAGCGTATCTGGTCATAGACCGGGTTATAGGCCATCAGGTCCATGAACTTTAACCCAAGCTGCTCTAGCCCGCCTTTTGTACCATCAATGGCCTGGCTCAGTACGGGCTCGTTTGCCAGCACGCGCAATTGTGCAATCGGCACCTGCAATTCGCTATCCAGCCGGCGGACGGCCAGTACGATGCTGTTGATCTCGTCAGCCTGGATAAGACCAAGTTCCCCTTTAATGCGGTCATGCCCCACATACCAGGCACACGCCATAACCAGCAGCGCAAGCGGAAGGAAAAAAAGCAGGAACAGGCGGATGGGAAAAGCGGTACGTGGTTGTTGGACGACTGAGGGCATGAAGTCCTTTCCGCGATTCAGGAAGTTGTGCTGTTGGAAATCCGGCCAAGCCGGCATCCTGCACAACAGTTTAACCAATGTTAAGGATTATATAGGCAAAGATCAAAGGTCCCTTGGCCGATATGAAGGTCGCTATTGAAAAGCAATTAGTCGGTTCCGACGAAGCCGTGCGCCTGACGCTGCCGGTCAAGATAATGCCTTGGCTTATGCCGGGTCTTGCAATACAGTCCTCATGTCACCCTCGCTGACCGGATATTTCAGCACGGCGTGGATGGGAAACAGCTCCAGCAGCTTGTCGATGTGAGCTTCCTCTGAAGGCTGCATGAACACGATCGTCTTCGCCCCGGGCGCCCTGGATTGCAGGGTGCGCAGGGTAACGTCCAGGTTCGAGACGGTGTTTCCCGCGTAGTCGTTGCCCCAGCCGTAGATGAACTCACCAAGAAAAAACTCCGGTGCCTGCTTTTGCAGGGCGCGGTGGAGATTGCGGGCAGAGTCGAACCGCTCCGCCACAATGCCCAGCTCCTGATACAAGTCAGGGAAATGAGGAGCAAACGGGGATTCGACGAGAGCGAAGAGGGTTTTCATGCGGTGAATGTTTCAAGGAGAGCTTAGTCGGTATTGTGCCGAAAATTGTAATTTGCGGCTGCGAGTTTATTCGGACATGGTTTCTTGAAATTATTAAACTCATTGACTCATTTTTCCAGATAACGTTTGATGTTGACGGCCAGCCTTTTCGACTCTTGATTGATCTCGAACAACTGGCCGCGTATGGTTTCATCGAAGCCGATAAAAAACAGTCCCGGTTCTGATGTTGGCCCGCCCGATCGAAAGCGGGGCCGGCCTTCATCATCGATAACGCCCGGCACATTCAGAAACTTTTCCAGTCCTGTCCGGAATCCCGTCGCGGCAACGACGACATCGATTTCCTCGCTCGATCCGTTCGAATATAAAACACTGGTTGAATCGAAACGCGCAATCGTTGGACGGATTGCGATGTGCCCCTGTTTCAGTTGTCGCACAAAGCCGGCGTCGATCACCGCGGGTCTGCGGGCAGAAAAGGGCCCCCATGCGGCCTCGCCAAGTCCATGCCGGGTCAGGTCCCCAAGGCTGAAGCGGCGCAAAATTGCGCCGATACGGTCAACCACCCGTGGCATGCCGAGTGGCGTCAGGGCGATGCCCAGAAGCTGCACGGGGATAATGCCGAGCATCTCGCGAGTGACGATGGGCGGCGGTGTCCGGACAGAAATCGAGACTGAGCTGGCGCCTTGCGCCGCAAGGTCCGCGGCAATCTCGGCGCCACTGTTTCCCAGCCCGATCACAAGAGCCCTTTGCCTCTTGTATTCAGCGCCGCTGGTGTAGTCGGCGGAGTGGAGCACCTGCCCAGAAAACGTCTCCATGCCATCGAATGAAGGAAGGCGAGGTTCCGTACACTGGCCTGTGGCAATGACGACCACTTTCGCATGCCGTACGCCATGGTTGGTCGTGACCTCCCATCCCGCGTCACCGGCGCTTTCCGGAAGTTTTCGTACTGCGGCCACGCGTTCACCGGTCGAGACGCCAAGCTTCAGCGCTTGCGCATACTCTTTCAGGTAAGCGGCGTATTCATCCTTCGTCAGGTAGCGCGGACGATCCCCGGGAATGGGGTAGTGCGCCAGCCCGGAATAGCGCCGGATGGTGTGAAGTTTGAGGCTTTGGTAACGCCGGGACCATGAATCGCCGATGTGCTCATCCTGGTCGAGAACAGTCGCCTGGATGCTGTGTCTGGCCAGTGCCGCGGCGGCGGAAAGCCCGGCCGCGCCGCCGCCGATGATAAGTACGCGAGCCTCATCGCCCGGCATAAAACAGTCCCAGGGTGAAGAGATAGGACGCCAGCACGAAATGGAAAACGATTGGAATCGTTCCGCCAAACCAGCGTTGATCAGGGCGGCGGCGCATCCTGATCACATAGCGGATCGCCATTGCCAGGGCATACACTGCGCTGAAATAAATGAGAAAGCTGCCGAAGCCTTCGCTCTTCGCCGCCGCAATTCCGCTCGCGGAGCCGAATGCCATGTCGATCCACACCATGACGACGATGAAGACAAGCTGGATCGGCAGCAGGATCCGGTACGGAATCAAATTCCATTGCCACATCGGCGGCAGCCACTTCCGGGGTCTGATTGCAACCAGCACCTGACCGGCCACGCGCAGCACGAACAGGCCCGTATAAAGCCACAGAAGCGGGGCGATGGCATCCGGATTGGAGGAATCGATCAAGCCAACCCACAGCATGCCAACCGTTGCGCCGGTGATGGCCAGGACAACGAGGAGCGTGATCCTGGTCGGGCAAGGCGTCGTATCGGAAGGTTCATTCATGCGGGGCTTGACTCGTCATGTATCAGAAAACAGGTTGCGATAGTGACGGTACCAGTCGCTCTGGAAGCGCTCGTCCGGATCGTATTCACGTTTCAGTTCCAGGAAACGGCGCATTTTCGGATAACACGTTTCAACCTGGTCGCGCCTGGCCCAGCGGTGGTAGGTCAGGTAGTAACTGCCGTTGCGTTCGATGGCAAGATCGATCAGGCGTCGAAAGGCTTCAGCAGAATGGTCGATGCCTTCCGCTGTGTGCACCGTGTGCAGATTGAAGATCACGCAGGCCCAGGATTGTCTGGCCCATGCCAGGAAGGATTCGTCGTCGCGCTCGATCAAACGTACCGTGCCATAGATGAGATCGACGTGATGCCTGCGAAAATCCTCCGCCACATCCGCCATGAAGACGGCAAGCCGTTCACGTGGCACATACAGCTCCGTGATCATTTCGCTGGCCCGATGCGTGGCCCCAAGTTCGTTGTCGATCCAGCGGTGGTAACCGTCTTCGTAGTCGGCCAGCTGGTGGCGGTCGGAGTGATAAAGCTGGCCGGACGTTGCCAGGTAGTGCTCGCTATAGAGCTTGAAGGCAAGGGACTTGTCCGTATGCGCCAGCATGATGAGTCTCCGCCAGTCGGCCATCGACAGTTCCTGCTGGCTGCCCGGTGGCAGGGTCTTGTCACCCGCGGGCCGGTAACAGGAAAACACGCCCCTGCGCAGAAAATCGTCCGACGCAGGGTCGATGGCGAACTGGAAGTCGCCATACAGAAAACCATCATCGATGCGTGAGCTGAAAAGCGAAGCCAGCTCGTCGAGGGTGGCGAGTTCGACCACGCGCTCCAGCACCCGCCGGGGCACAAGCCGCAGCGTCGCCGAATAAATGCAGCCGAACAATCCATAGCCACCGGCAACCAGCGTGAACAACCCGGCGTTGCGCGAACGGTCACACTCAATAAGCTCACTGCGCGCATTCACGATCTTCAGTGATTCGATGTCGGCGACGAAAGGACGCATGCGCAGCCCACGCCCGTGCGCATTCGCCGAAATCGTCCCGCCAATCGAAATGCGGTCGGCACCCGTCTGTTTCTGCGCGATGGCCCAGGGCGTGTCCATGCCGGCCTGCGCCGCTTCCAGGTAATCGATCAGCGCGGGCCACTGGATGCCGGCCTCGACCTCGATCAGGCCGCGCTCCGTATCCAGATGCAAAACGCGATCCAGCTTTCTCGTGTCGAGTACCAGGCCACCGTCGCAGAATTGCTGACCACCCATCGCGCAGCGACCGCCCGATAACGCGACCGGAACACCCAGCTCGCGTGCGCGTGTCAGACTGTCCCGTATCGCCTGGAGAGAATCGACCGGCACGACTTCGACGGCCTCCGAGGCATTCAGCCCGGAGTGAATATCGTTGAGAACGACCCCCAATTTCCGTGTGCTTCTGCTGGCTCTTGAATGGACTCAGGCAGCGGTTTCACGTTTGTTCTTCAGCAGAAGAATGCTGGTGCCGCCCACCCAGATAATGTAAAGAACCAGGTTAAGAAAACCCGCGCCGTGAGGAGACCAGAATCCCGCATGATTCAGGGCTGTCGTGCTGGCGATTGCCCAAAGCGCGGCGGCGACACTCACCCAGCCCCACCAGGCGGGGATAAACCGGGTGCGGAACGCAGCCAGCGCGACCGGCAGAAAGAAACCGGCGCTGATCATGTTCTGGCCCGTGTCGATGACAGAACCCAGGTAGAAAATCACCGCCACCGTATCGGCGGTAACCTCGCCCACACTCAGGAACGCCAGCCCGCTGCGCATGATGGTGGCGGCGGAACCCAGCGCCAGGGCGACGGCAAACGCCAGCCCCGCCGCAACGGCCAGCAATGTTTCATCGGCCCTGTGCATGGCCATGGCCAGCGCGGCCATGAACCAGATCAGGGCAAGCGAGCCAAGTCCCTGAAAGAACATGGACCAGATCACCCGGTCGGGATTGTTCGCAAAGAAGCCGAGGATGGTGGCCGGGTCATCGGCAACGGTCGGCCCATTTCCGTATGCCAGCCAACCCGCAAAAAACAGGACAAGGCTTGCCAAGCCACTGGCGGCTGCCAGCCGTTCACACATTCCCTTGTTCATCGATGTTCCCCTTTCAAAAGGCTATTCGAGGTTTTGTCCCTTGCATTGTAATCATTGCGCGAAATGCCATGCGTCGCCCTTGTCGATGCAAGCGGGGAAATGGCGCTGGTTTGAGCCGGGTGCATATAGTGCACCTCATTCAATGCCCAGCAACTCCACGTCAAAAATCAGCACGCTGTCGGGCGGGATGGTGCCGGGAATGCCCCGCGCGCCATATGCGGTTTGCGACGGGCAGAAGAGTCTGGCCTTGCCGCCTGCCTTCATTTTCTGCATGCCCTGTGTCCAGCAAGGGATGACGCGATTCAACGGGAAAGACGCGGGTTCGTTGCGCCGGTATGAACTGTCGAACTCCGTGCCATTTACCAGCGTGCCGCGGTAATGCACCTTCACCATGTCGCTGGCCGAAGGGGCCGAACCGCTGCCTTGCTTGAGATGCGTCACCACCACGCCTGACGGCAATTTATCCGCGCCCAATGGCTTTGCCTGCGCGCCGAT
>CAYOJA010000032.1:0-22386 GCA_964404175.1 uncultured Thiobacillus sp. | reverse complement strand
CAAGGACGACCAGATGTATCCCGTCCTGATCAACATCGCCAGCGGCCTCGCGCTCGCCTGGGAAGATCGCCGCCACGGCCATACTGTCATCTACAGTAGCCGGCTGGAGAGCGACGCCTGGAACGTGCCCTTCCGCATCAGCCAGAATCCCACCGGCAAGGCGCAGGGCACTGACCTCGGCCGCGGCACCGGCGCCATGCGGCCCAGCCTCGCCGCCTATGGCGACAACAACATCGCGGCCGTCTGGCTGGACAAACGCGATTTTCTCTCGGGATACGATGTCTACGCCGCGCTGAGCACGGATGGCGGCAAAACCTACGGCAAGAATCAGAAAGCGCAGGACAGCTTCGGCGATACCTACGCCCAGTGGCATGCCAGCGCTGCTGGAAATCGCAAGGGTGATCTGGTCATCGCCTGGGACGATGACCGTGATGGAACTTCAGATATCTGGTTGACCTGGCTCACGCCAAATGGGTTTGCCGAGAATGTTTCGCCTGCTGTTGCTGCCGGCTCAGGCAATCAAAACGATCCGGTGCTTGCTCTGGATGAAGTTGGTAACCTGCACCTGGCGTGGATTGAACGTAATGCGGAAGGGATTTCGCGTATTCGTTATGCGGTTGAAAGTAGATCGCAGTAAAGGTGCCGGGCTGACCGAAATACTAATGTCCAGATCACCAGCGTGTACGTTGCAGGTGTTCGCTTGGGATGCCGTCCAGGTTTATGGGGCAAACTGAGGTGAAATTGATCCTCAAACCCTCTATTTGCTGGCAACTATCGCTGCTACCATCGACTTGTTACTTCCGATGACAGCATAAGATGATTGCAACTGACTTGATGGAGAAAAATAACTCGGCTGGGCGACTGCTACGGTTGTTCAACGACACCCATAGTAAACAGCAAAATGTGCAAGCTAGAAGCATTTGGCCAGAAGTGCTTGGTCTTTCTGTCAGCCTGCCAGAGCACGACCTTACGGCTGAACTCGCAACCATGCTGACTACCGTTGATGATGAGTTAAAGCAGATTCGAGTAGCCCTTTTATCAAAAGGAATTCCAGACGGGCTAGTTTCCCCCTATGTGGACAAAGCGAGGAATGCAGTAACCGCCACCTTACTCACGGCTCCATGGAGCAACGTGACCCAGTACTTCACAGCAGATACCTTGTTGGCATTTCAATGGTTTGCTTTTGAGCTGAACGAGGAGATTCAGGCCATCAGCCAGGAGGACGTTGCCAAACTGCTCGAAGAAATGGCTAGCCTTGAAGCTGAATTGCAAACAGCGGGCTTGTCTAGTGGATTGAAAGAATTCTTGTTAAGCCATCTCCGGCAAATGCAGACGGCTTTAAGGCAGTCGCGCATTGCTGGCACAAAACCTCTTCAGAAAGCAGTTCGCACGACCCAGCATGAGTGCGAATTGGAAGCTGAGCATATCTCCGCGGAAGTTCAAGTTACCAATGATAAAACTGCAGCCAAGAAAGTAATTGAAAGGTTTATTACAGTTTGGAAAGGGGCAGTAAAACTTGCTGGTGATACTGAAAAGCTTGAGAAGGGTGCAAAAGCAATTGGAGGAACCGTAACCACCCTTTTGGAATACTTTTCAAAGAACTGATTTCATAATTCTTTAAGCCGCCGCCACTTCCTGGAACCGCAAGGCCTCCTGCACATCCACCGCGACGATTCTTGAAACACCCGGCTCGTTCATGGTGACTCCGGCGAGGTGCTGGGCCATTTCCATGGTGATGCGGTTGTGGGTGATGAACAGGAACTGGGTCTCACTCGACATGCGCTTGACCATCTCGGAGTAACGCACGGTGTTGGCGTCGTCCAGCGGCGCATCGACCTCGTCGAGCAGGCAGAACGGCGCGGGATTGAGCTTGAACAGGGCGAACACCAGCGACAGGGCAGTGAGCGCCTTTTCTCCGCCGGACAGCAGGTGGATGCTGGAATTCTTCTTGCCAGGCGGCTGAGCGATGATCTGCACGCCGGCGTCGAGCAGTTCCTCGCCGGTCAGCACCAGTTCGGCGCGGCCGCCGCCAAAGAACTGCGGGAACAGTTCGCCCAGGTTGCCGTTGACGGTATCGAAGGTCGCCTTCAACAATTCGCGCGTTTCCTGGTCGATTTTGCGGATGGCCGCTTCCAGCGTGTTGGTCGCTTCCATCAGATCGGCGTGCTGGTTGGCGAGATAGGTACCCCGCTCCTGCGCTTCGGTCAGTTCTTCCAGCGCGGCAAGGTTGACGGCGCCCAGCGCGGCAATTTCGCCGGTGAAGCGATTGATGTCGGATTGCAGCGGGCCGGCCTTGGGGCTGGCCTGTTCATAGTTTGCTTTAAGCGCTTCCTGATCGGCCTGGGCCTGGTTAAGGTTTTCCTCGAACTGGGTTTCGGTGAGCAGCAGTTCCTGATCCTTGAGCCGCAATTGCTCCATGCGCTCGCGCAGCGGGTTCAGGCCCTGCTCGCACTGGATGCGCGATTCATCTTCGTGACGCAGGCGATTGGTGAATTCTTCCAGTGCATTGCGCGCGGTGCTTAATCCTTCTTCTCGGCTCACGCGCGCTTCCAGCGCGGATTGCAGCGAGGTTTCCAGCGGCACTTCGTCCAGGCCCTGCAATTCCATCTGATGGCCGGAAAGTGTTTCGGCCGCGCGGGATTTTTCTTCCTCCAGCGATTGAAGTTGCGCCTGTAATTCGCTGATTTTGCTGTGGCAGGTTGTCTCAAGAAATCTCGACTCCTGCAGGCTGCGCTCGGCCTCGCGCTGGGCTTCGCGCGCTTCGTGCACCGCGCGGTCGGCAATGTCGCGTGCCTGCCGCGCTTCGTACACGCGCTCGCGGGCAAATTCAATTTCGCTGCGGTGCGACTTGAGGCGCTCGTCCGCCGCTTCGGCCTCGGCCTGTTCGGATGCCAGTTGCTTTTCGACTTCGGCCAGTTCCTTCTCGATCTGGTCGCGGCGCTGGGTCACGCGCTCGAAGGCCTGCTGCAGGCGCACCACTTCGATCTGCGTGGTGTGGTGCTTGTTCTGGTGCTGGGCGGACTGCTGCCTGAGTTGATGCAGTGCTTGCTGCGCTGTGGTGAGAGCGGCAATCGCAGTCTGGACGGCCTGTTCCTTATCTTCCAGACTGGTTTTCAGCGAGGCAGCTTTTGATTTAAGTTGATCCAGCTCGCGGCTACGTGCCAGCACGTTTTCAATGGCGGAATGCACGCCGTGAAAAGTGACGCTGTGGCGATGGAACACATGGCCGTGCGGCGTGACCAGGCATTGGCCTGTTTCCAGGCCGGCCTGTTTCTGGCGCGCTTCGCTGCCGTTTTCAACCGTGGCAACACCTGCCAGCCAGTCGGCCAGCACGCCTTGCAGGCCGGGCTGCTTGACGCGGATCTTGCCCAGCAGGCTGCCGGTTGCTGCTTCACCATTGCCTTCGCCAGACTGGAAAACCGTCATGCGTGCCGGAGGTGGCGAATCGAACCAGTTGTCGCGGATGTCCGAACCCAGCGATTGCAGGCGCTCGCGCAGCACGGCTTCGACGGCGGCTTCCCAGCCAGGTTCGACTTCAATGGCCTGCCAAAGGCGATCATTCGAAGAGATGCCCTGCCCGTTCAGCCAGCCGGCCAGCTTCTCGTCGGCTTTCAGGCTTTCCTGCATTTTTTCCAGTGCAGCGATCTCGGCCTCGACTTCGTTCAGCTCACGCCGCGCCGCTTCGACTGCCTGTTGTGCTACTGACCGCGCTGCTTCCAGCGCAGGGGTTTCAACTTCCCTGGCCTGCAATTGCGATTTCGATTCAGCCAACGCGCTGGCGAGGTTGTTGAGTTCGACCTCGCGGCTGGACAGTGCGGCGGCATCGGGGCGCGGCAACTGGGTGAGTTCCTGTTCCAGTCGGGCCTTGCGCGCCTGCAACTGCTCCACCGTCTTGCGTCCGTGCGACAGGTGGGTTTCATCGACTTGCCGGTTCTGCTCGGCCATGGACAGCGCGCGCTGGGCTTCGCCCACGGCCTGCTGGGCCTGCCTGAGGGCTTCTTCCTTTTCCGGCAGATGCTGGTCGGAAGCCGCCTTGAAACGGGATTCGGCCTGCGTCAGAAGATCGGCCAGGTTGGCCAGCTTGGATTCCCAGTCCGATTTTTCGGTCACTGCGTGGGTGGCGCGTTCGGTCAAGGATGCCGTGCGGGTTTCCAGTTCCTGCGCCTGGCGACTCAATCTTTCCCGTGTCGAGCGCAGGTGGCTCAGTGCCTGTTCGATGCGGCTGACTTCGGCCTGGGCAGCGTAGTAATCGCCCTGCAGCACGTTGAAGCGATCCTGCGCGGCGTAGTGTTCGTTGCGCGTGGTTTCCAGCGCGGCCTCGATCTCGCGCAGCCGGGCTATCTCGGCTTCCAGCCGGTTGCCAGCCTCGCCCATGTCTCGCGCCAGCTTGCTGCGGCCATTCTGGGCATCCCGCTTTTTAACGTACCACAGCATGTGCTGCGATACGGTCAGTTGTTCCTGCAAGGCCTTGTATTGCTTGGCGACTTCGGCCTGGCCAGTGAGCTTTTCGATCTGCTTGTCCAGCTCTTGCCGGATGTCTTCCACGCGGTTGAGGTTGTCGCGGGCGTCTTTCAAACGCGCTTCGGTTTCCTTGCGGCGCTCCTTGTATTTGGAAATACCGGCGGCCTCTTCCAGATAGGCGCGCAGTTCCTCCGGCTTGGCCTCGATCACGCGCGAGATCATGCCCTGCTCGATGATGGCGTAGGCGCGCGCGCCCAGGCCGGTACCCATGAACAGGTCGGCCACGTCGCGGCGACGGACATGCAGGTTGTTGATGTAGTAGCTGGAGTCGCCGTTGCGGGTGAGCACGCGTTTGACGGAAATTTCCGCGTATTGCGACCACTGCCCCGAGGCCTTGCCCTGACTGTTGTCGAAAATCAGTTCCACCGAAGCACGGGAGACGGGTTTTCGCGCCGATGAGCCGTTGAAAATCACGTCCTGCATCGACTCACCGCGCAAATGCTTGGCAGACGATTCGCCCAGCACCCAGCGCACGGCATCGATGACATTCGATTTGCCGCAACCGTTGGGGCCGACGACGCCGGTCAACTGGGCAGGGATGGGAATGGTGGTGGGATCGACAAAAGATTTGAAACCGGCAAGCTTGATGGATGTGAGTCGCAAGATGATTTCCCGTTGCTTATATAATTGACTGAAACCAACCGGCCTCCTCCAGCCGGTTTTTTGAATTTTACCCGAGCCTGATCATGCCGTCCCAACCTTCAAAAACCCTCGAAAGTTTCCCCAACCCAAAACCTGGACGCGACTTTCATATCCATATGGAAGTCCCTGAATTTACGTGTCTTTGCCCCAAGACCGGGCAGCCGGATTTCGCCACGCTCTACCTCGATTACATTCCGGACAAGACCTGCGTGGAACTGAAAAGCCTCAAGCTCTACATCTGGAGCTTTCGCAACGAGGGGCACTTCCACGAGGACGTCACCAACCGCATCCTGGATGATCTGGTGAAGGCGACGAAACCCCGGTTCATGCGGTTGACCGCCAAGTTCTACGTGCGCGGCGGCATCTTCACCAACGTCGTCGCCGAGCACCGCAAGAAAGGCTGGAAGCCCGAGCCGAAAGTCGAACTGAGCCAGTTTGAATCGCAGTCCAATACGCGTGGCTGAACACGAATTTTCCCCTCTCCCCTCGTGGGAGAGGGGGCAGGGGTGAGGGGCATGTTCTTCCTAGGCCTGGACTTCGGCACCTCCGGCGCCCGCGTTGCGGTGCTGGATGAAACCGGCCAGCTGTTTTTTGAATCCCGCGTAACCTATGCAGACCCGGCCAATCCCCAACACTGGCGGGAAGCGCTGTTTGATCTGATCGCCGGGCTTCCCGCTGAAATCCGACACGGATTGTCAGCGCTGGCGACCGATGGCACCTCGGGCACCCTGCTGGCGACAGACTTGCGCCTGGAACCTGTCAGCCCGGCGCTGTTATATAGCGATGGCAGGGCGGAGACAAAGGCTGCCAAAATATCAAAAGCATTTTCACCCTCACCCCCACCCCTCTCCCCTCAAGGGAGAGGGGAATTTGAAACCCCCTTGATAAAGGGGGTGGCGCGAAGCGCCGGGGGATTGTTTAGCAACCATGGAGCAATCCCCCCTAACCCCCCTTTATCAAGGGGGGAACAAAATCCCTACGGCCCGACTTCAGGCCTTGCCAAGCGTCTTTGGCTGGCCAAGTATTTCCCCGATGCGGAATTCTGCTTTCACCAGGCCGACTGGCTGGCCGCGCTGCTGACAGGCAAACCCGGCATCACGGATTATCACAACGCACTGAAATCGGGCTATGACGTGGAAGCCATGCAATGGCCGGAAAGGGTGACTGCCCTGCCCGGCAGCCATTGGCAGCAAACCGTGCTTGCGCCCGGCGAAGACATCGCGCCACTCAGCCCGGAAATCGCCAAGCGATTCAAACTCAATCCATCTTGTATCGTGCGCGCCGGCACCACGGACAGCATTGCCGCTTTCATCGCCTCGGGTGCTTGCCGGCCCGGCGAGGCCGTCACTTCCCTGGGCACAACCCTGGTATTGAAACTGCTGTCAGAAAAACGTGTGGACGATGCCGCAAGCGGTGTTTATTCCCATCGCTTCGGCAAGCTGTGGCTGGCCGGTGGCGCATCGAATTCAGGCGGCGGTGTGCTGAGGCAGTTTTTCAATGACGAAGAGCTGGCCAGGTTTTCCGCGAAGATTGATCCCAACTTATCCAGCGGGCTCGACTACTACCCCCTGCCCAATCCCGGCGAACGTTTTCCCGTTAATGATCCGAAACTCGCGTCACGGCTGGAGCCCCGGCCGCTGGATGATGCAGGGTTTCTCCACGGCCTGCTGGAAGGCATTGCCCGGATCGAGGCGCTTGGTTATGGAAAACTGGAAGAACTGGGCGCAAGCCCTTTGACCAAAGTCATCACCGCAGGCGGTGGGGCGCGAAACGAAACCTGGCAACGCATCCGGGGGAAATTGCTGGGCGTGCCGGTCAGCGCTGCGACGCTTTCGGAAGCGTCGATCGGCGCGGCACGGCTGGCGCGCCTTGGGACAAGCTTACTTCCCGATTAACTTGGCCACAACCGACTCAATCGATTCGGCTTCTATGACGAATTCCCTCTCCTCGCTTGTCAGCGGCTCGTGTGTCTTGAGTTGCTGCTCGAGCACAGCCACATCCGCCTCCGAGGCATCCCGCCCTTGCGTGCTACGCACCTGAACGCGCTGCCGCAGCACCTCATCAGGTACGTCGAAATCCAGGATATGAAGCGGCACGCCGCAACGGTCGGCAAGCTGCCGGAACAGGTCTCGCTGCCAGCGGGCAATAAAGGTCGCATCCACCAGTACGCTCCAGCCCGCTTGCAATAATTTTTCGGCGAGGCTGGCAAGATGCTTGTAGGTGCGGCGAGAAAAATCCCGGGTGTAAATGCCGCTTTCCATGCCTGATCCACTTTTTGCCAGCGCATCAAGACCGGCCAGACGCTTGCGTTCGATGTCAGTGCGCAGACTGATCATTTCGAACGGCATGATCAGGTTCTGGCTGAAGGTGGTTTTGCCCGAGCCAGACAGGCCATGCGTCACCACGAGATGCGGCGAACGCTGCCGTAAGAGCTGGTCGGCCAGTTGCAGATAGGCCATCCCCTGTCCAGTTTCGTGGGTCACGTCCTTGGTGGAGAGGCCCGCCTGGCTGGCGCGGATGAAAGCCACCTTGGCCCGCACCATTGCCCGGTAAACCGCATAAAAACGCAACAGCGTCGTGCCGGCATAATCGCCTGTACGCTCCAGGTAGCGGTTGATGAAGCGCGCGGCAAAGTCATGGTGGCCGCGATGCAGCAGGTCCATGTAGCAAAACGCCACTTCTGACATCACATCGATCCAGCGCAGCGCCGGATTGAATTCGATGCAGTCGAAAATGAGCAGCCTGTCGTTTTCCCAGGCCATGTTGCCCAGATGCAGGTCGCCGTGGCATTCGCGCACGAAGCCCTGCGCGCGGCGCTGCTCGAATTCCGGCGCGAGCCGCGCGTGCCCGGCTTCACTCCACGCGCGGATTGTGTTCAGCAAGTCCTGCGCTTCGCTTTTGCCGTCGATACGCGCCGCGATCTGTTCGAAGTTCTGTGCCACGGGCTGCCAGATGGTTTCGGCGCTGCCCCATGCCGAATCAAGCGGAACGCTGGGAATGCGCGCATGGAAATCCGCAACGGTCTCAGCCATCGCATCTGCATGATGCAAAGTTAATCGCCCCTGCTCTTCCAACTGATCCAGGCCAGAGGCCGGATCGAACTGGCGCATTTTGACTGCGTATTCCAGTATCGGACCCGTGCCATTGATGCGCGGCGACTCGGGCTTGCCATTGATGGTGACAACTTCCAGATATACATCCGACGCAAGGCGGCGGTTGAGCCGCAACTCTTCCTCGCAGCAGAAGCGCCGCTTGTCCAGCGTACTGAAATCGAGAAAACCGAGGTTGAGTGGCTTCTTGATCTTGTAGGCGAATTGGCCGGTCAGCAGCAGATGGGAAATATGGGTTTCGATGTGCCGTACTGCTCCCACCCCCTGCGGGTAGCATGCGGGATCGTGCATGCTCTGCACGATCTGTTGCTGAATTTCAGCATCGTTCATGCTGACAAGAAGGGGTTTACAACCCGGGATGGCTTCCGTGTTGATAGATATGCTCGTGCTTTTCCTGGCAGATGACGCAACGCATCGCCGTTGGATAAGCCAGCAACCGCTGCAAACCAATCGGCTTGCCGCAGTCGACGCATTCATTCGCCGTCCCGTCGCGGACCTGGGCAAGCTTGGTTTCAATCTCGCGCAGTTCACGAACCTGTCGATCCACACGAAGGATGTTGAGATCGGCCAGCCAGTCCGCCAGCGACACATCGCCGCTGTCGCCGGGATGATTGCCCATCACCGAAGCCAGATGCTGGTTCTCTCGCTGATCAAGCTCCTTCCGGACTTCCTCAAGCAGCGCTTTTTTCCTTTCGTTCAGCTTGTTCTCAACAGACTGGAGATCGCTTTTGCTCAATTGCGACATGCTTGACCCTTCCATGAATGAATTTAAGAGAATTTCCTCTTTTAATATAGCGAGGAATTCCGGTCTCGTCAGATTTGAACACACTCGATGTCATTGTCATCCGGGTGCGAGCGGCGACTCGGCGGCCGCGTAGCGGCGGGTGCGGGAGCGGGAAGCGGGACCCTGATCAAGAAACTTAATTCATGCCACGAATCATGTAGTCTCAACAAACTCGATTGCATTGTCATCCGGGTCACGCATGAATATCGCCGCACGACCAGACTGGCTGCGCGTATAAGGAATGCCGGCCGCTTCAAGCTTCATGGCAAGCTCATCGATCGACGACACGCCCAAGGCGACATGCCGATCCCGCCCGCCGTGCTCGGGCCGTGCAACACCCTTGTCCGGATTGGGCAGGCAAAGCAGATGAATCTGCTGCGCGCCCAGCTCATACCAGACCCCGTCAAAACTCATGGCTGGCCGGCTGGGGCTCGGTGTCAGGCCGAGCACGCCTTCATAAAAAGCTCGGGCGCGAGCCAGGTCTTCCACCAGTATTGAAACATGCAGCAGCCCGGTGATCATGTTCGCTTTTCCATCTGGCCCGAAAACAGGCTGCCGGCAATGATCATGACGGCGCCCGCCCATTCGCGCGGCGTCAGTGCCTCGTCCGCCAGAAAATAAGAGGCAATGGCAGCCACCACCAGTTCAAACAGGAAAATGATGATGGCCTGATTGGCCGAGGTGTGAGACAAGCCATATTGCACCGCCAGCGTCATGACGCCGATGGCCAGTCCCACGCCCAGCAGGATGGCCCAGGTTTTATTGCTGGCAGCTTCCGCAAACGTAAATGGCGCGGATTCAAACAGCAGCGCGGCCAGCGCAATGACCGTCACACCGACCCAGATGGCCAGCGACTTGGCCCAGGCATCTGCGCCCACCACCTTGCGCGTGACCACGTTGGAAAGGGCAAATGTGGCGCCCGCGGACAATGCAATCCATTCCGCCTGATTGGCAGGCAGCGGCAAGCCGCCGCCTTCCGGCCACAGCATGGTCAAGGCCCCGGCAAAGGAAAACGCCATGATCAGCACACCCCAGCCAGAGAGTTTCTCTCCCAGCAACCAGCGCGCGAAAATCACCGTCCACACCGGTGCAAGATAAAACAGCAGCACCACGCGCATGACCTCACCACCGATCACCGCCAGCACATAACCCATGTTGGTCCAGCCCGCCGCGATGCCGAGCAGCGCCAGCCAGCCGAAATGCTCGCGCGCGGTGAGGAAATGCCGCCATAGAAACGGGATGACCAGCAATAGCGGGATGGCATAGGAAGCTAGCGAGGACACCACCCCACCCACCCCCGCATCCTGCAGCAGGCGATAGGGGTACCAGATCAGCCCCCACATGGTGGCGCCAAAAAGCAGGCCGGAAACAGGCAGCAGACGGGATGTCATATAAAATTCAAGGTTTCAAAAGTCAGTGGCTCATTTGTAATGAATTCGAGGCTCGATCAGCTCCATCCTTATCCGTTCCAGAAACTGCGGGAACTGTTTGCCGGTGTCACACCCAATCCTGATTTCGCGCCAATCAACCTGTCGATTGGCGAGCCCAAGCATCCGACACCGGAGTTTATCAAACAGGCTCTAACGCAGAACCTCGCCGGCCTTGCGACTTATCCCCTCACCCAGGGAACGGAAACGCTCAGAAAAAGCCTGGCCGCCTGGTGCCAGCGCCGTTATGGTGTGGAGCTCGATCCGGCCACGGAAGTGCTGCCGGTCAATGGCAGCCGCGAGGCCTTGTTCGCTTTTGCCCAGGCTGTGGTAGACCCCGGCAAACACAAGAAGCGCGTGGTCTCGCCCAACCCTTTCTACCAGATATACGAGGGCGCGGCCCTGCTGGCTGGCGCTACGCCCTACTACCTCAACACCACGCCGGAAAACGGCTACCGCATGGACTGGGAATCCGTGCCGGAAGATTTATGGGAAATGGTACAGCTTGTCTATGTCTGTTCGCCCGGCAATCCCACAGGCAAGGTCATGTCACTGGAAGACTGGAAAACGCTGTTTGAATTGGCCGACCAGCATGGCTTCGTCATCGCCAGTGACGAATGCTATTCGGAGATTTATTTTGATGAAGCCCATCCTCCATTGGGTGCGTTGACTGCCGCAAAGCAATTAGGACGGAGCAACAGGAATCTGGTGGTATTCAATTCGCTGTCCAAACGTTCCAACGTGCCTGGGCTGCGTTCCGGTCTGGTGGCGGGCGATGCCGAGGTGCTGAAGAAATTTCTGCTCTACCGCACCTATCATGGCAGCGCGATGAGCCCGATGGTGCAGGCCGTATCCGCAATCGCCTGGGACGACGAGGCGCATGTCGTGGAAAACCGCCGCCAGTACGCCGCCAAGTTCGCGGCTGTTCAACCCATGCTGGCAAAAGTCATGAATGCGCCCATGCCCGACGCAGCGTTCTATCTGTGGGCCAGGGTGCCCAATGAGGATGACGCGGCGTTCGCCCGTGAGCTATACAGGAACTGTCATGTAACCGTGCTGCCCGGCAGCTTTCTCGCGCGCGAGGCAAAGGGCATCAATCCTGGCAAGGGATTTGTACGCATCGCGCTGGTGGATGGACTGGCGCAATGCGAGGAGGCTGCACAGCGCATCAGCAATTTTCTGCGATGAGATGAAACATTTCCTGCTGACATTTCTGTTGAGTTTTCCTGCCTGGGCAGCTACGCCTGCGGAAATCGAATTCACCGTGCAACGGATATTGGCACGTGAAGGTGTGTTGTTTGTCGATTACAGCATTGGCGGCAGCGGCAAGGTTATCCTCTTGTTCGGCATCAATGAACCTGATTGGCGCATCGAAAAGGCTATCAAGGCATTACAATCGCACCCTGACATAAAAGACCTGACCTGGGTTAAAACGGACACCAACTTCTGCCCCATCAGATAATTCACTTGAACGACAATTTATTTAAACAATTACAGGAAACACCATGCAAGAACTCCAACAACTCATTGAAGATGCGTTTGAACGCCGTGCCGACATTACCCCCCGCAATGCCGAAGCCAAGGTCAAGGACGCGGTAAATGAAGTGATCAACCTGCTCGACAAAGGTCAGATTCGCGTGGCCGAGCGTGTGCAGGGCCAGGAATGGAAAACCAACCAGTGGATCAAGAAGGCCGTGTTGCTGTCCTTCCGCCTGGAGGACAACAGCTTCATCAAGGGCGGCTTCACCAATTACTTCGACAAGGTGCCCAGCAAATTCGCCGACTACAACAGCCGCGATTTCCGTGAAGGCGGCTTCCGCGTGGTGCCGCCCGCTGCCGCCCGGCGCGGCTCCTACATCGCCAAAAACGTGGTGCTGATGCCGTCCTACGTCAATATCGGCGCCTATGTCGACGAAGGCACCATGGTCGACACCTGGGCCACTGTGGGTTCCTGCGCCCAGATCGGCAAGAACGTGCACCTGTCCGGCGGTGTCGGCATCGGCGGCGTGCTGGAACCGGTGCAGGCCGGCCCCACCATCATCGGCGACAACTGCTTCGTCGGCGCGCGTTCGGAAGTAGTCGAAGGCGTGGTGGTGGAAGACAACTGCGTGATTTCCATGGGGGTGTACATCGGCCAGTCGACCAAGATCTACGACCGCGAAACCGGCGAGGTGCATTATGGCCGCGTGCCTTCAGGCTCTGTGGTGGTGTCCGGCAACCTGCCTTCCAAGGATGGCAAATACAGCCTGTATTGCGCCGTGATTGTGAAGAAGGTAGATGAAAAAACTCTGAGCAAGGTTGGAATCAACGAACTTCTGAGAGGCGTCTAATCCATCTGGCAATGTTTTGGCGATTGGCGGGCAATGCGCGCATTGGGGGAGATAAAGCCCGGTAAATGGTTTTCTTGCAACATTTGTCTGCCCGACCAGTCGTCCAATCCTTAACCAACTGTTTAGATTTGGACGCGATTGCCCGATAATTGAGGACATAGAACTCTTTTCAGGGATGAGCAACATGAAGAAACTATCAATCGCCATGGCCACGGCACTGGTTCTTTCCGGCTGCGCCACCAAGGAATTTGTCAACGAACAGGTATCGGCTTCATCTGCGACCGCCAACAAGCGCATGGATGGCCAGCATGCGGAACTCAGCGGCAAGATTGACAAGCAGAGCCAGGAACTCTCCAGCCGTTATTCAAGTCTTGATGGCCGTCTGAATACGCAACAAACCGCGCTGGACGGCGCTTCAAGAACGGCGAAGGAAGCGCTCGATCGCGCCCAGGCAGCGGGCAAACTGGCCGAAGGCAAGTTCATGTACGAAACGACCCTTTCCAGCCAGATTGCCTTTCCGTTTGAAGGCAACGAACTGACCGGCGACGCAAAAAAGGCGCTGGACGAATTTGCCGGCAAGATCAAATCCGACAACAGGAATGTCTACATCGAAATTCAGGGTCATACCGACAATTCGGGCCCGGAATTCACCAACCTGAAAATCGGCGAACAGCGTGCTGAGATCGTGCGCCGCTATCTCGCCATGAAACACGGTTTCGCCCTGCACCGCATGAACGCCATGTCCTACGGCGAATCCGCGCCGATTGCCGACAACAAGACTAAGGCAGGCCGCATCGAAAACCGCCGTGTGACGCTGGTCGTGTTGCAATAAATAAAGCTTGTTGGACCCTGAAAAATGCCCGCGCGAGCGGGCATATCTTTGCCTTGAGCCACTCTGTTTATTAAGGTAGCCAACAAGAAAACCACGTCGGAATTGTTTACAGCACGGCCATTATTTCCTCTTGCGTTACGCAAGAAAAATTACTTAATAAATTGTTTTCATTAAGTTTATATAAAAATGAAAATTGCTGGTGCGTTTTGTGCATTTCCTAAGGCCGGAGATTTACCTGTAACACAGAACATGCTGGAGACAATGAATATGACGCAAGGATATTGCTACCTGATTGGCTGGAGCTTGCTTGCAGCATCGCTCTCGGCGCAGGCAAGTGTAGTAATAATCGAATCTGAAGTTGGTCAAGATGGTCATATCGCTGCCCTGATCGAAGTGCCAGTCACATTGAATGGAATCGCCACCAATAACGATATTTTCTACAGTCACACTACGTTTAAGGGCTTATTTGGTCCAGACGCGGATGCGTTGCCCATTAGTTGGCCCGTCAAAGATCTGGATGCGGTGAATGCAGCGATCAATGCCATCGCAACTACACTTAATGACCACAACATAGAAAACATTCATTTCACTAACGGCGTTCCTGATGATGGCATTGGTAGTCTCAATGGATTGGTTCCCTTCCTTGTTGGTGAAATAAGCGGTTGTGGCTTGTGCGTGGAAGCACGTGGAGTGCATTACTTGAGTGGCAACTGGTCTGCGGATGAATCCAGCACCTTTCTTTCACTTGAAACGGTAACCACCTGGGCGATCTTTCCTCCCACACCAGTTCCTGAGCCTCAATCGTCCGCGATGATCCTTGTCGGACTTGGCCTGGTAGGCTGGGCTGCACGGACACACCTGAAAGCCTGAGCAGGCAAACTCCGTGACAAGCCCTCGAAAGAGGGCTTTGTTTTTCAGCTGATCCTGACTTCCATACCCTCCTCCACCAGATCGAACAGGTCCGCCACATCGGCATTTTTCATTCGAATGCAGCCGTGCGAAACCGGCGTACCGATCAGGTGTTCTTCGTTGGTGCCATGAATGTAGATGTAGCGATCATGGGTATCCTGTTGCCCGCCCTTGTTGCGGCCCTCTTCCAGCCCTTCCAGCCAGAGGATGCGCGTGAGTATCCAGTCCCTGTCCGGTTCATTGGCCTGCAGTTCACTTGACCAGATTTCGCCCGTCGGCACACGTGCCTTGAACACGGCATGCAACGGCTGGTTTGCACCGATTTTTTCGGCGATTCGATGGCGGCCACGAGGCGTGCAGTAACTGCCGCATAGTTCGCCGAGGCCGTTTTTGGCAGTCGAAACAGGATACTCACGGATCAGCATGTCGCCGTCCGGATATGGTTCCCACAAATATAAACGTTGCAGGCGGGTGTCAATGTCGATGCGGTAAGTTGTCATGATGCTTCAGTCCTGCCCTGCTGACGCCGCTCGGCAAAAAAATCGCTGACCAGTTTGCCACATTCTTCCGCCAGCACGCCGCCGGTGATCTCGGCATGAAAATTCAGTTTAGACTCGGCAAACAGATCGACAATGCTGCCCGCCGCGCCGGTCTTGTATTCGGCCGCGCCATAGACGACTCGCGCAACCCGTGCATGAAAGATGGCGCCCGCGCACATGGCGCAGGGCTCGAAGGTGACATACAGCGTGGTATCCACCAGCCGGTAATTGCCGATGTGCTTCGCCGCATCGCGCAGGGCCATGATCTCGGCATGCGCGCTGGGGTCGTGACTGGAAATGGGCTGGTTGAAACCACGCCCGACAATCTCGCCATTCTTGACGACAACCGCGCCGACCGGCACTTCGCCCGCAGCCCAGGCTTTTTTCGCCTCGATGAGCGCTTCACGCATGTAGTCTGCGTCGGTCATGCGGGCTTTCGCCAGGTTCTGAATTTCGCCCACAGCGCCTTGATGCCCTTCCACGCGCCCCACAACACCGGAATGACGATCACCACCCACGGCAGTGCACCAACCAGGAACAGCATGGCCGAACCCAGGCTTTGCGCGAAGGTGCGGCCCACGTTGCGCCAGGCTTCGACCAGGGGCTGGAACGCGCCAGTCTCGCCCAGGCTGGGTTTGGGCCGGTAATCGGCATTGAGCAGGATTTTCTCGGTTTCGTTTGCCAGTACCTTGCGCTGGGCGGTCATGGCATCCAGTTCGCCCTGCACGCGCGCCAGTTCCTTTTCGGTTTCGAGCAGGTCTTTCAGACTGCCCTTGTACTGGGTTTGCAGAACCCGCAAGCGATCACGCAGTTCGGACAAATTCTTCAGCCGGGCCTCGACATCCACGACTTGCAAAGTCTTGTCTTCGCGTTCCACGCGCCGCTCGATGACATCCGGACTTTCCATGGCCGCGAACAGTTTGCTCGCTTCATTGCGTGGCACACGCATTTGCAAATTGGCGTAAACCGGTGACATGGTCGATTTGCTGACCGAGGCATTGAGCACTTCGCAGTTTCCGCTACACAGCGCCAGATGAGACTGCCAGCGCTTCTCGATGTCCGACTCCTTCAGTTCGAACACCCAGTGCTGACGTTCGGCAAGGTATTTCTGTTCCGTCTGACCCTCTTCAACAGGTGCAGCGGCTGGCGACACCTCCATGGCGATGGCGCGATCCGCAACGCCGCCACTCGCGACATCCGGGTTTAGTACAGACGGCAGCGTTTCATGCTCATTGCAGGCGGCAAGCATTACAACGAAAAACAACGATGAAAGAATTCGCATCTTCTTCCCTAAGCAAAAATCAGTTTAAGCCCGATCAAAATGGTCACGATTTCAAACGACCGCTTGATCCACAGATTACCCTTTTTGATGGCGATATGGCTGCCCAGAAAACCGCCGATGATCGACCCGGCCAGCAGGGCCGGCATCCAGTTCCAGGCAATGGTACCGAGGTAACCCAGCACGATAGCGCCGGTGCCATTCCAGAATAATCCGCACAATACCAGCGTATAAGCCACTGCTCGTTTGTAGTCCATGCCGAAGTGGCGGATCAGCCAGATGGTCAGAAACAGGCCAGTGCCGGATGTGATCGAACCATTCAGGAACCCAACCGTAAACAGGCCAGCCATGCCCACATTAAGCCCTGCTCCCTGCCAGTTGCGCGGTGCATACGTCATGCCAAGCTGAGGCTTGAAAATAGAGTACACCCCGAGCCCCAGCGTTAAAAAACCCAGCAGAAGCGTGGCAATTTGTTCCGGCACCTGGAGAATGGTCGAAGCACCCAGCACCACGCCCGGCAGTCCTGTGCCCAGGATGATGAGCGACTCGCGTCGTGCCAAGTGGCTTTCTTTCAGATGCCGGATCGTCGCCCCCAACCCCAATGCGACGCTGGCAAGCTTGTGCGTGGCCAGAGCCACGCCAAACGGCAGGCCCAGAAAAATCAGGATGGGAAACTGGATGAGGCCTGCACCGCCGCCAGACAGTGCGGAAAAGAAATTCGCCGCCAGCGAAGCAAGAAACAGCACTACCTGACCATAGGCATCCAGTGCAGGCGTCATGCGTGCAGTACTTTCCATGTCAGCCAGCCCAATCCGGCGGCAAGCAGCGAACCCAGCACATGCGCGCTGGTGGTGGCCAGCGCCCACAGGTAACGCCCGTGAATGAGCTGACTCAACACTTCCGCGGAGAACGCGGAAAACGTGGTGAGCGCGCCAAGAAAACCGGTGATGAAAAACAGCCGCCACTCGGGTGACGTGGCCGGATGATGCGCAAACCAGGCAATGGCAAAGCCGATGCAGTAGCCGCCCAGCACATTCACTGCCAGCGTGCCCAACGGCAAGGATTCGAAGCGCGGGTTGAGCCAGACGCTCATGCCCCAGCGCAGCCAGGCGCCGAGCGCCGCGCCTGTTCCCACAGCAATAAATGCATTCATGGCCGTGGATTCTACCTTGTCGCGCTCAGGCGGAGTTCTTCAACGGGCAGTCAATTGCTACACTCTGCGCATGAACAAGAACCTGAAACTTCACGGCCGCGTGTGGCTGACACTGGATGGCAAGAACGTGGTCGGCCATGGTCGTGTGGAACTCCTTCGAAGAATCGGCGAAACCGGATCGATTTCCAAAGCCGCCAAATCGATGAAGATGAGTTACAAAGCCGCCTGGGATGCAGTCGATGCGATGAACAACGCCCTGGGCACACCCGTGGTCGAAAGCGCGACGGGGGGATCGAAGGGCGGCGGCAGCCGGCTGACGGAATTTGGCCAGAGGCTGATTACCGAATTTGAATTGATGGAAGCCAGGCATCGCGATTGGCTTGAGCAGATGTCGCGGGAATTGCCAGAACGGTTCCAGTCCTGACGCAGTCTTTTCAGCCGGACTTGCACGACAGGAAAAAGGACATTAACATTTGCTTATATTCCACTTTCCCATAAACTTCCACCTGGAGAATCTCATGCGCAATACCCTGTTGATTTCGCTTGTTCTGGCACTTGGCCTGTCTGCCTGCGGCAAAAAGGAAGAAGCCGCCCAGCCCGCCGTACCCGCAATGGAACCGGCTCCCGCTGCCGCCCCGGCACCTGAAGCTGCCGCACCCGCTGCCGCGGATCCGGTTGCCCAGTACACCTCCCAATGTGCAAGCTGCCACGGCCCCAGCGGCCAGGGTCAGGGCGCCTTCCCGAAACTGGCTGGCCAGACTGCCGACGCCATCAAGGCCAAGCTGGCTGACTACAAGGCTGGCAAGCAGATCGGTGCACAATCCGCACTGATGTTCCCGATTGCGGGCAAACTGAGCGATGCTGATATCGACGGTTTGGCAGCGCACATCGCCACCCTGCAGTAACCCACCCGGCGCGACAACGCGTCACGAAAGACCCGGCTCAGGCCGGGTCTTTTTTTGATGATAGATGCCAGCGCTCCGCTGCCTCGTTGTCGCTTCCGCGAGCTTCCACCCAGCGATCGCCTTCTGCCGTGCCCTCCTTCTTCCAGAACGGCGCGCGGGTTTTCAGGTAATCCATGATGAATTCGCATGCGGCGAAGGCATCGCCGCGATGGGAAGACGCCACGCCGACAAAGACGATTCGATCAAGCGGATTGAGGCGGCCAACGCGGTGGATGACGGTCACGTCCAATAGTTTCCAGCGCGCCACCGCCTCGTCGACGATGCCGCGCAGGGATTTTTCCGTCATGGCCGGGTAATGTTCCAGTGTCAGCGTGCGGACGGCATCGCCCTCGTTGATGTCGCGCACCAGACCGACAAAACTCGCCACCGCGCCGACTTTGGCCTGGCCGGCATGCAGCGCGGCGATTTCCGCGCCGGGGTCGAAGTCGTTTTCCTGAACAAGGATTTTCATCAGCCGCCCGTCACCGGCGGAAAGATCGCCACTTCGTCGCCATCCTTGACCGGCGTAACCAGTCCGGCAAGCGTCTGGTTCACCGCCATGCGATAGCCCGCATCCAGGGCTAGTGATGTGGCCCAGGGTTCGCCGCGCTTGCGCAGCAGATCAACGATCGCGGCGGCAAAGACGTGGTCGCCGGATAATTCCAGCTCTTCCGACTCCACGCCGAATTTCTCGCGCAGTTTTGCGAAATACAGGACTTTCACTTTCACTTCATCACCTTCAATCAAGCAATTCTGAAAACGGGATGAACCGCACCCACTCGCCTCGAATGGCGGTCTGGCCGATTTCAATGTCCACCAGACCATCCGCCCATACCACTGAAGTCAGCACGCCAGAACCTTGATTGGGATACAGGCGCACTTCGCCCAGGCCATCCTGGCCGCTGACCACATGTCCGCGCAGAAACTCCCGGCGCTTGCCTGGCTTGTTCCAGTCAAACGCGGCACGCAAGGGATACGCACGATACAGCACCTGGCTTGCGCCCATGCGTTTGAGCAGGAAGGGCCGCGCAAACAAACAGAACGTGACAAATGCAGATACCGGATTGCCGGGCAATCCGATGAAATCCGTCTCCCCCACCCGTCCGTATACCACGGGCTTGCCGGGTTTCATTGCCACCTTCCAGATGTCGATGCGGCCCAGCTCTTCGACGGCTGCCTTGACGTGGTCTTCCTCGCCCACTGACACGCCGCCCGTCGTGATGATGACATCCGCTATCGAGGCCGCCGACTGCATGGCCTTGACCGTGGCTTCGCGGCTGTCATCCACCACACCCAGATCGATCACTTCCACGCCCAGTCCGGTCAGTAATCCCCGCAGGGTGGCGCGATTGGAGTTGTAGATTTGTCCCGGCTTCAATGGCTTGCCGGGCTCAGCTAATTCATCGCCGGTGGAAAACATCGCCACCCGCAATTGCCGGACGACCTTTGCATCCGTGCGGCCAATGGAAGCCGCCAATCCCAGTTGCGGCGCTTTCATGCGCGTGCCGGGTGTCAGCACACTGGTGCCGGGCTGAATGTCTTCGCCGGCACGCCGGACGTGGTCGCCGGGGCGGGGCGTTTTGTAGATGGTGACTGAATCTCCTTCCACCGAAGTATCTTCCTGCATGACGATGGCATCGGCGCCGGGCGGCACGGGCGCACCCGTGAAAATCCGCGCGGCTTCGCCATGGTGAAGCGGCTTGCCGACCTGCCCAGCTGCGATGCGTTGCGTCACCTTGAGCGTTGCGTCGGGCAACTTGCAATCCTTGCTGCGCACGGCATAGCCGTCCATGGCCGTGTTGTCGAGAGGCGGTACGCTGACAAAGGAAGACAAGCCTTCCGCGAGAACCCGGTTGTAGGCTTCAGATAAAGGGATGGTTTCCGTCCTGTCCAGCGGGCGGGCCCGCATCAACAATTCCTGCAATAACTCGGCGGCACTAAGCATAAAACCTCGGCATACTTAAACTCCCAGCTGATTTTTAATGAAGGCGCGAATGCTGGCAACATCATCCAGCGCCAGCCAGTGTTTATGGTCCGGCGGCGGAACATCGCTGGCCACCGCAAGAATAAGCGGATCGTCCGGATACAGCCAGGGCTTGCCGTTTGCCGCACGATGCACTTCTATTTTCGGGATCGGATCGCGCTTCCAGCCTTCGACCAGAACCAGGTCACAGGGTGAAAACCTGGCAATCAATTCATTCAGATCGGGCGGCGCCGAAGCGCGATTTTCATGCATCAGCGCCCAGCGGTCATCGCAGGCAACCAGCACTTCCGAGGCTCCGGCCTGACGCTGCCGGTAACTGTCCTTGCCGGGCTGGTCGACATCGAACCCGCAGTGCGCGTGCTTGATCACTGAAACCGAAACTCCATCCCTGATCAGCATTGCGATCAGTTTTTCCATCAGGGTGGTCTTCCCCGCCCCGCTATACCCCGCAATGCCCAATACCTTCATGTCAGCAGCATCTTGGTGCCCGCCAGCGCCAGCACCACGGCCAGCAGATTGCGAATGACAGGCAGGCGGAATCTCCGGCTGCCCAGTTCCGCCCCGAGCCAGCCCAGCACGGCCACCACGGCCATCCACACCGGAAAATAGCCTGGCAGCGCGGACAGGTCACCGTGGCCCAGCAACCCAGCCAGCGAATTGACCAGGATGAACAGCGCGGCTATCCCTGACGTTTCACGCGTGCCGGCCCAGCCAAGCATCAGGATCAGCGGGCTCAGGAAAATGCCTCCCCCCACGCCGGTCAGGCCCGAGAGCAAACCCATGGCCGCGCCGGCAACGAATGCCGGAATCAGCTTCAATTGATGACGCTCGACTTCGACGCGGCGGGTTGAGAGCACCATGCGCCAGGCCGCGAACAGCAGTGCAACGCCGACCAGCGGCTTGAACACGCCGGCCGGAACATGCATGGCGCCGCCGACATAGGCCATGGGAATCGACACGACGGCAAACGGCCAGAAGACTTTCCAGTCAAACGCACCCGCGCGCAGATATTTCCAGGTACCGATACCCGCCACTACCACGTTCAGGGCCAGTGCGGCTGGCTTCATCACTGCGGGTGACAGCCCGGCAAACGCCATGACGGCCAGATATCCGGATGCGCCGCCGTGACCGACCGAGGCATACAAGAAGGCCGCCACCGCCAATCCTGCCAACAGCAAATAATCCTGAATTGTTTCCAATTGAATGCTGACAAAGTCATAAATCTTGGTTATATTTTGTCATATATAACGCCAGTCTGTCATCCATGCTCACCGATCCTTTTGGCCGCGCCATTGAGTATGTCCGCCTTTCCGTGACGGACCGCTGCGACCTGCGCTGCACCTACTGCATGCCTGAAGGTTTCAAGGATTTTGAGGAGCCCGAGCACTGGCTGACCTTTGACGAAACAGAACGGCTCATCGCAGCGTTTGCCCGGCTTGGCGTCAGGCGTGTTCGCATGACTGGCGGCGAACCGCTGTTGCGGCACAATCTGACTGAACTGGCCGCCCGGCTTTCCGCCCTGCCCGGCGTCGATGATCTGTCCCTTTCCACCAACGCGACCCAACTGGCCAGACATGCCCAGGCATTGAAGGATGCGGGCGTCACTCGCCTCAATGTCAGTCTCGATTCTCTGCAGCGCGAACGTGTCGAATCCATCAATGGCCGTGACGTCTTCGACAGGATCATGGCCGGACTCCATGCCGCGAAAGAAGCCGGCTTCCGCAAAATCAAGCTCAACATGGTGGCCATCGCCGGCAAGAACGATGACGAGATCGACGCCATGGTCGAATTCGCCATGGCCGGCGATTACATCCTGCGCCTGATCGAAACCATGCCGATGGGCGACACCGGACGCGCAAACGGCTACCTGGACTTGCAGCCGGTGAAAACCCGGCTGGCGGAAAAATACGGCTTGATGGAAACAAGCTGCCC
>CAYOJA010000031.1:21827-22898 GCA_964404175.1 uncultured Thiobacillus sp. | reverse complement strand
GCGGCCAGGCATTCCCAGGCCTTGCGAAGTTGAGTGTGGCGATCAAAAGCCGGTTTGCCGCCATCGACCATCGCAAATACGGTGAGCCTGCCGTCGTGTTCCACCGCAACGGGTGACTTGGCCAGTTCTTCAACTTTCATGTCGCGGCGCTTGAGCGCGGCATTCAGCCCGGCCTTGCCAGGCACGTCCGGCAAGGATTTCCCGGCAGGCATCAGCACCAGGGCATGGGCAAATTGCGCGGCATCTTTCGCCGAAAAATCGGCTTTCTTTTCAACTATCTGAAGCATGTTTGGCTATCCTTGTGTGAGGGTTTTACCTTGACCGTGCAAGGCTTTTCGACGATGATAGCGCGTTTTTTACGCTATCAATTTCTGAAAGGTTTCGCATGAAACTGGAAGACAAAAAGCGCGTGCTGAAAGAAATGGTGATGCACCGCCGTTTTGAGGAACGTTGCTATCAGGCCTACATCGAACGCAAGATCGGCGGCTTTCTGCATCTTTACCCCGGCCAGGAAGCCTGCTGCAACGGCGTGATGGAAGCCGCGCGCCCCGGTTATGACTACGTCATCACCGGCTACCGCGACCACGTGCATGCCATCAAGTGCGGCGCCGATCCGAAAGAGGTCATGGCTGAACTGTACGGCAAGGAAACCGGTTCTTCCAAAGGCCGCGGCGGTTCCATGCACATCTTCGACGTGAAGCACCGTTTCATGGGCGGCTATGCGCTGGTGGGCGGTCCTTTCCCGCTGGCAGCGGGAATCGGCAAAGGCATCCAGCTCAAGGGCGGCGATGAAATCGCCATCTGCTTTCTGGGCGATGCCGCCAACAACCAGGGCACCTTTCACGAAACCCTGAACATGGCCGCGTTGTGGAAGCTGCCGGTTTTGTTCGTGTGCGAAAACAACCTGTACGGAATTGGCACCGCAATCGAGCGTTCCACGGCAGTCGTGCATCAGCACAAGCGCGTATGCGGCTACGGCATCGAAGCCGCCGAGTGCGACGGCCAGGATATCGAAAAGGTTTACGATGCGGCCAAAATCGCGGTCAATCATGTGCGCTCCGGCAAGGGCCC
>CAYOJA010000031.1:0-21727 GCA_964404175.1 uncultured Thiobacillus sp. | reverse complement strand
AGGTTTACGATGCGGCCAAAATCGCGGTCAATCATGTGCGCTCCGGCAAGGGCCCTTACTTCCTTGAGCTGATGACCTACCGTTACCGTGGCCACTCCATGTCCGACTCGCGCGGCTACCGCACTCGCGAAGAAGAAGAGGAATGGAAACAGCGCGACCCCATCTACATTCTGCGCGACCGGCTGATTGCAGAAAAAGCCATGACCATGGCCGACTACGAAGCCATTGAAAAAGAAACCGACGCCTACATTGAAAACGAGGTCATCAAGTTCTCGGAAGAATCGCCCGAACCGCGTGCGGAGGAACTTGAAAAATACGTCTTCGCCGAGCGTGACACGCAGCTGCGCTGGCTGACCGGCCAGGCATAGCGAGGCCGCTCAAAAATGTCACAAGCAGGCAAGAGACAAGGCGCGCGGCGCACAGGAACCGGAGTGTATGTGGGTATACATGAGGATTCCGAGCACCGTGCAACGCAGGATATTGGCTGCGCAGTAATTTTTGGGCAGCCTCGCAAGGGAGAAAAGACATGGCACAAATAATGTACTGGGAAGCCATCCAGCGCGCACACGACGAAGAAATGGCCCGCGATCCGCTGGTGATCTGCATGGGCGAGGACATCGGCGTAGCCGGCGGCACCTACAAGGCCACCAAGGGCCTGTTCGAGAAATACGGCCCGCTGCGCGTAATGGATACACCCATTTCCGAAGGCAGCTACACCGGCCTGGGTGTTGGCGCATCTTTTCTCGGTGTGCGTCCCATCATCGAAATCATGTCGGTCAACTTTGCCTGGCTGGCCATGGACCAGATGTTCAACTCCGCCGCCAAGGTGCGCTACATGTCCGGCGGCCAGTTGACGGCGCCCTGCGTCTTCCGCGCGGCGGGCGGCGCCGCGCACCAGCTGGGCGCGCAGCACTCCGCGCGCATGGAAAAAGTATTCATGGGCATTGCAGGCCTGCGCGTGGTCACGCCATCCAATCCCAAGCAGGCTTATGGTCTGCTCAAATCCGCCATCCGCTGCGACGACCCGGTGTTCATCAACGAACACGAACTCATGTACAACATGAAAGGCGACGTGCCCGACACCGAGTATTTCCATCCGCTGGAAGGTTCCGAGGTTAGCCGCACTGGCACGGATGTCACATTGTTTGGCTACAACATTTCCGTGCACTGGAATCTGAAGGCCGCGGAAATTCTCGACAAGCAATACGGCATTTCCGCCGAAGTGGTCGACCTGTATTCACTGGCGCCGCTAGATCGCGACGGAATCCGCAAGTCGGTTACCAAGACGCATCGCGCGGTTGTCGCCTGCGAAGACGAAGCACCCGTATCGGTTGGCGCCGAGGTCATCTCGATCATCAACGAGGAATGCTTCTTCGATCTGGATGCCGCCCCCGTGCGCATCAACTCCGTCAACGTGCCACAGCCATACAACCACACGCTGGAAAAGGCCACGATTCCGAATCACGAGGATGTGGTCAACGCCGTTCTGAAAATGTTCGGAAAAGCGTAAAAAAACTTTTTTGTCCACGAAGGACGCCAAGGGACACGAAGAAAATCTCAGGTAAAGACTTCGCGTTTCTCCGCGCCCTTCGCGGATAACGATTTTTAGGAACCTAGCATGTCCCAACACTATGCGATAACGATGCCGCAGCTCTCGGACACCATGACCGAGGGCGTGGTCGTCACCTGGGAAAAACAGCCTGGCGACAGGGTTGAACGCGGCGACATCGTGGCCACAGTCGAAACCGACAAGGCCATCATGGATGTGGAAGTGTTCAAGGCCGGCTATCTGGCCGGTCCTCTGGCCGAAGTCGGTGCCACTATTCCCGTCGGTGGCGCGCTGGGTTACATCACCGATACAGCGGGCGACCTGGCCATCGAGGCCAATGAAGTCGTGGAAGAAAAAGCCCAGACGGAAATGATTCCGCATCACGCGGGCACGCCAATCGTCATGCCGCAACTCTCCGACACCATGACCGAAGGCGTCGTGGTGACCTGGGAAAGGGAACCCGGCGATGCCATCAAGCGCGGCGACATCGTCGCCACAGTGGAAACCGACAAGGCCATCATGGACGTGGAAGTGTTCCAGGAAGGCTTTTTGTCAGGACCCCTGGCGGATGTCGGCAGCGTGGTAGAAGTTGGCCATCCCATGGCGTTCATTGTGTCGGATGCCGGCAAGGTCAATGAGACGGGCGTCACCATCGGTGCCGACCACAAGGTCAAGGAATCGCATCCGATCAAGCATAGCGATACCCCTCGTCCTGCCAGTCTGCATATTCCCAAAACAGCTCCCGCCACGGCTCCTGCCGTTTCCCATCCGGGCGCCGCGCCTGCGCCGCGCGTGGTTGGCCGCAAGGTTTCACCTTACGCACGCAAACTGGCCGGACAAATGGGCGTTGATCTCAAGTCGCTGGCAGGCAGCGGACCGGAAGGTGTCGTGATTGCCGCCGATGTGGCCCGCGCTCGCCCCAGCATGGCGGAAGTGGCGCATTCCCTGCCGCAGGTGGATGTGCCGGGTACCGGCCGGGCCATGAGTTCGATGGAAAAAGCCGTCAGCCATGCCATGACGGCTTCGCTCACGCTGCCGACATTCGATGTGACCATGAACATCGATACCGGCAAGCTGACCAAGGCCGCCAAGGCTCAGGGTGTATCCGTCACCGTGGCCATCGCCAAGGCATGCTCGGTAGCCATGGAGAAATTCCCGCGCATGAACTGGGCCTACCAGCCGGTGGACAAGCTGGTCGAGCGTCCCAACCACGATTTCGGCGTGGCGGTTAAATCGGACGATGGCGGTTTGGTCGTACCCATCATCAACGGCATCGAGCACAAGAGCCTGGCGGCCATGCAGGCCGACTGGAATGATCTGGTGCCACGCGCGCGCATCCGCAAGCTGGCGCCACGCGAATTTGCCAACCCGACCTTCACCATCTCCAACATGGGGATGTTCGGCGTCACCCATTTCACCGCCATTCCCACGCCCGGCATTGCCGCCATTCTGGCGATCTCGGCAACCGGCCCGCAGGGCACGCCGTTCAACATCACCGCCGATCATCGTGTATTGAACGGCGCGGATGTGGCCGGTTACATGGCCGAGCTCAAGCAGGTCATCGAAGCACCCGAAGCCTGGATTGCGGGCGGCGCGCCGGCTGCCGCTTCCGCAGCCACGCAGGCAAAGACTTCAGCTCCGGCATTCAGCATTCCGGAAGGCAGCTGGGATTATCCGGTTGTCGTCATCGGCGGCGGTCCCGGCGGCGAGGATTGCGCGCGCGATCTTGCCGATCACGGCATCAAGGTCGCCATGGTGCACAACGAGCCCTTCCCCGGCGGTGAATGCCTGTGGCGCGGCTGTATCCCATCCAAGGCCTGGCGCGCCGCTGCGGACATCATCCGCAACCGCGCACACGACAATGAGATCGGCATCACCGGCACGGACAAGCCCAGGATGGACTGGGCGCAGATCGAAAAACACCGCCGCTGGGTGCAGCAGTCGCGCGGCGAAATGGCGCTCAAGACCGACAAGGGCATGAAGATCGACGTCATCGAAGGCTTTGGCGAGTTCGTCGACGCCCACACGGTGAAAGTCACCAGCCCGGATGGTGCCATCCGCAACATCAGCTTCGGCGCGGCAGTCATCGCAACTGGCGCACCCGCCTTCGTGCCACCCATCCCCGGCGCACGGGAAAATTTGAGCACCGGCGGCGTGGTCACCTCCGACACCATCTGGAACCTGGCCAACCCACCGAAGAAAATGGCCATCGTCGGCGGCGGTGTCATTGGCGTGGAAATGGCACAAATCTTCCGCGACTTCGGCTGCGAGATTCTGATGCTGGAACGCAACGAACGCATCCTTGCCGAAGTGGAAGAAGAAATTGCCAAGACCCTCATCGGTCTGCTGGAAAAGGAAATCGCCGTGGTCACCAACGCCAGCATCGACGGCGTGACCGGCACGCCGGGCAAGATGAGCGTGGCCTACAAGAGTAACGGCGGCGAAGCAAAGAAATTCGATTGCGATGTGGTGCTGATGGCCACCGGCAAGCGCCCGGATACCAGCAGGCTCAACCTCGACAAGGCCGGTGTCGCGCTCGATGGCGCGGCGATCAAGGTCAACACGCGCTGCCAGACCTCGCAGCCGCACATCTTCGCCGTGGGTGACGTCATCGGCGGCTACATGCTGGCGCACACCGCCGCAACACAAGGCCGCGTGGCCGCCGACACCATTCTCGGCCACGATGCCGAGTACGATCAGGACAGAGACTGCGCCGTGACCTTCTCGCGCCCGCAGGCTGGGTTTGTCGGCTTGAGCGTGGCACAGGCGAAAGCAAAAGGCATCGATGCTGTGGAAGCCAAAATGCCCATGAGTATCGACGCCAAGGCCATGATCACCGGCGAAACCGATGGCATGATCAAAATGGTGGCGGACAAGACCACCGGCCGCATCATCGGCGTGCACTTCCTGGCCGACCACACCGACACGTTGATCGGAACCGGCGTAATGATGGTCGCGGGTGACATGACGCTGACGCAGGTCGCCAAGGCCATCTTCCCGCATCCGACCCAGACCGAACTGTTCGGCGAACTGGCGCGTCGGATACTGGCCCGGCTGCGCAGGACGGCGAAGAAATAGCATGAGTTTGTATCATTGCGGCAAGTGTCTGTCAGGTTGATGCCTTCAGGCCTGACAAAAAACACTTTTGGTCCGGCCTGCATTCAACCCGGACTCGACCCGACATGCCTCCCATCACACTCGCGCTGATTTCCATCAACGTGCTGGTGTATCTGCTGGGAATTGTCACCGGGCCGGTCATCATCCATACCTTCGCGCTCTGGCCGCCGTGGATGGCAGAACTGTTCCATCCCTGGCAACTGGTTACCTACAGTTTTCTGCATGGCTCGGCGCTGCATCTTGGCTTCAACATGTTTGCAATCTGGATGTTCGGCTCGGCGCTGGAAAGAAAATGGAACGACCTGCGCTATCTGCTGACTTACCTTCTGAGTGTGGTTGTTGCCGCCATGACGCAAATCGCCGTCAGCGGTTATCTTATGCGCTTTGACGGCCCGGTTATCGGCGCTTCCGGAGGAGTGTTCGGGCTGTTGCTGGCCTTTGCGTTGTATTTCCCCAATCGCAACATCACGATCTTCTTCCTGCCGTTTGAAATCCCCGCACGAAGATTCGTGCTGGGCTACGGATTGATCGAACTGGCGCTGGGCGTATTCAGCACGTCCGCAGGGGTGGCGCATTTCGCACACCTGGGCGGATTGTTCGGCGGCTGGCTGGGGGTGCAGTATTTCCGCGGACGCGGATTGTTCGGAAAAAGCAGAAAGCATTGACCGGACATGACGGTGCACATGCTTCCACAAAAAGACAAGGGCCGCACTCGCGGCCCTGTTTGTATCTGATTGTTTGCAACCCGGCCTCAGGACTTGCGCCTTTTCACGGCCCAGCCCACCAGTCCCAATCCTGCCAACATCATGGCATAGGCTTCAGGTTCAGGGACCGGAGCCGGATTGTTGATAAAGCTTTCACTTCCCCCGCCACTTGCAAAACTTTGGACATGAATGCCAATACGCAGGTCTCCTGTACCGCCGCCGTTTGGCAAAGCCAGAGCAGTCAGTACATCGCCATAAGTTTGGCCTGCAATCAGATTGAAATTGATCGCTACCCATTCGCCCGCATTTACCCCATTGAGAGATACCGGCGGGTTTGTGTCGGCTGAAAAGCCTGCTGTCGTCGCGAATGCCGGTGTGGCGGTATTACCTGAGGGGAGATCGGGTGGAGAAGCCCCTTGTGAAAAATCCACACCACTTCCCGAATCGCTTATCGATGCAATGCCCAGCAACGTTCCATCGTCAAAATAAATATCCGTTATGGCAGATGAAGAGTTGTTAGTGAACTTGAATTGCACCTGGCTGCCGCCAAGGTCAATCACTTCCACGTTGAGGTTAGCCTCTCCATCAGATACTGCGCCTGCATTATTATTGGTGATCGCGTAGAAACCATAGCTTGCGGATGCCCAGGCAAATGGCTGATACATCACGGCAGCAAGTCCCATAATACTTGTTGCCAAGGCTTTTATTGACTGTTGTGAATACCGGTTCATGAACTGTCCCCTCGGTGTTTTTCAATTTTGACGGCTAACCATGCAATTTTTGTGCTTGGCAATTATTTACTTGCACATCAACAAGTTAAATTTTGTCTGCCCATGAGGATGTAAAATATCCTGACATTCTCATTACGTTCAATACTTATCTGGTTCATTAACCAAGAAGATCGCATTCTTTAATCACTTTGATCCAAGCCACCCCAGCCGATCTCCAAAAAATCATCGCTGCGCTAAAGGGCCTGCACCGCGCCTATCCCATCGAGCAGCGCCTGAAAACCCAGGCTTGCGACAGCAGCCGGGAAACTTATCTCGCCGCGCTCACGCGCTGGATGCAAACCTCGGCCGCGCCCTCGCCCGCCGGCTTCGATGCCGAGGCGCTGGAGGAACTGATGGCGCTGGATGCGCTGTACTTCACCGAGGATGAACAACCTCTTGGACTACCGCCCTTTTGCCCGGTCGAAACCGATATTGCCGTGCATTTCCCTCACGAAAGGATCTTTGCCGTGTCTGCCATCGACGCGCTGGCCCTGCCGCGCATCCTCAACACCGCCGCCACCATCGAAACCTTCTGCCCTGTCAGCGGTCAGCAGATTCAGATCCGGGTTGATGCCCAGGGTGCGCCATTCGAAAATGATCAGGACAATGCCATGGTGGTTTTCCGCAAGATCAGCGATGAACCGCTGCACTATGCCGCCGATGTCGCACCGGGCATCCGCTTTGTGCATCCCGCCTTGGCCAGCCAGTTCCCGCAGCATCTCTCACTTGCCGAAGCCGCTGCGGTTGCACATGGTTTCTATGCATTTCAGCGCAAGCTGCTTCAGACCTGAATGGCACATCAAGGCCCACCCGAACTCAATCAGGTTTTTGGTTCTGTTTTCCTCAAGATCAGCATAGTGCTGGCGCTGGTTTTGACGGGATATCTGCTATACAAGCATGCGACCAAACCCGATATGGAAGTCATCAGCGCAAATGAAGTTCGCTTGCAACTCCGCAATGATGGTCATTTCCACGTCAATGGTGCCATCAATGGCGCCCCTGTCCATTTCATGATCGACACCGGCGCCAGCATGGTCAGCATTTCAGAAGGCCTGGCCAGACAGGCCGGGCTGCAATGCGGTGCGCCCGCCACTTTCACCACAGCCAACGGGAAAATCAGTGGCTGTGTGGCACGCGCAGAAGTCCGGTTCGGGAGTTATCGCTTGTTTGACGTGGAAGTTGCCATCATGCCCAACATGGATGAACTGGCGTTACTGGGCATGAACGCTCTGGGCAGGTTTGATCTGAGCCAGTCCGACGGAACCCTGATTATCAGCGCCAAGCAGGTAAAATAGCAGTTTGCAGGAACTGCTGTCCTTTTCTACGCATCGCCATGTCTTCGCTTGAATCAGAAATCCGCCGCCGACGCACCTTTGCCATCATCTCGCACCCCGATGCGGGCAAGACCACGCTTACTGAAAAGCTGCTGTGGTACGGTGGCGCCATCCAGGTCGCCGGCGAAGTGCGCGCGCGCAAGGCCAGCCGCCACGCGACATCGGACTGGATGGAACTGGAAAAGCAGCGCGGCATTTCGGTGACTTCATCCGTGATGCAGTTTCCGTATCGGGAACACATCATCAACCTGCTCGACACGCCCGGCCACGAGGATTTTTCCGAGGACACTTACCGCACGCTCACCGCCGTGGATTCGGCGGTGATGGTGATCGACTCGGTCAATGGCGTGGAAGCGCAGACCATCAAGCTGTTGAACGTGTGCCGGATGCGCGACACGCCCATTTTGACTTTTATCAACAAGCTGGACCGTGAAGGCAAATCGCCCATCGACCTGCTGGACGAAATCGAATCGGTACTGGAAATGCAGTGCGCGCCCATGACCTGGCCCATTGGCATGGGCAAGCGCTTTCGCGGTGTGTACCACCTCTACGACGACAGGGTGCTGGTGTTCGACCCGCAGGCCGACAAGGGCACGGGGGAAATCATTGCCGGCCTGGATAACCCCCTGCTCGACGAACGCATCGGCGATCAGGCGGAAGAACTGCGCATGGAAGTTGAACTGGTGCGCGGCGCCTCACACAGCTTCGACCGCGAAGCCTACCTGTCCGGCAAGCAGACTCCGGTGTTTTTCGGCTCTGCTGTAAATAATTTCGGCGTGCAGATGCTGCTTGATGCCATCGTTGATCTGTCCCCCGCGCCCAAGTCGCGGCCGACCGAAACGCGCGAAGTTCAACCGGAAGAACCAAAATTCTCCGGCTTTGTATTCAAGATCCAGGCCAACATGGATCCGCGCCACCGCGACCGCATCGCCTTCGTGCGCGTGTGCTCCGGCCGCTTCGACCGCGGCATGAAGATCAAACAGATTTCCACAGGGAAGACACTCGCCGTCAACAATGCCATCACCTTCATGGCGCAGGACCGCAACACGGCGGAAGAAGCGTATTCGGGCGACATCATCGGCATTCCCAATCACGGCACCATCCGGCTGGGCGATGCTTTTAGCGAGGGCGAAGCGCTCAAATTCACCGGCATTCCCTCGTTCGCGCCGGAACTGTTCAGGAAGGCACGCATCAAGAATCCGCTCAAGATGAAGCAGTTGCAGAAAGGTTTGCAGCAGCTTGCCGAGGAAGGCGCGACACAATTATTCAAACCGCTCGCTACCAATGACCTCATCCTCGGCGCGGTCGGCGCGCTTCAATTCGATGTCGTCGCCCACCGGCTGGAGAACGAGTACGACGTGGATGTCGCCTTCGAACCCTGCGAATACGCCACTGCCCGCTGGCTGCGCGGCAACGACTCGGACCTGAAACAGCTGACCGACAAATATGGCTACAACGTGGCGCTGGACGGCGCCGAAGAGTATGTCTATCTCGCGCCCAATCGCGTCAACCTGCAACTCACGCAGGAGCGTTTTCCTGAAGTGAAATTTCTGGAAACACGCGAAATTTACTGATGATTCCTTACGCACTGCTTCGCCCCCTGCTATTTTCACTTCCACCCGAAGCCGCGCACGACTTGACCATTGCCGTGCTGGCCAAGGCAGGCAGGCTTGCGGGACTGTGCTGCTGGAAAGCCAAAGGCCGGCCGGTCGAAGTCATGGGGCTGAAATTCCCCAATCCGGTTGGACTCGCCGCCGGGCTGGACAAGAATGGCGAGGCAATCAACGGCCTGGGGGCACTGGGCTTCGGCTTCATCGAGATTGGAACGGTGACGCCGCGCCCGCAGCCAGGCAATCCCAAGCCGCGCATGTTCCGGCTACCCCCGGCGCACGCCATCGTCAACCGCATGGGCTTCAACAACGATGGTGTCGCCGCGCTCGTGGAAAACGTCAAGCGCGCGAAATACAAGGGCATCCTTGGAATCAACATTGGCAAGAACGCAGACACGCCAATCGAACGCGCGAACGAAGATTATCTGGCCTGCCTGTCCGCAGTATATCCTCACGCCAGTTATGTCACGGTCAACATTTCCTCGCCCAACACAAAGAACCTGCGCGACCTGCAAGGAGCCGATGCGCTGGATGTGCTGTTGTCGGAATTGAAGAAACGACAGGATGAACTTGCCCAGATTCATGGCCGCTACGTACCCATCGCGCTGAAGATCGCACCCGACCTCGAAGCCGTCCAGGTGACCGCCATCTCCAGTCTGCTGCGCCGTCACCGCATGGATGCCGTCATCGCCACCAACACCACCCTGGATCGCGACCGGGTCGCCCATCTTCGCCATGGCCTGGAAACTGGCGGCCTTTCCGGGGTGCCAGTGCGCAACAAATCCAACAACGTCATTCGTCAGTTGAAAGCCGAACTGAAGGATGAGGTTCCCATCATCGGCGTGGGAGGCATCCTCTCCGGCAAGGATGCGCAGGAAAAGATTGCCGCTGGCGCCAGCCTGGTGCAGCTTTATACGGGCCTGATTTACCGGGGGCCTGGCCTGGTAAAGGAGTGCGTGAGGGCGCTCAAGTAAATCATGCGTTTGCCTGGGGCTTCTTTTCTACTTCTCTTTACCGCGTTTTCTTTTTCTTCAATTTCCCTGGCTGCACGTGCAGAGGCGGAAGTTGTTTCATTCAGCCAGCCAGGACTAGGGGCCGACCGACTTGGCGTCATCGTCAACGACGAAGACCCCGACAGTGCAGTCATCGCCAATTACTACAGGAAAAAGCGTGGCATACCCGAAGGAAACATGATCCATGTGCGCTTTGCCCCTGGCCGAACCACACTCCCGAAAGATGAATTCGCGCACATCAAGCAGGAAGTGGATCGCGCCGCAGGCAGTCATATCCAGGCTTATGCCTTGACCTGGACGCAGCCGTACCGGGTTGACTGCATGTCGATTACTTCTGCCTTTGCATTCGGCTTCGATGCGAGTTACTGCGCAAACGGATGCAAGCCGACCCGGCCAAGCCCCTACTTCAACAGTAACAGTTCGCAGCCATACACGGCACACGGCATCCGCCCAACCATGAGCCTGGCGGCAGGCAGCGTGAACCAGGCTATCGATCTGATAGATCGTGGCGTGGCCGCAGATGGGAAAAACCCCGATGGCACGGCTTACCTCGTGAGCACCAGCGACAGCAACCGCAACGTTCGCGCCAAGGGCTACGAAAAAACCCGGGAGATGATGCGCAAGCTGATTCCAACTGTAATCGTCAAGGCAAACTCGCTCAGGAAAAAACCCGACGTGATGTTTTACTTTACCGGCCTGGCTTCAGTTCCCGATATCGAAACCAACCATTATCTGCCTGGCGCCATGGCGGATCATCTGACTTCCACCGGCGGCGCGCTGCTTGACGGCAGTCAGATGAGCAGTCTCAAATGGCTTGGGGCTGGCGCAACCGGGAGTTATGGCGCGGTCACGGAGCCCTGCAACTTTCCGGAGAAATTCCCGGTTCCTGCCATCGCCATGGCGCATTACCTGCAAGGCGAAACCCTGCTGGAAGCCTACTGGAAAAGCGTGGCCATGCCCGGCCAGGGCATCTTCATTGGTGAGCCGCTGGCGCGGCCGTTCAGCGGCTTCAGGTCAAAATCCGGAAACAGCACACTTCAGGTAAACATGCGAGCGATCGAACCCGGTGCATACTCCGTGCAAGTTTCGCCGACGATGATCGGCCCTTTTCACGAAATCGGGCGCATGAATATCGGTTGGGGAGTAAAGGAAATCCGGATGGATCGTGTCCAGCCCGGCTATTACCGTTTTGAAAACATGACGAGAAAACTCCAGCAACCGTAGATACGTTCGAGGTGAACATGTTTCGCACTCTCATATCAGGCCTACTTTTATCCAGTATCGTTCATGCGGCAGGCATTGAAGCTTTTTCGCCTCAAGGTGAAGTCAAGGGCGTGCGGCAGGTATCTGTCCGTTTCACGAACGAGATGGTGCCGTTGGGCGATCCGAGATTATCCGAACCCTTCAACATCGACTGCGCGGAAAAAGGCAGCGGGCGCTGGGTGGATGGCAGGAACTGGGTATACGACTTCGAGCGTGATCTGCCCGCCGGGGTTAGTTGCAGTTTCATGCTCAAGCCGGGCATCAAGGCTTTGGATGGATCGGCTTTGGACGATGCCAGAAAATCTTTTACCACCGGCGGGCCGGCCATTCTGGCCGCCTGGCCCAACGAGGGCAGCGCGTCCGTCGACGAAAGCCAGATTTTCATTCTGGGACTGGATGCGCCAGTAAAATTCTCCACGTTGGCCAACCGCGTGTGGTGCGTAGCCGAGGGCATCGGCGAGAAAATCCCGGCCCGGCTCGTCGATGTCAAAACACGAAAGATCGTGCTGGAAAACGCGCGAGATTTTTTCTCTGAATACGGCTATGCCATCGATCTTCTGACGGCGCAGCGATTCTTTTTGCGCATGCCCGGCGGAACGGTCAGGGAAAAAATCCTCGCTGCTTCAACCAGCGACAATGCACCGGTGGTGGTTCTGCAATGCGCGCGCCGCCTGCCCGCTGGCGCCAAATTGAATCTGGTCTGGGACAAAGGCATCGAATCGGAATCCGGCGTCCCAGCGTCAACCGCTCAAACCCTGGCCTACCAGGTTCGACCGGCGTTCTCGGCCAAACTGCGCTGCGAGAAGACCAATGCCAAGGCGCCCTGCCTGCCCATCCTGCCCATGACATTCAGCTTCACCGCACCGGTCTCGACAAAACTGGCCTCAGCCATCCGGTTGTCCGGCGCGGGCAAAATCTGGAAGCCTGAAATCGGCAAGGACGACCTGGTATCGGGTTCAACACAGACTCTCAGCTTCAAGGGCCCCTTCCCGGAAAACGCCAGTCTGACTTTGAAGCTTCCCGCCGGCTTCAAGGACGACGCCGGACGCACGCTCACCAACGCGAAAAAATTTCCCCTCGCCATCAAGACCGATGCCGCGCCGCCTCTGGCCAAATTCGCCGCCGGATTCGGTCTCATCGAAAAGAACGCCGACCCCATGCTGCCGCTGACCCTTCGTGCCACCGGCGAGACAATCAAAAGCCACGCCGTGTTGACAGGCGAGCGCATGGTCACGCAAAAACCGCTGGAGGTCATCGCCTGGCTGAAGCGCATCCAGGAATTCGAACGGAACGACTGGACTTACGATCAAAAAACACAAAGGGAATTCGTCAAACGTTATGGCGCCGAGGAATCCATTTTCGGGCCGCAGCACAAGATCCAGTCCTTCCCCCTGCCCAAGCCGCTGCCTGATCGCGAAACCGAAGTCATTGGCATTCCGTTGAAGGAAGCCGGCTTCCACGTCGTCGAAGTGGCCAGCCCAAGACTGGGCGAATCGTTGATGGCCAGGAAAGTGCCCTATCACGTTCGTGCCGCAGCGCTCGTCACCAATCTGTCCGTGCATTTCAAGCAGGGGCGCGAATCATCGCTGGTGTGGGTGACGGCGCTCGATACAGGCAAGCCGGTATCCGGCGTGGATATCGCCGTGCGCGATTGCGGCGGCACCATCCACGCCCATGGTAAAACCGGCCAGACCGGCCTGTTCAACATCGAAAAGAATTTGCCAGATCTCCAGGCCCTGCCCGGCTGCATGAGCAACTGGGACAGGCAGTATTACGTCACTGCCTACAAGGATGGCGATTTTTCCTTTGTGTTGTCCGACTGGAACGAGGGCATCTCGACCTGGCGCTTCAACCTGTATCAAGACAGTTGGCAGGGCCCCTACATCGCCCACGCCGTGCTGGATCGCAGCCTGTTCCGCGCGGGCGAAACCGTGGGCATGAAACTCTTCATGCGCAGAAAAGCGGTAAACGGCTTCGCCTTCGTCGACAGGGACAAGCTTGGCAAGGAAATCATTCTCCAGCACGAGGGCACGGGCGATGAAACCAGGCTGCCGGTGAAGTGGGACAGCCAGGGCATCGCCGAAGCCAGCGTCACCCTGCCCAGGGAAGCCAGGCAAGGCCGGTATTCCATCCTGGTACCGCACACCCTGCGCGGGCAGGAAACGCGAATCGATGCGGGCAGCTTCCGTGTCGCGGCCTACCGCGTGCCGACCATGCGCGCCACGCTGACCGGCCCGAAAACGCCCGCCGTCAATGTTCAAAGCCTGGCCATCGATGCGCAAATTGCCTATCTTTCCGGCGGCGCAGCCAGCTTCGCGCCGGTCAAGCTGCGCGGCCAGTTGCAGGACAGGATCGTGAGCTTCGACGACTACGAAGACTGGAATTTCAGTAACGGTGCAGTCAAAACCGGCAAGGAAGGCGAGGAGCAGGACTGGCATATCGGCGAATACGATGTCGATGGCGAGACGAACGCCACGGCAGCTGCCAAAACCATCAAGACTCAGTCACTCAAGCTCGATGCAGGCGGGGCGGCACGGATGGAAGTTTCAAACCTTACAGCCAGCGAAACGCCGCGCGATTTGCTGGCAGAACTGGAATACCGCGATGCCAATGGCGAAACGCTGACTGCAGCAACGCGCATTCCGTTGTATCCCTCCAGCGTGCTGCTGGCCGTCAAACCTGATTCCTGGCTGCTGTCGAAAGATGGACTAAAGTTCACCGTGCAGGCGGTGGACGTGCGCGGCAAGCCCGCCGCAGGCATCGACATCAAAACCGAAATCCTCAAGCGCGACTGGTACAGCCATCGCAAGCGGCTCATCGGCGGCTTCTATGCCTACGCGCACGGCCGCGAAGTCAGCAAGGTCGCCGATGCCTGCTCGGGCAAGACCGACGATCTGGGCCGGCTTGCTTGCGAAATCAAGTCTCCCTCTACAGGCGACCTCATATTGCAGGCACGCGCGAAAGACGCCGCCGGCAACGCAAGCTCCGCCCACGCCGAAACATGGGTACCGGGCCCGGACAGCTGGTATCAGGTCTCCGACAACGACCGCATGGACCTGGTGCCGGAGAAACGCAAGGTCGAGATCGGCGAAACCGCCAAGCTGCGCATGGCCCTGCCGTTTGAAACGGCAACAGTGCTGGTAAGCGTGGAACGCGAAGGTGTGCTCGACGCCTGGGTCGCGGACGTCAGGCGCGATTCGCCGGTGATCGAAGTGCCGATCAAACCGCACTACGGCCCCAATGTGTTTGTCACCGCGCTGGCTGTGCGCGGCCGCATCGCCGGCATCGCGCCCACCGCCATGGTCGACCTGGGCAAGCCCGCCTTCCGCATGGGCGCGACTGAAATCAGGACCGGCTGGTCGGGCCATGCGCTGGAGGTCAAGGTCACGACCGACAAACCCAAATATCGCGTGCGCGAGCAAGTCAGGACAAAAATCCGAGTGACGCGCCCCGATGGCAGCGCGGCAAAGAATGGCGAAGCAGCGATTGCCGTCATCGACGAAGGCCTGCTGGAATTGCAGTCCAACGACAGCTGGAAATTGCTGGATGCAATGATGACCCGGCGTGGCATCGAGGTCGAAACCAGCACCGCGCAAATGCAGGTGGTGGGCAAGCGCCACTATGGCCGCAAGGCTGTTGCGGCGGGTGGCGGTGGCGGCAAACAGTCGGCGCGCGAATTGTTCGACACGCGGGTTTACTGGCAGGCGCGAGTCAAACTCGACGACAAGGGCGAAGCGGAAGTCAGCTTCCCGTTGAACGACAGCCTGACCGCGTTCCGCATCGTTGCCGTGGCCAGTGTCAACGTCGGCCGCTTTGGCACCGGTCAAACCAGCATCCAGACGCAGCAGGATCTGATCCTGCAATCCGGCCTCGCGCCGGTGGTGCGCGAGGGCGATGCCTACGTGGCCTATGCCACCGTGCGCAACGGCAGTGATCGTGCGATCAAGGCCACCGTCAAGGCAGCGGTCAGCGGCATGCCTGACCCGGCTGCGCACGCAGTCAGCCTCAATGCGGGCGAATCGAAAGAACTTGGTTTCCCGGTCAACATCCCTTACGGCGTGAACAGGCTTGCCTGGGAAATCACTGCGGAGGAAACCGGCGCCGAAAAAGCTGGCGGGGCGAGAGATCGCATGAAGCTCACGCAAACCGTCATCGAGGCCATACCGGTGCGCACCTTCCAGGCCACGCTCATGCAGCTCGACAAACCCGTCAGCATGGCCACGCAGATTCCAGCGGACGCCGTGCCAGGCCGCGGCGGCATCGGGGTGAAACTGCAAGCCAGGCTCGGCGACGACCTGCCCGGCGTCACGGAATACATGTCGCGCTATCCCTGGACCTGTCTGGAGCAGCAAGCCTCTGTCGCCGTTTCGCTTCAGGACGAAGCCCGCTGGAACAGCATTGCCGAGCGGTTGCCGCTTTATCTCGACAGCGATGGTCTCACAAAGTACTGGACTGATATGCGCGAAGGCAGCGACACGCTTACCGCTTACCTGCTGAGCCTGTCGAACGAAGCCGGTTACGAAATCGGGCCTGAAACACGGGCGCGCATGCTCAACGGTCTGGCTGGTTTTGTCGAGGGCCGCGTGGTGCGCGGTTCGGTGCTGAACACGGCTGATCTTGCCGTGAGAAAAATCGCCGCCATGGAAGCGTTGTCACGCTACCCGGACAGTGGTTTCAAATCCGAGTGGCTGGACAGCTTCAGCCACACCCCCAACCTGTGGCCAACCACCACGCTGCTCGATTGGATTGCGGTGCATGAGCGGGTCAACACTTTGCCTGATCGCGAAGCGCGGCTGAAGGAAGCGCAATCCATCCTTAAAAGCCGGCTGAATTTCTCCGGCACGATCATGACCTTCTCCACCGAAAGAAACGATGCCTGGTGGTGGCTGATGTGGAACGGCGACGTCAACGCCAATCGTTTGCTGCTGGCCGCCAATGACGATCTGGCCTGGAAAGACGACATCGGCAGACTGGTGCGCGGCTCGCTTTCGCGCATGCACAAGGGCCGCTGGCACACCACGGTGGCCAATGCCTGGGGGGTATTGGCGATGAAGAAATTCTCCGCGAAGCATGAAGCGGTTCCAGTTTCCGGCAAGACCTCCGCCGAACTGGCTGGAAAAACCTTCACCGCTGACTGGAAAAAGGAAGAAGCCAGCACGATACTGCCCTGGAGCGAGGATGCCGCGCCGCTCAAGATGGAACATGCCGGCAGCGGCAAACCCTGGGTAACGGTTTCCAGTCTGGCCGCCATTCCATTGAAACAGCCCCTGAATGCCGGCTACCGCATCACCCGCACCGTCACGCCCATCGATGCGAAGTCAGTAAAAGCCTGGCATCGTGGCGATGTCTATCGCGTCCGCCTCGACATTGATGCACAAACCGACATGGGCTGGGTGGCTGTCAGCGATCCCATTCCCTCCGGTGCAACGATACTGGGATCGGGCCTGGGCAGAGACTCGGCGATTCTCTCTTCGGGCGAGAAACGCGAAGGCTGGGTGTGGCCTGCCTACGAGGAACGCACGCACGACAGCTTCCGCGCCTACTACACCTGGGTGCCAAAGGGGAAATTCGCCGTCGAGTACACCGTGCGCATCAACAACGAAGGCGAATACAAGCTGCCGTCCACGCGTGTCGAAGCCATGTATGCGCCCGAGCTGTTTGGCGAATTCCCTGTAGCGCCCATGTCCATCAAGCCATGAAGCATTGCCTGGCCTGTCTGGGCTTCGCATTTGCGCTGAACGCCCATGCCCTGCCAAGTTTCGACATGGTCAAGTCGCAGCACCATGTTTCAGAAGCCTGGCTGCTGGACCGGAACGGCGAACGCCTGCATACCCTGCGCCTCGACAACACGGTCCGCCGTCTGCCCTGGATAAAACTGGATGCGCTTTCGCCGGCCATGCAGGAAGCACTCATCGCCTCGGAGGACAAGCGTTTTTACGAGCATGGCGGCGTGGACTGGAAGGCGGCGCTCGGCGCGGTGTGGGATCGCCTGCTCACCGACAGCCATCGCGGCGCGTCCACCTTGTCGATGCAACTGGCTGCACAGCTCGACCCAAAGCTTTCTCGCGGCACTGATGGGCGAAGCTACGCACAAAAATGGGACCAGATGCTGGCGGCACGCGAACTCGAAAAAAACTGGTCCAAGCCGCAGATCCTGGAAGCCTATCTCAACACCGTGCAGTTTCGCGGCGAACTTTCCGGCATCAACGCCGCAAGCTGGGGGCTGTTCCAGAAACATCCCTCCGGGCTGGACAAAGCGGAAGCCAGCCTGTTGTCCGCTCTGCTGCGCGGGCCCAACGCCCCACCGGACAAGGTCGCCGAGCGCGCGTGCGATGTAGCGAAGAAATTATCTTCACCGCGTCCTTCATGCAAAGGCATTACCGCGCTGGCATGGTCGTCGCTGGTGGTGCACCCACGCATTCCTTTCAACAACCAGATCGCGCCGCACGTCGCCCGGCGCTTGTTGAAACAGGCCGGACAGATCGTCAATACCAGCCTCGATGCCAATCTGCAGCGCTTTGCCTTGCGCACGCTGCGACAGCACCTGGCGGAATTGAAAGACCGCCAGGTGGAAGATGGCGCAGTCATCGTGCTCGACAACAAAACCGGCGAGATTCTCGCCTACATCGGTTCCAGCCAGCTTACCTCCGATGCGCCGGAGGTCGATGCCGCCCGCTCGCCACGACTGGCTGGCTCGACGCTCAAGCCTTTTCTGTACGCATTGGCCATCGAGCGCCAGACACTGACCGCCGCCTCGCTGCTCGATGACTCGCCGCTTTCCGTCGAAACCGCAGGCGGACAATACCTGCCGCAAAACTACGACCGCGATTTCAAGGGCTGGGTGTCGCTCAGAACCGCGCTCGGCTCCTCGCTCAACGTGCCCGCCGTGCGCACGCTCGTGCTGCTGGGATATGAGCCGTTTTACGATCAGCTGAAACGACTGGGTCTGTCCACACTGACACAGGATGCCGATCACTATGGCTACTCACTCGCCTTGGGAGGCGCGGAAGTCACCCTGCTTGAGTTGGCCAATGCGTATCGCACGTTGGCGAATGGTGGACTGGCAAGTTCAACGACGCTTGTCCCCTCACCCCCGCCCCCGCTCTGCGCCCCGCGGATCGGGGTGCACCCCGATCCGGCTGCGAGGGCGGCAAGCAGTGCTTGCCGAATTCCCCTCTCGCCCCGCAAGGGGAGAGGGGTGATAAGTCCCGCCGCCGCCTGGATCATCGGCGACATCCTTTCCGATCGAGAAGCACGCGCACTCACCTTCGGCTTCGACAACGCGCTCGGCACATCCGGCTGGTCTGCGGTCAAAACCGGCACCAGCAAGGACATGCGCGACAATTGGTGCGTGGGTTACTCGGATCGCTACACCGTCGGCGTATGGGTCGGCAACGCTTCCGGCGAACCGATGCACGACGTGTCCGGCATCACCGGCGCCGCGCCGGTGTGGCAAGCAATCATGAACAGATTGCAGTTGCATACACCAGGCCGCGCACCCAAGGCACCCGGGGATATCGAATTACGACAGGTCAGATTCGAGCCAGCCGTCGAACCGCCAAGACGCGAAGCCTTCATCAAGGGAACCGGCATGTCTGTGGCCAGCCTTCCCGAAGCTGCCATTGGCTTGCCTCGCATCGTCGGCCCGGGCGATGGCGCCGTGCTCGCGCTCGATCCCGATATTCCGGCGAGCCGGCAAATTGTCCAGTTTTCCGCTCGCCCCGCGCTGCCAGGCTTGAAATGGGAGGTGGATGAGAAAATCCATATCCCGGAAAACAATCAAGGTCTGCCATGGCCGCCAACGCCTGGCGCCCACAATATACGGTTACTCGATGAACAAAACCGTGTGCTGGATGAAGTGCGCGTGATCGTGCGCGGAATTGCCAATCCGGCCACCACCCCTCATCCCTGATGGATAAAGTGGAACTCATCGCAGCGGTTGAAGCCGCGCTGTCCGGCGACTGGCACAAGGCCCATGAAATTGTCCAGCGGGACGAGCACGATCCTGTTGCCTGCTGGATTCATGCCGTTCTGCACAAGATCGAGGGCGACGCGTGGAACAGCCGCTACTGGTACGCGCGGACTGTACATCGATATGAGGAGTGGAGCGATCCTCCAGCTGAACTGCGGTTTATACTTGAGCTGGCAAACAATGAAATCGGTCAAGTTGTAAAGAATTCACGAGGTGACTGATGCTGATCGGCATTCCCAAAGAAACCAAGAACCATGAGTACCGCGTTGCACTGACGCCCGATGGCGCGACTGCGCTGATTCGCGCCGGCCACACGGTACGAATTCAGTCCGATGCCGGCAAGGACATCGGATTTCCGGATGAGCAGTATCGGAGCGCGGGCGCCGAGATCGTTGAAAGCCCGGCGCAGATTTACGCCGCCGATATGATCGTCAAGGTGAAGGAACCGCAAGCCGCGGAGAGCCTGTTGCTCCATCCGGGCCAGTTGTTGTTCTGCTACCTCCATCTCGCCGCCGCGCCAAAACTTGCTGAGGCGCTGATCGACCGGCATGTCTCCGCCATCGGTTTCGAAACTGTAACCGATGACACTGGAGGATTTCCGCTGCTGGCGCCGATGTCGGAAATCGCCGGCCGCATGGCGCCGCAGATGGGGGCGCTTGGACTGATGCGTCCATATGGCGGCAATGGCACGCTGATTACCGGCGTGCCTGGCGTTGCGCCCGCGCGCGTGATCATCATTGGCGGCGGCAATGTCGGCATGAATGCCGCGCGTGTTGCCATCGGCCTGGGCGCGCAGGTCAGACTGCTCGACCGTAAAGCCGAAAAATTGCGCCATGCCGAGGAACTGTTCGATGCGCGCATCGAAACCGGCTTTGCCGGTGCCGAGGAAATCGCCGCCAGCGTGAAGGAAGCCGACCTCGTCATCGGCGCTGCCATGGTCGCGGGCCGCCGGGCACCGCAAATTCTGACCCGCGCGCATCTCAAATCCATGCGCCCGGGTTCCGTACTGGTGGATGTCGCCATCGACCAGGGCGGCATTTGTGAAACCTCCCGCCCCACCACGCATAGCGAACCGTTCTATGTCGAGGAAGGCATCGTGCATTATTGCGTGACCAACATGCCCGGCGCGGTCGCGCGCACCTCCACCCTTTCGCTTTCACACGCCACCCTGCCTTTTGTGCAGGCGCTGGCCGACAAGGGACTGGCCGCGCTGGAAACAAATCCTCACCTGAAAAACGGTCTGCAAATCCACAATGGGGAAGTTGTCTATCCCGGGCTGGCCGAGGACATCCGCCACGCAATCAGTTGACCAAGGTTGGCACGGGTGTCTATTCTTCCCGATACGCGCCTTAGGAGTTCGAATGACATTCCGACATTTCGCAAGTCTCATGATGCTGGCCCTCGTTGCTCCCATTGCCTCGGGGACAGTCAACGTTCCAGCCTGCACCGCGATCGAGCAATGGGTATCGCCTATGCCTGACCGGCCGCCACCAGGATACAACTCCGGGTCTGCCTCCGACGTTCAGGCATGGACGGAACTGAGAAACCGCATTGCGGACGACATTCTCAGTAATGAAGCAACGACAGCGACTTTCGGCAGCGCGTTTCGCAATTGGGATTCTGCAGAACTCAAGGCGGTTTTGGCAGCCATGTGGGCTTGCCAGCAGGATGCCAGAAAAGCGCGGCGTACCACTGAAGAAAGGCGGCTGATGATGGTTCGACCGCACATGACCACCGTTCAGCAAATGAGGGCAGGGCCGCGCAAATCTTCGTCCGCCAATCAGGACACTGCGACCCCTGCCGCCGCCGCTGGCGTTGTCGATGCAGCTGGTCCCCGTACCAACTCGCACAGTGGCGGTGAATGCGCCGCGGTCAATGAATGGGTAAGCGGTGTAATGTCGCAAGCAGCTTTGGAATCGAAGGCACGATCGCAGAAGTTCAAGCTGAATGTCCACGCCATACGTGAACAGGAAAGACGCGATCTGCTTACCGATGCGGCGACACTCGCGGGCTTCGGCAAACCAATTTCGAAGTGGGACCAGATCGATTTTCAGAATGGTCGAGATTTGATCGACCGCTGCCGATTATCTGCCCGGAAGAATGCAAATCGGGAATTAGAAAACCAACTGGAAGTGGGTCGGGGTTTTGTGATGAATCACTGGCAGACAACCCCCAAGTAGAAACCTTGATTTGAGCAGAGCTTGGCCCTGCAAGACCGCGCTGTTCCGCCCTCCACCTTCTGGCTGCGGACACGCAGACGGGTAAAAAACAAACCCAAAAAGCAAATCCCCCCAACCCCCCCCTTTATCAAGGGGGGCTTGATCGCTGGGGCTACCTTTGTTACCCCCTTGATAAAGGGGGTGGCGCGAAGCGCCGGGGGATTTGGGTTTTAACT
>CAYOJA010000030.1:0-23601 GCA_964404175.1 uncultured Thiobacillus sp. | reverse complement strand
TACTCCGCCAAGGTTTAAAGGCGGAGCAGCACAGCGGGGTCGCCTACTTTTGGTTACATTTCTTGACGAAGCAAGAAAAGTAAGTTGCCGCCGGGCAACCCCGGCTAAACATCGTCAGACAACCAGACAAACTTCACGTGGGCACGCTTCGCTTTGCCCACCCTGCTTTCTTTGCAAATTTATCTCCTGCACCCCGCCGCTTCCACCATCAACCGCTTCATCTCGCTCACCGCCTTCTCCCATCCCACAAATATCGCCTGCGCAACAATCGCATGGCCGATGTTGAGTTCGTGCACGCCGGATATGGCTGCAATGGGCTGGACGTTGTGGTAGGTGAGGCCATGACCGGCATTGACGGTGAGCCCCAGCCCAAGACCGTAGGAGACGGCCTTGCGGATGCGATCAAGTTCCTGGAGTTTGGCGGCGGGTTCTTCGAGGTCGGCATAATGGCCAGTGTGGATTTCGACCACGGGTGCGCCGCATTCGCGCGCGGCTTCGAGCTGTTTGGCGTCGGCATCGATGAAGAGCGAGACGCGAATGCCGGATGCGCCCAGCCGCGCGCAGGCGCTGCGTATCTTGTCGATCTGTCCCGCCACGTCGAGGCCGCCTTCGGTAGTCAACTCCTCACGCTTTTCCGGCACCAGACAAACATCCTGCGGGTTGATGCGCTCGGCGATGTCGATCATTTCCTCGGTCACGGCCATTTCCAGGTTCATCTTGGTCTTGAGCACGCGGCGAAGGATGTCGACGTCTTCGTCCTGGATGTGGCGGCGGTCTTCGCGAAGGTGCAGGGTAATGCTGTCCGCGCCGGCGGTTTCCGCGGCCAGTGCGGCTTCCACCACGCTGGGATAACGGGTCTTGCGTGCCTGGCGGAGGGTGGCGATGTGGTCGATATTGACGCCGAGGTAGATCATTTTTCAGTCAGTTCTTTCAACATTTGCCGAGTATAAAGCGGCTTGCCACCGAGGTGGTGGTTGATCAGCGCGCGCATGAGCAGCTTGGCCTCGCTGCGCGTGACGGCAGAATCCAGCCTGTCCTGATCGAGGTCAAGCAGGGTCTGGCCGGAAACCGCAATGCCATGGCCGCCATTGTCCTCATCCGCATACGGGCCGCGTTCCGGAACGAACACATACCGAGTGTCATCGCGCACCGGTCGGGCGGTTTCCGCTTCCTCGTGAAAAGTCGCGGCATAGCCGATCTCGGACAAGAGATGCTTTTCGAAGCGGCGCAAAATGCGTTCGAGATCGTTGCCGTTTGGCTGGGCCAGTTCCACAAGCGTGGCGCGGTAATAATCGAACAGGGCTTCATGCGGATCGTCGCGCGCCAATAGTTTCAATAACAGTTCGTTGAGATAAAAGCCGCACATGAGCGGCAGGCCAGTCAGTGGCGCAATCCCGCCCTGCCACTCGGCGCCGTGCAGGGTGCGGACTTCGCTCTTGCCAAACCAGGAAAGCAGCAGTGGTGTGAACGGCTGCACCTGTCCACGCAAAACCGAACGCGGCCGGCGTGCACCGCGCGCAATCAGGGCCATGCGGCCATGCTGGCGGGTAAAGACTTCAACAATCAATGAGGTTTCGCGAAACGGCCAGGTGTGGAGCACAAAGCCGGGGTCGTTGTCGGTACGGGCCTGGGCCATGACGGCTTACTCGATACCGAGCGACTTGAGCACTCTCACGTCATCCGACCAGCCGCCCTTGACCTTGACCCAGACTTCCAGATAAACCCTGGCGTCGAAGGCTTTTTCCATGTCCAGCCGTGCCTGGCTGGAAATGGCTTTGAGCTTTTCTCCGCCCTTGCCGATGACGATGGCTTTCTGGCTGTCGCGGTCAACCAGTATCGTGGCGAAGATGCGCCGGAGCGTGCCTTCTTCCTCGAATTTGTCGATGACGACCGCGGTGGCGTAAGGAATTTCCTCGCCGCACAGCCGGAATAGTTTTTCGCGTATCAACTCGGCCGCCAGCATTCTTTCGGTCTGGTCAGTGACGTCATCCTCGCCATAAAGTGCGTCGCCTTCCGGCAAATAATTCGCCAGTGTTTTAAGCAACTCATCCAGACCCGTACCGTGTTTGGCGGAAACAGGAACGATTTCAGCGAAGGAACGGACTTCCGAAACCTTCCGCAAATAATCCAGCATCGACGCCCGATCCTTGAGCTCGTCCTGCTTGTTGACCACCAGCAGCACCGGCCGGTCTTCCGGCAGGAGACTGGCAACCTGTTTGTCTCCCTGATTGAGTTTTCCCGCCTCGACCACCATCAGCACCGCATCCACATCTGACAGCGTCTGCCTGACGCTGCGGTTCAACGCGGTATTGAGCTTGCCGCCATGCCGTGTCTGGAAGCCGGGCGTATCGACAAAGATATATTGCACACCAGGTTCGGTACGGATGCCCGTAACGCGGTGGCGTGTGGTTTGCGCCTTGCGCGAGGTAATGCTGATTTTCTGGCCGATCAGCTTGTTCAGCAATGTGGATTTGCCCACATTGGGGCGGCCCACAATGGCGATAAAACCGGAGCGGTGCGGACCGGCCTGAGCTTCGCTCACTCCACCGCACCCGCCTGTTTCAGAACCGCCAGCGCCGCTTCCTGCTCGGCCGCACGGCGGCTTCTGCCCTGCCCCTGGGTCTTGATGCCCAGCGCGGGAACATTGCAGGAAATGACAAATATCTGGTCATGCGCGTCGCCGCGCGTGCCCACGAGTTGATATTCAGGCAGCGGATGGCGCTGGCCCTGCAGCCATTCCTGCAATTGGGTTTTGGCATCCTTGCCCGATGCCTTGGGGTCGATATTTGAAATTGCAGAGTCAAACAGGCCCAATACAACCGCGCGCGCCGCATCGAAGCCCGCATCAAGAAATACCGCGCCAAAGATGGATTCCAGTGCATCCGCCAGAATGGACGGCCGCCGGAAGCCGCCACTTTTGAGTTCGCCTTCGCCCAGCAGAAGATAATCTCCCAGCTTCAGGCTGACGGCGATATCCGCCAGCGTTTCCTGCCGGACCAGATTGGCCCGCATGCGGGAAAGCGTGCCTTCCGGCAACTGGGGAAAGGTGTCGTAAAGCACGCGCGCGATTACACAATTCAAAACCGAATCGCCCAGAAATTCGAGACGCTCATTGTGCTGCGCGTTGTAACTGCGGTGGGTAAGCGCCTGCCGGAGCAGGCTCTCCTGATTGAATTCATGGCCCAGGCTGGCGATCAGCCGGGCCAGGTTTAGCCTACTCAATTGACTTGGAACTGCTACCGCCACTGCTGTCCGAACTGGCAGAAAAATCAACCAGCAGGCTGATGTTACCCACCAGCTTTGTCTGGAAGGGATATTCCACCGAAACGACTGTCTGTCCGCCATCCCGGCCAATGTCCAGATCGGAAGCCTTGATGGTGGAAATGTTGTCGACCATGGCGCGCTTGCTGAACTTGTCGCGGATTTCGCCATTGCTCATGCTTTTGATATTGGGATCGTTGCCAATATCGCTGAGTATTTTCTGGATGGTGAAATACTCCGTATAGGCCGGGATCAGCTTCATCGCCAGCAGCGCCATGAAAATAATGACGATGCCCCAGAACAGCAGGCTGATGAGGGTCAGTCCTTGTTGATGTTGACGGTTGATCATGTTCACCTCCTTAGTGGATTGTGGTGCCAATGCGTTTGTAATCGCCAAAATTCATCCAGATGAAAAATGCCTTGCCCACGATATTGCCGTCGGGTACAAATCCCCAGTAGCGGCTGTCGTTGCTGCCATCGCGATTGTCGCCCATCATGAAATAATGCCCTTCGGGCACGCGGCAGGCAAAACCTTCGTCATTGTAAGTACAGTTTCCCTGGTTGGGGAAGGATTTAAGCTGCTCTTTCATGAAGCCCGCGATGCCGGGAATGACCATGGTGTCATGCTCGATTTCACCCAGCTTTTCACGGTAAACGATACTGGTAACGAAATTAAGGCCGCCGGCTTCAAAGCTGAACGTGCCGTTCTCGCGATAGCTCAGCGGCTGTCCATTGACGACAAGCCGTTTGTCCTTGTACTCGATCAGGTCGCCCGGCAGGCCAACGACCCGCTTGATGTAGTCAACGGAAGGGTCTTCCGGAAAGTGGAACACCATCACATCGCCATGCTTCGGGTTGTTGATTTCGATCACCTTTTTGTCCAGCACGGGCAATCGTATCCCGTAGGTATATTTGTTCACCAGAATGAAATCGCCCGCTAGCAGGGTCGGCATCATCGAGCCGGATGGAATGCGGAAAGGCTCGACCAGAAAGGAACGCAGAAAAAAAACCAGCAGGATCACCGGAAACAGGCTGACCGAATATTCGATCCCCGACGTCCGCTCTTCATCCTTCTGGCGCTTCTTCGATAAGACAAGTTTGTCCCACAGCCAGATGGCGCCCGTCACCAGCGTTGCAACCAGCAGGAGCAGGGGCAGTCCGATAACGCCCTTGAAAACCAGAACGACGCCAAGAACCAGTGCCGCGATCAGCGCAATCGCCAAAGCGTCCATTTACTTTTCTCCCACCTGCAGGATGGCCAGGAATGCCTCCTGCGGAATTTCCACGTTGCCGACCTGCTTCATGCGCTTTTTGCCTTCCTTCTGTTTTTCCAGCAGTTTCTTCTTGCGGGTAATGTCACCGCCGTAACATTTTGCCAGCACGTTCTTGCGCAAGGCCTTGACGTTCTCACGCGCGATGATCTGCGCGCCAATCGCGGCCTGCACCGCCACATCGAACATCTGGCGCGGGATCAGCTCTCGCATCTTCGCGGCCAGCTCGCGGCCCCTGTACACTGAATTCGAGCGGTGCACGATGAGCGATAGAGCATCCACTTTATCGCCATTCACGAGGATGTCCAGCTTGACCAGATCGGCGGCGCGAAACTCTTTGAATTCGTAATCCAGCGAGGCATAACCGCGCGAGGTCGATTTGAGCTTGTCAAAGAAATCCATCACCACTTCATTCATCGGCAGTTCGTATTTGAGCATGACTTGCCTTCCAACGTACTTCATGTCCACCTGCAAGCCGCGTTTCTGGTTGCACAGGGTCATCACGTTGCCCAGGTATTCTTCCGGCACGAAAATGGTCGCGGTAATGATGGGCTCGAATATGGCCTCGATCTTTGACAGTTCGGGCAGCTTGGAAGGGTTCTCCACCTCGACCATTGTGCCGTCGCGCAGTTGCACCTGATACACCACGGTTGGCGCGGTGGTGATGAGATTCTGATCGAACTCTCGCTCCAGGCGCTCCTGCACGATGTCCATGTGCAACAGGCCCAGAAACCCGCAACGGAACCCGAAACCCAGCGCCTGCGAAACTTCCGGCTCGAATTGCAGCGCGGCATCGTTCAGTTGCAGTTTTTCCAGCGCATCGCGCAACGCCTCGAAATCATGCGATTCCACCGGATACAAGCCGGCAAAAACCTGCGACTGGATTTTCTTGAAACCGGGCAGCGCTTCGCTGGCCGGATTGTCCGCCAGCGTGACGGTATCGCCGACCTGCGCGGCTTTCAGTTCCTTGATGCCGGCAATGATGAAGCCAACCTGGCCTGCGGATAGCGATTCGCGCTGCTTGGAGTTCGGGGTAAAGACCCCAACCTGCTCGGTCAGGTACTGCGCCCCCGTTGCCATCAGGCGGATCCTGTCCTTGGGCTTGAGCATGCCATCCACCACCCGCACCAGCATGACAACGCCCACGTAGTTATCAAACCAGGAGTCGATGACCAGCGCTTTCAGTGGCGCATCTTCCTTGCCGCGCGGAGGCGGCACTTTCTTTACGACGTCTTCCAGAATCTCGGTGATGCCGATGCCGGTTTTGGCCGAGGCCCTTACCGCATCGGTCGCATCGATGCCGACAATATCCTCGATCTCCTCGCTGACCCGATCGGGATCGGCCGAGGGTAGGTCGATCTTGTTCAGAACGGGGATGACTTCCACTCCCAGATCAATGGCGGTGTAACAGTTGGCGACCGTTTGCGCCTCGACGCCCTGCGAGGCATCCACCACCAGCAGCGCGCCCTCGCAGGCGGACAGCGAGCGGCTGACTTCGTAGGAAAAATCCACATGCCCGGGCGTGTCGATCAGGTTCAGGTAATAGGTTTGCCCGTCCCTGGCCTTGTATTCCAGCGCAGCGGTCTGCGCCTTGATGGTGATGCCACGCTCTTTTTCCAGATCCATCGAGTCGAGCACCTGGGCTTCCATCTCGCGGTCGGACAGTCCGCCGCACAAATGAATGATGCGGTCCGCCAGCGTGGATTTGCCGTGGTCTATGTGAGCGATGATGGAAAAATTGCGAATATTGTCTTGCACAGCGCTGTTTTTAATCTTACAAAACGAAAAAAGGGGCACGGCCAGCGTGCCCAGAAGAATAAATCAACGGATTGAATTTTAAAGGAAATTTTCTCTTTCAGAAAGCCAGGTTTGCAACGCCGGTTCATCCAGATAATGACGGCAGATTTCTCTTTCACCTGCCAGCAATACCGGGATATCCCAGCCATACCGGGCTTCCAGTCCGGGATTGCCAGAAATGTCGATTTCGTTGACCGTAAAAGCAAAACGGGCAGCCCAAATATTCAGGGCTACCCGCATGTCCTCGCATAAGTGACACCCGTTCCGCCCCAGCAGGGTCAGAACGGGGGTGGAATCACTCACTGTTGCCGTTGGAAATCTTCAACGGAATGTACAGCGAATTGTCGCCACGGCGAACAAGAACAGCCGCGCTCTTTCCAACCGGAACCGCGGCAATCAGTTTGCGGAACTGCTCGACGGTGCCGACTTCGGTGTTGTTGACGGCGAGAATGATGTCGCCCACCCGGATACCGGCGCGTACCGCATCGCCCTTAGATTCTTCCACCAGCAGGCCACCATTTACCTTCAATTCCTTCCGCTGTTCTTTTGACAGTTCAGCCAGCACCAGCCCGCCCCGTGAAAAGGATTTCTGGGTTTTGGGGCCAAAAGCCGTCTTGCCCTCATCAGGAAACTCGCCGACATTGATGAACAACTCCTTGTTTGCGCCCTTGCGCCACACCTGAACCGGCACCTTGCTGCCCGGCTTGACGTTGGCAACCAGGCGGGGCAAATCGCCAGAGTTTTCGACCGGCTTGTTGTCGAATTTGAGCAGCACGTCGGATACCTGGATACCACCCCTGGCGGCAGGACTGTCTTCCTGAATTTCCGCCACCAGGGCGCCGCGCGCGCGATCCAGTCCAAAAGATTCCGCCAGTTCGGAAGTCACTTCCTGAATCACCACGCCCAGCCAGCCGCGCGCCACCTTGCCACTGGTTTTGAGCTGATTGGCGACTTCCATGGCGACATCGATGGGAATGGCGAAGGAAACGCCCTGGTAGCCGCCACTACGGCTGTAGATTTGCGAATTGACGCCCACCACTTCGCCGCGCAGATTGAACAGCGGGCCGCCTGAATTTCCAGGGTTCACCGCTACGTCGGTCTGGATGAAGGGCACGTAATTTTCCGATGGCAGCGAACGGCCCTTGCCCGAAACAATGCCCGAGGTCACGCTGTTTTCGAAACCAAAGGGCGAGCCGATGGCAATCACAGCTTCGCCCACCCGCAGCTTGTCGGGATTTCCAATCGCTACGGCGGGAAGATTGGTTGCGTTGATCTTGATGACCGCAACATCCGACCGCGTGTCGTAACCGATGACCTTGGCGGTGAATTTGCGCTTGTCGGTCAGCTTGACCGTTACCTCATCCACACCCTGCACGACATGCGCGTTGGTCAGGATATAGCCGTCATTGCTGACGATGAATCCGGAGCCATTGCCGCGCGAGGGAATCTCCCGCGGTGGGCCCTCCCGCTGGGGCCCGCCCGGCGGAAAGAATTTGCGGAAGAAGTCCAGCATCTCTTCCTCTTCGGGCATCTGGAAAGGCATGCCCTGGGAGTGTTGCACGATTTTGGTTGTGCTGATGTTGACGACGGACGGGCCATTTTTTTCGACCAGATCAGCCACATCCAGCACGGCCGCCTGAACCGTGGCAACCATGAGCATCGCCGCACCGAACATGCTGGTTAGAAAAGTATGTTTCATGACTAGCCTCTTCAACAGGATTTAACGACAAAACCGGCATGACTGCCGCCGTGGCGCAGCATCACGGGCTGCCACGCGCGCGATGCCCGCCAGATTTTCTGTACCCAATAGGCAATCAGCAACCCTGATGCCGCCAGGGCAACCGCGGCCGCATCACCCCCCATGCGCTGGCCCGCCAAGGCACCCGCAATCATCATCAACAGCGGCAGCCCGTAAATCCTGAAGGCGGATATCCACAAGGCGCCAGCGGGGATGCCGATGATAACCTGATCCCCAGGATTCGCTTTCAACACATTGTTCACGGGAAACGAGCGCTCGCGCCGTCCGAAAAGATCGGCCAGCCTGCGGGTGGAACATCCGCCAGAACCGCAACTGCCGCATGTGCCTGATTCACGCGCCTCCACCCAGGCCTTGCTGCCTTCGGTTTTAAGCACAATCGCGTTCTGCTCAAGCATAAGCGGCTCGCATCACTTTTTCTGGATCGAATTCGCGGTTTCCAGCAACGCAGCAGCCGGCACTTCGCCCATTGCCGTCACCTTGTGTCCAGCCATCCGCCTCGAATAAATGTTGATTGCATTCTCGGTGGAAAGCCCCTCCAGGGATGAATCACCATCCACGAGGGGTTCGATGAACACGGACAGATTGCTCATCCCGTCGGAATATACCCGGTGCAGCACCGGCGATTTCTTGCCTGGCATCGGGCGCATCGCTTCCAGAACACTGGAGTAGCCCGGTGGCGCGGTGACGCTCCAGCCCCCTGCTTCCTGCGCACTGGAGGCAAGGCTGGCCGCCTGAACCCGTTTACCGGCCATGCGAACATCAAAAATCGCTTTTTCCGGTTTCCTACCGATTTCAATTTCAGAAAAAACAAACATCGAAACAGGCCCACCATGATTGTCGACCGTGCGTGTTTTCAAAGGCAGCAATGTCTGCCGGTCCAGCCAGAGCATGTGGGTATAGCGAAACTGGTCGCGCGGTTCGAGAATAATCACCTGACATTCCCGTCCCGCGACCTTGTCGGTTCCGCCGAGTTTGGGAATGTAATAACGGGCCAGATTGACCGTGTCATCTGGCACCACCGCCGGGAAAAAACGCTGTACAGCGTTCTTGTCTATGCGGATGGTCTTTCCATCCGCCATGTGGCAATAGACCTCGTCATTGATGCGCAGGAATTCACGGTGCGGCCCATCCAGTACTTCTATCTTGTGCAACTCGCCCCGCCTGTCGACACGATGGGACACCCGAAGCACCTCGGCATGTTCCCCGTGGTGATAAAAATATGTGCCCGTGTAATTAAGCCTGCCTGCCGCTTCGTTGGCCTTTTCCAGCATGTCGAGCGCATCCGCCGCCCGGGCTTGATACGCGACGAGTACCAGCGATACAAGCAGGGAAGACAATACGGAAAGCGGGATTCTCATCATTTGGATGGTTCATCCAAGATCATCACGGCACGCTGATAGGGCGAAGCCACCGTCACCGGTGCAAACTCCTGATGGGCCACCATATACGGCGCCATTTGCATCTCGACCTGCTGAACAAGAGGTTTGGTACCCGCCGCCAGCTGCAAACCGCCGGTTTCGCTGCCCGTCAGGCCTGGCATCAGCGCAATCACCGAAACAACCGCAACCGATGCGGCAAGCGCCATGACAGCTGGAGGACCGTAGCGGCGCAATCTCGGTGCCAGAACGGTTGGCTCGGCGGCAAGCCGTGCCTGCAAGCCCCCATTGAATCGTGCGGACAGCATTGGCGAGCCACGCATGGCGTCGCCTATGCCATGGTAAAGCGCCCAGCGTTCCCGGGCTTGCTCGTCGCGGCATAACTGACCAATGGCTTCAGCGCGATCACGGGCAGGCATTTCGCCATCGAGCAGGTCCGACAGCCAGTCGGTTTCCTCATTCTCAATAGGGGCGTGCTTTTTTAGGGTTTGCATGGTTACCACCTCTTGTCTTTACTGGTGCCCAGCATGGGGCGTATTTTTTCTGCAATCGCTTCGCGTGCCCTGAAAATCCGGGAACGCACCGTACCAATCGGACAATCCATCATCTGCGAAATTTCTTCGTATGAAAGTCCTTCAATTTCCCGCAGGGTAATCGCCGTCCTCAGCTCTTCTGGCAATGAATCCACTGCTTCGTTCACCGCTTTGGCGATTTGTTTGGTCTGCAACTCCGCATCGGGAGTCGAGATGTCATGCAGGAGTTCGCTGCCATCAAAGTTTTCAGCTTCTTCACTGTCAAAAACCGTCGTTGTCGGCGCCCGGCGACCCCGTGCCACCAGATAATTCTTGGCCGTATTCACCGCGATACGGTAAAGCCAGGTATAAAACGCACTCTCGCCGCGAAATTGCGGCAGCGCCCGGTAGGCCTTGATAAAGGACTCCTGGGTAATGTCCTCGATCTCGGCCTGATCACGCACCATACGCGACAGCAAACGCGCCAGTTTGCGCTGATACTTGAGCACCAGCAGTTCGAATGCGCGTTTGTCGCCCTTTTGAGCGCGTTCGACCAGTTCCTGGTCAATTTCGCGTTCCACTGTACTCCCTTGCAGCATGCCTTATATTTGTCCAATTAGTATAAGCGAGCGCACTCCGGCATTCCGACCTGTATCTGTAAAAAAAGTTCAGCCGCGATAGGGGCTTAAAGGCTATTTTGGGTAATTTGCTGGGTATCATTGCGACAGAATGCATAACACCGACGTTCTTATTGTCGGCAGCGGTCTGGCTGCCCTAACGACTGCGCTGCACCTGGCGGCGCACAAGCACGTCACCATTCTGACCAAGCGTGAATTGATGGATGGCGCAAGTGCCTGGGCGCAAGGAGGCATTGCCGCTGTTCTCGATAATCATGATTCGGAAGAATCCCACATCCTGGATACCCTGGTGGCGGGAGCCGGGTTGTGCAATGAATCCGTCACGCGCTTCGTAGTCAGCCAAGCGCGGGACATGGTCGACTGGCTGGTCAGCCAGGGAGTTGCCTTTACGGGGGACGAATCCTCGGATACCGGCTATCACCTGACCCGCGAAGGCGGCCACAGCGAACGTCGCATCGTACATGCGGCGGACGCAACGGGACGCGCGGTACAGACCTCGCTGGCGGACCGCATCCGCAGCCACCCCAACATCACGCTATTGGAAAATCATCTGGCCGTCGACCTGATTACCGGCCGGCACACCGGGGATGATGAACGCCGGGTATACGGAGTTTATGCCCTCGATAACGAAACCGGGCGGGTGGAAACCTTTTCCGCAGGCTATACCATCCTGGCCACGGGCGGCGCGGGCAAAGTTTATCTGTACACGACCAATCCGGACACCGCCACCGGAGATGGCATTGCCATGGCCTGGCGCGCGGGCTGCCGGGTCGGCAACATGGAATTCATCCAGTTTCACCCGACCTGCCTGTACCTGCCCCAGGCCAAGTCTTTCCTGATTACCGAGGCGGTCAGGGGTGAAGGCGGCCTGCTCAAGCTGCCCGATGGCCGCCGCTTCATGCTGGATCATGACCCGCGCGCCGAACTGGCGCCGCGCGATATCGTCGCCCGCGCCATCGACTATGAAATGAAAAAACGCGGCCTCGATTGCGTCTATCTCGACATCTCGCACAAGCCGGCCAGGTTCATCATCGAGCATTTCCCCAACATTTTCCGGCAACTGTCGGAATGGGGCATCGACATGACCCACGAACCAATACCGGTCGTTCCCGCCGCGCACTACACCTGCGGTGGCGTGGTCACGGACATGTTCGGCTGCACGGATTTATGCAATCTCTATGCAGTGGGAGAAGTCGCTTTTACCGGCCTGCACGGCGCCAACCGGCTGGCCTCAAATTCGCTGCTTGAATGCCTGGTGTTTGGCCGGGCTGCCGCCCGTCACGTTCTGGAAAATGCGCCCTCGGTTTCGCAAACCATTCCGGAGTGGGATGAATCGCGCGTCACCGACGCCGACGAGGAAATCGTCATCGCCCACAACTGGGCGGAGCTTAGACGCTTCATGTGGGACTATGTCGGCATCGTCCGCACCAACAAGCGCCTGGCGCGCGCGGCGCACCGCATCAAGCTGCTGCAGGATGAAATCGACGAGTTTTACCGCAATTTCCGCGTCAGCCATGACCTGATCGAATTGCGCAATCTGGTCATGACGGCCGATCTGATCGTCCGTTCCGCCATGCTTCGCCATGAAAGCCGCGGCCTGCATTTCAGCCGCGATTACCCGGAATCTCTGCCAGTGGTCGGCAACACGATTCTCAATCCACGTCCCGGGCTGGTTTGCCCTGGCGTGTGCGAAGTATTGATGCCTGAAATGTAATCCATCCGATCATTACTTGGCTGCAGGCTGAAAGCCCCATTTCAGCCAGGCCCGCAATCTTCTTGCGGAATCAGCATCCACCGCATCCGGCCAGATCATCAGCCTGCGCGCCCTGCCGCCTTCCGGCTCAACGTTCAGGCTGACCAGCCAGGGTAGTACAACCGGTTGCCCCTTGATCATGGCTGACTGCCAGTCAGCCTGGAAAATTTCTATTTGTCCTGATTGTGCGATGCGCAGCCCTTGCACGTCTGGCAAGCCTTTTCGCCAGTGACGCAATACGGCCAGAATCAGGCCGAGCGTCATCAACGCCTGCCCCCAGGCAGGTATCGCCGCGAGCCAGATTCCTGTCACAGCCAGGCTGCACGCAATCAGCAAAACCTCCGCATAAACCCGCGAAGGCTTTATGGCCAACTCAAGCGGTATAAACATGTAGAATTTGTGCACTCAAATTATTCTGATTGCACCACCATGATTGCAAGCTGGCAAGACTTTTTGACCCGTCAGGGCGCGCGAGTAGAAGGCGGGCATGTGCGGGATTTCGGCAACGCTTCGGAAGAATTGGCAGCGGCGCAAACCGGCACGGTCATGGCCGACCTGTCGCAACTTGGCCTGCTGGCATTTTCGGGCGAGGACACAGCCGAATTTCTGCAAAACCAGTTCACCAACGATGTGCGCGGCCTGCATGCGAACGGCGCAGCCTGGAATGGCTACTGCTCGGCCAAGGGCAGATTGCTGGCGAATTTCCTCATGTGGAAAAGCGGCGCCGATACCTGCCTGCAAATGTCGGGCGATATCCGCGAGACCGTTTTGAAGCGCTTGAAAATGTTTGTGCTCCGATCGAAAGTCAATGCACGAGACGCAACGGATGAAAATATCAGGCTGGTTCTGGCCGGACCTGGTGCACTGGCAGCTCTTGCTAACGCCGGGCTCCCTCTTCCAGATGCCGCGATGAAAACCGCGCCCAATACGCAGGGCCAGACTGTGCGCATCGGCGAAGACAAGTTTGTGCTGGTAATTTCTCCCATTAACGCCCCGGCCATATGGGAAGTACTGTCCCGTTACGCTAGGCCAGTCGGCGCCAGCGTGTGGGACTGGCTGCGGCTTTCCAATGGCATCCCCATGATTACCGCCGCCACGCAGGAAGAGTTCGTGCCGCAGATGATCAACTGGGAAATTCTGGGTGGCGTCAGTTTCCAGAAGGGCTGCTATCCGGGCCAGGAAATCGTTGCCCGCACCCAGTACCTGGGCAAGCTCAAGCGCCGCATGTACCTGGCACATGTTAAAGGCAATGAGCCTCCCATACCCGGTGATGCGCTCTATACGCCCGACATGGAAGGCCAGGCTTCCGGCATGGTGGTCAACGCCGCGCCTGCGCCGGAAGGCGGCTTTGATCTGCTGGCGGTGGCGCAAATCGACAGCGTGTCGGCCAGCCAGCCCATTCACTGGAAATCCGCCAGTGGCCCGGTTTTAAGCCTAAAGCGCCAGCCTTATCCGCTCTCTTGAATCACTACTACATTTACTACCGGGTCAGCGAGAACAATAAACTCGAAGCCGAGCAGGCGGTTCGCTCCATGCAGGCCCGGCTTGCCTGCCGCAGCGGCATTACAGGACAGTTGCTAAAAAAACGCGACGATCCGCTCCTGTGGATGGAGGTCTATGCGCAGGTGGCAGACGCTGAACGTTTTGAACGGCTGCTCCATCAGGCAGTGGACGAATTCGACCTGGACATGTTTCTGGAAACGACGCGCAAACTGGAGTGTTTTGCAGGGGAAATCTCTTCCGGCATGGCTTGCTCGGCCGCCTCGCCAGATACCTGTTATTGATTTAAACTTTTGCCGCATGTTTGATTATTCAGACCCCAAGGGAGAAGTAACATGAAGAAAAACCTCATCACCGCCATCGTCACCAGTCTTTTCCTGAGCCAGACATTGATCATGCCGGCCCATGCAGGTCTGTTCGATTTCAAGCTGGGTGGCGACAAGAAGGAAGAAGGCCAGGCCACCGGTTCGGCCGGCCCCGATGGCGCACAGGGCGAAGCCAAGGAACTTGAAAAGTGCGACAAACCCTACGGCACGCTGGCCGTTGTTGAGCCGCAGGATGCGGTGATTTCGCACTTGCTGCAATATGGTCTGCAATCCCCCACCGGCCTGATCCGCATGATGGTTCAGCAATCCAACTGCTTTGTGCTGGTCGAGCGCGGCCGAGCCATGAGCAACCTGATGCAGGAACGGCAACTGGCCGAATCCGGCGAACTGCGCAAGGGATCGAACATGGGCAAGGGACAAATGGTCACTGCTGATTATGTGCTGACGCCGGATGCGGTGTTTTCCAGCAAGGACTCGGGTGGAGTCGGCGGACTGCTAGGCGGCTTTGGCGGCGTTCTGGGCGCGGCAGCGGGACTGGTGGCAGCGGGTCTCAAGTTCAAGTCTGCACAAACCACCATGATCCTGGCGGATTCGCGCACGTCGCTGCAAATTGCCTCGGCGACCGGCAATGCCGAAAAAACCGACTGGGGCATCGGCGGTGTATTGGGCGGAGGCGGCGCGGTCGGCGGACTGGGCGCCTACACCAGCACGCCGGAGGGAAAGGTCATTGCGGCCAGTTATCTGGACAACTGGAACAACATTGTCAAATCCATCCGCAACAACCCGCAGCTTGCACGCCAGGACATCAACCTCAAGCAGGAATCCGGCAAGCCCACGCAGGCTGGCATGGCGTTTGACAAGGGCGATACGCTCACCGGCAAGATCGGCGGCCTGAAGATTTACAGCCAGCCAAACAAGACTTCCAAGGTCGTTGCCAGCCTGGGCAAGGGCGAGGAGGTCATTTTCACCGGCGAGGAAAAAAATGGCTTCCTGTCCGTTCAGGGCAATGATGGCGAAGGCTGGGTGGAAAAAATTCTGGTGAAGAAATAACTTGGTCAGGAAGTAATCCTGCATCGATTCATGCATCGCAATTAAAAACGGCGGGAATTCCCGCCGTTTTTAATTCAGGCTTCAACAACCGTCACCCTGGGTGCCAGCCCGCACATCAGTTCATAACTGATTGTTCCTGCATGCCTGGCCACTTCTTCGATTGGCATGCCTTCTCCCCAGAGCGTGACCGGACTGCCCACATCCGCATCAGACAGATTGGTGATATCGACTGCCAGCATGTCCATCGATACCCGTCCCAATGTCCGCGTCCGCTTCCCGTTGACCAGTACGGGGGTGCCCGTTGGCGCATGCCTTGGATAACCATCCGCATAGCCACACGCCACGACACCCAGGCGGGTAGCCTCACCAGCCATGTAAGTCACGCCATAGCCAGCCCCTTCGCCGGCTTTTAAATGCTGCACGGCAATGATTTCGGACTGTAGCGTCATGGCCGGCTTCAACTCCAGATCGGCGGCGGTCACATCGGCAAAGGGCGATGCGCCATACAGCATGATGCCCAGCCTCGACCACTCCCCTCTCGTTTCCGGGTATCGCAGGAAAGCAGCGGAATTGGCTGCGCTGACCGGCAATCCGGATAGCTTGGCCTTGTCGAAAAAACGTTCCCATTGCCAATCTATGCCCAGCGCTTCATCCGCGGTCGCGAAGTGGGTCATGAGCATGATTTGACCCACATTCGAAGCGGCCCTTGCCAGTTCAACTACCCGGTCAAAATCCGCCAACGGAAAACCCAGCCGGTTCATGCCGCTGTTGAACTTGAGGAAAACGCTCAAGGGTCTGGGCGACAGCGGCAGCCAATTGAGTTGTTGAAGGCTATGCAGCACTGGCATCAAATCCAGGTCCGCGATAGCCGCCATCTCCCCGGCCTGGAACGGGCCTTCCAGCAGCAGGATGGGTTTTTCAACGCCCATTTGCCTGAGGTTTGCCGCTTCTTCAACCGTCAGGACGGCAAAACCATCTGTATGACCCAATGCTCGGACCGCCCTGGTGAGGCCGTGGCCGTAGGCATTGGCTTTGATGACTGAAAGAATTTTTGACCGGCCCGCGTGCCTGCTCGCCACGCGCAGATTGTGCGCCAGTGCGTCCAGCGATATTCGCGCAACCAGTGGACGCACGCGATGCTTCCCTAGTAGCTTCCTGGCAGCGCCAGATTTTCGAAGCGGGTATGCTCGCCAAGGAAGGCCAGCGGCACCATGCCAATTGGGCCGTTGCGCTGCTTGCCGATGATGATCTCGGCCCTGCCCTTGTCCTGGCTATCCGGATTGTAGACCTCGTCCCGGTAAATAAAGAAAATGACATCGGCATCCTGTTCGATGGCGCCGGATTCACGCAGATCGGACATCACGGGACGTTTGTTGGGCCGCTGTTCAAGCGATCGGTTGAGCTGGGAAAGCGCAACTACCGGACAATTCAGTTCCTTGGCCAATGCCTTCAGCGAACGCGAAATTTCCGAAATTTCCGTTGCCCGGTTTTCACCCTGACTCGCGGAAGACATCAGTTGTAGATAATCAATAACGATCAAGCCCATCTTGCCACCGCATTGCCGCATGAGGCGTCTGGCGCGGGCACGGACTTCCAATGCATTCAAGGCCGGCGTTTCGTCGATGTAAAACGGCGCATCGTTCAATTTGCCCAACGCGTAGGTCAGGCGCTGCCAGTCGTCGTCCTTGAGCTGGCCGATTCTGAGTTTGTGCTGATCCAGCCGGCCAACCGAACCGATCATCCGCATGACCAGCTGTTGCGCGCCCATTTCCATGGAAAACACCGCCACCGGGAGTCCGGCATCCAGCGCCACGTGTTCGGCAATGTTGAGTGAAAACGCCGTCTTGCCCATGGAGGGGCGGCCAGCCACGATGACGAGATCGCCTGGTTGCAAGCCCGATGTCATGCGATCGAGATCCGAATACCCTGTCGGGATGCCGGTCACATCGCTGGGGTTGTCGCGATGATAGAGCTCATCGATGCGTTCCACCGCTTGCCGCAGCAGTGGCTGGATTTCCTGAAAACCCTGATTGTTGCGGCTGCCGGATTCAGCGATCTCGAAAATCTTCGCTTCCGCCTCGTCCAGCAACTGTCCCGCGCTGCGTCCGGATGGCGCATAGGCAGAGTCCGCGATGGTGGTGGCGGTTTCCACCAGCTTGCGCAACACTGCGCGCTCGCGAACGATTTCCGCGTAACGCCGGATGTTGGCCGCGGAAGGCGTATTGCTGGCAAGCGAGACAATATAGGGCAAGCCGCCGACGGATTCGAGCTCGCCCAAGGATTGCAGCATCTCGGCCACAGTCACCACATCAGCAGGCTTGCTGTCCCCGATCAGGCGTGCAATGGCCTTGAGAATCTGCCGGTGATCCTGACGGTAGAAATCGGACCCGCTCACCAGATCGGCAATGCGGTCCCATGCGCCATTTTCCAGCAACAAACCGCCCAGCACGGCCTGTTCCGCTTCCAGCGAATGCGGAGGCAGTTTCAGCGCCGCCAGCGTGTTTTCCGCGGCACTGGCTGAATTGCTAAAAGGATGGACAGCGGCCATGTGAGGATTCTACTCCGGTGAAATTTTCATTCACAGGGATAAGTTTGTGGAAAACCCGTGTACAGATAGTGCACAGATCAGAAAATAAAAAAGGCCACTGCGAAGTGGCCTTTTCCTGGACGTGTGATCTGGTGATCAGTGTTCGCCCAAAACCGAAACGGTGATATTCGCCAGCACATCCGTATGCAGGGACAGCACCACGGGATAGTCGCCGATCATCTTGAATGGACCTTCAGGCAAACGCACTTCAGCCTTGGCGACTTCGTGGCCTTGCGCCTTCAGCGCCTCGGCGATATCGGCATTGCCCACGGAACCGAACAGACGGCCATCCACACCGGCTTTCTGGGTAATCTGGATCATCAAACCTTCCAGTTTTTCGGCGCGTGCCTGGGCAGCGGCAAATCGCGCAGCCTGTTCTTTTTCCAGTTCAGCACGGCGGGTTTCAAACTCGGCGATATTCGTCTCGGTTGCACGCTTGGCGTGGCCGCCGGGAATCAGGAAATTCCGCGCATAGCCATCCTTGACCTTGACCACGTCACCCAGATTGCCCAGGTTGACGACTTTTTCCATCAGAATCACTTGCATGGCGGTCTCCTTAGTGCAGATCGGTGTATGGCAGCAGCGCCAGGAAGCGGGCACGCTTGATCGCAGCAGAAAGCTGACGCTGGAAATGGGTCTTGGTGCCGGTAATGCGGGCAGGAATGATCTTGCCGTTTTCGGTGATGAATTCCTTCAGCACTTCCACATCCTTGTAATCCACTTCCTTGACGCCGTCGGCGGTGAAGCGGCAGAACTTGCGGCGCTTGAACAGCGCGCGGTTGCCGCTATCGCGGCGGGGCTTACCATCTTTTCCGGTGGCTTTTTTTCCAATCGGGCGGGGCATGTTGCTTACTCCTCGGTTAAATGTTCAATCCACATCAATAAATTACGGCTGTTCTGACTGGCCCTGGATATCGGTCCGCTTGCCCTGATTCGCTTGCCTGGCATGAGCTTGCCGAGCCTTGTGGCAATTTCACCCTGCGCCGCAACAACCAGTTCACATTGCATTTTTTGACCCGACTGCCAGGATTCATGCCGGATAAGCGCCTTGGCTATGGGGATGCCTGCGGGGCTGAATCGGGCGGGTTCCAGGCTGACGATTTCTCCAGCAAGAATCAGCGTGTTGTCTGATTCCTTGTTCAATCAGGACAATCCGGATCAGCCGGCGGCCGCTTCAGCTTCAGGCTTGGCTTTGGCATCACCGTCCAGCACGGAACGCGCTTTCTCTTCCTTCATCATCGGCGAGGGAACAGTCACAGGCTCATCCTTGCCGATGATCAGATGGCGCAACACGGCATCGTTGAATTTGAAGCCGTGTTCGAGTTCAGCCAGGGTTTCCTGATCGCATTCGATGTTCATCAGCACATAGTGCGCCTTGTGCATCTTGGCGATGGGATAGGCCAGCTGGCGGCGGCCCCAGTCTTCAAGCCGGTGAATCTGGCCGTTGCGGGTGGTGATGTTGGTGCGATAACGCTCGATCATGGCGGGAACCTGCTCGCTCTGATCGGGATGCACGATAAAGACGATTTCGTAATGGCGCATTGAACCCCCTTCTGGATAAAGCCCCCCGCGGCGCGATGCGGTGGAGCAAGGAAACGCAGGATTCTAATATCAAGTGCTTGATAAAGCAAGCTTTTGCAAAGCCGTGCCGCGTTTGGCCTCTTCAAACAGATTCGCAAGCAGCATGGGCTCGCAGACGGCGTAGCCTTGCGCATAGTCCACGCCAAGACTGGTCAGCAGAGGAAACATGGCCTCGTCATGAACAAATTCCGCGATGCTGGAGATACCCAAACCACGCGCCACGTCGCACATGGATTTGACCAGGGCCTGATCGGATTCATTTTTCAGCAGCTCCCGGATAAAGCTGCCATCTATCTTCAGGTAATCGAAGGGCATCTGGCGGAGGTAACTGTAGTTGGCGTAACCCGTGCCAAAATCATCGAGGGCAGTGCGGCAGCCGCGCTCGCGAATCCGGCTTAGAAACTGGCGTGTCTGCTCGGGATCGAGTACCGCCATGGTTTCCGTTACTTCAAAAATCAGTTTTTCCGGCTGCACGCCGCTGTTATCAAGGATGTCCTGGATCTCCTGCAATGAATCTGGATCAGATAGCGTCTGGCCCGACAAATTGACTGACAAGGATTCGACGCCCTCCGGGAGTTCATGATGCACCAGCCAGTTGCACACTTCACGCAATACCCAGTGATCGACCTGAGCAACCAGTTTCTGTCTTTCCGCCTCGCGCAGGAAGATGGCGGGAGAAATGAATTTTCCATCGTCCGCCTTCAACCTGAGCAATACCTCTCCGTGACCAGGCAAGTCCTTGCGCAGGGGCCGCATGGGTTGCACAAACGGCACCAGACGGTTTTCCCCCATGACACGCGTCACGGCACGCATCCAGTCTTCGCTTTGCGCCAGCAGATAAGAGTTCACCCGTACTTGCTGCGATCCTTCCTCCCAGGCCGCGGCGCATGCCTGTTCGGCAAACCTCAACATCTCTTCTCCCGCCGGCGCTTCCGGACAGCAGCCGACGGCGAATCGCATCTCACCTGATTTTTCCGGGGACTGGTTTGCCAGTAATTGCGCCTCCTGAGCAAACTCCTCCCCCGGTTCGGGAGACGTCAGCACAAAGCGTGTGTCGGCGATTCGCGCGATCATCAAGCCTGGCCGACCGAGGGTCCTCAACATTTTTGAAGCATTCGCCAAGGCCGCATCTCCGGCCTGCTGGCTGTGAGCATAGCGGCCCGCCAGATTCGGGAAATCGATAACTGTCGCCTGCCAGCGCCCTTCGCTTGACAGCGCCGCGCTGGCGCTCAGGGACTGGATCAATCCCCTGCGGTTGAGGAAGCCCGTGTCCTGGTCCCGCAGGGTGGAGAGCAGTTGATCTTCATATGTCCATGATTCAATATTCAGGTCCACCAGGGCAGGCAATTTATCGAACGTGCTCTGGCCAAACCGCTCCACACGGTCCCGTTCAAGGTGGCCAAGAAGCTCGGCCTTTTCCATCCTGAAACTATGGTGTCCGGCGGCATCCACAAATCCGAACCAGCCGTAAGGCAAGCTCGTCCAAACCAGCTGGAGCGGGTAAGGCCATTCTGTTTTATCCGCGAAACGCACCCACGTTCCGAGTTCCAGGCCCACAGCCTCGCCAGTCTGAGTGTAAGTGGCGTTCGCAGACTTTGCCTGGTTCATCCACGACATGCTCGACTGCGCCAGTAAGGGATGTGAGAGCTGATCCAGCCACTGCGGCTCGGCCAGATCCGGCTCGGGTATGCTGAAGAAATTGCGCATCTCCCTGGACACGACCTGCCTGACCTGGAGCATGCGATCTTCCGCCAAAGGGAGTTGAGTAAACTCTGCGATGGCATTTTGCGCATCCTGCCAGACTTGAGTGCCGGGATTATGCCGCAGCGCGATCATGGCCAGCACGTGCCGCCACGATCCTTCGCAGAAAGCCGCCGCCTCACGCGGCAAATGCTTGCCGTTCAGGGCACGGGCAAGCGTTTCATCCGAGCGCTGACGCGCCCGCAACATCCGATGCCAGCCCTCCATTTCCAGTTGCAATTCCAGCACACGATCCTGGCGCCTGATCAAGGCACCGGCGCCCAATTTATCCAGTTCGGCCAGCCAGCGCTGAGTATCGCCCGGTTGTTGCAGAAGCCCGCGCCCGGCGGATTCGGCCCATTGCCTGAGCTGTTCGGTTTCCTTGGGCGCGGGTCCGGCGGCAACGATTTCCGATGCACGATTGAGCAGGGTTCTTAGCGGATGGTGCGGATCATCGAGCAAGGCGGAATTTTCCGCCACCGACTTCATGATGACCGGGGACAGTGCGTTTAACACGCCCGACTGGGAAGCATCGGCTCCCGGCAGATGCTGCACCAGTCCCGCCGCGCGAACCCCCTGCAAGGTCACGTCTTCAGCCTGCACTGGCGCCGAGCTGGCCCAGCGCGCCAGAGTTTGCGGCGTTGCAATTGAACCAGCCGAGGCGGTTAAGGCATAACGATCAAAGGACTCCAGCGCACCCAGCAGCTGTTCAAGCAGTCGATGGGGGGCTTTCTCAAGCTTTTCCGCCGCCGCAGTTGCAGTGGCTGGAAAATCACTGCCTTCCACTCCTGGCATCAGACCTTGATAACCGCCTTGATGGTTTGCCTGGCGGCCGCCGGGAGTCTCGCCCCGTTAATGCGAGCCGGGTGAATGCCTGGATACAGGTTGAGCCGCGGAACCCAGACGGGTTTGCTTGGCAATGGGTTCCAGTCGGTTGGCCAGCGCCCACAGATTGGACTGCATGTCCGGCACGACCTGATCAAGGAAATCCCGCAACAAGCCACGACGGATCCCGCGCGATATCTCCAGATCGCTCAGCCCTTCCAGGATGAAGAACGCCAGATTGTGCAAGTAGTATGGGTTGCTTTCGCGGGTAAGCTTGCGTCCGTACAGGTGCCCCAGATGCGCCTCCAGGAAGCCGAGGACCGTATCGTGAGCGTCTATTTCCGCCTTGTAACGCCCCAGTTCGGTGACCAGAATGTCATAGTCTTGCTGGTCGATCAGGGTCAGCCGGTACTGTCCCTCTTCGCCCATCAGGTAGGCATTGACCTTTCTGGCAAGCGTTTCCAGCAGATACGCGGGCGCCTTCTCGGCAATTTCGTCATCCGCTTGCCGGGCTTCCTGTGGCGCGGGCTGATTGACAATGGGGCTGGCATTGTACAAAACACCCAGATCACGCGGGCTGGACTCTTGCCGCGCCTCGGCGATATGGCCTCCCTTGAGGCTGGCGAACATCTGGTTGATGGGGAGCGATAGCCACTCAAGACTGGCGGCAATCAACGTGTCGCGCTCTTGAGTTGAAAAAACGGGGATGTCGGACCGGTCTGTCATGGGGGCGATCCAGGCAGCGCTCCGGGCTTTCCGGGTAGCTGAAAAAACAGACGGCTAAAGATTATTACGTATGAGGACATGCCGGGCTCTAAGGGCTATTCATCTCAATATCGGCCAATACTGGCGTGGATTAAGACCTAAAACCGGCACCCATGATTCCCGGGCTTGTCCTGATTGCAGGAGTTTACATTTTATTATTTAAAATCATTGCCTTACACAATCCACATAATAGCGCACCTCGCCATTGAGCTGCTCCTTGACCAAGCCGTGTATGTCGGTCTCAAATCCCGGGAATTTCTCGTTGAACTCACGGGCGAATTGCAAATAGCGCACGATGGTCCGATTAAAGCGCTCGCCAGGAATCAGCAAGGGGATGCCAGGCGGATAAGGTGTCAGCAGCACACTGGTCACCCGTCCCTCCAGTTCATCGATCAAAACCCGGTCGATCTCCCGATGCGCCATCTTGGCAAAGGCATCCGACGGCTTCATGGCGGGTTCCATTTCCGAAAGATACATTTCCGTGGTCAGACGGGCGATATCGTGGGTCTTGTAGATGCCATGAATCTGCTCGCACAGGTCCTTCAGCCCGATCCGTTCGTAGCGGGGATGCCTGGCAACGAATTCGGGCAGCACCCGCCATAGCGGCTGGTTCTTGTCGTAGTCGTCCTTGAACTGCTGGAGTTCGGTGACCATGGTGTTCCAGCGGCCCTTGGTGATGCCAATCGTAAACATGATGAAAAACGAATACAGCCCGGTTTTCTCGACAATGATGCCGTGCTCGGCCAGGTATTTGGTGACAATGGCCGCGGGAATGCCGGATTCCGCAAAGTCGCCGTCTACATCCAGCCCCGGGGTAATCACGGTAGCCTTGATCGGGTCGAGCATGTTGAAGCCTTCGG
>CAYOJA010000029.1:3224-24354 GCA_964404175.1 uncultured Thiobacillus sp. | reverse complement strand
GGCCGATGCTGGAACTGGTCGAAACGCCATAGATGATCATGACGATGGAAGGCGGGATGAGAATGCCCAGTCCGCCCGACGTCGCGATCACCCCGACACCGAATTTTTTCGGATAGCCCTGCTGCATCATGGCCGGCAGCATGATGGAGCCGATGGCGACTACCGTGGCCGGACTGGAACCGGACACCGCGGCAAAGAAGGCGCAGGACAGCACGGCCGACAAGGCCAAACCGCCGCTGAAATGGCCGACGATGGCCGTGCCCAGCCGGGTGATGCGCGCCGCCACGCCGCCGTGAGTAAGGAACGCACCCGCCAGGATGAAAAACGGAATGGCCATCAGCGCAAACTGGTCCAGCCCGGTGAACAGCCGCTGCGAAACGATCTCGACCGGGATGGTCGAGAAGAAGAACAGGAAGCTCAGCACCACCAGGCCCAGCGCGATGGAGATGGGCATGCCGGTCATCAGCAGCAGCACCAGCAGGATGAGGATGATCCAGCTGTTTCCGCTCACGCTCGCGGCTCTACTGCGGTATGGGGCGTTTCCACACCGGTTTCAATTTCCGCATAGCTGTGACTGGGAAGCGGATGGCCTTTGAGGTAATTCGCCAACACTTGAAGAAAGCGGAAGCACATGAGCGACGAGCCGAGCGGAATGGCCAGATAGATGATCCACATGGGCAGTTCGAGATCGGGCGAAACCTGCCCCAGTTGCCGAACCCGCAATACAAATGAAGTGCCCAGCCAGGCAATGACAGCAGTAAAAAATGCACCAGACAACAGGCTGAAAACGATAAAGATGCGTTGCCAGCGTTCCGACAGCTTGCGTACCAGCACATCGACGCCGACATGGATGCCGGTGCGGACACCATACGCCGCACCGAATTTGGCCATCCAGATGAGCATGTAAATGGTCAATTCCTGCGCCCAGTTGAAGCTGACATGCTGGGTGTATTCCCACAAGACAGGAATGCCCGACGCATAACGATGGACAATCGAGGCGAAAAGAATCAGCGTCGCCGCGGCAAGAAAGAGAGCGATGATGCCCTCTTCCAGATTGTCCAGTGCGGCTCTGAGGAAGCGCAGCAATTACTTTTTCTTGGCGGCAGGTTTTTTGGGCGCGGCAGGTTTTTTCACTTTGGCAGCCTCGCTTTCCTTCTGCACCTCGGCCGCTATTTTGTAGATTGCCTGAATATTGTCGCGGCCGACCACATCGGCAAACTGTTCATGCACGGGCAGAAGAACCTTGTGCCATGCGGCGCGGCCTTCGTTGGGCAGAATGTATATCTCAGTCGTCCCGGCAGCCTTGACCTTGGCCATCGCTTCGTCATTTTCTTCCTGCGCGATCTGACGCTCATAGGCGGTGGCCTCCTTGATGGCCTTTTCAAGCTGGGTACGAACATCCGCAGCAAGCCCATCCCAGAACGCCTTGTTGACGATGACGGCGTAGCCCAGATAGCCGTGATCCGACAGCGTCAGATGCTTCTGTACTTCATGCATCTTCTGAGTGTAAAGATTGGACATGGGGTTTTCCGTACCGTCCACCACGTTCTGTTGAAGCGCCGTGTACACCTCGGAAAAGGCCATCACCTGCGGGTTGGCACCCAGCGCGCGCATCTGCGCGTCGAGCACCTTGGAGGACTGGATGCGCATCTTCAGCCCCTTGAAATCCTCCACGGTCTTCAGCGGCCTGTTTGCACTCATCTGCTTGAAACCATTGTCCCAGAAGGCCAAACCCTTGATGCTTTTGGATTCAAGCTTGGCGAACAGACGGCTACCGATGTCGCCATCCATCACGCGATAGAGCGTGGTCTTGTTGGGAAAGATGTACGGAAGATCGAACACCTCGAAATCGCGCACACCCAGCGGACCGAACTTCGACAGCGACGGCGCCAGCATCTGCACCGCGCCCAGTTGCAGGGCTTCCATTTCCTCGCGGTCCTTGTACAGCTGGCTGTTGGGGTAGACCTCGACCTTTACCGCGCCCTTGGTATAGCTTTCCGCCAGTTCCTTGAACTTGTCCGCCGCCTTTCCCTTGGGCGTAGCCGGCGCGACCACGTGGCTGAACTTGATGACAATGGGTTCGGCTGCCTGAGCCGCCGAAAACAGCAGGGCCGCGAACAGGCCAGCCAGAATCCTTCTCTGCTTCATGATTAGTCTCCTTCGGTTTTGTACTTTATTGTTTGGCAGAACAGCTGTCAGTATAGATCAGCAACCTGGCTATTCGAGACGCGCCCTGCCTTTGACCCTAAGCAGTTTTCTACCGTCTGGCAGCGGCAATGCAAGCCTGCCACGCGCCTCCAGCAGCTGGCGCAACATTTCCTTCATTTGCGACGGTCTTGGCAGCGGTACACCCTGATCACGAAGAAAATGGACCAGCAGGTTGCGGGCACGTGTTTCCGGCAGGGTTTTGAGTTCCATGCAATCGAGTTCATTGTGTTGATGCATCTCCCTGTCCTGGCCAGCCAGGCTTTCCAGCAGCGTGGCCACCTCGGCCATGCGCCGGGCAACGCCCGCCAGCCGCTCGCGATAATCGGGGAAATGCTTTTCCAGCACCGGCAGAATGTTCTGGCGCAAGGCGTTTCGGGAAAGCGACGTATCCAGATTGCTGTCGTCTTCCACCCACTCGAGTTGATGCCGGCGGGCATGGGCAACAAGCGCTTCTTTTGGAATGCCCAGCAAGGGACGCAACAGCTTCATGCCATCGAGCATTCGTGCTTCCGGCATGGCGGCCAGCGCGCGAGGTTCGCCGCCGCGCAACAACTGGAACAGCACAGTCTCGGCCTGATCATCCAGATGATGCGCCAGCGCCAAGGCCTCAACACCTGGTCTGGTCAGTGCTTCGTAGCGGGCCTTGCGGGCAGCCGCCTCCAAACCCTCGGCGGACTTGCGGGGTACGTTGACATGCACGATCTCGCAGGGGATTTTCATTCGCTCGCAGAGGTTCAGGCAATGCGCTGCCCATTCATCCGCCTGAGGATTCAACCCATGATGTACATGCAGGGCGGAAAGCTCAAATGGAAAACGTGGAACAATATCCGCCAGCAGAGACAGCAACACCACTGAATCGACACCGCCGGAAAGCGCGACACGAAGACGCGCGCCTGGTATCAGATGACGGGACAGGCAGGCCCGGACCTGCCCTGAAAGATCAAGCCTGCTTGTCTTCTTTGTAACGGCCATACGCCATCAACCGCTCATAACGCTTGTTGAGCAGCGCATCCAGCGGCTGGTTACGGACTTCGGACAGGGTTTCCGCAAGCACCTTGCGAATCTGGGTATACATGCCATCCCAGTCCCGGTGCGCGCCGCCCAGTGGCTCGGGGATAATCCTGTCCACCAGTTCCAGCGACAGCAACCGCTCCGCGGTAATGCCCAGCGTTTCGGCCGCCTGCGGCGCCTTGTCCGCGCTTTTCCAGAGAATGGACGCACAGCCCTCGGGGGAAATCACGGAATAAGTCGAGTACTGGAGAATCAGCGCCCGGTCGCCCACACCAATTGCCAGCGCCCCGCCCGACCCGCCTTCGCCGATCACAGTACAAATGATCGGCGTCTTCAGTTCGGACATGACATAGAGATTACGGGCAATAGCCTCGCTCTGGCCGCGCTCTTCCGCGCCGATGCCGGGATACGCACCGGGCGTATCGATGAAAGTCAGAATCGGAATCTGGAATTTTTCCGCCAGGCGCATCAGGCGCAAGGCCTTGCGATACCCCTCGGGGCGAGGCATGCCAAAGTTGCGATACTGGCGTTCCTTGATGTCGCGGCCCGTCTGGTGGCCGATGATCATCACGGCTTCGCCATTGAACCGGGCAATGCCCCCGACAATGGCGGGATCATCGGCAAATCCCCGGTCGCCGTGCAGTTCCTGGAAATCGGTGAACAGACCGTTGATATAGTCAAGCGTGTAAGGCCGCTGCGGATGGCGTGCCACCTGCGAAATCTGCCAGGCAGACAACTTGCCGTAGATGTCCTCGGTGAGCTTCTGGCTTTTCTTGGACAGCCGCTTGATCTCTTCCGAAATGTCCAGCGCGGAATCGTCCTGCACAAAGCGCAGCTCTTCAATCTTGCTTTCAAGCTCCGCGATCGGCTGTTCGAAATCGAGGAAAGTGGTTTTCATCGAAATAGGGTCGTTTTATGAAGCGCGTATTCTAGCAGGGTTGCGGCTTCACCTTGAGGAGGCGCCGCTTTCATGCGTGTCAGTGATGATGGTGTCCATGCGCGCCGTGCGCATGCCCGTGCTCGATTTCGTGCGGATCGGCCGCGCGCACGTCCGTAATCTTGCAATGGAAATTCAGGGACTGGCCAGCCAGGGGATGATTGCCATCCACCACGACCTTGTCATCGGCGATATCAGTGATGGTGAAAATATTCACCTCTCCTGAAATCTCACCCTGACCTTCGAACTGCATGCCGATTTCGATTCCTTCGGGAAATACGGACCGCTCTTCCACGCGCACCAGTTCCTCGTCATATTCACCAAACGCTTCTTCGGGCTCCATGACGATGTCGATCGTATCGCCCACAGCCTTGCCTTCCAGCGCGCTTTCGACTGCTTCAAACACATTGCCGTAACCGCCATGCAGGTAGCTGTGCGGCTCTTCGCTCTCTTCCAGAATCTCGCCATCCCGGCTGATCAGCCGGTAAACAATGGTGACAACGGTATTTTTCGCGACTGCGGTCATTTCATTTCCTTGACGAGTTCCAGAATCTCTTCAGCGTGTCCCTTGCTCTGCACGCCATAAAGCGCGTGGCGGACCACGCCCTTTTTATCAACCACAAATGTGGAACGCACGATGCCCATGCGCTTGACGCCGTCCTTTTCCTTTTCCTGCCACACGCCATAGGCCTCGCAGGCTTCGCCTTCCTTGTCGGCCAGCAGGCGTACGGTGATGCCATGCTTGTCGCGGAACACGCCATGCGAAATACAGTCGTCGCGCGAAATGCCCAGCACCACGGTATCCAGTTTTGCGAAGTCGCTTTCCAGTTCGGAAAACTCGATGCCCTGCGCCGTGCAGCCGGGCGTGTCGTCACGCACATAAAAATACAGCACGACATTCTGCTTGCCCTTGAAAGGCTTGAGGTCGATCAGATTCATGTCGGCATCCGGCAGGGAAAAATCGGGCGCCTTGTCTCCAGCTTTGATCATGTTTCCTCCACAATGTTTTGCGGATTCTAGACTGCATTTGCATCCTTTGATACTGGCATAATGCAGGAATGAAATTACAGCTCCTGGGCGGCCTGACGGCTCGCCAATTCCTGCGCGATTACTGGCACAAGAACCCCTTGCTGGTGCGCAATGCCCTGCCCGGCTTCAAGGGCCTGCTCAATCCCGAAGAGATGATGGAACTGGCCAGTCGCGAGGAAGTGGAATCGCGTCTCGTTGCACAGGGCGCAAACTGGGTGCTGGAACACGGCCCATTCGCCGCAAGCCGCTTCAGGAAGTTGCCCAGGCGCAACTGGACCCTGCTGGTGCAGTCGCTCGATCATCATCTCGCCAGCGGCGCGGCCCTGCTGGAACAGTTCACCTTCATCCCTCGCGCCAGGCTGGATGACCTGATGGTGAGCTACGCCGTCCCGGACGGTGGAGTCGGCCCGCATTTCGATTCCTATGACGTCTTTCTCATCCAGGGTAAAGGTCATCGCCGCTGGCGCATTTCCGCGCAGGAGAACCTGGATCTGATCGAGGACCTGCCGCTGAAAATTCTCCGCCATTTCGAGCCGGAGGCGGAATACGTGCTGGGACCGGGCGACATGCTGTATCTTCCGCCCAGATACGCGCACGACGGCATCGCGGAAGACGAGTGCATGACTTACTCCGTCGGCTTTCGCGCGCCCGCATTCGAGGAACTGGGGCAAGGCTTTCTCAACTTCCTTCACGATGAGCTGGAGTTGCCTGGGCGGTATGCCGATCCGGATCTTGCCTTGCAAAATCACAGCGGCGAACTGCCCAAGTCCATGCTCGCGCAAATATCCGATCACTTGAACCGGATACGTTGGGATGAAGACTTCATCACTGCCTTCAGCGGACGGTACTTCTCTGAACCCAAGCCCCATGTATTTTTCACGACACCCGGCAAACCGCTTTCCGAACCGGCTTTTGCCAGACGACTGAACAAACATGGGTTAAAACTCAATGCCAAAACCCGGCTGCTGTTTTCCGGCACGCAATTTTTCATCAACGGCGAGGATTTCGGCGCCACCGGCCCCGAACGAAAACACCTTATGCAACTTGCGGACACACGCTGCCTGACGGCTGGTGAATACAGCGAGGCGCTCACCGAACTGTTTTACGACTGGTATCTGGCGGGGTGGATCGATGTCTGAAGTTGTCTGGCTTGAAACACCAGTCGAGTATGCGGCTGCGCTGGACACGCTCCTGCGACAGGCCGCGCACCAGATTCGAATTTACGACTGGGATTTATCGGATGGCGGATACGCGCAGCCTGGACGCATCGAAATCCTGAACCAATTTTGCAAACAGGGCATGGGCCGGCAAATCCGGATTTTGCTTGCCGACGATGCCTGGCTGACCCGTTATGCAGGCCAGCTCATGCATCTGCTCTCTGTGTGGGGCCACGTGCTGGAAATCCGCGTCCGCGACAGTGAGCCGCCGCCGGCACAGGATTGCTTCGTACTGGTCGATGACCATGGTGTGCTGAAACGCTTTGACAAGGACAATACCAAGGGCGTCATGCGCCTGGATTCGCGTGGCGATGTGGTTGATCTGGGTATCCGCTTTGACAGTGAATGGGAACGCGCGCCCGGAAGAGTAACGCCACGCGCGCTTGGACTCTAAATCAAACTTTCCAGCCAGCCCAGTTCTTCCTGACTGAATCCGCCTGCCTTTCTTCCCGCGTAATTGAATGGTGGCTTGAGCGGCGGCGCATCGTATTCCTTGAGCAGTTTTTTGAACGTTGCCAGCGGTTCTAGGCCGCGCTGTTCGCACAAATACAGATACCAGCGGCTGCCGATGGCAACGTGGCCGATTTCATCGCGTTCGACGATGCCAAGGATTTCCACCGCCCGCATGTCGTTCACGGATTTGAGCTTTTCCACGATGGCGGGCGTGGCGTCCAGCCCGCGGGCCTCCAGCACGCGCGGCACCAGCGCCATGCGCACCAGTGGATCGTGCGCTGTCTTGACCGCCATTTCCCACAGGCCATTGTGCGCGGGGAAATCTCCATAGTCGTAACCCATTGAACGCAAGTGACCCCGTAACAGCTTGAAGTGCAAAGCTTCCTCGGCCGCCACTTTCAGCCAGTCGCCATAAAAATCCATCGGCATATCGCGGAAGCGGTAAGCCGCATCCAGCGCCAGATTGACGGCATTGAATTCAATGTGCGCCAGCGCATGGATCATCGCCGCGCGTCCTGCCGGCGTGGTCATCTTGCGTCGCGGCACTTCCAGCGGCGGAACGAGTTCGGGTCTGGCAGGCCGCCCGGGATCGGTAACATTCATATGTGCCGCACGCTCATCACGGGTGATCTCGCCCATCAACCAGCCCAGATGGAGTGCCTCAACCAAACGGCATTTGTTGTCCGCATCCGTCTCGATCAGCGCCTTCAGGCTTGTAGTGAACAATTCCATGACCATCACGCAGAATGCTGGTGTTCCTGCCAGCATTCCTGTCTTGCCTTTCTTCGCCGTTCACCCTGCCGGTCTGCGCAATACCCCAGCGCCAGAACCAACGCTGGCACTTCACCTGCTGGAAGATTCAGCGCAGCGGCCAATGCGGCTTCATCGAAGCCGCCAATCGGACAGGTCGCCAAACCCTGTGACGTCGCCTGAACCATCATTTGCGCGGCGGCAAAATTGCACTGGCCAATGGCCCAGTTGCGGGCATCCGCATGTTCGTAAAAACCGCGATAGACCGCCTTCAATTCATCGGGTACCGGGCCGCCGCCTGCCTCCGCTTCCAGCCTGGTCTGCACATAGGCCGAATCCGGCCGCAAGGCATCCACCAGTGCAATGATGGCAATCAGCAGTGGCGCACTGGTGGCTGGCGTCTGGTTGAAACAGGCGGATGCCGCCCTGGACCTGGCTTCCGCCGTCCGGACAACCATGAATCGCCACGGCTCCATGCCGAAGCCTGACGGTGCAATGCGTCCCGCTTCCAGAATGGTCTGTAAGTCGGCATCCGAAACAGCCTTACCAGTAAATTCCCGGCATGCAAAACGTCCGGTCAACGCGGGGAGCAAATCCGCCATGTGCGTCTCCATTCGGTTAAACTCTTGATTGCATTTAAGCATGGCTGTCACATGAATACCTCCGTTTTTACCCCCCACAACGATCTGGAAAAACTGCTGGCCGAAGTTCATCAAGGCACGGTCGAGGTGGAAGACTTTGTCGCCCGCCTGCTGGCCGGTGAACAGGTTTTCATGCCGGTTCAGGATGAGAAACACGCGATTGCCGGCTTTCAGCTTTCCACCAAGGCCCAGCCGCTGGTGATCGAAGACGACGAAGGCACGCAGATTCTGGTGCTATTCACCAGCCCGGAGCGCGCCAAACCCTTTGCCGAATCTTTTCCCGATTTCAAGGGCGGTTTGCTCGCGGAATTCCCCTGGATACTGCGCCGCATCGGCGGCGGTTTCCCGATCTCCATCAATCCCGGCTGGGAAGTGGGCATCGATTTCGATGCAGAGACCGTTGCTGAATTCATCGGCAGCCTGCCGGAAGATTCTCCCAACTGATCATGCTTTCGCCCGATGTTCTACAGGCACTGACAACGGCGTTGGGGCCGGATCGGGTGTTTGCCGATCCGGAAACACTGGCCCTGTACAACAGCGATGAAACACCCCGACAGGTCACACCGGGCGCGGTGCTGTTCCCGGCCAGCCACGAGCAGGTCGTCGCCCTGATGCGAATTGCCCATGCCCACAAACTACCGGTCGTCGCGCGCGGCGCCGGTTCGGGCAATGTGGGCGGCGCGTTGCCTGTTGCAAACGGTCTGGTGGTCAGCTTTGAATGCATGAAGCGGGTGCTCGAATTCGATCCGGACAATCGCATCATGGTGGTGGAAGCAGGCATCGTCACCGAAGAAGTTGACAGGCTTGCACGCAGTGCCGGCCTGTTCTATCCGCCCGACCCCGGCAGCGGCGCATACTGCCGCATTGGCGGCAACCTTGCCATGAACGCCGCCGGACCGCGCGCAGTGAAATACGGCGTCACGCGCGATTTTGTGCTGGGACTGAAAGCCGTCACCGGCGATGGCAAAACCATCGTCACCGGCTGCCGCACCACCAAGGGCGTGACGGGCTACGATCTAACCCGGCTCCTGATCGGGTCCGGCGGCACGCTCGCGCTCATCACCGAAGCCACGCTGAAACTGCTGCCCGCGCCCGAGGCCGTGGCTACCTTGCGGCTTTGCTTCGACAGCAGCCGTGCCGCAACCGAGGCAGTCGCGCGGGTCATGCATCAGCCGGTTGTGCCCTGCGCGCTCGAATTCATGGATCAACACGCCATCAACGCCATTCGGCCAACTGGTTCGGCAGACGATCTGCCGGCAGGCACCCAGGCCCTGCTGATGGTCGAAGCCGATGGCGCTGCCATCGATCTGCCGCGCCAGATCACCGCATTGAATAAAGCGCTTGAAGGCCCCGGCCTGCTGGAATCCCGCGCTGGTTTCACGCGGGAGGAAATCGCACGCTTGTGGACCGCACGCAAGTCCCTCTCCCATGCGGTCAAGCAGATTGCTCCGCTCAAGATCAACGAGGATGTTGTCGTTCCGGTTACCCGGCTCCCCGATTTTGTCGACACCCTCGACAGTCTGGCCCGGGAATACCGGATCCCTGTCGTGTCCTTTGGACATGCCGGCAACGGCAATCTGCATGTCAACCTCATGGTTCACCCCGACGACAATGATGAAATGGCGCGCGCCCATGCCTGCCACGACCGCATCATGCACCGCGTGCTTGATCTGGGCGGCACGCTGTCTGGCGAACACGGCATCGGCACCGAAAAGCGTGCCTACGTCGGTCTGGAAATCGACACCGACACCCTGGCGATCATGCGCGCGATCAAGAAGCAGTTTGACCCGCTGGGCATCCTCAATCCCGGCAAACTGTTCCCTGATTAAGCTGACAAGCTTTACAAGAATTTCCCGGCCCCCTATAATGCGCGGCTTCGTTGGGGGTATAGCTCAGCTGGGAGAGCGCTTGCATGGCATGCAAGAGGTCAGCGGTTCGATCCCGCTTACCTCCACCAAGAAACAATAGTTTTACGATGCATAAACTCGGCGTCATCAGTGTATTGCTTGGCCTGTTTTTAAGCGTCGTCGGTCTGATCGTCGGCTTTACACTGGCCATCGGATCCGGAACAGGCGAACAGTGGTTTACGCTAGTTCCATTTGGTTTTGTGTTTTTGCTGCTAGGCGTGACCCTCACGCAACTCGGCAAGAAATAAAACAAGAAAGAAACAAGCTGTAACAGAAGCCTCTTCTGTCCCCATCGTCTAGAGGCCTAGGACACCGCCCTTTCACGGCGATAACCGGGGTTCGAATCCCCGTGGGGACGCCATAAATAAAACGCCACCCTCGAGGTGGCGTTTTTGTTGCCCCTCATTTCCAATCCGCCGATCTAGCAAGAATCAAAACGAAGAATAGCCGGGGAAAAATGCCATTTCTCCGTTGTCTGGCCACAACAATCTTTGGATATGTTGTCAATTAACAGTCTTGAACTAGACATTGGTAATGTTTTACATTAACTTGGTAACAGAAGTTAAATAAAAATATTCGGGGCAACACTGATGTAGAGTGCGCTGCCTCGCCGGGAGTTGCGGCCGATTATTTTGAGAAAAAATACGGCGGCGATGTGATTTCATCACAAACAGATTCAAAAAATAGTTACCACCTGAGCCGGTTGTTGCTTCAGGGGTCATTCAATGACATTCTGGTTTTCGATGCCTTGACACAAAAGGTTGTCGAGGCCAATCGCGCAGCCAAAGCACATCTTCAGTACACCATTCAGGAACTCAAGCAACTGAGTTTCGGAGATATTTTTGTTGAAACAAGCGGCCGTACTGAAGGCCTTGCCTTGCCTTCCATCAAACCAGCTTCCGCCAGCATCAAGTCTTTTGATTGCCATCTGCGCCGGAAAAACGGCGCGACCTATCAGGCTGAGATCCGGCTGTTTGCCACGCGGGAAAAGGACCGGCCGCTTTACATCGCCATAATCAATAATCCCGGCAACCGCGAATCTTCACGGCTTGCACTAAACCAGCGGGAGTCGGACTATCAGGCGCTGGTTTCAAACATTCCCGGCATGGCTTATCAGGTGCACTGCGCGCCGGACGGCGCGGTTACCCTGCCGTTTGTCAGCGCCAATTCACGCATGCTGCTGGGGGTCAAGCCGCATGTCTTGCAAGCAAATCCGGACTTGCTGCTGGATTTGATCGTTCCTGAAGACTTGCCCTCTTACAAGAAAGCCCTGGCGGAAGCCAATGGCTGCCATCTGTCGTTTAACTGGGAAGGGCGCATCTGGGTCGAGGCCTGGAAAGACATCAAATGGGTCAACATCCGCACCAGCCGGCGCGAAACCGCGTCCGGAACGGTATGGGACGGCATCATGCTGAACATTACCCAGAGCAAGCTCGCCAAGGAGGAACTGGAACGTTCCAAGGAAGAATTGCGCAGGCTCGCCCTGCACATCGAACGGGCCAAGGAAGAAGAGCGCAAACGCATCGCGCGGGAAGTTCACGACGAACTGGGCGGCAACCTGACAGCGATCAAGATCGGCGTTTCCTGGATTGCGCGCAATGCCGGCAAGGATAAGGCAAGGGCAGACGAGCGCCTGAAGTACATCGATGAAGTCGTGGACAGTACACTGGATGCCATTCACCGCATTTCCAGCGACCTCAGGCCCTCCATTCTGGATTTCGGCATTGTCTCGGCCATTCAATGGCTGACCGGGCAACTTTGCCGAACAACCGGCATCGACTGTCGATTTTTCACCAAACTCAAGCAGGTTCCCCTGGACGATGAAGCTTCAATTGCAATTTTCCGTATTGCACAGGAAGCCATGACCAACATAGCAAAACATGCCAAAGCCTCTGTGGTGGAGGTCAATCTTGGCATGAAGCACAACAAAATCCAGCTTGTCATTTCCGACAACGGAATTGGCCCGAAACTTGTAACTTCCAAGAAACGGAAGCGCTCTTTCGGCGTGATTGGCATGACCGAAAGAGCCTCGGCACTGGGCGGCATTTTTTCCATCGAGCCCCGGCCGGAAGGAGGCACCCGCGTCAGCCTTGAAATCCCTGTACTGGAAGGAAAATCCGGAACCAGGATGAAAGAAGAAGCGCAGGAAAAAGCAAGTCCCCGCCGAAAGCTTTTAAAGCAGGTGAAGGCTTAGGCGTTTGGAATTTTTCAACGGAGTGGTGGCATGCAGGCAAAAGAAATCATTCGCATATTGATTGTTGATGACCACGCAATTGTTCGCGAAGGCTTGAAACAGATTCTGTCCGATGATGAAAACCTGGTCGTTCAGGGCGAGGCCGAAACCGCCGCTGAAGCGATACGCCTCACCCGCGAGAAGGAATTCGATCTGGTGCTGCTGGACATTTCCCTGCCTGACCGTAACGGGCTGGAATTGCTTGAATCCCTGAAAAAGTCACACCCGAAACTCAGCGTATTGATGCTGTCGATGTACCGGGAAACACAATATGCCGTCCGCGCGATAAAAAGCGGCGCGAGTGGTTACCTCAACAAGCAAAGCGCCCCCGATCAGCTCGTGTCAGCGATCAAGCAGGTGGTAACAGGCCGCAAATACATCACCCCCTCGGTAGCCGAAGCCCTGGCGCTGGAAATCAGCGTCGGCAAGGATACGCTGCCGCATGAATCGCTTTCCAACCGCGAATTCCAGACACTGTGCCTGCTGGCCTCCGGCAAACCCGTTTCCGCCATTGCCGACAAGCTTTCCCTGTCCGTTAAAACCGTCAGCATGTACCGCACCCGGCTGCTTGAGAAAATGCACCTGAAAAACAATGCGGAACTCACGCATTACGCCATCCGGCACGGCTTGGTCGAGTAATTTCCGCCATGATTGCCGCAAACATCATAAATAGCGCCCTTTAGCCCGTTTTATCCCCCGTTTGTCCTCCCGGCCTGATATTTAACATTCAGGCATGTATGTAACCACAGCCTTATCGGGAGGCACGCATGGCCGGTCCAAATGACAAACAGGTATACGCCAGTCCATCAGAAATCGCTCGCGAGGCGCTGCGCCGCCTGGCACTCAGCCGGATCGCGCCCACACCTGACAACTACCGCAAGCTCTATCATGAAATTTCCGGTTCCAAGGTAGGCCCCAATCCGGGCTCCGTCCTGGAAGACCTGATCATTGATCTGCGCAAGTATTTTCCGGAATCCGGTGAAGCGCTGGCCGATCTGGAAAAGTCAGTCAAACAGGCCAACTGGGTTCAGAGCTCGCAGATTCTGCACGACATCATCACGCGAGCAAGCAGTCAGGCAAACCAGGGCAGTAAAGGTGGCAGCGGCACCAATTCAGCGACATTGACCGCGGCGATTGATCTATTGATACAGACCCTGAAACTGGGTGTGGAACCACGCCTGGAGAATATCCCCCAGCTTTCTGCCGATCTGGACAAGGTCATTGACAGCATACGCCGCTCGGACAACACGGCTTCGCTGGAAAAGGCGGGCGCTGCGCTCAAGAAAATCTGGCTTAGTCTGGAATTGAGTCATTCCGGCAGCATCAACCAGCAGGAAGCCCTGAAAAGCCTGCTGCAACTGCTGTTACAGAATATAGGAGAGCTGGTCGACGAGGATAGCTGGCTGCGCGGCCAGCTTGAAATCGTCAGCAAGGTGGTAGATGGCCCTATCAATGTCGATGCACTCCAGGAAGCTGAAAAACGGCTCAAGGAAGTCATCTTCAAGCAAGGCCTGATCAAGCACAGCCTGCGGGAGGCCACCAGCACCCTGAAGGACACCATGAAGACCTTTATTAACCGCATGGGTGAAGCGGTTGAATCGACAGGTGACTATCAGGACAAGATCACTGTCTACGCGGACCGGATCGGTCACACCGAAGACGTTCATGAGCTGAACAAAATCCTGGAGAGCGTGTTGAAAGACACCCGCTCGATGCAGGCCACTACCCGCCGCACGCACGAAGCCATGGTGACAGACCGCAAGGCTGTCGAACAGGCGGAAAAACGCATCCAGGAACTGGAAGCAGAACTGGTCGAGATGAGCGCACTGGTCAGCGAAGACCCGATGACGCACAGTCTGAACCGCCGCGGCATGGAACAGGAATACGCCCGCGAAACTTCACGCGCCATGCGCACCGGCAGCCCGCTCTGCGTGGCCATGCTGGATATCGACAACTTCAAGAAGCTTAACGACACACATGGACATCTGGCCGGCGACGAAGCACTCATTCATCTGGTTCAAGTCGCCAAGGAAGAATCCCGTGCAACGGATATTATTGGCCGCATGGGCGGCGAGGAGTTCATGATCATGCTGCCCAATACCGGCATGGAAGACGCCGTCATGGTGGTTACGCGCCTGCAGCGCGCGCTGACCAAGAAATTCTTCCTCAACGCCAACGAAAAAATTCTCATCACTTTCAGTGCCGGTGTTGCCCTGTATGAGCCCGGTGAGTCCCAGGAATCCATCATGGACAGGGCTGACAAAGCACTTTATGAAGCCAAACACACAGGCAAAAACCGCGTCTGCATCGCCGCCCCGGGCGCCGACAGCAGCCAGCCCAAGGCGGCTGGCGCCGGTATTTGATGCGCATCGGGAAATGCCCTACAGCCAAAGACTGCATTTGCCCGATTACCTGAACTAAACAATCTCCGACCCCCACCGATTACTCAAACAACAGCGGTTGAAATGCCCCACACCAGGCTAACCAATGTTAAGGATACCCACCCGAGTCAGTCGGATTAAACTTAAGGAGAAACAAAATGGCAGCTGTAATCAACACCAACATCGCTTCTTTGAATGCGCAGCGCAACCTGAGCACTTCCCAGAATTCCCTCAACAACTCCATCCAGCGTCTGTCTTCCGGCCTGCGCGTGAACAGCGCCAAGGACGATGCCGCCGGCCTGGCCGTTGCCACCCGCATGGACGCCCAGATTCGCGGCATGAACGTGGCCATGCGCAATTCCAATGACGCGATATCCTTCTCTCAGGTCGCTGAAGGCGCACTTGGAAAAGTCACCGATGCGATGCTGCGCATGCGTGAACTGGCGGTTCAGTCAGCCAACGGAACCCTGGCGGACGCAGACAGAGTGCTTCTGACCGCCGAATATTCGCAACTGAATGCGGAAATTACACGTTTGGCCGGCACCCAGTTTAACGGCACAGCCGTATTCGGCGCGGCCAAGACCATTCAGGTCGGCGCTGGCACAACGGAAACCATTGCAATTGCGGCCGTTACGGCTCCTGCCGCGATCGGTACCGCTGACATCAGCACTGCCGCGAATGCCACCGCAGCCATGACTGCCATTGATACGGCTTTGGATACCGTCAACTCCAACCGTGCAACCCTGGGTGCAGTTCAAAACCGTTTTGAATCAGTCATCGCCAACCTTCAAATTGCCGCAGAGAATCAGACTGCCGCCAAATCCCGCATCATGGATGCCGACTTTGCGGTTGAAACGGCCAACATGACCCGTGGCCAGATCCTGCAACAAGCGGGTACGGCCATGATCGCCCAGGCCAACTCGCTGCCCAACACCGTGCTGCAGTTGCTGCGTGGTTAATAGGTAGGCAGGCAAGAAACCACCTGGCGGCGGCGTCCCGTCCGCCCGCCAGGTGATGATTACGGGAGCAGTACATGATGATTGAAAATATCAGCAGTTCTTCATCAGGGGTTAATACCCCCGCAGCCGTTCATACACCCCGCAAGGCAGAGGATGACAGTGTTCGCCCTCCCGTCGCAGATTCAAACACCACGGATCGCAAAAAGGTTTCCATGGAAGCTGTTGAAGCAGCCGTGAGAGAAATGAACGCATTCATCAAACCCGCCAGCGCCTCCATTCAGTTTGCCCTGGATGAAGACTCTGGACGAACCATCGTAAAAATGGTCGACACTGAAACAAACAAGGTTGTACGTCAAATGCCCAGCGAAGAAGCACTGGCAATCAGCAAGTCGTTGGATCGCCTGCAAGGTTTGACCGTGCATACGAAAGCTTGAGCCAAAGAGATAACCGAAAATGATCAGCGCACCAGGCGTAGGCTCCGGACTCGACATCAACAGCATTCTTTCCCAGTTGATGGCCGTTGAACGCCAGCCACTAAACCTGCTGGACACCAGACAGAAGAAATTCGAGAGCCAGCTTTCGGCCTATGGCCAGGTGAAAAGTGCGCTGTCGACTTTCCAGTCTTCCGTCAATGCGCTGTCCAGCCTGGATAAATTCCGGGTCTATTCAACAAAATCGACAGACGACAGCGTATTCACCGCCACCGCATCCGCCAGCGCCGTACCTGCCAATTACCAGATAGAAGTGAGCCAGCTTGCTCAGCAACACAAGATCAGCGCCAGTGCTATCAGCGCCACCACAAACGTCATAGGCACGGGCACACTGACCATTGAATTCGGCACTCACGACGCCACCGGCGGCACGTTCACCCCAAACGCTGACAAAACCCCGCTGACCCTGACCATCGATGCCAGCAACAACACGCTGAGCGGCATTCGAGACGCCATCAACAAGGCCAATGCCGGTGTAAGCGCCAGCATCATTTATGACGGTAGCGGCCATCGTCTTGTGGTGTCTTCCAATGACAGCGGTGTGGCCAACAGCCTGAAAATCAGCGCCGCAGACAACGACGGCAACAATACCGACACCAGCGGCCTGTCCTTCCTGGCTTACGACCCGCTTGCCGCAAGTGGCACCGGCAAGAATCTGTCGCAGCTCTCGGAGGCGCGCAACGCCCTGCTGATGGTCGATGGCATCGCCATTACCCATGCTTCAAACTCGATAGACAATGTCGTCGATGGCATCACGCTCAACCTGAACGCACTGAATGCCGGAACCCCCGCGACTCTGACCGTTGCACGAGATATTGAAGCTGTCAGCACCGCGGTAAAGGATTTCGTCAAGGCTTACAACGATATCGATAAAGTTCTTAAAGACCTGACCGCCTACAACGAACAGACCAAGACAGGTGCGGCGCTTCAGGGTGACTCCGCCACGCGAAATATCCGTACTCATTTGCGGGCGATCATGACAGGAATGCTGGACAGCAATACCTACAGCACACTTTCGCAGGCAGGCGTTTCATTCCAGCGTGACGGCAGTCTGGCCGTAGACACCAGCAAACTTGAAGACGCACTGAACAATAATTTTGAAGCGGTTGGCAACCTGTTTGCCCGGGAGAGTACTGTAGCTTCCGAAACCGGATTCGGGTTCAGACTGGATACTTATCTGGATGGTTTGCTGAGCGATGAAGGCAGCCTGACCACACGCACAGATGGCATCAACAAAAGTATTCGCGCACTTGAACAGTCGGAAGAGAGAATGCTTGCACGGCTGGACAAGGTTGAAGCACGGTACCGGGCACAGTTTTCGGCGCTGGATAGATTGATGAGTTCACTCAATACAACAAGCGCCTACCTTACCCAGCAACTTGCATCCCTGAATGCAAACAACGAATCGTAACCGGAGGAAATCATGTTCACACCCCCAAACAACCATGCAAGCACCTATCGGCAGGTCGGACTTGAAACCGAAATTGCCGGCGCCGATCCGCACCGGCTGGTGCTGATGCTGCTTGATGGCGCAATCTCCGCCATCAAGCTGGCTTCGATAGGCATGCAAAAGCGGGATATTCCAGCCAAATCCATGCAGTTATCCAAGGCCATATCCATCATCAATGAAGGTCTGCGCGCGTCGCTTGATCACAAACAGGGGGGTCAGATCGCCGGACGGCTGGATTCGCTGTATCTCTACATCACAAGCCAATTGCTGGAAGCGAACCTCTCCAACCGCATCGAACCGCTGAATGAGGCACTGGAGTTGCTGGCCATGATTCAGGATGCCTGGAAGGGAATCAGGAATCCGGCCGGATCTCCCAGCCGCATGGCCGCGTAACCAATCAATACAGCCAGAACTCACATGAACACGATCGCTCAATACGAATCCCTCTCCGGTTTGCTGACCACCATGATCGGCGCGGCGGAGAAGGGTGACTGGGACCAGGTGGCCGGCATGGAGTCAAACTTCAAGCCCATCATCGAACAGATTCGCAACGCCTCGCCCGAGGAGCGCCTGTCGGATGATGAAAGACGCCAGAAAATCCAGGTCATCAAGCAGATTCTTCGCGACGATGCCCGTCTGCGCGAACTGGCCAATCCATGGATGGCCCGGCTGCAGGATGTGATGCAGCAGACGCGTAACGGCCGTGATGCCATCAAGGCTTACGACAACCGATAAGCGCGGATGAGATCAGGCAACGTACATGGGCATTTCAGACATAACGGGAAGACTGGCGTCGATTATCACCACGACGCCCAGGCTGGCCACACTGGAATCGGTGCTTCAGGCTTCGCTTTCCCTGACGCATGCCCCCGTTTCTTCCCGCGCGCCCAAGGTGGAAAAGCTGGGCGAGTCGTCCGTTTCGCGGCAAGCCATTGACTCACCGAATCAGCCGGTACTCAAAGCTCCTCACGATACGCCCGGACTGAATTTGCGGACCCCGGAGCCGGTCCTGACGCATCTGAGCAAGACAGCCGGATTCCTGACCTCCCTGCTTCCTCCTCGCGAAGAAGGCAGCCATCCGCGCGCCACCATTGCTTCCGCCAGCCAGCCCGTTCTCGACGAGCCACCGACTTACCCGGCGCCTTTGGCAATTGCCCTGCAATCCAATCTTCAGGAAAGTGGACTGTTTTATGAATCCCACTTGTTAAGCTGGTATCAGGGCCAGTACCCAAGAGAGCAGCTCATGAAGGAGCCGCAATCGCGGTTCGTCAATCAACCCAGAGTTGATCATGCGCCTGATAAAACTTCCGCGAATCCCGCAGGTGCAAGCTCCTCGTCCGGGCAGCCTGCAAGCGAACAGGATGCTCTTCAGCCCGGCCGGATGGAAACCATCGCCAGCCTCGACAATGATCAGCCTGGCGGCCGGATGGAGTCCACCAGCAGTGCGGGCAGCGTCTTGAAGGATACGGCTTCCATGGCTGCTCCTGGAAGGGATCTTGCGGCACAGACCACACTTGCCAACGATGCAGCCAGGCTGATTACCCAGCAACTGCTACTGATGGACAAACCCAGCCTCGAGTGGTCAGTCAATGTCTGGCCGGGGCAAACGGCCACCCTTTTGATCGAAGAGGAATCCGCGCGCACCACGGAAACCCAGGCAGTCTGGAGTTCCACGATACAACTGGATTTTCCGAAACTGGGCCACATGGAAATTTCCCTGAAGATGGACGCAAACGGGCTTCGCGTGCATCTGGACGCGGAAAATGAAAAGGCCTTCTCGTCCTTGATTCAGAAACGACCGCAATGCGCCGAAAAGCTAGCCTCGACAGGATGCAAGCTGCGCGAGTTTTCGATTGGAAGCAATCATGCCGGCGCCTGATCAGCAGCTGACTGCCGCGGCCATCCGCTACATGCCGGATGACTATGCGCCAAGGATAGTCGCCAAAGGCCGTGGCGCCGTGGCGGAAGCCATTATTGAACGCGCCCGCGCCAGCGGCGTCTATGTCCATGAGTCGCCCGAACTGGTTGCGTTGCTCATGCGTGTCGATCTGGACAGCCACATTCCGCCCCAGCTTTACATGGTCATTGCCGAATTGCTGGTCTGGCTTTACCGGCTTGAACAGGAAGAAACGCAAAGCGGCACGTACTCGAGCATAAGTCAGTCCCATTCACCCATCGCACCCTGAATTGTTTCAAATCATGGATAAAGAATTCCCACCAGAATCAGACGAACAGGAATCGGCCGACGTCTTCAGTGAGCGTGACGGTCAGGCAAACAGCCGCTACGCGGTCTGGTCAAAGTCTGAAATCGTGCATATCCTGCATTCCATCCAGAACCAGAATGTCCTCGTCAGCCTCTCCACCGAGAAAACGGGTGACGTATTCCTGAGTTCCATCATTGATATCGACCATCACAACAACATGCTGGTGATGGATCCGGCGCAGAACCGGGCGGTCAATGAACGTTTCGTAAGTGGCCAGAAAGTCGTGTTCGAAGCCATGCTGGATCAGGTTCGGGTTTATTTCACGGCGTCACGTGTCTGGCATTGCATACACAAAGGCGAGGCGGGCTTGTGCATGCACATACCTGAATCAATTGTGCGCCTGCAACGCCGGGATTATTTTCGCGTGCATCTGCCCTCATCCCGTCCGATACTTTGCGCCATTCCATCACAGGAAAACCCCAGTGAAAGTGACTGGGTAGCCGCGATAGTTGATGATCTAAGCCTGGGCGGCATCGCCATCCTGTTCAACGAAGGCGAAATGCAGGCTGAATACGGCATGATTTTCAAAGGCTGCCGATTCTCGCTGCCGGATATCGGAGAAATAGAGGCCGACCTGGAAATCCGCAACATCACGCAGATTCCGCTTAAAAAAGGCGGCAAGAAAATCCGCCTGGGCTGCCAGTTTGTCTCACTTAACAGTTCGGTACAAACCAAATTGCAGCGCTACATCATCAAGCTGGAGTGCGAGCGGCGCGCGAAGATGGGGTAACAGCAAATCCCCCGCCCTTCGGGCGCCCCCCTTTATCAAGGGGGGCTGGTGATTACCCCCTTGTCAAAGGGGGTGGCGAGTGACGCGAGCCGGGGGATTTTATCCAATGCCACTTGGACGCGGAAGATTCCGTCCAAAACGGGAAAGATCGTGAAGGCGACATCTTTGGAACCAAATTTTGACAGATCAGGAAACGTAGCGAGGATGGTCAGTTACAAGGCGCGTGTCGCACGGAAAGCGGAGTGTATATGACCATACATGAGCATTTCCGGGCAACACGCAACGCAGCAGCATCGCTTTTTCCTTACTCAGATTCCGTCCAAAACGGGAAAGATCGCGAAGGCGAGCCGAAGACAGTATTACCGATACGGCAAGGCGAAGCCGACAAAGAGATTTCCCGTTTTGGACGGAATCAAATCTGCATGTTCATGATCTCGTGATACGCCTGCACCAGCTTGTTCCTCACCTG
>CAYOJA010000029.1:0-3124 GCA_964404175.1 uncultured Thiobacillus sp. | reverse complement strand
AAATCTGCATGTTCATGATCTCGTGATACGCCTGCACCAGCTTGTTCCTCACCTGCACCGTGCTCTGGAAGGAAATGCTGGCCTTTTGCAGGGACACCATCACGTCGTTAAGGCTGACGTTGCGATCTCCCAGTTCAAAGGCCTGGCCAAGCTGGGAGGCCTCGTTCTGAACCTTGTTGACCTGGTCGAGCGAGGTTTTAAGCACCGTGCCAAAGCCGGATGTCTGGGATTCATCCGGTTTTTTGACCGCTCTGGCGCCCGATGCATAGTCCGCATGCGCCCTCAGCATCGCGACCATGCGGTCGATTTTTCCTGTATCCATGGGTTTCCACCCGCCTTTCCTGAATTTGAAGCCTGTTCAAGCCTGAATGAACAATAGCAGCCCAGCGGACGCCCGGCTCCCGGGAAATGAAGGAAAAAACCGCCCCTTTTCCAGCGACTGATTTGACGTGGCCTGCCCATAATCACCACAGATACAAATCCCCAGGAGAAGCTAGCAATGAGTGAATCTGCCCAGACTGCCCTCGCACCGCGTCTGCAGATGTTCCCGCTCCCAGGTCCGGGAGGGAAAATCATGGCCCTGATCGGCCTGGCAGCCGTTGTCGCGCTGGTTGCCGGCATGTGGCTGTGGGGCAAGCAGCCTGAATACCGCGTGCTGTTCAGCAACGTCAACGACCGCGATGGCGGCGACATCATCGGCGTGCTGACGCAAATGAACGTGCCCTACCAGTTCACCGAAGGCGGCGGCGCCATTCTGGTGCCGGCCGACAAGGTACACGAAGCCCGCCTGAAACTGGCCTCGCAAGGTCTGCCCAAGGGCGGCGGCGTCGGCTTCGAGCTCATGGAAAACCAGAAGCTCGGCGTCAGCCAGTTCCTGGAACAGGTGAACTACCAGCGTGCACTGGAAGGCGAACTCGCCCGCTCGATGCAGGCCATTTCCGCCGTGCAGAGCGCACGCGTGCACATCGCCTTCGTCAAGCAATCGGTGTTCGTGCGCGAGGAGCAGAAACCGACGGCTTCAGTCATGCTCAATCTTTACCCCGGCCGCAGCCTCGATGCCGCCCAGGTCAGTGCCATCACCCATCTGGTTTCCAGCAGCGTGCCCGAAATGTCCGCAAAAAACGTGACCATTCTGGATCAGGACGGCAACCTGCTCTCCGAAAAACAGGACAAGCCCAACGGCCTGAATCTGGATCCCGCCCAGCTTCAGTACATACAGGGATATGAAAGCGGTGTCGCGCGCCGGGTCGAAGCCATCCTGTATCCGATCGTTGGCAAGGAAAACGTGCACGCAGAAGTCACGGCCGAAATTGATTTTTCCAGCATGGAGCAGGCAGCTGAAACCTACAAGCCCAACCAGAATCCGGCAGATGCGGCCATCCGCAGCCAGCAGATCAGCGAAGCCAGCAATGCCAGCAATGCTGCCGGCGGCGTGCCGGGCGCCCTGACCAATCAGCCGCCCGCACCGGCGACTGCCCCGCTTAACCAGCAAGGCGGCGCGGCGGCGGCAGGCGGCAATGCGGCCTCGAACTCACGCAAGGACGCCACCACCAATTACGAAGTGGACAAAACCATCCAGTACACGCAAAAGCCCATGGGTGGCGTCAAGCGCCTCTCTGCCGCCGTGGTTGTCAACTACAAGAAGGTCGTCGACAAGAAAGGCGTGGCAAGTTTTGTTCCGCTGAGCGCAGCCGAAAAAACCCAGATCGAGTCGCTGGTCAAGGAAGCGATGGGGTTTACACAAGCGCGCGGCGACACCCTGAATGTGACCAACACACGCTTCACCACACCGGAAGTTGAAAAACTTCCTGAAGTCCCGGTCTGGCGCCAGCCTGAAAACATCAACCTTGCCAGCGATGCGGGCAGGTATTTGTTGATGGCGGCCATCACTCTGTATGCCTTCTTTGCCTTCCTCCGGCCCTTGCTGAAAAAGGCCAGCAGCACCGTCAAGACACTGGCCGAAGACAAGAATTCAGAAGCTGGCGGAGGTAGCGTCAACCCGGAAACCGGCATGCTGGCGCTTCCGCATCAGCCATCGCCGCTGTCAGCGGATGAGAAATTGCAGGCCGCGCGCCTGACAGCTCGCCAGGATCCGCGCGCCGTCGCGAATGTGGTCAAGAACTGGGTGGACGGACAATGAGCGACGGCGTGCTGAAAAGCGCCATCTTCCTGCTCTCGCTGGGCGAGGACGAGGCGGCGCAAGTACTGCGATACCTGGGCCCGCGCGAAGTGGAAAAGATCGGCGCGGCCATGGCCAATCTCTCCAATGTGTCGCGTGAGCAGATCGACGAGACCATCGATTCATTCCATGAAACCACCGGCGGCCGTGACGGCCTGCACGTGGATTCATCGGAATACGTGCGCAGCGTGCTGGTCAAGGCGCTGGGCGACGACAAGGCCGTGCATGTCATCAACCGCATCCTCAAGGACAACGATTCGCCCGGCATCGATCATCTCAAGTGGATGTCGGCCGAGCAGGTCGCCAACCTGATCAAGTTCGAGCATCCGCAGATCATCGCCACCATCCTGGTTCATCTGGAACCAAACCAGGCCGGCGAGGCGCTCTCCATGTTTGACGAGGAACTGAGAAACGATGCCATCCACCGCATCGCCACTCTGGACAGCGTGCAACCCGCCGCGCTGCAGGAGCTAAATGACGTGCTGGGCCGCCTGCTGACGGGCAAGAGCTTCAAGCCAAACCGGCCCATGGGCGGCATCAAGGCGGCGGCGGAAATTCTCAATTTCGTCGGTTCGCATGAAGAAACCATCATGGAAAATCTTCGCGGCCAGGATGAAGAGCTCGCCCAAAAGATCGAGGACGAAATGTTCATCTTCGACAACCTCATGGACATCGACGACAAGGGCATCCAGCTCATGCTGCGCGAAGTCCAGTCCGAGTCGCTCATCATCGCGCTCAAGGGCGCTACACAGGAACTGCGCGACAAGATATTCAAGAACATGTCCTCGCGGGCGGCCGAGATGCTCAAGGAAGACCTCGACTCCAAGGGCCCGGTCAAGCTGTCCGAGGTCGAAAACGAACAGAAACAGATTTTGCAGACCGTCAAGCGCCTGTCGGACGAAGGCCAGATTGTGATTGCCGGCAAGGGAGGCGAGGAATATGTCT
>CAYOJA010000028.1:0-24904 GCA_964404175.1 uncultured Thiobacillus sp. | reverse complement strand
CCGGCAAGGACTGGCCCGACAACGCCCTGCGCTTCGGCCTGCTGTCGCAGTTCGCCGCCTGGCTGGCCGGCCCGCAGACGCCGCTGGATTTTCATCCGGATGTACTGCACTGCAACGACTGGCAAACCGGCCTGGCGCCGGCCTATCTGCACTTTGGCAAGGCACCGCGAACGCCGTCCGTGTTCACCGTGCACAACCTGGCTTATCAGGGCATTTTCCCCGCTGCCCTCCTCGATGATCTGGGTCTTCCGCCCGAGAGCTTTTCCATGCATGGCGTGGAGTATTTCGGTCAACTGTCTTTTCTGAAGGCGGGCCTGTTTTATGCCAGCCGCCTCACCACGGTCAGCCCGACTTACGCCAGCGAAATCCAGACCGAAACCTTTGGCATGGGCATGCAGGGTCTGCTGTCCGCAAGAAAAGAAGTCTTGCGCGGCATACTCAACGGCATCGATACCGAGGAGTGGAATCCGGCAACGGACAAGCACCTTGACGCGACCTACTCGCCGGACAACCTGGCCGGGAAAGGCCTCGACAAGCTGGCGATTCAGGACGAACTGGGACTGGAACGCAATCCAGGCGTGCCGCTGCTGGGCATGGTGTCGCGTTTGACCCTGCAAAAGGGTTCCGACGTGGTAATCGAAACCGCGCCCCGGCTGGTGGAACTGGGCGCGCAGATCGTGGTGCTGGGAAATGGCGACGCGGCGCTGGAAACGGCCTGGCGAAAACTGGCGGCGGCCCATCCAGGCAAAATCGCCGTCCATATCGGCTACAACGAAGGCCTCAGCCACCGCATCGAAGCCGGCTCCGACCTGTTCCTGATGCCCTCGCGATTTGAACCCTGCGGCCTCAATCAAATGTACAGCCTGCGCTATGGCACCCCGCCCGTGGTGCACAAGGTGGGCGGCCTGGCCGATACCGTCGTTCACGCCAGCCTTAATAACCTGTCACAAGGCATTGCCACCGGATTTGTCGTCGACGTGCTGGATGCCGCCACCCTGTTCGAAACCATACGCAGGGCATTTGTTCTGTACAAGCACAAGCTGGCCTGGCGCCAACTTATCCGTACCGGCATGACGCAGGACTTCAGCTGGGAGAACAGCGCGCGAGAATATCTCGATGTCTATCAGGCCGCTGTCAAGGGATGAGACTCCGCGCCTCATTTAACATGGGTCTACGCCATGTTAGGATGAGATGAAGTCAGCGAAATCAACAGGATAAAATGTCGTTCCAGATTATGCGGCAGGCCTCTCCAGATTATCCGGCGTTTTTGCCGTCTACTTTACGTTAGGCGTCATGTCCGAACCTTCGGCCCCCACTGTGCCAAGAAAGCCCAAAGACACTCGCTACCGAGCGAATCTTCTTGTCAATGCCTACCTTGAGGCGGTGGCAGGCGTCTTCGCACTTCGCCTGCCAGAAGTTCAAGTAATAGTACGTGAGAAGACCCCAACGATGGCCGTCGCATCCTCTTATCCCAACGAAGCCGTGATCATTGACGCCAAAAGAATCGTCGATGAGTGCAAACTCGCCGGACACGAGATCGAGGCTACGCTAAATCAGATATCTGGAATGTTCGTGGCAGCGATGTGGGACACACTGGTATCGCACGCCAACTACGACAAAATATCGACCGAACCCGAAGTCCAGTTTTTCCGCCATCTGCGAAACGCGTGTGGCCACGATGGAAGATGGAACTTTTCCAAGCTCAGCCACGTCGCGCAATGGCGGGACAAGGAACTGACTGAAGCCCACGCAGGACAGGTTGTCTTTGGAGGACTACTTACCCAGGGTGACGTCGTGGTGCTTGTCACTGACATTGACAAGCAGTACTTTGAACGACCTCCTACTGCGAAAAATGACGCCTAACCCCTCATTCCAACCGACCGGCTACAGCGGGCTTTGCCCGCTTCCGCCTTCGGGTGAATTCAAACGTTAGACGTATATGAAAGATTAAACAGGCCGAACTCGATATGTTTTTGGTTACCAAGTCCAATCCATTGCCCTGAGAATTTCTTTTTCTCATTTTGCCCACCCCATCAAAGCCAGACCATCAGCCCCGTCTCAAATGGATGCGTGAGCAGTTCGTGCCAGGGATAGATGCGCACGCGGTAGTCGAGCTTGCCGCACAGTTCGGGGGCGATTTCCAGTTCGTATAGGGTGCTGCCGTCGTCCAGCTTGCCGGCGCTGTTCATGCAAAGGCAGTTGAGCATTTTGTTGGGTTTGCCGGGCCGTTCGATCAGCACTTCGACCCGCACGTCGGCGGGGTCCAGCCCGTCCAGCCAGGCGGAGACACGCAGCTTGAAGCTGTCGCCATAGACGAGGCGCTTTTTCGCGTCGTCCAGACGGCTCAGTTTGATGCCGGACCAGTGGCTGCGAACACGGGTTTTCCAGGCTGACAAGGTTTTGGCGCCGGCGAAGCCGTTCTCTCGCAACTTGCGGCCCTGCTCGCTGGCAGGTAGATAGAACTGGTGCACGTATTCCGACACCATGCGCGCGGAGTTGAAGCGCGGCAGCAGGGTGGCGATGGAGCGCTTGGCCATTTTCACCCAGCCGTCGGAGAAGCCCATTTCGTTGCGCTGGTAATAAAGCGGAATGATCTGGTCCTGCAGCAGTTCGTACAGGGTGAGGCTGTCCTCGGCGTTGCGGCGGGCATCGTCGTAGTGCGTGGGCGCGGGTTTGATGGCCCAGCCGTTGGTGCCATCCCAGCCTTCGTCCCACCAGCCGTCCAGCACGGAAAGATTGAGTGTGCCGTTCATGGCGGCCTTCATGCCGGAGGTGCCGGAAGCTTCCAGCGGATAGATGGGGTTGTTGAGCCACACGTCCACGCCGGCCACCAGCCGCCGCGCGAGGCCGAGGTCATAACCTTCGACGAGCAGCAGCTTGCCTTCGAACTCGGGCATGTTAGACAACTGATGGATGCGCTGGATCAGCGCCTGGCCGGGCTGGTCGGCCGGGTGGGCTTTGCCGGCAAAGATGAACAGCACCGGGCGGTTTTCGTCGGAGATGATGCGCCTGAGCCAGTCGATGTTTTCGAACATCAGCGTGGCGCGCTTGTAGGTGGCAAAGCGGCGGGCAAAACCGATGGTCAGGACTTTTGGATCCAGCGGATTAGCCAGCTTCAGCAGGCGGTCGAGGTGGGCCTGCGAGCCATGATTGCGCTTGTGCTGCTGTGAATAGCGCTTGTTCAGCATGTGGAGCAGTTGTGACTTGAGCGTCTGCCGCACGCCCCAGAACAGATGGTCCGGAATGCTGTCGATGCGTTCTTCCCAGAAGGCCGTATCGCTCAGCCGGTGGCGCCAGTCGTAGCCCAGGCGGTTGTCGAACAGCTCTATCCATTCGTCGGCCAGAAAGGTGCTGACATGCACGCCGTTGGTGACGTAACTCATCGGGTTTTCTGACGGTTCGATTTCTGGCCAGTGCTCGCCGCAAATATCGGCCGACACGCCGCCATGAATGCGCGAGACGCCGTTGTGATGCCTGGAGCCGTGAAGCGCGAGCGCCGTCATGTTGAAATCCGGCCCGAGATTGCTGTGGCCCAGCGCATGCAACTGGGCCATGGGTATTTCGAGCTGCTGGCAACATTCGCGGAAGTAGCGCTCGATCATCTCGCCGGCAAAATGATCGTGGCCCGCCGGCACCGGCGTGTGGGTGGTGAAAACCGTGTCGGCCGCGACCGCTTCCAGCGCGCTCTGGAAATCCATTTTCTGCGTCTTCATCAGCGAACGGGTGCGCTCCAGCACCAGGAAGGCCGCGTGGCCTTCGTTCATGTGCCAGACCGTGGGCTTGACGCCCATGGCTTCCAGCGCGCGGAATCCGCCCACGCCGAGGATGATTTCCTGCTTGATGCGCATCTCGCGGTCGCCGCCATAAAGCTGGTGAGTGATGTAGCGGTCTTCGGGAGAGTTTTCCTCGATGTCCGTGTCCAGCAGGTTGAGCCAGACATGACCCACGCGCACGATCCAGACCTTTACCGTCACCACGCGGCCGGGAAAATCGACCTGCACTTTCAGTTCGCTGCCGTCGTCGCGATAGGCTGGCGTAACGGGCAGGTCGTCGAAATCGGAATCGTGGTAGTGCGCCACCTGACGGCCATCGCCGTCGATGGTCTGGGAGAAATAACCCTGGCGGTACAGCAGGCCTACTCCCACGAAAGGCAGCCGCATGTCGGATGCTGCCTTGCAGTGGTCGCCCGCCAGAATGCCCAGGCCGCCGGAATAGATCGGGAAGCTTTCGTGAAAGCCGAACTCGGCGCAGAAATACGCCACCATGTCGCTGTGCTTGAGCTGTTCCAGATGATTACGCTTGAGCGGCTCGTTGTGATAGGTGTCGTAGGCCGACAGCACGCGGTTGTAGCTGGCCAGGAAAACGTGATCCTCGGCGGCCTCGACCAGCCGCTGCTCGTCCACGCGCTTGAGGAAGGCTTTCGGGTTGTGCCCCGCCGCTTCCCACAGGCCGGGGTGCAGGCGGGAAAACAGGGTGCGGGTCGGTTTGTCCCAGCTGTACCAGAGATTGTGTGCAAGTTCCTCGAGCCTGATCAGCCGCCGGGGAATCTTGGGGTTGACCTCGATGGTGTAGGTAGTTCCCTTGGTCATGGTTTTTATGCCTTTGTGTTCATGCTTGTTTTTCAAGTAAAGCAAAATTCATGCGGGTTGCCGGGCCTGTATGAAGTGCTCCCGGTAATACTTCATTTCCTCGATGGACTCGTAAATATCCGCCAATGCCTCGTGCTTGCTGGACTTCTTGAAACCCTCCGCCAGGCCGGGGCGCCAGCGTTTCGCCAATTCCTTCAAGGTGCTGACATCCAGATTGCGGTAATGAAAAAATGCCTCAAGTTTGGGCATGTGGCGCGCCAAAAAGCGGCGGTCCTGGCAAATCGAGTTGCCGCACATGGGCGAGGTGCGTTCCGGAACATGTTGCTTGATGAAAGCCAGCATCTGCGCTTCCACCGCTGCCTCGTCCAGGGTCGATGCCTTGACCCGGTCGATGAGCCCCGATTTGCCATGGGTGCCCTTGTTCCAGCTGTCCATTCCGTCAAGCACAGCGTCGGGCTGGTGCACCACCAGCACCGGGGCCTCGGCCACCGTATTCAGCTCGGCGTCCGTCACCACGATAGCCACTTCCAGCACCCGGTCGGTTTCTGGCAATAAACCCGACATTTCCATGTCTATCCACAACAGATTCAGGGCGTTTTGCGCCATGGTTCATTCCTGTCTGCAAAACCCATATTGTCGCAGTGGTGGAGGAATTAAGAAACAATCGCCATAATGGGATAGTCTCAGCCTTATCCATTATTTTGGGAGAACGCCATGCGATTCACCACTTTTGCAATCACCGCCCTGCTCGCCTTTCCGCTTCATGCCGCGCCGTTTGACAAGGGTGACCCCGCCAAGGGGCAGGCCCTGCATGCGAAAAACTGCTCTGCCTGCCATGGCACCGAGGTGTATTCGCGGGCGGACAGGAAAATGAAAACCCCCGCGCAGCTTGCCGGGCGTATTTCCGGTTGTAACGCCAATACCGGCGCGGGCTGGTTCCCGGAAGAGGAACAGCATGTCGGCGCCTATCTCAATCAGACCTTTTACAAATTCAAGTAAGGCCGGCCATGTCTGAAATCTCGGAAGGCCTGACCCGTAAAAAATGCGCGCCCTGCGAGGGCGGCGTGGCCCCGCTGACCGATGCCCAGATCGGGCCGCTGCTGAAAGGCCTGTCAGGCTGGGCGCGTGATGGCATCAAAATCGCCAAGGAATTCAAGTTCAAGGATCACTATCAGACGCAAGCGTTTGCCAACGCCGTCATGTGGGTGTCGCACCGGGAAGATCACCATCCCTACCTTGTCGTGGGCTACAACACGGTTCGCGTCGAATACTGGACGCATGCCATCGGCGGGCTGTCGGAGAACGACTTCATCTGTGCCGCCAAGGTGGATGCTCTGTTCGATATCTGACCCAGAAACCATTAAATAATTGTGGTTTATCTCCGCTATGATAGCTTGTAAAGTGAATAACAATTCCAATCTGCGGAGAAAACGATGGACTGGATGGGAATCATCAATGCCCACGTCATGTGGAAACAACGCCTGCAAAAACTCCTCGACGGCACCAGCGAGGAAACGCTGGACCCAGCCGTCATCGGCCTGGACAGCCGCTGCGCGCTGGGGCAATGGATATATGGAGACGGACAACATTACCGCGAAGCGGAGACATTCGAGGAAGTCCGGCTCATGCACGCCGACTTTCACAAATATGCCGCCGAGGTGGTCAGTCTGCATCGGGCCGGCAAGGCCGACGAAGCAAAAGATCTGCTCAATGGCAATTACGCCAAGCTCTCAGAACGTCTGAAACGCCGCATCCTTGGACTCTCGCAGCAAGTCAGCAAATAAGGTTTCCCAAATTACCGGCCAGGTATTCGCAGCCCACGGCCGCCGCTTTCTGATTCACACCGCGACGCAAGGCGATCTGGAATGCGTGACCCGCGGCAGAAAATCCGATGTGGTCTGCGGCGATGTCGTTGCGATTACACCAACTTCACTTGGCCAGGGTGTCATCGATACCATCCAGCCGCGCACCAGCCTGTTCAAGCGCGTCGATACATATCGCACCAAGGCCATTGCCGCCAATGTTACCCAGGTGGCCATTGTCGTCGCGCCTCGCCCCAGCTGGTCGGAAGAGCTGCTGCAACGCTGTTTGCTGGCGGCTGAAAATCAACATTTGCCCATCCTGATCATCGCCAACAAATCTGACCTGCTGGAACATCCGCGCATGCTGGATGAACTGGCAATTTACCCGGCCCTGGGCTACCCGGTCATTTCGCTGTGCGCCAGGACCGATGTTCAACCGCTGATTACTCATCTGAAAGACAAGCTCACCTTGCTGGTCGGTCAATCCGGCATGGGCAAGTCCACGCTCATCAATTCACTGTTTCCGGATGCAAAGGCCGCGGTCAATGCGTTTTCGGAAGCGCTTGATGGCGGCCGTCATACAACGACACATAGCCGCCTGTATTCCCTTGATGAACACAGTGCGGTTATTGATTCGCCCGGACTACAGGAATTTGCCCTGACCCACCTGTCTCATGATGATATTGAGGCCGCCATGCCCGACTTCCGCCCCTATCTGGGTCAGTGCCGCTTTCGCGACTGCCGGCACCAGCACGAGCCGGACTGCGCCATCCGCAAGGCTGTCGATTCGGGCAGCATTGCATCAAAACGCCTGGGATTTTTTCAGCGATTGCTGTCGGAAAACCTGGCCAGATCGGCTATATAGAAATCATCTTTGTATTCAGGCGGAATAACATGAAAAAGCTCTTCGCCACATTCACAGCCCTGATGGCACTGCTGATGAGTCTTCCCGCAAGCGGCGAAGGCAAATTGGTGCAAACGCCCTACAAGCAGCCCAAGGTCATGTTCGAGTTTTATCTGGACGACCCGCAGAAAATCGGCAGCGCGCTTTACTGGGTACGCGCCCTCGTCAATACCTTGTCCGTTGCGCCCTACGGTTATGCGCCTGAAGACATGGAGATCGTGGTGGTCATCCATGGCACGGAAATCGTCACGGTCGCGAAGAAAAACGAGGCCAAATATCAGGAAGCTGTCGACCGCATGCGTTACTACTCTGACCTGGGCGTGAAGTTCAAGGTCTGCGGCCAGGCCGCCGAGGACTTCGGCTATTCAGTCAAGGATTTCCAGGAATTCATCGACGTCGTGCCCAACGCCATGACCGAACTCGCGCACTGGCAGCAGCAGGGTTACTCGCTCGTCATTCCGCAGATATTCGAGAAGAAGCTGGATATCGACAAAATTCGCTAGGGACTGGAAACTCCCCTGGCTTTCAAATACGGTCTGTGGAACTCGTGGATTGTGCCTGCCTTCAGTTCACCATCCTTGAAGGCCTTGAACGCTGTTTGATAGTAGGCCACGGCTTCGTCGCGCAAGCGCGGATCGAGTTCCGCAGGGGTGGCCTTGCCGTCGCCGTCGATCCGGAAGGTATCTATGCGCTGCTTGGGACCGAGCACCACCAGCTTGTCCGCTTTCAGGTAGCCCAGTTCCTGGTAGTTGCTAATGAAGGCGCGCCGGTTTTCTGGGCCTCGATCGAACAGCGACAGTCCGAAAAAGTGGTCATCTCCAGGCAACCCCATCGCGTCGAGCAAGGTCGGCGGAATATCGATCTGGCTTGCCAGGTGTTCATCGCGTCCCGGTCTCAGCAGGGCCGGTGCATAGAAAATCAGCGGGATGTGATAGCCGGGTACCGGAAGCTTGGTGTTGCCTGCAACCGAAGCGCAGTGATCGGCGACGATGACAAACAGGGTTTCGTTGAACCAGGGTTTGGCGCGCGCCTGGTCGATGAAACGACCGATCGCATAATCGGTGTATTTCACGGCACCGGCGCGCTTGCCCGGTGAAGGGATGTCAATGCGGCCGCCAGGATAAGTGTAGGGACGGTGATTGGAAGTGGTCATGATGTGTGCAAGAAACGGCTTGCCTGAGGCATGAGTCCTGTCCAGTTCGACAATGCTGTTATCGAACAGGAACTCATCCGCGACACCCCAGATATTCTCGAAACCAACCGATGACTTCGGAAAGGCGGTTCGATCGATCACGCGGTAATCGTTGCCGGCGAAATAGGCGTTCATGTTATCGAAGTAGCCATATCCCCCATACAGGAACAGGGTTTCGTAACCCTGGCGGCGCAGGATTTCGCCCAGTGTGGCGAGATGTTCGTTGCCGGGACGCCGGACAATGGCCTGCCCGGGGATGGGTGGCGTGCCGAGCGACAAGGCTTCCAGCCCCCTCACCGTGCGTGTGCCCGTGGCATACAGCCGGGTAAACAACAGGCCATCATTGGCCAGTTTATCCAGGCGCGGCGTCAGCCCGGCCGGGTTGCCAAAGCTGCCGAGGAATTTTGCGGACAGGCTCTCAACTGAAATCAGCACCACATTACGCGGCGGACGCCTGAATGGCACACGCTTGGGATCGAAGGCCTCGTCCTCGTCAAACATGGCCGTGACCGGCATACGCTCGACCCCGAGTTCTTCCAGAATATTTTTCGCCCGTGAGTCAGGCATGGTTGCGTAAAAGCGCTGGTAATCCAGTTCGTTGCGACGGAAGGCTGCGACAAAGGTCATCAGGCCATTGCCGGACAGTTCGTTGGCATAGGCGTTACCCGAGAATTGCATCTGGTCGATATCCGCCAGCTGCCATGCACTCCAGGGCAGCGCAAAAGCCAGCGCTGCATAAAGCAGGCGCCAGGCTGCCTGTGGCCCGGGCCGGGCAGCCGCGCGGATGGAGTGACGAAACCACCAGGTGATCAGGGCCGCTGACCCCGCCACGGCAGAGAGCAGCCCCCCCACCGGGTAAGACTCAACGATGTTTCCAATCACTTCATGTGTGTAAACCAGGTAATCGACCGCGATGAAGTTGAAGCGGGTCTCGAATTCCTCCCAGAATGTCCATTCCGAGAGAGCGCCAAACAGCAACAGCGCGGCCATCGTAAAAAAAATCGCCAGACGCAACCCGCCTTGCCAGCGGGTATTCCGCCAGCGTTCTGGCCAAAGTGCCGCCCACAACAGCATGGGTGCGAGAAGCCAGCTCAGAACGGCCAGATCAAATCCCAGACCGCGAAGAAAAATGCCTGGCCACAACGAAAAGGGGGCCTTGTCTAGGCCGCTATACAGGGCAAGGGCAAGACGCACTGAACTGGCGATGGCCAAAAACAGCAGGGCGTAGGGCAAAAAGAGCAGCGCGGCGTTCCGCGAGAAAATGGATCGATGGTTCATTGAAGATTCCGGGCAGTTCCCAAGGTCAGGATTCAGTCAATGTGACCATGGCTGAAGCCAGTATATCCCGGGGAGTTTAACGGAATCTTAAATCATCCCGGGTTGCAACATGACCCGACTTCTCCATTGACAAAAGGAGGAGCAAGCGCTGATCGTGTCGCGCTTTGCTTGAAACAGTTTGTATTATGGAGAATGTCCGTTGGGCGTGTATCAACCCTGCTCCGGCCAGTTCTTGATATATCGCTTGAGCAGGCTGTTTTCGAAATTGGCTTCGCGCAGGCAGGCTTTGGCCACATCGTAGAAGGAAATGACGCCAACCAGTTTGTTGCCTTCCAGCACGGGCAAATGGCTGATGCGCGCCTTGGTCATGGCATCGCGCGCGTAGTCGATGGAATCCTCCGGCGTGGCCACCACCGGTTCGGTAATCATGATGTCGGCCACCTTGGCATCCTTGAGCGAGCAGCCCTGGCGTCGCATGCCTTTCATGATGTCGCGCTCGGTGAGGAAGCCCACCATCTCGCCCTTGGGATTCTTGACCACCAATGAACCGACGTCATTGGCCACCATGCGCTCGACCGCCAGCGCCACATCGTCCTCTGGCGTGATGCTGAAAACTTCGTCTCCACCCTTGAAAGACAGGATTTCCCGGATAAACATGCGTCGTCCTCCTTATATTTGTGGAGCCAGCATACCAAACCTGGGGAAAGCTAGGAAGGTGGGCAGGAATCAAGCCCTGACCAGCCCGGCTTCGACCTGATCGCGGGTTGCTCGTCCGGACAGTGCCTCGATCAGAGCCAGCGCGAAGTCCATGGCCGTGCCGGGCCCGCGCGAGGTCAGCACCTTGCCGTCCCTGACCACGGCATCGGTCACATAATAGGTGTCTGGCAAAGCCATTTTGTCTAGAAACCCCGGGTAGCTGGTCGCCTTTTTGCCCTCGAGCAGGCCGGCCTCGGCCAGAACGGTGGGCGCGGCGCAGATGGCGGCGGTGTACTTGCCTTCGCCCGCCATTTTTTTCAACAGATTCAGGATGCGCGGGTCTTCCTTGAGATGTTTGGCGCCAGGCATACCCCCGGGCAGAACCACCATGTCGAATTCATGTGCGAGCGCAGCGTCCAGCGTCATGTCCGGCATGAGCTGCGTGCCACGGCTGGCCTTGATGATGCCCGGTTGCAAACCGGCAGTCACCACTTCGATGCCGGCCCGGCGCAGCAAATCAATGATCGTGACGGCTTCGAGCTCTTCGCAGCCATCAGCCAGGGGAACCAGCACTTTGGCCATGATCAATCCCTGAAATTCTGGAACTGCAAGGGAAAGTCCGTGATGGATTTCTTCACCAGCGCGATGGTTTCCTGAAGCACATCGCGCTTGGCGCCCGTCACCCTGACGGTTTCGCCCTGAATGCTGGCCTGCACCTTGAGCTTGCTGTCCTTGACGAGCTTGACGATCTTCTTGGCCAGCTCGGTTTCAACGCCGGTCTTGACCGTCACCGTGCGTTTGACCTTGTTGCCGGAGACGGCTTCCGGTTTGCCGATGTCCAGGCATTTCACGTCCACGCTGCGTTTGGCCAGCTTCTGGCTGAGGATATCCTGAACCTGCTCAAGCTGAAAATCGGTATCGGCATAAACAGTCAGCACATATTCCGCCTGTTCGACCTGGGCATCGGAGCCCTTGAAGTCAAACCGGTTGGTCACTTCCTTGTTTGTCTGATCCACTGCGTTGCGGACTTCCTGCTTGTCGACTTCGGAAACGATATCGAAAGATGGCATATCAAGCTCCAATAAGCCTTATCGTCCTGACCTCAATCGGCGGGCCGGTACGATCATCAAATTCCGCAGCCGCTTCGATTGCCTTGCGTGCAATCTCTTCAGCCGAAAGCGGGCTGTCATACAAGGCATGCATGGCGCCCATTGCAAGATCGCTGCCGCTGCCATAAGCATAGAACTTCGAGAATTCCTGCACCGAGCGATGCTCCGCCACGCCGAAAATGCCGTGAGGATTCGCAATCAGCACATCCATCTGGCTGGATTCGATATCGTCGTCCTTGTCTTCGCCAGGGAGCAGAAAGTACTGCTCTTTCAGTGCGGCGTGCAGGGTTTGCCAGGTCTTGAAAATATTCGGAACAGACTGGAAATTTGCGACAACATTCGGCTGCGAAAAATAATCCTTAAGGATGAGGATAAAAGTGGTATAGCCAGTCAGGCCCAGCCAGCTGTCACCCACCTGAATGAGCTTGCTGTGATTTCTGACATATGCCGCCGACTCCTTGCTGGTTCCCCATTTGGTCAGAGTGTCCGCCGCGATGGCGACGACACCGTTCTTTCTGACAACTGCCAGTGTGGTCATGTCATTCTCCCATAGGAAACAACAGAGCCGCTGCTCGAAATTTGCTGCTTACCCGAAGTGGCAAACGTAGTGATACGGTTCACCGCTGACTTCGATGTCAAACGAAGTGTTGCCTGGAACGCTGAAAGACTCGCCTGCCCTGCAGGGTTTCCAGTCTTCACCGTTCAGGCGATAGCGGCAGGAGCCCGCCACGGTTTCCATCACTTCGGGCGCGCCGGTATTGAACGTAAGCGTGGCCGGCAGAATCACGCCCACGGATTTCTTCGTGCCATCGGCGAACTGCACCGTGTGCGAGACGCACTTGCCGTCAAAGTAAACATTGGCCTTCTTGACGACCGAAACCTGATCAAACTGTGACATGTCGATTCCTCTTAAAATTTTCTATCTGTGCTTGCGCTTGGCGGCAATCCGCATGCGCAGCGCGTTGAGGCGAATGAAGCCGGTGGCATCGGCCTGGTTGTAGGCACCCTTGTCGTCTTCAAACGTGGCGATGGTCGAATCGAACAGCGAGTCCGTCTTCGAGTCACGCCCGACCACCGAGACACCACCCTTGTAGAGTTTGAGCCGCACCCAGCCGTTGACCTGTTGCTGCGTGTGATCGATCAGCACCTGCAAGGCCTTGCGCTCCGGACTCCACCAGTAGCCGTTATAGACCAGACTGGCGTAGCGCGGCATCAGATCGTCCTTGAGGTGCGCGACTTCACGATCAAGCGTAATGGATTCGATGCCGCGATGCGCTTTCAGGAGAATCGTGCCGCCGGGGGTTTCATAGCAGCCGCGAGATTTCATGCCCACGTAGCGGTTTTCGACCAGATCCAGCCGGCCAATGCCATGCTTGCCGCCCAGACGGTTGAGTTCGGTCAGCACCTGCGCAGGGGTCATGGCCTTGCCATTTATTGACACCACATCGCCGTGCTCGAATTCGAGTTCGATATATTCCGGCGCATCCGGCGCCTTTTCCGGCGACACAGTCCAGCGCCACATGTCCTCTTCGGCTTCGGCACGAGGGTCTTCCAGATGCCGGCCTTCATAGCTGATGTGCAAGAGATTGGCATCCATGGAATACGGGCTGCCGCCTGCCTTGTGCTTCATTTCCACCGGGATGCCATGCTGTTCGGCATAAGCCAGCAGTTTCTCGCGCGACAGCAGATCCCATTCGCGCCAGGGCGCGATGATCTTGATTTCCGGATTCAACGCATACGCGCCCAGTTCGAAGCGCACCTGGTCGTTGCCCTTGCCGGTGGCGCCGTGGGAAATGGCATCGGCACCGGTTTCCTGCGCAATCTCGATCAGCCGCTTGGCGATCAGCGGACGCGCGATGGAGGTACCCAGCAGGTACTCGCCTTCGTAGATCGTGTTGGCCCGGAACATGGGGAACACGAAATCCCGCACGAACTCTTCCTGCAGATTGTCGATGTAGATGTGTTCCGGCTTGATGCCGAACTTCAGTGCCTTCTGGCGCGCGGGTTCCAGTTCCTCGCCCTGGCCGACATCAGCGGTAAAGGTGACGATTTCACACTGATAATTGTCTTGCAGCCACTTTAGTATGACCGAGGTATCCAGGCCGCCGGAATAGGCGAGTACGACTCTTTTGATAGTGCTCATATTTGATATTTCAGGTTATTGGGTTGAACCCTTGGCGGTATGCACAATGCCGGGGAAATTGCCGACACGCAGCACACTCATGTCCATGCAGTCACCCGCGTTTTCGATTTCGATGCCAACCACGCGGCCATCCGCGGCGATGTTGATGTTGATGCCGGGATGCGCCTCCCAGGAATGGTCGGCAGATTCAGGCAGCAGTTCGATGTAAAGCGTATCGGGGTCTCTGAAGTAGGCGATGTTCATGTTGCCTCCTATTTGTCCATTCGCCCAAGCAGAAGATATTCCATCAGCGCTTTTTGCACATGCAGTCGATTTTCCGCCTCATCCCACACCACGCTTTGCGGGCCGTCGATCACGTCCGCATCCACCTCTTCACCACGATGCGCCGGCAGGCAATGCATGAACAGCGCATCCTTGCCGGCAACGCGCATCATGTCAGCATCCACCCGCCAGTCGGCAAAAGCTTTCTTGCGCACTTCATTTTCAGCCTCGAAGCCCATGCTGGTCCAGACATCGGTCGTCACCAGATCGGCGTCTTTGCAGGCATCCATGGGGTCGGCAAAACTTTCGTAGCGGCTGGTGTCGTACAAGCCCGCGCGCTCCGGCTCGACTTCATAGCCCGGCGGGGTGGAAACATGCACGTTGAAATCCAGCACCACGGCCGCCTGCAACCATGTGTTGCACATGTTGTTGGAGTCTCCTACCCACGCAACGGTCTTGCCCTGAATGGGCCCGCGATGCTCGATGTAGGTAAAAATGTCCGCCAGAATCTGGCAGGGGTGGTATTCGTTCGTCAGACCGTTGATGACCGGCACCCGCGAATGCCTGGCAAAGCGTTCGATGATTTCCTGCTCGAAGGTGCGGATCATTACGATATCGACCATGCGCGAAATCACTTCTGCCGCATCTTCAACTGGCTCGCCGCGCCCCAATTGGGTATCGCGTGTATTCAGGTAAATCGCCGAACCGCCCAGCTGGTGCATGCCGGCTTCAAATGAAAGTCTTGTGCGGGTCGAGCTTTTCTCGAAAATCATCGCCAGCGTGCGGTCTTCCAGTGGATGATATTTTTCGTAGCGCTTGAAGCGATCCTTGATCACGCGCGAACGTGCGAAGACATACTCAATCTCTTCGCGTGAAAAATCACTGAACTGGAGGAAATGTTTAGCCATGTCAGCCGCCGTTACTGATCAGCCTTCAAGAAAGGCTACGATCTCCTCGGACAGCGGGCCCAGCAGCTCATCGGCATGCGCCTCGGTGAAAATCAGCGGCGGCACCAGGCGGATCACCTTGTCAGCCGTGACATTGATCAGATAGCCGCGATCCCGCATTTTGCCAACCAGATCGCCACAGGGCCGATCCAGTTCGATGCCCGTCATCTGCCCCTGTCCGCGGATTTCCACAATACCCGAAACTCCAGAAAGCTTCTGGCCAAGCTCTTCACGCAAATAGTTACCCACGCGAATGGCCTGCTCACGCAGCGACTGCTTCTCGACGGCTTCCAGCGTCGCCAGGGCCGCCGCGCACGCCAGTGGATTGCCACCGAAGGTCGAGCCGTGGTTGCCCGGCCTGAACACCTCTGCCGCCTCGCCACGCGCCAGGCAGGCACCGATGGGCACGCCTGAACCCAGTCCCTTGGCCAGCGCCATCACGTCAGGCATCACGCCGCTATGCTGGAAGGCAAACCAGGTGCCGGTTCGCGCGATGCCTGTCTGCACCTCATCCAGCATCAGCAGCAAACCGAACTCATCGCAAATCCCGCGCAGTTCCCGCATGAAATCCGGGGCAACCAGATTCACCCCGCCCTCGCCCTGAACCAGCTCAACCAGCACCGCCACCACTTCCTTGTTGGTCGAGGCGACCTGCCGGATAGCAGCGATATCGTTGAAGGGAACACGCGCGAAACCGGACAGCAGTGGCTCAAAGCCAGCCTGAATCTTGCGGCTACCCGTTGCCGTCAGGGTTGCCATGGTGCGGCCATGGAATGCCTTTTCCATGACGATGATGGTTGGATTGGCAACATCCTTGCCGTGCCCATACATGCGCGCCAGCTTGATGGCGGCCTCATTCGCCTCGCAACCCGAATTGCAGAAAAATACCCGATCCATGCCGGACAGTTCGCACAAGCGGTCAGCCAGTTCTTCCTGGCGTTTGACGCGATACAGGTTTGAACTGTGAATCAGGCTGGCCGCCTGATCCGCGATGGCCTTTACCAGACCAGGATGCCCGTGCCCAAGCGTGTTGACCGCAACACCGGCGACGGCATCCAGATAGCGCTTGCCTTCCTCATCCCAAAGATAGGGACCTTCACCCCGCACGAAGGCAATGGGCTGGCGGGCATAGGTGTTCATCAGGTGTGACTGTGACATGGCAATCATCCGAAACTGAAAAGCAACACGGCGGCCTAGGCCGCCGTGCATTAAGCTGGAAGGGTTATTTTAGCCGAAAATAACGCCGCTATGCTGCCAGCCATAGGCCATGAAAAACAGCATGGGGATGGACAGCATGGTGTTGGTACGTGAGGCCAGGAAAGCCACACGCCGGGCCTTGGCCTTTTCCTCGTCCGAGGCAGGCTTCATGCCCAGAATTTTCTGCTGGTTCGGCCAGATCAATACCCACACATTGAACAGCATTATGGTGCCCAGCCAGGCGCCAATGCCAATACCGGCCCAGCCCGATTGCAGCGTGAAGGCCGCGCCAAAATTGCTACCCAGCAAGGCCGCGCCAAACAGCCAGGTCACCACGGCCGCCCAGCGGAAGAAAAGGAGTGCGCGGGGTGCGACATGCTTGCTGATGCCAGCAGCTGTACCGTCAGCCGTCGCATCCTTCATAGCGGCAACCTGGACAAAATTGAAGTAATACAGCAAGCCGATCCACATGATGCCTGCCATGATGTGAATCCAGCGAATCAGAGCGATTTCCATGTTTTCCCCTCCCCCTTACATCAAGAAATTTTTGACAACGACATACAAAACAACGGTCAGCACCAGACCCGAAATAACGGTACCCCAAAGGGAGTCGAGCGGATTTTTCATTTGGATTTCCTCCTGAACGATATTGATTGAAAGAATAGTTGACGTTTTTACTCAGGTACAGAAGTATGGCCCGAAACCAGCAAGTCTGGCAAGTACGCCATGCTAGAATGGCAGTATTCCCAACAAAAACAGCAGCTTCCCATGCCAGAACCGTTATCCGGACAGTTGATCGTCAAAGGAACCACCTCGTCCGGACACACTTTCCGTCCCAGCGACTGGGCGGAAAGGCTGGCCGGGATATTGAGCACTTTCGGACTCGATTCGCGCATCAACTACTCCCCCTACGTACATCCGACCTCGATCAAAGGTGTCAAATGCATCGTCGTCGACAGCCAGCTCGAACAAATAGACAGCCGCGCCTGGGGATTTATCATGGGGTTTGCCAGGGACAACGACCTGGTTGTGGAACCGCACACCCCTGACTGAATTGAAACTGGATCAGCCAACATAAACAAAAAACGCCGCGATTGCGGCGGCTGTCCCAAATGAAAAACGCCGCGATTGCGGCGTTTTTTGAGTGCATCCCAGTGAACTGCAATCAGGCCATGGCCTTGATGGCTTGTGCCAGGCGGCTCTTGTGACGTGCGGCCTTGTTCTTGTGGATGATTTTCTTGTCGGCAATGCGGTCAACCACGCTCATGGAAGATTGCAGAACAGTCGCGGCGGCTGACTTGTCGCCAGCGGCGATGGCAGCGCGAACTTTCTTGATGGCGGTACGCAGCTCGGAACGCTGGGCCATGTTGTGGGCGCGCTGGACAACAGCCTGACGGGCGCGCTTGCGGGCTTGGGCGGTATTCGCCATGAATCTGACTCCTGAAAATTGGTAGAGCGCAACAAAGCGTGCGATTATAAGGGAAAAATTCCAGTTTCCGCAAGACGGAACCCAATCCTGTATCCATGAATCTCCTCAAGGCGCTTGCCACTGTCAGCAGTTTTACCCTGCTTTCCCGCATTACCGGCTTTATCCGCGATTTGCTGATTGCCCGCGCTTTCGGCGCAGGGATGCTGACCGACGCCTTTTTTGTCGCCTTCAAATTGCCCAACCTGTTGCGCCGCCTGTTTGCCGAAGGCGCGTTTTCCCAGGCATTCGTGCCGATTCTGGCCGAGTACAAGAACAAGAACGGGGATGACGCGTCCAGGCAACTGGTCAGCAAGGTTGCCTCCCTGCTGACACTGGTGCTGATGGCGGTCGCTATCCTGGGAGTTCTGGGTGCGCCGCTGCTGGTGTATGTCAGCGCGCCGGGCTTTGCCGACGAGCCGGCAAAATTCGATTTGACCGTGCTGCTCACCCGCATCACTTTTCCCTACATTGCCTTCATGTCGCTGGTGGCATTGTCCGCGGGTGTGCTCAACACCTGGAGCCGGTTCTCCATTCCCGCCTTCACCCCGGTTTTGCTCAATGTGGCGATGATCCTGGGCGCGACTGTTCTTGCCAAGCATTTCGACCCGCCCGTTTTGGCATTGGCCTGGGGCGTGCTGCTGGGCGGCGCATTGCAGCTGGCCCTGCAAATCCCCGCCCTGATGCGATTGAACATGCTGCCGCGCCCGACGCTGGATTTTTCCGATCCGGGCGTGCGCCGGATTTTGATCCTGATGGGCCCGGCGACACTAGGCGTTTCCGTCGCGCAGATCAGTCTGCTCATCAATACCATCTTCGCTTCTTTTCTAGGCACGGGGAGCGTTTCCTGGCTGTATTACGCCGACCGGCTGATGGAATTTCCGGCTGGCATGCTGGGCGTGGCGCTGGGCACGATTCTGCTGCCCAGCCTGGCCAAACACTATGCAGACGAATCGCCGGAGGAATATTCGCGCTTGCTGGATTGGGGATTGAGGCTCACGGTGCTGCTCGCCTTGCCGGCCGCGGCAGCGCTGGCCGTGCTGGCCGTGCCCTTGATCTCCACGCTGTTCTTTTACGGCGAGTTTACCGAACATGACATGTGGATGACCCGGCAGGCGCTGGCAGCCTATTCCGTGGGCCTGCTGGGACTGATCCTGGTCAAGGTGCTCGCCCCGGGGTTTTACGCCCGCCAGAACATCCGCACGCCGGTCAAGGTCGGGATATTTACCCTGCTGGCCACGCAGGTGATGAATCTGGCATTCATCTGGGATTTGAAACACGCGGGCCTGGCGCTGGCGATAGGTCTGGGCGCGTGCCTGAATGCGGCAATCCTGTTCCGGCTGCTGGTCAGGCACGGGATATATCTGCCTCAACCTGGCTGGGGGCGATTCCTTCTCAAGATATTGATCGCGCTTGCGGGCATGTGCGGCGCCCTGCTGCTTGCAACCGGAAACGTCCGGGACTGGATTGAGCTTGGCTTCTCCTTGCGTGCGCTTTGGCTGGCAGGGCTGGTTTTTCTGGGGGCTGGCGTGTATTTCGCCGCGTTATGGATGATGGGTATCAGGCTTGACCAATTCAAACGCCGTGGTGCGTAAGCACCTGAAAAAACGCTAAAATCCGGTGTTTTAGGCAGTCCATATTTCATGCGCGTTTCACACGGCCTCTTCCCGCTCGGTATTCCCCATGCAGTCACCATCGGCAATTTCGATGGCCTGCACCGGGGACATCAGGCCATGCTCGCTCGCCTGAAGGAAGAAGCGGAAAAACTCGGACTGCCGAGTTGCGTCCTGACATTCGAGCCGCATCCGCGAGAATTTTTCAGCCCGGCCAATGCACCCGCCCGGCTTTCCAGCCTGCGGGAGAAATCGGAACTGATCCGCGCGGCAGGCATTGACCGCCTGCATGTCTGCCGCTTCAATCAGCGCTTTTCGTCGCTGAGCCCCGAGCAATTCATGCAACAGGTGCTGGTTGAAACCCTGCAGGCCAGATGGGTGCTGGTGGGCGACGATTTCCGTTTCGGCGCCAAACGTGCCGGTGATATCGCCTTGCTGAAACAGGCTGGAGAGGAACATGGCTTCGAAGCCGAATTTCTGCCTACCGTGCACGTCAACGGTGGACGCTCTTCCAGCACGGCGGTGCGCGAGGCATTGGCAGCTGGCGACATGGAAGGCGCGGCAGCACTGCTTGGCCGGCCCTACAGCATTTCGGGCCGCGTGGTGCACGGCGACAAACTCGGCAGGCAAATCGGCTTCCCCACCGCCAATATTCAGCTTCAGCACAACCGCCCGCCTTTGTCCGGCATTTTTGCGGTGGAAGTCTGCGGGCTCAATGGTTCACCGCTCAAGGGCGTCGCCAGTCTGGGCACGCGGCCCACGGTTCACAAAAACGGACGCCCGACGCTGGAAGTGTTCATCTTCGACTTCAAGGACGAGTTGTACGGCCGCCGTCTGCGCGTGGATTTTCTGAGAAAGCTTCGAGACGAGGAGAAATATCCGACCCTCGATGCGCTTATTGCCCAAATCAACCGGGACGTTGATAACGCACGTTCCTTTTTTGCATCACGATAATGGCCGACACCGATTACAAAAATACGCTCAACCTGCCCGACACGCCTTTTCCCATGCGCGGCGATCTCGCCAAGCGCGAGCCGGGCTGGGTAAAAAACTGGCAGGAGAAAAATCTCTACACGCAAATCCGCGAAAAATCCGCTGGGCGTCCCAAATTCATCCTGCACGATGGTCCGCCCTATGCCAATGGCGACATTCACATCGGGCACGCCGTCAACAAGATCCTCAAGGACATCATCGTCAAGGCAAAAACCCTTTCGGGCTTTGATGCGCCTTACGTTCCGGGCTGGGACTGCCACGGACTGCCAATCGAACTACAGGTGGAGAAAACCCACGGCAAGAATCTGCCGCCGGCAAAATTCCGCGAGTTGTGCCGCGAATATGCGGCTGAGCAGATCGAGCGGCAGAAAATGGACTTCATCCGCCTGGGCGTGTTGGGCGATTGGGAACATCCTTATCGCACCATGGATTTCAAATTCGAAGCGAACATCATCCGCGTGCTGGCGGACATCCATCACGCGGGCTATCTCTACCAGGGCGCCAAACCCGTGCACTGGTGCGTGGATTGCGGCTCGGCCCTGGCCGAAGCCGAAGTCGAATACGAGGACAAGACTTCGCCCGCGATCGATGTCGCGTTCAAGGTGATCGATCATGCCGAACTTGCCAGCCGCTTGCATGTCTCCTTGCCGGACAAGCCGGTTCATGCCGTCATCTGGACGACAACCCCTTGGACGCTGCCTGCCAACCAGGCCGTGGCCATGCACCGCGAATTTGCCTACGAACTGCATGACACGGAAAAAGGCATCCTGATTCTGGCACGTGAGCTCGCCGCCAGCGCGTTGCAACGCTATGGCCTTGCCAGCAAAGTCGTCGCGGATTTTCCGGGCAGTCTGATGGAAGGCCTGATGCTGCAACACCCGTTTTACGATCGGCAGGTGCCGGTCATCCTGGCCGACTTTGTCACGCTCGACACCGGCACGGGCCAGGTGCACATCGCGCCCGGCCATGGCCATGACGACTATCTGATCGGACTGAAATACGGGCTCAAGGTAGATAATCCAGTTGGCGATGACGGCAAGTTCTACCCCACCACTCCGATTGTTGGCGGCCAGTCGATCTGGGACGGTAACAAGACGGTGCTTGAAACGCTCACGGCAAACCACGCCCTGCTCGCGCAGTCAAAATTGCAGCACAGCTATCCGCATTGCTGGCGGCACAAAACGCCGATCATTTTCCGCGCTACACGACAGTGGTTTATTGGGATGGAAGTGAAGGGGGACGGAGGAAGGGCAAAAGGTAAAACCCTGCGCGAAGCTGCGATGCAGGCAGTCGACGCCACGCAATTCTTCCCTGCCTGGGGTCGCGCGCGACTGGAAGCGATGATAAGGAATCGCCCAGACTGGTGTGTCTCACGTCAACGCAACTGGGGGGTACCAATCCCCATCTTTACGCGCAAGGAAACCGGCGAGCCGCATCCGCGCACGCAGGAATTAATAGAGGAAGTTGCGAGGCGGGTTGAGGAAAAAGGCATCGAAGCCTGGTTCAGCACGGACCCAGCGGAGTTGCTTGGCGATGAAGCCAGCCAGTACGACAAATCCAGCCACACCCTGGACGTGTGGTTCGATTCCGGCAGCACGCACGCTTGCGTGCTCAAGCAGCGCCCCGAGCTCGCCCACCCGGCCGACCTGTATCTTGAGGGTTCCGACCAGCATCGCGGCTGGTTCCAGTCTTCGCTCCTCACTGGCTGCGCGAGCGACGGCCATGCGCCTTACAAAGCCTTGCTGACACACGGCTTTGTCGTCGACGGACAAGGCCGCAAGATGAGCAAATCCAAGGGCAATGTCGTCGCGCCGCAAAAGGTCATGGATCAGTATGGGGCGGACATCCTGCGTCTGTGGGTGGCGACAACAGATTATTCTGGCGAGCTTTCCATCTCGGATGAAATTCTCAAGCGTGTCGTTGAAAGCTATCGGCGCTTGAGAAACACACTACGCTTCCTGCTCGCCAACACGGATGATTTCGATCCACAAATCCATGCATTGCCGGTTGATGAGTGGCTGGAAATTGATCGCTATGCACTCGCCGCGACACGCCGGCTGCAAAGCGAGCTGATCTCGCATTACGATGCCTATGAATTCCACCTCGTCGCGCAGAAGCTGCAAAACTTCTGTTCTGAAGATCTTGGGGGCTTTTATCTCGACATCCTGAAAGACCGTCTCTACACAGCTGGCAAGGATTCACGCGCACGCCGAGCCGCACAGAATGCGCTTTACCACATCACCCACACTCTAACCCGCCTGATGGCGCCGATCCTGAGTTTCACCGGCGAGGAAGTGCATGCCACATTAACCGGAAATACTGGCGACAGCGTGTTCTTCCATGCCTGGCACGCGCTTCCGGAACATAAGGAAGAATCTGCGCTGATCAACCGCTGGGAACAGATTCGCAGCTATCGAGCCCAAGTGTTGAAGGAACTTGAAACCGCACGTAGCGCAGGTCAGATCGGTTCCTCGCTTCAGGCCGAAGTCATCCTCCACGCCAAGCCGGAAACGCACGCCCTGCTATCCTCGCTTGGTGACGATTTGAAATTCATCCTGATTATTTCCAGGGTCGAACTCGTGGCATCTGACGAGGACAAGACAATGGTGGTCGCATCGGGTCATCAGAAATGCGAACGCTGCTGGCACTATCGCGAGGATGTCGGTTCTGATGCGCAGCATCCGCAACTTTGCGGCCGATGCGTGAGCAATCTGTATGGTGAAGGCGAGGCGCGCAAACATGCATAAGTGGCTGTGGATCAGCGCGCTGGTTTTTGCCGTCGACCAGATCACCAAGTGGGCAGTTTTCCTGGGCATGGAATTTCATTCCATGATTCCCGTGCTGCCCTTCTTCAGCCTCGTGCACGTGCACAACACCGGCGCGGCATTCAGTTTCCTGGCCGATGCGGGCGGCTGGCAGCGCTGGTTTTTCCTGGGAATCGGAGTCGCCGCCAGCGTGTTCATCCTTTACCTGCTGCGCAAGCATCAAAATGAATCCCTGATGGCGACAGGTCTGTCGCTTATTCTGGGCGGCGCGCTGGGCAATATTTTTGATCGCGTGTGGCATGGGTTCGTCGTCGATTTCCTGTACTTTCAGTACGAGCGCTTTTCCTGGCCGGCCTTCAATGTGGCGGACTCGGCCATCACGGTGGGTGCGATTTTGCTGATTTGGGACAGCCTGCGGCGCCAATCTCCCGCCAGTCAAAAGATCGCGGGGCAAAAAGATTGACGAAGGAGACAATGGTTGCCAGCGGCGATACCCTCTCGTTGCGCTACGCCATCCGTTTGCGAAACGGCACCGAGATCGTCTCCAACTTCGATGAAGCCGAGCCCGATACGCTTACCCTGGGAGACGGCACCTTGGCGCAAGCGCTTGAACATTGGCTGATCGGCCTTAAGCCGGGTGAAAGGCATGTATTCCTGCTTGACCCCTGGCAAGCCTTCGGCTCACGAAGCGAAGAGAAGATCCGGACCCTTGCCCCCGAGGACATACCGCCCGAAGTCAAACTTGAGCCCGATACGCTTGTTGAGTTTGCCCTGCCGAATGGTCAAACCCTTCCAGGCCGAATTCTTGAAATCGATTCCAGTGGTGTTAAAGTCGATTTCAACCATCCACTCGCCGATTGCCCCATCGAATTCGAGGTGGAAGTCGTTGACATTCTGGAAATGCCATCCGCATGAACACCAAGACCATTTACCTGGCCACCCCGCGTGGCTTCTGCGCGGGCGTCGACCGGGCCATCGCCATTGTCGAGCGCGCACTGGAAAAGTTTGGCGCGCCCATCTATGTGCGGCACGAAGTCGTGCACAACGCTTTTGTCGTCAACGACCTCAAGCAAAAAGGCGCCGTTTTTGTCGAGGAACTGGACGAAGTGCCCAAGGGCGCCACGGTCATTTTCAGCGCGCATGGCGTCTCGCAGGCGGTCCGGGAAGACGCCGAACGTCGCGGCCTGAATGTATTCGACGCCACCTGCCCGCTCGTCACCAAGGTCCACGTCGAAGTGGCGCGCATGCGCGACAAGGGACTGGAAATCATCATGATCGGCCACAAGGGCCACCCCGAAGTGGAAGGCACCATGGGCCAGAGCAGGGGCGGCATGTATCTGGTGGAAACGCCCGAGGATGTCGCAACGCTTCATGTCACCGACCCTGACAAACTGGCTTACGTGACCCAGACCACACTTTCCGTTGATGATGCCGCGCGCGTGGTCGAGGCACTCAGGGCTCGTTTCCCGAACATCGTGGGACCGAAGAAAGACGATATCTGCTACGCCACGCAAAACCGCCAGGACGCGGTCAAGAAACTGGCCGGCGAGTGCGATGCCGTGCTGGTTGTCGGCTCGCCAAACAGCTCGAATTCAAACCGCCTGCGCGAAGTCGCCGATCACCTCGGCGTGCCCGCCTGGCTGGTCGATTCGGCGGAAGACATACAGCCAGAATGGCTTGATGGAAAACTGCGTGTCGGCATCACCGCTGGCGCCTCGGCGCCGGAAATCCTGGTCCGGCAGGTAATCGACCGCCTGAAAAAACTCGGGGCCACCGAAGTAGCCCCGCTGGAAGGGTTGGAGGAAAGAGTCAACTTCCCTCTGCCAAAAGGACTTTGACACTAGCTCTGCTTTTAGGAAGTGCGCTTGAGTTAACGAGGAGATGCCGCTTTTCGTGCAGCATCCATTTCTTCCAGTTTCTTTTTCAATTCCGGGCGACTGAGCTTTTCCA
>CAYOJA010000027.1:12571-25563 GCA_964404175.1 uncultured Thiobacillus sp. | reverse complement strand
AGTTCAACACCCATCAATAACTATGAAAACAAAACACAGCAAGAAAGCGCCGGTAGCCAACCCGGAAAGCAGCCTGGATGAGGCGACCAGGAAACATGTCTGGGAGCGCTATGAGGCTTCGACTGCGAAGCAAAAGCAGCGGGCCCAGAAAAATCTGGAAATCGTGCAGGCCTACGTTGAGCTTGAGCAAGACGGGATATCACAGAAAGAAATCCTGTTGCACCTGGCGAAACGGTTTGAAGGCGGCGTCTCCAAATCCACGTGCATCCGGCGGAGGCAATCAGTGGAGGGGGTTGGTCAAAATGACTGGCTGGCGCTGATGCTGCCGAGCTGGAAAGGCAATACCAGCCAGGCAGAGTACACCGAAGAAGCACGCCAATGGATTCGTGAAAATTACCTGATCTTGTCCAAACCAGCCTTGCGGGCTATCTACCGCCGGGCGCAAAACCTGGCACACCGGAAGGGCTGGGTGATCCCAAGCTATGACGCGGTAAAGCGGGATATCGACTCAATTCCCTTGCCGCTGCGTGTGCTGATGCGTAAAGGAGAAAAGGCGCTTGCCAGGCTAAGAGCCGCGCCCGAGCGTGATTACTCCGCATTGCAGATTCACGATATCTGGGTAACGGATGGCCGCAAGGCGGATGTTTTCGTGAAGTGGGAAGACGGCACGGTCAGCCGCCCGATCCTGGTGCCCTGGATGGATATCAGAAGCCGGAAGATTCTCGGCTGGGAAATCGATCAGACAGAAAACGCAGACGTGATCAGGCTGGCGTTCAAGCGGGCCGCTGAAAATTGCCGCGTAATTCCCAGGGAAGCCTTGATGGACAACGGGCGCGGCTTCGCCTCCAAGGTTATCACCGGCGGCATCAAGAACCGCTTCCGTTTCAAGGTCAGGGAAGAAGAACCGCTGGGGATCCTCCCGATGCTGGGTATTGGCGTGATCTGGGCGCTGCCTGGCCGAGGCCAATCCAAACCGATTGAGCCGTGGTTCAAGAATATCGCGGAAATGGAAAAGAGCCCTGAATTCGCGGGCGCATTTTGCGGGAATTCTCCCGCGAACAAGCCAGAAAACTTCGACCCAAAAAACGCCGTACCGATTGCGCTCTATCGTGCAGGGGTGGCTGCCGAGATAGCAGCCTATAACGCCCGCACCGGACACAGGGGGGATGGCATGAACAAGCGCAGCCCCAACCAGGTGTATGACGATCTGATCAAGAGCGCCATTGTGACCGTGCCAACCGAAGAGCAGTTGCGTCTGTGCCTGCTGACCGCTGAGTCGGTCAAGCTCGATGAAAATCACGCAATTTCATTGCCGAGTGTGGGTAACAGATACCAGTCCGATGAGATGGCGAAGCTTGACCGCAAGCGCATCTACACGGCCCGGTTCAATCCGCTTGATGCCACTGAGCCAGTGCTGCTCTACCTGAATGAAAAATTCCTGTGCAGCGCGCCGCTGGTAGCGAAAACAAGATTCCGCAACAAGGAGGCCGCGCGTACCGCCATGCGCAGCGATAGGCAGTTCGTAAAAGCAACGAAGGAAGCGGCCAGGGCGATGGCGCGCAAGGCCGCTGCCGAATCGTGGATCACGTTGGAGTCCGTCGAGGAAAACCCCACACCGCCGCCCAATCCGCAGCCCAGGCCAGTGGTTGTGAAGCCGCTGCGCATGCCGATTCAATTCCCCATCAGAAAGGAGGAAGAGCCCGAAGAAATCAGCCTGGAAGAAGCCAATCAAGCTATCCGTACTGCACTCATTCGCCGCGCGGCGAATGGCGGTGAATAAAAAACCCGCCCCAAGCTGGACACTTGGGGCGGGCTAATTGCAACAAGAAAGGTAGGTCATTATCCATGAATGAAAATGATGAAGTCAAACCAAACTATTCAGCCCCCGACTGGGTGGATACCTCAACGAGCCAGTCGATATGGGGCGCGCTCCAGTATGCTCAAACCGAACCCACCATCGTGCTGATTCACGGCGGTGCGGGGATCGGTAAAACCAGTACTGCAAACAGGTATCGGAAAGAGACCAAAAGCAAGTACGGCCGGTTCAACGTGCACGTGGTCACAGCCGAGCCCTGCTCGTCCACTGTCGCGGCTATCCTTGCAGCCATTGATGGGGCAATCAACGGCGGCTTTGAAGTGCACGGGTACAGGAGCGACCATCTGGCGAGATCTATACGGCGCGGGTTGCAGCCTAGCGACTTGCTGATTATCGATGAAGCCCAGAATCTTGAGAACAAGGCACTCGATCAGGTGCGTGCATTCCATGATGACTGCGGCATCGGCATTGCTTACCTAAGCAACAACGAAGTGTTTACCCGGATTCATGGCCGCAACAAGCAAGCCGAAGTCCTGTCGAGAATCTCATCACGGATGGGCATGGATTTATCGATTCCATTCCCGACCAAGGAAGACGTGGTGGTTTTCATGAAGGGCTGGGGCATCGAAGGCCAGAAAGAGCATGACTACGGCTGCTCCATCGCGCAAGACCAGGGCAAAGGCCTGCGCGGCCTTGGCCACGTGATCAAAATGGCATCAATCATCATTGATACCAAAGGGCTTGCCATGAGCGCCTCCACGCTGCGCGTGGCTGCCGCAAGCCTCGGTTATATCTGAAAGGACAACATCATGAGCAATAAGTCAGAGTTTTACACCAAGATCAACGACATGATCGGTACAGCCTCAAGCAAGGCGGATTACACCGAGGCATTGCTGTCTTCAATCGAAGACATAGTATCGAGTATGTCGGTTAGAGGAATAGAGGACGAAGAAACCAGGGACAGGTTTCTCAAGGATATGAATCATTTGATCTGCCTCACCACGCTTGGATTGGAGCAAATCCGAGAAGTTGTTTCACTGACAAATGAGGCTGAGGGACTTACCAATAGCAAACGCACGACAGTATGGGGCAGAGCATGATTACCCAAGCTCAGCGCAAACTGATTCACCTGGCCATACGCCGTATCAGCATGTCGGACGAAGACTACCGCGCCATGCTGATGCGGGTTGCGGGCGTCAAGTCTTCCAATGATTTGGATGATGCCGGTTTTACCGCCGTCATGGCTGAGCTGGGCCGCCTGGGATTCAAGACCGTGCAACAGGCTCCCCAGTACGGGGAGCGCTGGGGCATGGCTACCCCGGCCCAGCTCGATTTCATCCGTAGCCTGTGGCGCAAGTATGCGGGCACGGAGGATGAGGGCGGCATGATCCACTTTATCGAGAAACACTTTGGTGTATCCAGCCCGCGCTTCCTGGACTTTCCGACTGCCCAAAAGATAATTGTGACATTTAAGCGTATGTCCGGCTGGCGCAAGACCAACCCCCGTCCCCGAAACAAATCCGCCCGACACCCCAAACCAGCCATGCCGATTTGAAATGATTTGCACGGTCACAAATCGGTTATTTCTGGCCGGTTGGTGTCTTGGTATGCCCCGGCCCAAAATAAACGCTCCTAGGGGCTGTTTTTCAGCCCCCCTTTCCCCTCTCCGAATTTCTTTAACCCCGGTTAATCGCATTCGTACGTAACCGCCGCTACTGTCCATCCCATGTTTGTAGCGGTGGGGTGGGCGAATGCCGTTAGCTAAAAAATCAAAATGGCCAGAGGCCGCGCAATTCATGGTGGATGTCATCACCAGCAAATTTGTTGCGCACGGCAAGCCCAATGTCCGGGCCGAGGAAGACGCGCTACTGGTGGTCAATGCCATCCTGGAAACGATGGGCGGTACAACCGTTTATATCCCGATGGGGTTGATGGCGAACATCAGTGAACGCGATGCCATCATCAAGCGGGAATTCACGGGCAACAACCATACCGACCTTGCCAGAAGGCACGGGCTTTCGGTTCAGCACGTTTACCGCATCCTCAAGAAAGAAAAGGCCGTCACACCATGATCACCCAGGCACAATGCAGCACCGCACCCATTACCGCGCCAGCAAAGTCATTCAGGCTGATCCCGGCTGGCCTGTTCCGCGCCAATGACGGGCGGCCACACAATATCGACGGCTGGGTGCTGAACCGCGAAGCCGCCCTCAAGATCATCCAGGCCGCGCAAGACCGCGTGTCGGACTTCGTGATCGATTACGAACACCAGACGCTGAAAGCGCAAGGCCCCGCGCCCGCCGCAGGCTGGTTTCATCAGTTGGAATGGCGTGAGGGCGACGGCCTGTATGTGGTCGACGCACGGTGGACGGATATCGCCGCCAGCATGATCAAGTCCAGGGAGTACCGCTACATTTCGCCGGTCTTCCATTTCAACAAGAGCGGCGCCGTTCTCGCCATTCACAGCGCGGCCATTACCAACACCCCCGCGCTTGATGGACTGACCGACCTGGTTGCAGCGCGTAGCCAGCTTTGCGATTTTGATCGCGACCGAAAAGAGTTTCAAAAACTCGTATCCAGCCTGGCCTGGCCCGATACCCCCGGGCCTCGTGGCCAGACCGAGCTTGTCGCGGCGCGCAGCCTGGATGCCGATCTGGAGCGGGCGCAAAAAGAGTTCCATGAAATTTATCCAAGCTGGCCGAGATGAATCGCTTGGCCAGGTTCAAGAATTCGCACCTGGTTAGATGGGTCTTGGGTGCGGGTAATCGTGCGGCACCTTTGCGGGCCAGCCGTGCATCCTCTTTGGAATGATCCATCAGGGCTCCGCCGGTGTAGCCCCCGCCTCGGGAAAGGGCTGGTAAACCGGCAACTATCTAAGCAAGCACAAGAGGAAAATTAAATGTCTACCCAGAAAGCCAAACACGAAGCAGCATTGGAAGAAATTCGCGGCGCGCGCGAGAAAATTTTCGAGGAAATCAATCGCAACAAGGCAGAAATTGACAGGCTGCAAAATGAAAACGCCGAGCTGCCCAAGCTCATAGCGCCCTTTGAAGAAATCAAGAAAGGCGTTCTAAGCCTTGTTGATGCCGCAGGTGAGCGGTGGGCGAAGGACAAAATCAGGAGCGCGATAATTAACTTCGCAACTGGCGCGTATTGTGACCCTGGACTCCAGCACGAATACGGTAAACCCTTGAGGCTCAACGAACTGGACGGCGCGATCAATGGCACCATGTGGCCAGCCGCCCGGATGCAGTTTCTTTCCCCTTCGACGAACAGCATGGACGACATGATTTTCTATGCGGTTTTCCCCGAGGCGGTGAAAGTTGCACTGTCAAAAGTGATGGAGACCATCACCCCCGAAGAATTCGGGATGGGTCACCTCAGCCAAACCAGAATCGGCCCCACCTTGTCCGAGATGCATGAGCGCATCTCGAAAAACAATGAAGAGATCGAGCGCCTGAAAAACCGTAACTCAGCCCTGAACCAGGAACTGAGGGCGCTCAGCATCTAGTGTGCCTTAAGGTTGGTGAAAATAAATTGAGTAGCGCAGGGCGTGGGGATGGGGTGAGAGAAGGTGTTCGCGGGCGGTGGGGCCCCCCATTCCGCTTTCGCGGCAACCCCACATGGCGCTCCGGCGTTTCCGCCGTGCTACGGCCGGGGGAATTGCACCGTGTCACGCCCGCTTAGTAAGTCTAGCCTAAGAGACGAACACTGAGCCTTTATAAGGAAAAATCATGACAAACAACCAAAACCTTGAGCTTGCGCTGAAGATCAAAGCCCTGGTCGAAGGGGCAAAAAACATTCTCGGCCTGAATAATGAGATCAATAGCCTCCGTGGCCAAGCGGCCAAGCCTATCCCCGATCCTACGCCGGAAATGCGCAAGGGCGCGGATTCGACTTCGGCTGCTGTCGGTGCGCTGAAAAACCAGCTCACCGGCCTGGTCGGGATTGCCGCGATCAAGCAGTTTGTTGATGCCAGCGTAAACGAGTTTGCCCGCGCGGAAATGGCTTATCGCGGACTTGAGGCAGTAGCGAATTTTACCGGCGAGGGCATAGGCAAAGCGCTGGCTGCTGTCAAAGAATTGACGGGCGATGGTTTGGTGCCTGATGCCGATATTTCCAAATCCATGCAAAACCTTTTGCAGTTCGGTTTCTCTGTCGATCAGGCCAAGACCTTGTTGATCGCATTCAAGGACGCGGCGGCTTTCAATCGTGTTTCCCACTTGTCGATGGGCGAAGCGATTGCATCGGCTACGGAGGGTATTAAGAATGAAAATTCCACGTTGATCGATAACGTGGGGCTTACTAAGAATGCCGCAAAAATATATGCGGAATTCGCCGACCAGACGGGCAAATCAGTTCAGGATTTGACTAATGCGGACAAGATTCAGGCTTTTATGACGATCGGCCTTAAAGAGCTTGCCGCCCAATCCGGAAACGCGGCCAAGGCGCTTGAAGGGTATCAGGTCCAAGTGGCTAAGGCCGATGCCGAGCAGCGCAAATTCATGGCCAGCCTTGGCCAGCTTTTCGTGCCCTTGATTACCGGTTTACTTCCGGTTGGTACCTGGCTTATCGAGAACGTAGCCAAGCCCCTTGCTTTTTTCTTTGCTTCGATTGGTGCTGATCTCCGCCGTGACATTGAGTATCTGCGCATCTGGAAGGATGCGGTACTGAATCTGGATTTCTCCAATGTCAGCAAGCAGGTTGAAGAGGCTGACAAGAAACATGAAGAGGCATTGACCAAACTGGCGGGTAATTTGAACGGCGTGAGCTTTGAGCCCATTGGTGAGTCGGCCAAGAAAGCCGCCCAAGACACGGCGGCGGCAACGGGCGACATGGGCAAATCGGTGAAACAGCTGGCGAAGGAGCAGAAGGACGCGGTCAAGGAGCAGATCAAGGACTACGAGCGCCTGCGCGATTCGCTGATCAAGGCGTTTGACGATTCTTTCAACACCCAGCGCGATTACCTGGCGCAGGCTAAGAAGCTGCGGGCGGAAGCCACGGCCACGCCGCGTGATGATTCGGATGAAGGGCAGGCTTCTGCGCTGCTCGATCTGATCGCGGCTGAGCAGGCCTTGAGCCGGATTCGCGGCAGCGCGCCGCTGGAGGACGTGAAGGCCCAGGTGGAGCTGGTGAAGGATCTGGCGGCGGGCATCGATGACCAGGCCAGGGCGCAGGAAGCGATAAACCGGGCCAAGCTGGCCGAGGCGGATGCGCTGGAGCGGGCGGCGGCGGCCGAGGGCGATCGCCAGGCGGAAATTGCGGCTCAGCAGAAAGCCAACGAGGAGCGCCTGATCTCGCTTCAAGCAATACTTAAAGACCTGGAGGCTGGCAAGAAGGTGAACCTTGACCTGGCCGAGGCCACCACGGCCGTGCAGCAGGTGAAGGCGATCTGGGACGGCATCCAGGACAAGACGGTGAATCTGACAGTCAAGCAGAATGGCGCGGCGGCGGCGGTGCCCGGTTTTGCTTCTGGCGGCATTTTGCCGGGCTACGGCGGCGGCGATCGCCGCATGATTCTGGCGGAAGACGGCGAGGCCATTACCAACAAGCGCGCGGTGGCTTACTACGGCAGGGACTTCATGGCCGCGCTGAACAACATGAGCATTCCGCGCTTTGCATCGGGCGGATTCGTGGAGCGCGTGGCCGCCGCGCCGGTATCGCATAGTGGGAGCGGGTTGCAGCCTGTGATACTGAAAATTGAAGGCAGAGGGGAATACCCCATGATGGCACGGCAGGATATTGCCAAAGAAGTGGAGAGTGTCCTTAACAGGGCCTCGCTGAAGCGTGGGCGTAGGGTGTGACCGGATGGGGTGAGGCCTGCTTCGACCGCTCATGTTCTAGACGGCTTCCGGGTATGAGCCAGACGCAACCATGCTCAGGCCTCCGGGGCGATTTTGCCGTTCCCAGGTGTCAAATCATGAGCCTCAAACCGGCCCAAAAACGGCTCCTAGGTGTCAAATCAGGGAAGTCGGCTTAATTTTTCATAAGCCTCTGTCTTTACTCTTTATTTCCCGATTAGTCCCTCTATTTCCCGGCTCATCCCAGGTATCAAACCAGTACCTTCCCCCCACCGGCTCAATAACAGCCGAGGTTTAATTTTTATTGATTCGGCACATTCGCTGGATCAGAAGCGATCAAGGGTATTTTATCTGTCGTGGAATATTCAAGTTCATATGTGCCGAATCAATAAATCCGGCGCCAGACGGGGGTAACAGCGCAAACTCAGGTGCGGCTTCCGGCAACAACGCCGGACGGCTCGCCATTAGCGGATTCCTGCCCCAGTTTTTCGTGCCACAGCGTGGCCTGGTTGCGGCCATTCCGCTTCGATGTGTACAACGCGAAATCAGCGAGTTCGATCAGTTCGGAAAGGTTGTCCGCGCCGGATTTCAGGCTGGCGATGCCAAAGCTGGAGGTTACGCGCAACCCTTCCACCGAGCGGATGCTGGTACCAACATGTGCCTCGACCTCGGCACGCAGGCGTTCGGCGACATCCATGGCGATTTCTTCCGAGGCACCGGGCAGCACCATGCAAAACTCCTCGCCGCCGTAACGGCAAAGCAGATCGCCGCCGCGCATATGCAGGGTCAGCGCGCGCGCCACGGCCACGATGACCTGGTCGCCCACCTGGTGGCCATGGGTATCGTTGACCAGCTTGAAAGAGTCGATGTCGGCCATGATGCAGCACATGTTGCGCGCTTCCTGTTGCAGCTTGTCGAGCAGCGGCTCGGCCGCCGAGAAGAACGCCCGGCGGTTGAGGCACCCGGTCAGGGAGTCGCGTGTGGCCAGGCGCATCAACTCCTCGTTCTGTTTTTCCACCTGCTCGCGCGATGCCTCAAGCGCAACCAGCGCGCTGCGCATTTTTTCATTGGCGCGGTGCAATTGCGTCACGTCATAGAATGTCACCATGCAGCCGCGAAGTCTTCCACGGGCATCTTCGATAGGCGCGGCATTGACGATGACTTTGATGATGCTCTGGTCCGGCTGGGTGATCGTGAATAAATGCCCGCTGGTGTTGGTCTGGCTCTTCATGGCGTATTCCCAGGGAATTTCGGGCGCCTCGCCGCTGCCAATCAGCCAGGGCAATTGAGACAGATTTTTTCCCATCATGTCTTCCGCTGCGTAGGGATGCAACTGGCGGAAGGCTTTGTTGTGCAGCATGATGCGGCCGGACCGATCGATGACCGTGACGCCCTCGGTCAGGGCATCGAATGCCACGCGCACGCGGTCGGGAATCGCCGCAGTCGGATCCAGATACTGCAGGCTCCGCCGCATGTACAGGTAGAACGCCAGAAAACCCGCCGGCACGATGACCAAACCAAGCGCCACCAGCGGCGTCTGCAACCATTCCCTCAGGGTTTGCGGCGTAACGGGCGCATAGCTGATCTCCACATCGCCCCAATGCGTATCCCTGGCATGGATCGGTACACGCACATGGGTCAGCGTGGATTTGCCTTCCGCTGGCGGCACCCAGTGGCGGTGGTGATCGCCCGCTTTCACGACAATTTTCCCATCCTGCTGGCGGACGGCCAGCGACAGGATTTCCTTGTCCCGTGAAAGAGAATCGCTGATCGTCAGTTTCAGCGCATCCCACTCCTGGGCCTGAATCAGGCTGGTGATCTGCACGGCCAGCCGTTCGCTGGTACTTTCGCGAATCCTGCGTTGCATGTCGGTTTGGTCGGGCACCAGATTGAGCGCGATGTCGATGAGCAGCAACAGCGTGACGATCAGCGAGATCAGGCCAAGCGCAATGCGCGCGGCGGGGGTGAAGCGGGGCAGACGCAGCTTCATGGTGCCAACTCCGTCATGCGCGTGTCATCTTTCTTGTCATCTTCCTCCGGCTCGTCGCCAAAATTCCAGGATGCGTCATCATCATCTTCGTCGCGGCTAAGCACCGGCAGCATGTCGAAAGACCGCCAGGCCGGCAGCGAAGTCAGCAGGCTGGTAAACAATCCACCCGCGCGCAAGGCCCACCACACGGCGCCGACCGACAGCGACACCGCGGTGATCTGGGCGCCCTGGGACAGGATTTCCACCTGGAAATTGTCATCCTGGGTTATCTCGACCTTGATCGCTGATCCCAGCGAGTGGCTGTTTCCGTCGGCCAGGGTGTGTTCGACCTGGAGGATTTCCAGCACGCGCAGCAGAATGCCGCCCTGGGTTTCAGGATGGGTCAGGACTTCGCGACGAGGCGTCTCATTGTTAACGAGCATGGGGGCGCTGGTCTTGAGGCCATTGTTCAACGCGGCCTCAACCGGGTTGGTGCGGGTGAATTCACCCGTGCCTGCGGTTTCGGCGAGCGCTTGGCCGGGATCATTGCCAACGGCTGCGGGTGCTGCCTCGATCTGTTTTTCTGCCGGACTTTCCGGCGCGCCGGCCTCGCCATCGGGCAGCGGTTGCGGCCCCGGTTCAGAGGGAACGGGTTCTGCCGGCGGGTCAACCGCAACCGGGTCGGCCACATCCAGATTGGTGATATCGACCGCGCCAGAGGCAAGGCCGTTGTAGTTTGAATCCGCGCTTGCCGCAGGCGCCGCAATTGCCTGATAGGCAATGTCGCCATCGTTCGGCAGATCGTTTACCCCGGTAACCGTCACAAGCTGGGGAATGTTCCAGTTGCCAGGCGTGAAAGTCAGCGAGTTGGCTGATAGCGTGCCCTCAGCCATATTCGACGAGTTCATATCAATGACAACGTCGGCCAGCGGCTGAGAAGTCAGCACCACCGAGAAGGTATCGCTCGCGCCGGATTCGTCCGTGACCAGGCCCGAGGCGGGCGTTATCGTGATGCCAGCGGTATCGTCATCAAGGTTCGTCAAAGTTACATCGCCTGTGTCCAGCGCATCGTAATTGCGGTCGGCGGAAACGGCGGGCTGCAACTCGATCACATAGGCCTGGTCGCCGTCGTCGATGAAATCATTTTCACCAATTACAGTCACCTGCTGGGCCACGTTCCAGTTTGCGGCGGTAAACGTCAGGCTCGACACCGAGACCGTGCCTTCCGCCACGCTGCCAGACACGATGAAAACAGTCACGTCGGCGAAGGGTTGGGAATTGAGCGTGACATCGAATGTCACCATGCTGCCAGCCTCGGTTGTGTTCGTCCCGGACAGCGATGTCACGTTGATACCTTCATCGACTGGCGTGAAATTAATGACGGCAGCCTGCGGCCCAACAGACGTCGTGCCATCGCTGACGCTCACATCATAAGATGGCGCGAAATCGCTGGCGTCGTGTACGAATACCACCAGGCCGGCATCGATATCCGTCTGGGTAAAGCTGGTGATGGTGGTGCCGGGTGCGGCAGCCCACTCGAACTGGCCGTGGACGATATTGCTGATAGTGTAGATCAGTTGTGCCGCAGTCTGTTCGGCGTCGCTGACGTTCAGGTTGGCACTGCCCAGCACGACCGTCTCGCCTTCGAGCAGGTTGAGCGTGTTTGTCGTAATGACCGGTGCATCGTTGACCGGATCGACAAGCAGGCTGGCCGAATTGGCTACCACGGCCGTGCCATCATTGACATCGAAGCTGAAGGCAACGCTGCCATTCCAGTCGGCATCGGGCGTGAAGGTCCAGGTGCCGTCGCCGTTGTCGGTGAGCGAGCCGCTGCCCGAAATCAGGGCGAGATTGGTGGCGGTGAGCGTATCGCCCGTATCCACATCGTTTGTTCCCGCAAGCAAATCAGCCTGCGTGATCAGGCGGCCGCCATCTTCATTCATGTTGCCGAGATCGGCCGGCGCAACGACCGGCGTATCGTTGACCGGCGTGATGTCGAGCGTGGCGCTGCCCGGTGTTGTCAGGCTGCCATCCGTGACGGTGTAGCTGAAGCTCACTGATGTGTCGTCGTCAGAGGCGGGCGTGTAAGTCCAGGTGCCGTCGCCGTTGTCGATCAGCGTGCCGCTGCCGCTGCTGATGGCGAGGCCGGTCGCGGTCAGGCTGTCGCCATCGGCGTCGCTGGCGCCGGCCAGCAACTCGGTCTGGGTGATGAGGTGCGCGCCGCTGTCCTCTGCAATCGGCGCCAGTGTCACCGGCGCGCTCACAGGGGCGTTGTCGTTGACCGGCGTTACCGTCACCGACAGGGTTTGCGAATCGTTGAACACGCCGTCGGAAACCTGGACGATCACTTCGTACACATTATCCAGACCGGCATCGGCGGGGGCCTCGAAATCGGGTGGCACGTTGAAACTCAGTGTCCCTGAGTTGCTGTCAATGGTGAACAGGCTGGCATCGGCGCCGCCGACGATGGCATAGGTCAGCGTTTGCGCGGGCAGATCGGCATCTGAGGCCGTGACCGTCGTCACCGCAGTGGTGTTTTCCACAACGCCGAGCGCAGTCGCCACGCCGCCGCCATCGCTGGTGATGACAGGCGCATTGTCGTTCACCGGGGCTACGTTGATCGAAAGCGTTAGTGTGCTGTGCGAACCATCGCTGCTGGTTGCGCGCAGGGTGATGGCATGACTCGTCGCGGTTTCGTAATCCAGCAGCGTGCCGTCCGCCACCGTCACCACACCGGTCGCGCTGTCGATGGCGAAACGGCCGCCGGCGTTGTCGTCGAGGCTGTAGGTGATGCCATTCGTCGTGGCGTCGGCATCCGATGCAAAGGTGGTGATGCCGACGACGGTGCCGTTGGCCGCGTTCTCGCTGACCTGGTTGGCGGCGGCATCTGTATCCACAATCAGTGCGACATCGAATTCGTCAACGTCGTCGATGCCGATGCTGAACACCTGCTCGTCGAATGAGCCGTCTGCCGATGTCGCACGTACCGTAATGTTGCGCGTCGCCCCGTCGGCCTCGCGGTCGATGGCGCCGGCCACTGTCACCACGCCGGTGTTTGCATCGATGGCGAAGCGGCCGCCGTCGTTGTCGGTCAGGCTGTAGGTGACGCCGCTGGTCGTTGCGTCGGCATCCGAGGCGAAGGCCGTGATACCGACAACGGCACCCACCGCCGCATTCTCGTCGACGGCGTTGGTCGCCGCGTCGGTGTCGATGACCGGGCTGACGTCGAACTCGTCGACATCGCCAATCGTGATGCCAAAGGTCCGTGTGGTCGTGCTTGTATCCGTGCTGGTTGCGCGCACTGTAATGCTGTAGGCGCCCGCCGCTTCGCGGTCGATGGCGCCGGCCACCGTCACCACGCCGGTGTTTGCATCGATGGCGAAGCGGCCGCCGGCATTGTCGTCCA
>CAYOJA010000027.1:0-12471 GCA_964404175.1 uncultured Thiobacillus sp. | reverse complement strand
GTCACCACGCCGGTGTTTGCATCGATGGCGAAGCGGCCGCCGGCATTGTCGTCCAGCGAATAGCTCACGCTGTCGGTGCCGTCGGCATCGTCGGCAAAAGCGGTCAAGCCGACGGTCGTGCCATTGGCGGCGTTCTCGATCACGAAATCGGCACCCGCATCCGTGTCGCTGATGGCCGTGATGCCGGTCTCGTTCGCGTCGACGACGCTGATCGTGAAGCCCTGGGTCGCGGACGAGCCGTCGGCCGAGGTGGCGCGCACCACGATGCTGTGGCTCGCAGCCGTCTCGAAGTCGAGTGCGGCGTTGACAGTCACCACGCCGGTCACGCTGTCGATGGCGAAGCGCCCACCGGCATCGTCGTCGAGGGTGTAGGTGATTCCATTGGTCGTGGCGTCGGCATCCGACGCAAACGCGGTGATGCCGACGACGGTGCCGTTGGCCGCGTTCTCATCGACGGCGTTGGCCGTCGCATCGCTGTCCACAGGCGTGGTCACGGCAAATTCGTTCACGTCGGTGACACTGACACTGATGGCTTGGCTGTCGCTGTCGCCAGCACCATCGCTGATTTGTACGATCACTTCGTAGGTGTTGTCGCCGTTAGAATCCGTTGGTGCTTCGCGGTTGGGTGCAGTAATGAACGACAAGGCACCAGTCGCGGAGTCAATCGTAAACAGGCCGGCATCCACACCGCCGGAAATGCTGTAGGTTGCCGTCGGACCATCGACGTCGCTACTGGTCACCACGGTCACGGCGGTCGTGTTCTCGGGTACGGTCAGCGTTGCCGTCCCTCCGCCACCATTGCTGGTAATGACGGGCGCATCGTTGATCGGGGTGTAGTTGATGGCCGCCGCCAGGGTGTTGGAGTTGGCCGCGCCGTCATTGACCGTCACCGAGAAGGCCGGCGCCACTTCGTTGCCGTCGTCCACGAACTGGACCAGGCCGCCAGCGAGATCGGCACTGCTGAAGCTGGTGATGGGAGTACCGGTGGCGGTGCTCAACTGGAAGTAGCCGCCAGTGACGCCGCTCACCGTGTAGGTGAAGCTCGCGCTATCCGGGTCGGTAATACCGAAGTTGGCACCACTCAGCGTGACCATCTGCCCTTCGCTGACCGTCAGGCTGGCGCTGTCGAGCACCGGCGCATCGTTGACCGCAGTGACATCGATGGTGATGGTATTCGGGGTCGGATCGAGATCGACCCCGCCGTTAGCCGTGCCGCCATTGTCCTGCACCTGGAATGTGAAACTGGCGTAACCGGTGCCGAAGGCATCGGCGGCCGGGGTAAAACGCAGCAGGCCTGCGTCGATATCCGCGACGCTGATTTCCTGGCCCGCCGTCACGGCGACACCGTTCAGGCTCAGGCTGCCGGCGCCGGGCAGCGTCGCGATCCGCACCGCAAGAAGCGCATTCGCCGGGCTGTCGCCCGCGTCGCCGAAACCGAAGTCCGCCGCCGTGAAGACGTAGGCCGTGTCTTCTGGCGTCGTCACCGTATTGTCCGTGCCCGTCGGTGCGGCGTTGATTTCATGCACCGTGACGCTGATGGTTTCGCTGTCGGTTGCAGCGCCGTCGCTGACGACGACGTCAAAGCTGTAGACGCCTGCACCCTGGGCCTCCGTCGGCGTCCAGCTGAACACGCCGGTGCCGGCGTCGATGGTTGCCCCGACCGGTGCGCCACTAAGGCTGAACGTGAGCGTGTTGGCCGGGACATCCGTGTCGCTGGCCGTGGCGGTGAACGTGAGCGTCGCCCCCTCGTTGATGCTCTGGTTGCCAATCGGCGAAAGCACGGGTGCGTCATTGGCGTTTATCACGGTGACGTCGAACTGGTCCTCGACGAATGCGCCGGAGCCATCGGTGGCGCGCACGGTCAAGGTGTAGACGCCGACGTCGCCATTGGCCGGGGTGCCTGAGAAGGTGCGGGTGGCTGCATCAAAAGACAGCCAGGCCGGCAGCCCGATAACGGTATGGGTCAAGGTATCGCCGGCATCGACATCATTGAAGGTGGCGGCATCGAAGCTGAAGCTGAACGGCACATCCTCGGTGGCCGACTGGTCACCAATTGGATTGGCCACAGTGGGGGCGTCCTGCATCGGGTCAACGGTGATGTAGACCGTGGCCACGTTCGAATCCAGCGCCCCGTCGTTGAGCTTGTAAGTGAAGCTGTCGGTGCCGTGCCAGTCGGCATCCGGCGTGTAGGTGAAGCTGCCGTCCGCGTTCAGGACGAGGCCGCCATGCGCGGGGCCGGAAACCAGGATCGCCTGCAGCGTATCGCCCTCGGCGTCGTAATCGTTGGCCTGCACGCCCGGCGCGGCCACGTTCAGCGTACTGTCTTCATTCAAGCGGTAACCGGCCCAGCCCGCGCCGTTGACCAGATTGCCGTGGTTTGCGTTGGCGCTCCTGTCCGTCGCCACGGCCCCGCTGTTCTCGTCCAGCGTCCAGCAGCCTGCGAGACCGGCTTCGGCGCCCGTCAGGGGCGTGTTCATGGCCGCGGCGATTTCGGCGCCGCTGCGTGCCACGTTCCAGATGCGCACGTCGGCGATCTGGCCGTCGAAATACTGGCCGGCAGGGTTGTTGGTGCGGCCGCCGATGCGTAGCTCGTTCATGCCCGCGTAGACGTCGTCGATGGTCGAGGTGGCGAGGGTCAGCGTACCGACCAGGCTGCCGTTGACGTAAGTGGTCACCGTACCAAAGTCGTATACGACGGCGATATGGCTCCAGGTATTGCGGTCAACAACGGCACCCGTGTCGTGCCACGCCCAGACTCCTCCTTCCGCGAAGGCTACCTGCAGTGAGCCGTCTGGGAAGAGCGCCATCTCGTACTCGCCCTCCTTGTTCAGAATGATCTGGGTTGCGTTGGACGAGACATCCGGTTTGATCCAGGCTTCCATCGTCATGGTGGACGACATTTGCAGCGACACGCTGTCGGGGATCGACACGTAATCGTCGGTGCCATCGAAATCGAGCGCCAATCGATCGTCCGCGGCAACCGGGGCGTCGCTGACCGAATTGACCGTGCAGCTCGCTGTATTCGGTGTGGTGGTCGTGCCGTCGCTGGTATCGAAACTGAAAGTGGCGCTGCCATTCCAGTTGGTCGCGGGGTTGAACGTCCAGGTGCCATCGCCGTTGTCGGTCAGCGTACCGCTGCCCGAAGTCAACGCGAGATTGATGGCGGTGAGCGTATCGCCATCCACATCGCTTGCGCCTGCGAGCAGATCAGCCTGCGTGATCAGCCGTGAACCGTCTTCATTGATGCTGCCCAGATTCACGGGCGTCACGGTCGGCGCATTGTTGACCGGGTTGACCGTCAGGGTGACCGTGGCGACATTGGAATCAAGCGAACCGTCGTTGGCCTTGTAGGTAAATGAATCGGGGCCATTGAAATTGGCGTTGGGCGTGTAGGTGAACGAACCGTCGGCATTGAACACCAGTGAACCATGAGCCGGACCGGAGACCAGGATGGCGGTCAGGCTGGCGTTGTCCGCGTCCGTGTCATTGGAAAGCACATTGCCGGTGATGTCGTTGTCCTCGTTGCCGGCAACGGCATCGTCGACGGCCACCGGCGCATCGTTCACCGGAGTACCGGTCATTGCCTTGCTGCCGGTGACCGGTGCGGCCACACCGTCGCTGACGCTGGTCGCGATGGTGAAATTGCCGTTGAAATTGACTGTCGGGGTGAAAGTCAGCCCGGCCAGCAAGGTGTTCACATCCGCAATGGTGCCCGACGCGGTCCACACTCCGGTGCCGGCGTTATACGTTGAAGTCACCGCACCCGACGTGCCGGTGTTCAGGCTGCCGGCAGCGGCATTGGACAAGGTCAGCGTCACCGTGACGTTGGCGCTATCCACATCGCTCACCACGATATCGGTCAGGTTAAGCGGCGTGTCTTCGGTGTAGGTCTCCGGCGCGCTGAGGTTGGTTGCCGTGGGAGCGTCGTTGACGGCTGTCACATTCACCGTGATGGTGTTCGGCGTGGGGTCGAGATCGACACCGCCGTTGGCGGTACCGCCATCATCCTGCACCTGGAAGGTGAAGCTGGCGTAGCCCGTGCCATTGGCGTTGGCGGCCGGGGTGAACCGGAGATTGCCTGCGTTGATGTCCGCCAGCGAAATCGTTTGCCCGGCGGTAACGGCAACGCCGCTCAGCGTCAGCGATCCGGCCGTGGGCAGCGTGCTGATCTTCACCGCCAGCAGTGCATTGGCGGGGGCGTCGCTCGCGTCACTGAAGCCAAAATCGGCGGCAGTCAATGTGTAGGCCGTATTCTCGTTGGTCGTGATGGTTTTATCGGTGCCAGCCGGCGCATCATTGACGGAGGCAACCGTAATGGTCACCGAGTCGGTATCAGAGAGGGCGCCGCCGGAGCCGGTATTGCCCAGGTCGTTGGTCGTGATCAGCAAACCTGCCGTGCCGTTGAAGTTGGCGGATGACGTAAACGACAGGCCGTTGAGCGCCGCATTGATATTGGCGATCGTGCCGGTAAAGGTCATCGCCGCATCCGCGGTGCCGTCGCCGACAGAGAAGGTCAATCCACCGATTCCGGCAAGGCTGAAGGTGCCGTTGGTCCCTGTGAGGGTGACCTGTACCTGGTTTGCTCCTGCATCGACATCGGTGATCGAAATCAGGTTGCCGTTGCCGCTGGAGAACACCAGCGCCACATCCTCGTTCGCGCCTTGCGCGCCGGGCACCGTATTCACCGGCGCATCGTTGATCGCCGTGATGGCGGTGCTCAACGTGACGACAGCCGTGCTGTAGGGCGTCGTGCCGCCGTTGGTGCCAACGCTGATCGTTGCGCCGCCGGTCACGGTCGTCGAATTGTCGATCAGGCGAACGGACAGATTGTTTGGGGTGCCGTTGTAATCGGCCACCGCAAGGAAACGGATCAGGTCGGTGGTACGCAGGGACAGAGCATTGGCGTCGGACAACGCGCCGAAATTGCTCCAGGTGCTGCCGCCATCGATCGAGTATTGCCAGCGGCCCTGTGCGGGGTTGACGCTTTGTCCGCGCACCGCGACCCCCGCAAGCTGGTTCTGGCTCGGGTTGCTCGCGTCCGCCGTATCAGAGAAGTTCGCACCGAACAGCGAAGCCACCGTCGCGCCACCCGGGCTTAAGGTATCTTCCGCCACCGAGGCCAGGCTGGCGCTTCCCGATGCGATGGGGGCGTCGTTCACTGCGGTCACATTCACCGTAATGGTGTTCGGCGTCGGATCGAGATCGACGCCGCCATTGGCGGTGCCGCCGCTGTCCTGCACCTGGAAGCTGAAGCTGGCGTAGCTGGTGCCGTTGGCGTTGGCCGCCGGGGTGAACTTGAGACGGCCAGAAGTGATGTCGGCAGCGCTGATGGTCTGGCCGGCGGTCACAGCGACGTCAGCAGTTCCATTGAACCAGGTCAGGCTGCCTGCTCCGGGCAGGGTGGTGATCTTCACCGCCTGCGGTGCGTTGCCATCCACATCGCTAAAGCCGAAGTCGGCGGTGGTGAAGGTGTAGGCCGTGTCCTCGTTGGTGGTGACCGTTTTGTCGGTGCCGGCGGGGGCATCGTTGACGTTGGCAACATTGATGGTTAGCGACTCGTCGTAGGTAAGTCCGCCGCTGTCGGTCACTCTTACGATCAGGGTGTGCGTGGTGTTGGTTTCATAGTCGAGAAGGGTGGCGTTGGCTACTGAGATAACACCCGTGCTGCCATTGATAGCAAAACGCCCGCCAGCACTATCGATCAGAGAATAAGTATGCGTATCGCCAGCGTCCAGGTCGAAAACACCAATGACATCGGCAACGCGTGTGCCATTGATTGCATTTTCGGCAACAGTGGCATTGCCGGTGGCAAACGCGCGCAGCGCAATGCCGGTTAGCGCGGCATCGACGTTTTCGCTCTGCCAGGCAGCGATAACCTTGCCTGCGGTAGTGGCGATGATTTCAGGTTTCTGCTGGTTGCCTGTGGTTGTCTGGTTGACGATGACTTCGCTGCCGATTTTGTTGCCGCTTGCATCGAAGCGTTGAGCCAGAATGGCTGAGCCACTACCGTCTCCAGTGCTGGACTCCCATGCCACCACGAAACCATTGTCGGAGCGCGTTACCGTGGATTCGTATCGAGCTGCGGACGTGGTGGTGTTGACCGTGAATTCGGGTACCGTGACCGTTCCGCTGGCGTTGAAGATCGTTGCCTTGAGCGCGCCAGCAGCATCGTAGGTCGCGACAAAACCGCCGTTAGACAGCGATGCGATATCCGCCACATTGTTGCCGGACAGCACGAGTTGGGCCGAGCGCGCAGTGCCATCGCTGTTCATTACCCGTGCACGCACACCAAGGTTGCTGCCGTCGTGTGTACGCCAGACCACGGCGAAGCCGCCGTCATCCAGACGGGTGACTTCCGTTTGCGCGCCAAAAAGTCCGGTTCCCGACATCAGCGACCCAATGCTGAACTGGGTGGTGAGCGCCGTACCGGTGCGGTCATAGATCCGGCCGGTTACCTCGTATGTGGTTCCGCTGGATTCGTTGGCCCAGACAACAACAAGGCGGTTGCTGTCCAGCGCAACTACCGCCGGTTGATAACCTTCATTGTTGCCGTCTGTTCCCGGGCTGACCTTGAACTCGGCCGTCGCGGCGGTTCCGTTGGCATTGAACACACGAGCCTCGGTCCACGCCATCACGCCGCTGGTCTGATCCTGCCAGGCCACGACAAATCCGCCATCTGCAAACGTGGCGACCGAAGGACTGGTTTCGGCGTCAGTGACTTCGGATGTCACCAGGAACTCGGCTCCATTCTTCGTGCCATCGGCGTTGTAACGTTGCCCATAGATACCGTAGTTGCTGCCGTCCTGGCCATTCGAAGCCCAAACCACGATATAGCCGCCATCGCTGAATGCCGCAATGGCCGGGTCGATTTGATCGCTGGTGCCGTAGGCATTGACCGTACTTTGAACTGATGCCTCGGAATCGAAGACGATGTCGGTGGGCGGGTCGTTGACCGCTGCGACGTTGATGGTAAGGGTGTTCGCCGTCGGGTCGGTATCCACACCACCACCCAGCGTGCCGCCGTCGTCCTGCACGCGGAAGGTAAAGCTGGCGATGCCGGCGCCATTGAGGCCCGTTGCGGGCGTGTAGGTCAGCAGGCCCGAGGCGATGTCGGCCGCGTCGACCCAGTTGCCCGCCGCGAACGCTGTGCCGTTCCACTTCAGGGTGCCGGAGGCCGGCAACGTGTCGAACCACACGCGCATCAGCGCGTCTCCATCGGCATCGCTGAAGCCGAAGTCGGCAGTCGTGAAGGTGTAGTCCTGGTCCTCGGTGGCCGTGATCGTGCCATTGCTTCCCGACGGGGCGGTATTCGGTGCCGTCGCGACGACATGATTTGAGAATTCCGAAGTTTCGTAGAATGTCGTGTATGTGGCATCCGTGCGTGTGGTCGTGGCGCTGATATAGGCCCCAACAGGCACAGCGGCTGTGAAGCTGTATGTGCCAGATAGTGTGCCACTGGCGTCTACCGGACCATTTACGCTGCCAATATAGGTACGCCCCTCGCCTGTGCCAGACGGTTCTGCCGATGAATTGGTGAAGATATCGATGCGATAGTAGGTATTTGGAGCACCTGAGAATGTGCCGGAAAGGTATAGCGTGCTGCCGTTGGTCACGGCCTGCTGAAACGTGACACTGTTCAGGAGATTGTTTGGTCCGTTGTCTGCATCACTCGCATCGTTGGCGGTGACGCCATAAGCGTCTTCACTGCCGCCGACAAGGTTGATGCCCAAGCCTGTGTTGCTATGTATTGCATTGCGTAGAAACACGTTGCCAGTGCTGGCTGTTCCTTCGACCCGGATGCCGTCACGCCCATTGAAGGCGATGGTGTTGGCCTGCGCCGCCTGCGTGCCGCCCACGCGATTCGCATTGGCGCCATCCAGGATGTAAACGCCGTCGCTGGTGTTGCCACGATTCAGGGTGCCCGAGGCGTCGGTGCCGATGTAGTTGCCTGCAACGACGTTGCCCGTGGCTTCGGCGTCTTCCAGTGCGATGCCGCGATAGTTGCCCGATATGACGTTGCGCTCGGCGGCATCGTTGCTGCCATCGGCATTGGTTCCGATGATGTTGCCGGTGGTCGCCGATGTATTGCCGCCGTTGTAGAAATAGACGCCGACGCCGGCGTTGCCGACCAGCGTGCTGCCATCCGCGCCCAGACCGATGAGGTTGCCCTGTACCTTGTTGCCGCTGGTGGCATTGGCGAGCAGTACGCCGGTGCCGTTGCCGGAGATCACGTTGCCCGCGCCGCTCAGTCCCGAACCGAGCGTGTTGTTCGAGCCGCCCCAGAACGACACGCCGCCGTTGCTGTTGCCCAGCGCCGCGAGGCCGGTCGCATTGGTGCCGATGTAGTTTCCCTGCACCACGTTGCCGCTGGTGGCGGCGGTGCCGATCATTTCCACGCCGAACCAGTTGTTGCCGGAAATGACGTTGCGCTCGGCCGCGTCGTTGATGCCATCGGCGTTGGTGCCGATACGGTTGTTGGTGGCACCACCGTCGATGACCACGCCGCTCTTGCCATTCACCTGAGCGGTTCCGTCGAGATCGAGCGTGCCGCTGATGTCGGTGCCGATGTAGTTGCCGACGATGACGTTGCCGGTGGCCGCCGCGCCCGCGATATAGACTCCGCGGCTGTTGTTGCCCGAGATGACGTTTCGCGCTTCCGCGGTGATGCCGCCAATGGTGTTGTTGGCGCTCAGCACGGTGATGCCGCCGCCGTTGTTGCCAAGCGCGGCGGTGCCGGCGGCGTTGGTGCCGATCAGGTTGCCGGCGATCAGCGTGCCGGTCGCCTGCGTGTCCAGCCCGATGCCGGCCCAGTTGAGCGTGCCGCTGATGACGTTGCCATAGCCGCTGACGGTGCCGCCAATGGTGTTGTTGGCCGCATTGAGATACACGCCCTGATTGCTGTTTCCAACGGCGTTCGTGCCGGTCGAGTCGGTGCCGATGTAGTTGCCGCGAATCTGGTTGCCGGTGCTGCTGCCGTTGTCGGTGTTGATGGAAACGCCGGGGCCCGTGTTCGCCGAGATGACATTGCGGTCGGCGGCCGTGCCGCCACCGATGATGTTGTTGTTCGAATTCCAGATATTGACGCCCTGCTGGTTGCCGGCCGCGCCGGTGCCAGCGGCATTCAGGCCGATCCAGTTGCCGGCGACGGTGTTGCCGTTGCTGCCGGAAATATCGATGCCGTCCTGCGTGAAATTCTGGATGACCAGGCCGCGGATCGTGCTGCCGCCCGAGCCGCTCCACAGACGCAGGCCATCCTGGATCGCGCCGCCGCCATTCAGCACGATCGCCGGTCGATTGCCGTTGGCGGCATGACTGTCATCGGTGCTGGCATCGATCGTCATGGCGCTCGATATCGTGGGTAGCAGCGAGGACAGCGTGATGGTGTGGATGCCGGTGCCGGTAATGTTGAAGTAGATGCGGTCCGCTCCCCCGGCGCCGTTGGCCGTATTGTTGGCTGCCGTGATGGCCTCGCGCAGGCTGACCCTGCCGTCCGCGCCCCTGTTGGCGAGCAGAGCGGAAATGCTGGTCGTGTTGCCGTCGAGCGTGTCGCTCGTCGTATCGACGTAGAGCGTGTTGTAGGTGTCGTTGTCGGTATTGCTCAGCGCCACGTCGCTGGCGTTGAGCCCGTTGTAGGCGGAATCGGTGCTGCTGGCGGCGGCGGTGACCACGGTGTAGGCAATGTTGCCGTCGTCGAGGGTGTCGTCGATGCCGGTGATCGTGACCGTTTGCGGCGTGTTCCAGTTAGAGGGGGTGAAGGTCAGGCTGGAGGCAGACAGGGTGCCTTCAGTGATGTCCGAGCTGGAGAGTCCGACGGTGACATTCGCGGTCGGCGCGCTGTCAAGCACCACATTGAATTGCGTGGTGCCGCCAGCCTCGGTCGTGGTCAGGCCGCTGGTCGGAGTGACCGTGATGCCAGCTGGGGTGGTTGCGGCCTTGATCGACACCGCGCCGATTTCCCACTGTGCGCTGGCTGACACCGTGCTACTCATGGTTACAGTGGCCGCGCCAGCTTCGGATGTAGTCTTGCCAGTGTTGGTGCCACTGTTGGTGCCCCAGACCAGCGATTGACCGGCGCCGATAGTATAGCCGCTAGCCAGTCCAGTCCAGTTGGTCACATCGATTACCAGGTTGCCGCTGGCGCTAGAAACATTGACTGACGCACTGGTGCCGGTGCCCGTGGCGCCGGTGTAGCCGCTGGTCGGCGTCGTTTGGTCTACGCCGTCGTAGACGATGGCTCCTGCAGTCGCTGCAGTTGAACCGGCGAAGTTGACCACTACGTTGGCCGTGCCCACGGTGGGTGCCACCAAGCGCCAGATCTCGACCGCATGGTTGCCGGTGGTGCGGCCCACCTGGGTAAGTGCTACGCCGCCATAAGTGACGCCGGAAACATTGGCGCCGAGCCCATCAATCGCTACCGTGACAAACATCACCCTGTTACTGCCCGATGCCACCGTATGCGACCAAGTCATCGAAGTCGAGCTAGCAACGGCTGTAGAAGTCGCTGTTCCATTGGCGGTGATGGCGAGCACGCGGTCCCAGCTCTGCTGCAGGGGTGCGCTAAGGGCGATTGAGGTCTCGATGGTGCCGACGGTGTACTCCAGCACCCAGTCGCCACCCAGCTCGGCCGAGCCGGTTTTGTCATCGCTGGCGGCGACATCGGCGCCGGTCAATTTGCTCAAGGCATCGACAAGCGATTGACCCGCTTCTGTGCTGGCAAGGTCGCAGCCGTAGATCAGGATGTCGGCGTCGGCGGAAAGCGCACTGCCCCACTGCTTGATGGCGCCGGCGTTGGCGAGCAGCGAGTCGAAATTCAGTTCGCCGGAACCCAGTTGTACCGAGCCGGCGCTGCCGTGGGAAATCAGGTGGATGGCGTCGACGTCCTGCCGCTGGCTGAGAAATTCGCCGATCTGGGCGACGCCATCGCGTTCGCTGTCGAGCAGCACGATTTCGATGGAATGACCGTCAGTGTTCTGTTCGTGGATGTCGGCGAGGATTTTTTCGTAGCCCTGTACGCGCAGGTCGATGAAAACGACTTCCAGGCGTGCGTGCTGGGCCTGCTGCTCGTTGCTGGCAGTACCACTGAATTCGCCACTGGCATCCAGCACTCGCGATTCGGATTGCGGTGCGAGCGCATCCGCCAGCGCCGGGGCGAAGTCGGCCGAGAACAGGAGCCGGGGCTCGAGTTCCTCGATCAATGCGCGGCGAGGGAAGGGGGCGGGCGGCATGCTGGATCAGTTTTAGTGGCTGGCCTCGTTATTGCCTGTAACTGACCGACTTGACCGGCGTGGGCTGACCCGAACGGAAAGACGCCGGCTTGGCCGGATAGCTGCTCGATGCCACCGGCTCAAGCCCCAGATCGGCCTTGCAGCGCAGTCCGGCGGGCAACGACTGGTCGCCATTGGGCAGACTGAGGCGCACGCGGAAGGTGTTGCTGGCGCCGTCGATCAGTTTGTCGACCAGGGTGACTTTTGCTTCAACGGGCGGCGCGTCGGGCAGGTCGGGCATTACCGTGGCGGTCATGCCGGTCTTGACCTTGCCAAAGTGGGCGGAGGGCACCATGACTTCGACATGCAGCGGGTTGATGCTGACCACGCGCGCGACGGAGCGTTCTTCCACGCGTTCGCCGGTTGAAAGGTAACGCTCGGCGACGATACCGTTGATGGGGCTGGTGATGGTGCGCTCGGCCAGCTGGCTTTTTGCCAGGCCCATTTCACGTTCCCAGATGCGGCGCTGTTCCCTGGCCTGGGCGAGTTTCTGCTCGGCTACCTGAAATTCGGTGCGGGTCTGGTCCAGCGCCTGTTCCGAAATGAATTTTTTCTTGTAAAGATCGATGGCGCGGTCGAGACGCTGGCGCGAGTAGTCGACATTGGCCAGCGCGGCCTGAACGTCGGCATCGGCCTGGGCCTTGCTCTTGGCGACATCCAGCGCGGCGCGTTCCACGTCGCCGCGCAGCACGGCGATGACCTGGCCTTTTTTCACATAGTCGCCGCGCTCGACGCGAATGTCTTCGATGACACCAGTAACGGAAGTGCCGACCTCGGCGATTTTCGACGGCTGGATCAGGCAGACCAGCGGCTGGCCGGCCATTGCCATCTGGCTGGATACGGCAACGGCAGCAAGCATCAAGGTGCGGGTCAGGGTATGGATGTTCATGGGGGACCTCTTCAGTTCATGTTTGGATTGGAAAGACAGTTGTTTTTTTGCGCCAGCAAGGCGGTAAATTTGCTCATGGGCAGCGGACGGCTGAACAGATAGCCCTGGAACTGGTCGCAGCCATGCATTTTCAGGAAGTTCATTTGAGCGGAGGTTTCCACGCCTTCGGCCGTGACCGTCAGGCCCAGACCGCGCGCCATGGAAATGACCGAGCCGACAATGGCGGCATTGCCCGGATCGTCCGGCAGGTCGCGGACAAATATGGCTCTATGCCGTTTCGTGTGGAAATTGACAAGTCAACAGACATGACGGTAGCAG
>CAYOJA010000026.1:22226-27645 GCA_964404175.1 uncultured Thiobacillus sp. | reverse complement strand
AAGCAGGACAAGCCATTGAAGAAGGCCACGCTGTTCGGCGTTGCCAGGGCGGGCGTGGAAGAAATGCTGGCCATCGCCGAAGGCAACATGCTCACCCGCAGCCTGACCACGCTGCCGCCCAACGAACTGACGCCGGGCGAATATCGCAAGCGCATCAAGGCGCTCGCCAAAAAGTACGGCTGGTCTGTGGAAGAGTTTGGTTTCGACAAGCTGAAGAAAATGGGTGCAGGTGCCTTCTGCGCGGTCGCGCAGGGATCACCGGAAAAAGATGCGGCAATTGTGCGCGTAAGCTGGGAAGGGGGAAGGGAGAAGGGGAGTGGGAAAAAGAAGAAAATCGCGCTGGTTGGCAAGGGCATCTGCTTCGACACCGGCGGCCACAACCTCAAGCCGGCCAAATACATGCACGGCATGCACGAAGACATGAACGGCTCGGCGGTGGTGCTGGGCATCATGGCCGCTGCTTCAAAACTCAAGCTGCCGGTGCAGATCGACGGCTGGCTGGCGCTGGCCGAAAACCACATCAGCCCGCAGGCCTACCGGCAGAATGAAGTGGTGAAGGCACTGAACGGCACCACTATTGAAATCATCCACACCGACGCCGAAGGCCGCATGGTGCTGGCCGATACGCTGACGCTGGCTTCAAAAGGCAAGCCAGACCTCATCGCCGACTTCGCCACGCTAACCGGCTCCATGCATTACGCGCTCGGCAGCCGCATGTCCGGCATCTTCGCCACCTCCAGCGAACTCGCGCATCAGGCATCGCGCGCGGCCACCGCCAGCGGCGAGCGCATCGTCGTGTTTCCGCAGCCGGAAGACTACGACAGCAGCCTTGATTCAACCGTGGCCGACATCAAGCAGTGCACGCTGGAAGGCGAGGCCGACCACATCCTGGCCACACGCTTCCTGTCACGATTTGTGGGTGGCGACATCCCCTGGATTCACATGGACTTGTCCGGCAGTGCCTGCAAGGGCGGACTGGGCGCGGTGTCGAGCGAGCAGACCGGCTTTGGCGTGGCCTGGGGTGTGGCGATTTTGCAGGGCTGATTGAATAACTGAACAGGTGAAACATGGTGCGGCGGAAACCAGGCTTGAAACTCGGTTTGGCGGGAATCATCTGTGTGTTCGGTTTGTCTGGCTGCTCGGACATGCAGGTCAATACGAGACATATCGACAAGATTGACCAGGCGGAAAGGGTCCTGCGTACCAGGATCGAGTTTGTTGACCGCGCATACCGCGAGATTCCTTACGAAATTGTCGAGCAGGAGCCAGGGAAACGTCGTGAATATCAGCATGTAATATTTGACGATCCGCTGGAACTCAGCTTCTACCAAGCTTCTGGAAGACTGGCGGACAAGGCAAGCCGCTTTTACCGTATAAGATTGAAAAGAGCTTATTCGTGGCTTGAATCAGGAACACAAAAGGATTTCGCAATCAACCTCAGTGCGATTGAACGTGAGCTTGGTGGCCACGCTTCAACATATATTCCTCATCCCGAGGATATCGATTTCAGGGTGGAACCATCAAATACGCGCCTGGCCAGATTGATTTTGTCAGCCGGCAGTCCGTTTTCATATCCCTTCGGCGAACATGAAGCTGAATTCATCGACAGAAAAACCCGAAGTCGTTTTGCTTTGCTGTACGTTGATCGCCCATGCCATATTTCCGGGGCTATCAAAGCGAACGATGGCCTCTTCAGGCACGAACTCAAAATCGAAAAGGCCGGTTTGCACTGGATGCAAATACAACCGGTAGAGAACCGCAGTGCTTTTGTAAGCCTTGCCAATCCAGAGGGGCCGGTTTCTGTCTATGTCCGCTATTTTCAATTGGAGCATAAATGAGCGTTTGTGGAATTGGCCAGCCATGACTGAAAGACAGCCGTGACGCGCCGGTCCTCGCTACCGGCGCTGCATGAAGCTTCGCGTCCGCGCGACGTGTGGGCGTGGGCGATGTACGACTTCGCCAATTCGGGCTACACCACCGTCGTCATCACGGCGCTGTTCAATGCCTACTTTGTTGCCGTCGTGGCAGGCGGTGCACCGTGGGCAACGCTGGCCTGGACGCTGACCCTGTCGGTTTCGTATTTCGCCGTGCTGGTCACCGCGCCGGTCATCGGCGCGTATGCCGACATGCACGCGGCCAAGAAGAAACTGCTGGTCGTCACAACTGCTGGCTGCGTGCTGTTCACGGCGCTGCTGTTTCTTGGCCGTCCGGAGACACTCTGGCTGACGGTCGTCTTCATCGCCCTGTCGAATTTTTTCTTTTCCACCGGCGAAAACCTGATATCGGCCTTTTTGCCCGAGCTGGCCCGTTCGCGCGGCATGGGTCGGGTGTCCGGCTGGGGCTGGGGGCTGGGATATGTGGGCGGGCTGCTCACGCTTGGCGTATGCATGGCGTATATCTCGTGGGCGGAAGGAGTGGGCCAGGGTGCGCATCAGTACGTGCCGGCCAGCATGCTCATTACCGCCGCCATCTTTGCGCTGGCCAGCCTGCCCACTTTGTTGTGGCTGCCAGAACGCGCGGTGCCGCAGGAGGGAAATCTCCGCGAGGCCTATCGCGAGGTTGCGCGGACGCTTAAAGAGTCGGCGCGTTTTCCCGATCTTCGCCGCTTCCTGGTTGCCTACCTGTGCTTTCAGGCGGGGGTGCACACGGTCATCGTGCTGGCGGCGGTGTATGCCACCCAGGCAATGGGTTTCACCACACGAGAGACGCTGCTGCTGATTGTGGTGGTGAATATCGCCGCCGCCGCGGGCGCATTGTCCTTCGGCCATTTTCAGGATCGGGTGGGAGAAGTGCGCGCGCTGGCTTTCACGCTGGCCGGCTGGGTCGTCTCGCTGCTGCTGGCCTGGGCAGCCACGGGGCCGGGCATGTTCTGGCTGGCGGCATCCATACTGGGGCTTTGCATGGGTTCGTCGCAGGCAGGCAGCCGGGCGCTTGTCGGCGTGCTGACGCCACCCTCTCGGCGCGCAGAGTTTTTCGGTTTCTGGGGGCTGACGGCCAAGCTTTCCGCCATGCTCGGGCCGCCGCTTTACGGCGTAATGGTCTGGGCCACGGGTTCCAATCATCGTGCCGCGTTGCTTGCCAATAGCGTGTTCTTCATACTGGGCTTGTTGCTGCTTGCCGGTGTGCGCGTGGGGCGCGGCAGGCGTGCGGCGATGCTGGCGGAACGGCGGGGGAATTAACCATTAACCTATTTCGTCGTAGGCTTGGGCTGGCTTGGGTGGTGGTGAACAAATAATGCACTGGGAATTGATGCTGACCCCTTTAGGTCCGGTGGCAACAAAACTAAGCGACAGCTTTGCTTAAATAAAGTGTTGCTCAACGTTTAGCTTGAGGGGCGCGGAGACAGCAAGCGAAGCCTGCTGGCGGAGCGTCCCTCTCGAAGCGATTGTTAGCCATTGGTAGTGGCAAAGATATTCTTACGATGCCAGTCAATAAACGCGTGGTGTTCATCGGTCAGTGAATCAATCTTTTCCATTCCGGTAATGCCCAAGGCGGCGGCATCTTTTTCAAGTTTTGGCGAAAGCAGAATTTGCCCATCGGGGCGGAAGCTGATGAGCCCAAGATCAAATGCTGCGTCATAGACTGGCGATAAGGCGAGACCGTTGGCAGGATTAAGGCGCTCTGAGTCACATGCAACGCGCCAGGGCTTGATATGGGATGCTCGGATAAGCAGGCTTGAACCCGTGATAGCGCATTTGTTGTCGAAGAATTCAAGAACCTCGCGCCTGAAGCGTTGTTGCCCGATACGGATTTGCAGTTGTTCAAGTTTGGTCGTGGCCGATATATCGGGGTTACGCACGATCTCGATAACGGACGGCTCCGGGCTTTGGTCTCTGTAATCTTTTAGGTTTGCAAGAATGTCGTCATAGAAGTCAATGACGGCGTAGGCGGTTTCGTCCTCTGCGATCTCTCTTTTTCCAAGAACTGCCAGCAATCCGGCTCGCCGAGCCAGTATGGCCAACCGTAGCGCACCGATTTCGCCGTACTTGCCCACGGCGAACTTTTCGTTTTTCACCTTTCCATTAGGACCGGGATAGGTGGTCTGCCAGCAAATCTCGATATTCACGGATTTGCCTTTACGTTCGGAACGGCCAACGCCAACAATACCGCTCGTATTGTTGCGAGGAAGTGTTGGGCTAAATCTGGCCCCGATGCTACGGAGATAGCGCTTTCCCTTGTTTTCTTCGATCCATTTGTCGCGGTAGATGCGTGCAGCTGCTAGTGCCTCATCATTCGATGCGAAGTCACGAAAAGCGAAAAGCTTGCTGTGCCACTTTCGATGCTCGTAATTGCCGTCCGGATACCACGATATTCGGACGAGCCAGCCAGCCAACCCCTCGTAATCGTAGGGGGCGATGAAGAGCATGTCCTTCGCTGCTTTTTCTTCTGGCGTCATCGCGATACGAAATGGCTAACAGTTAATAGAGAGACCCATGGGTCCGGATATTTTTTAATAAAGAGACAGACGTCATTCGCTCTTAACCCTCTGATTGGTTGATGAATGTGTGCTTGCGTGTCTCTATATTAATGCATGAAAAGGCGGGCAGAGCCATATGCCTTTTGGCATAACAGGGAGCCAGCCAGGCTGCGCTCAGCCAGACCGTCGTTACCAGCTTCCCGGTACAGTATGATGTTTGCTGTGTGCCAATTGGCACCGTGACAGTTTGTCGACTTGAACCATGCCGCCCGATTCCGCCAACGATCCATCCGAGCGCATTTCCAGAATTTTCCTGCTCAGCCACATGCGGGCGTACACCAGCCTGGCGGGGCATATTCTCGGCTCGCACCTGCAAATCAACGGCTACTACGAAACGCACATCAGCTATGAGGATGCTTCCGCGTTGGACAGGCAACTGGCTGTGTTTCTGGAAGGCGATGCGCTCAAGCCGGGCAGCCGTTATCTGTTCGACAAGCTGCTGCACAACGACTATGAACTGAAGCCTGATCGGCTTGGCCCGGACATGAAAATCCTGATCTCGCTGGCGCAGCCGGATCACACGATCAGGAGCATCGTGAGCCTGTTTGCGCAAAAAGAGGTGGACGATCTGTACGCCACGCCCGTCGAGGCCGCCAATTACTATATGAAAAGGCTTGAAGCACTGGCGGACTTCAGTCGCACATCTAACCAGCCTTATTACTATTTCGATGCCGAGCTGTTGCAGCGCGCACCTGAGAAACTTTTGCCCCGACTATCGAACTGGCTGGAACTAGATTCGCCCTTGAACGAGCGTTATCTGGTGTTCAGCCAGACCGGAAAGGCCAGAAGGGGAGATTCTTCCTCCCGCATTCACAGAGGCAGCATCGACCGCACGCCGGTGGATTACTCGCACGTCCCGGTGTCGGAAGGGGTGCTGGACAGGGCGCACGAGGTTTACCGGGAATGCCGCCGGCGGATTATTGAGAAGGCGGCGGATGCGCT
>CAYOJA010000026.1:0-22126 GCA_964404175.1 uncultured Thiobacillus sp. | reverse complement strand
ACGAGGTTTACCGGGAATGCCGCCGGCGGATTATTGAGAAGGCGGCGGATGCGCTCACGTACTAAAGGTCGTCACATTTTTGCACGGAATGACAGTGCTATAGATCGTGCAGTTGACAGCACTGTATTGCGAGTGATCAAATGCAAGCCATTGAGTAATAAAGGACTAAACATGGGTACGATCAGCGCAAATGACTTGAAAACCAAGGGCGTGGCTGCTGTCGAGGCGGCCTTGGCGGAACAGCCGGAAGCGGTGATTTCGGTGCGCGGCAAGGAGCGTTTTGTGGTGATGGACGTGGCGCATTACCACTACCTGCGCGAGTGCGAACTGGAGGCCGCGCTGGCTGAAACCCGCGCCGATCTGGCTGCTGGCCGCGCCGTGAGCGAATCACCCGAGGCACATCTGGCACGCCTGGATAAACTGGCGTGAGTTACACGCTGGTCTTCACCGAGGCCTACAATCGGCGTGCGGTGCGATGGCTGAAACGCCATCCGGATCTGCGGCAGCAATACCTGAAGACGCTGAAACTGCTGGAGGCCAATCCCTTCCACCCATCGCTCCGCCTGCATGCCCTGAGTGGCAAGTTGCAGGGGCTGCATTCTGTTTCGATCAATCTTTCCTACCGCATCACCATCGAGTTGTTGATCCAGGGCGAGCAGATCATTCCGGTCAATGTCGGTGACCATGATGCGGTGTATGGCTAACATGGCGCATAAATCTACTGCGCGGCTGGATGGCTGCGTTGCGCGGTGCTCGGAATGCTCATGTATATCCAAATACATTCCGCTTCCTGCGCGCCGTGCGCCTTGCACTCCAACCGCTCGCTACGATTTCTGTCGCCATGCATAGCTGCGGAAGCTCAGATGACCCGGAACAGGCTGTCCCAGACATTCCGCTCTGCCCGGTAGTCGAGCAAGGCTTCGACGATCTGCTGTTTGCGTTGTTCGCGGTGCCCGGATGATTGAATCTGCTGCCAGGCCGGAGCGTGTTCGCCAAAGTTGCGGTCGATATTGTCGATGAAGGCACGTACCTGGCTCAGTGAACGGGTCAGTTCGGGCACATCCAGCCACCAATGCCCGGCCTTGAAAACCTGTTCGTCCAGTTGCCGGTTCTTTTGCACGATGGCCTCGTGCTTTAGCCGGTACAAATCGAGCAGTTCGGTTTCCTTCTGATTGACAACCACTTCCACCAATTCGCGAACAAAGGGCTGGTTCACGTCGGCGCGTTTCACCAGTTCCTCGGTGGTAAACAGCATCAGGTCGCCGAAGAACTGGCGTTCGAATTCATTGGCCAGATCGATGCTGTCTTCTTCAATCTCCACGCCGGGGCGGAAGTCGTCGGCAAGGCCCGCCTCGGTGATGCGCCGGTGCAGGTTGGGCATGTTGAACGAGGCGAAGCGCGGGCCGATCTCGGCGGCGATCAGCCGCCCGGCGGTGGGGCCGGACATTCTCAAACGCAGATGCCCGAAGGGGATGACGTATTTGAGCCCGGCGTAGTTGACGATGGTGTTGCCGGGGTAGAGGGTGCGCGCCGGACTGAGCTGACTGAAATCACCCTTGTACTCGAACCAGGTTTTGCGTGTGAGGTGCTCGCCGAAGAAGAAGGAGTTAAGCCGCTTTGCGAAATCCGCAAGACATGCCGCATGGTCATGCGCGCCAGCCAGCTTGCACTGATAGGGGAAGGTAGTGGGGCCGCCCTGATAGCCAAAGAGTTTGGCCAGGTCGTGATAGGCCGCGTCACCGGGTTTTTCTTGTGTGCCGTGGAACTGGCAAGTCTGTGCGCTGCTTGATTTGCTCAAACGCAAGAAGAACGCGATCACATCATCGAGGAAGTTGGCGGCCATCACCGAAGGCGATACTGGTGGGTCGCCCACCATTTTGCCGGTGAGCATGAGGGTATCGGTGTCGCGGAAAATTCTGTCGATGATGTGGAAGTAGTTCAGCGCATATACCGCCTCTTCGCCGGATGCGGTTTGACGGTTCACGCAAAAGCCCTGATCGCTGTCGACCAGGTAATACAGCGTGCGATCCTTGTTATCGGTGAGCTGCAGAAACTTTAGATAGCTCAGGTTGCGGTTGGCGGCCTGGCCTTTTAGATAAAAGCGCTCGCGCGGCTGGGTGGTGAGGAGGTGGCCCAGTTGTTCGCGTTTTTCAACAGGCAGGGAATGCAGCAGATCGTATTGCTCGTCCAGGCCGAAGTGAATGGTCTGCAGGCCTTTGGCGCGGTACTCCTCCACCAGTTCGATGTCGCGGCGGATATTGTTTTCATCGCGGCTGTCCTCGGCAACGACGACCCTGATCTTGTTCCACATGCCATTGGCCTTGCCGCCATAGTTGTAGAGCTGGCAGACCTGATAAATGCTTTCCAGGCAGGCACGCAGGTGCGGCGGCCGGTCGGCGATGGGGATGCCGATGATGAAGTGGTGGCGGTCGTCGTTGCCACGTTGTGCGATCAGCGCTTCCTGCTCGCGGAACAGGGCTTGGTAATCAGCCAGCAGCGCGTGGAAGTCTGCACCCTCCGACCACATGGCCTGTTCCAGTTGCGTTGGGTTGAAACCGCTCATGCGCGATTAGCGCCTTGAAGAATAATTCGGATATGCATCCTGGTCGATCATCACCTCGATGAGGTTGATGTCGTGATGGAAGTCGAGCGCCGCCAGTTTCGCCAGATCGCGCTCGCTTTCCACCCGCGCATGATGGATGCCGAAAGACTTTGCCAGCAGCGCGTAGTCCGGGTTGATGAAGTCGCAATCGATGAAACGGTTCCGGTAGAGATGATGCTGGTTCTTGCGGATGAGGCCCATGGTGTTGTTGTTGAACAGCACCACGTTGAGCGGAATCTTGTAGTTCACCGCGGTCATCAGCTCCATGGCGCACATGTGGAAACCGCCATCGCCAATTATGGCGAACAGGGGTTGCCTGATGGCGCAACCGGCGCCGATGGCGGCGGGGATGGCATGGCCCAGAGAGGAAATGCCGGTGTTGGGGTAGAAGCGGTCCTTGCCTGATACGCGGTAAAAATTCTGCGCGAAGACGATGTTGTCGTCGAACATGACCAGGCCATCGGGAAACTGCTGTTCCAGCCAGCGGTAAAAGGCACGCACTTGATCAAACTTTGCATCAAAGATGGTTTTGCCGGCGGCATCAGCCTGTTTCTGCGCGTTTTCGATGAAGGCGGCGACATCGACCGGCGCCTTGGCCGGGACGTTCTGTGCTTGCAAAGCCGAATCGAGCGCCCTGAGATAGGCGCCCAGGTCGGTGTGCACCACCAGATCGGCGCGGAAAACCTTATCCAGTTGCTGGGAGCTGTTGTCGACTTGTATCAGCTTTTTGCCAGCCAGCAGGTTTTTGTCCCACACATAGCTGGTGCGCTCGTTGAATCCTGCCCCCAGCACCATCACCAGGTCGGCTTCCTGTTCCAGATAGCGCAGGGCATGGCCGCCTGAAGTAACCCCCAGGCTGCCCAGCGCCAGGGCCGAACGTTCGTCGATGGCGCCCTTGGCCTTCAGGCTGCTGGTGACGGGGATGTTCAGCCGCTCGCTGATATTGCGCAGGGCTTCCTGCGCGCTGGCCCGGATGCAGCCATAACCGGCAATGATGAGCGGTTTCTTTGCTTCGCGCAGCAGCGCGATGGTCTTGTCGATGTGGGCATCGGCGATGAAGCATTCATTGTTGGCGCGGCTGAAGGTGATGTCATCCAGGATGGATGCATCGACCAATTCTTTCTGGATGTTGTATGGGATGCTCAAAACCACCGGGCCGGGTGTTTTGGACAGCAGGTGCTTGGCCGCCTGATTGAGCACGGTGGCCAGATAATCGGTGCGTTCGATCAGCTTGTGGTAACGGGTGATGCCGGCGAACAGAGCCACCTGATCGATGGCGCCGCCTTCACCCGAGCTTTCCTGCAGGCCGCCCTTGCCGAAAATGTAGGTGGGCGCCTCGCCGGTGATGGCGAGCACCGGCAGGTGGTCGGCATAGGCGCTGGCAATGGCGGTGACCAGGTTGGTTGCGCCCGGCCCGGCAGTGGTGATGCACGCGCCAACGCCACCGGTGACGCGGGCATGGCCGCCTGCCATGAAGGCCGCGGCCTGCTCGTGCTTGACCAGCAGGGATTTGATTTTCGAATCATAAAGCGCGTCGTAGACCGGCAGGATGTGCGAACCCGGGATGCCGAAGATGCATTCGACACCCAATCGCTCCATGTATCTGACAATCAGTTCGCTGACGGGAATTTGCATGCTGAAGGTTATTGAATGCGTCTTTCCGAATGGGCGATTTGAGCACAAGACGCCTGTTAGGGGAACCTATGAATTACCCGCTGGGCTGCGTTTTTACCTTTAAGGAACGAGAACTTTCCTAGAGCTGATCGGCGATGAACTCCGAAATGTAGTCGGTCCACTTGACGGGTCTGACCTCGGTCCATTCCCTTGCGCGGGCGAAATCAGCCTCGAAAAGCGCCTGCTTCAGCTTTTCGACAAAACGCGGATCGGAAGTGCCAAGATTGGTTTCCTGGTTGATGCGCAGGCTGAGCTTGTCGAAATTGGCGGATCCCACGCAGGCCCAGCCATCATAAATGGCGGCCTTGACGTGGCTCATGCCGGGATAACCGTAAACTCGCACGCCGTTGTTAAGGAACGCCCTGGCGGCGAGCAGGTTGGCGCTGTTCATGAAGCCGGAATCGTTGCTGGTGGGCAGGATCACGCGCACATCGACGCCGCGCTTGCGGGCTTCGATCAGTTCGGAAATGACCTCGTCGTCCGACACGTAAGGCTGCTCGATGTATATGCGGGACCTGGCACGGCGAATGGCGGCGAGCTGCGCCCGCAAGATCTGGGCATTGCCGGTACGGGTGTAAAGCGGCCGGATGTCGATGTAATCCTCCCGTTCGGCGGGGCCGGAAAATGACTCGGGCTTCATGTTGGCCATGGCGTAGGCCAGATCGCCGGCGACGCCGGCATAGGCCCAGCGCTTGTCGAAATCCTTTTGCAGGCGCCCGACGATGGGGCCTTCCACTTCCATCATCAGGTCATGCCATTCGTAACGGTACTCGCGGCCGATGTTCATGCCGCCGAGATAGACCCTGGCCTGGTCGATGACGATCACCTTGGTGTGATCCGAGGTCAGCCAGGGATTGTCGAGTGAACGGACTTCAATGCTGGAATCCTTGCGGAGATAATCGGCAATCGAAAGCGGCGGTTTCCTGCGCGAGTAATAGGGCGTCTTGGAAGGCACCTGTCCGGCGGCCATGGTGCCCAGCCGGTCCACCAGCACGCGCACCTTGATATCTTTTGAGCGCTGCTTGAGCAGATCTGCGATGCGCAGGGCGTAATCATCGCTGTCGAAAATATAGAGCTGGATGTCGACGGATTCGCGCGCTTCCTGGATGGACTGGATCAGCGAGACAAAAAACGCCTCGCCATCGATCAGAGGTTTCATGCTGCCGCGATATTGATCCGGGCCCACCATTTCGTTCAGGTCCTGCTCCCACTTCGCCAGATTCATTCCCGAATGATCGGTGATGGGCGTTGGGGAATCAGCCATGCCACCCACGCCGCGAGGAACCAGTGCCATGGTCGAATGGGCTGTCAGCCATACCAGCCGGTTGGTGAGAGACAGCGGATTTCTGAGCGCGCTGAAGACATGGCTGCGCAGCGTCAGCGCATCCATAAGCCTGAGCGAAAAGCCCAGTTGCTGGTCAAACGGCAGCGGACTGGCGGGCTGGGTAATGAATACGGATTGGTTGTGGTTGAAATCGAAGAAAACAAAGGCGCCGCCCAGTTCGTTCTCGCCCACGTCAAACAGCGCAGGACCGGGGGATGAAGTCTCCCTGGAAAGCGCAGTCTTGAGCCAGGCATTGGCCTGTGCCGAGAATTCCTCTTCGCTGATGCTGCGCACGATCTGTACATCGGCGGGTTTCTTTTCCATGCGGCTGATATGCAACTGGCCAGCCTTGTCACGGTACAGGACGAAATCGATGCCCTGCACCGTGACCAGAGTTCCGCCATTCCCGCTTTGCGGGGCGGATTTTTCCAGCAGGGTTTGCACCAGGCTTTGCCAGCGTTCGTGTCCGTAAAGCGTGACCGGTTGCCAGTCCCGCTGCAGCGCTTCGGGTTCGGGCACGTTGTCGGTAACCAGGTCAATGATGGTCGTCTGGTAGCGATGCTGTCCGGGGGGCTGGCCATTGATGGGCCAGGTAGCGCCCACGTTTGCCGCCTCCTTGCCGGCACGGTATTGCAGCAGAAGCTGTCCGTCCTTGTAGTAGGCACCGGTTGGCGGCTCGCCCAGCAGGGATTCAATGTCAGTCGATGCAGAGGGTTTTTCTGTCTGGCTTGCGCAGCTGGCAAGGAACAACAAAATCGCGATCAATCCCAGCGAAACCAGCAGGCGGACGGGATCGAGTGAACCGAGTTTGCTAGAATTCAACATCTGCTTATCCTACCCCAGCCACCATGTCCGGCAGCACACTTGGCAAACTTTTCTGCGTTACGGTTTTCGGCGAATCGCACGGCCCGGCCATCGGCTGCGTGGTGGATGGCTGTCCGCCGGGAATGGAACTGAACGAAGCCGACATCCAGCACGACCTCGACCGCCGCAAGCCCGGCACCTCACGTCATGTCACGCAAAGGCAGGAATCGGACACGGCGGAAATTCTTTCCGGCGTGTTCGAAGGCAAGACCACCGGCACGCCCATCGCGCTGCTGATCCGCAACGAAGACCAGCGCAGCAAGGACTACGGCAACATCGCCGAAACCTTCCGTCCCGGCCATGCCGATTACACCTACACGCAGAAATATGGATTTCGCGATTATCGCGGCGGCGGGCGTTCGTCCGCGCGGCTGACCGCGCCCATCGTCGGCGCCGGCGCCATCGCGAAAAAGTGGCTGAAGGAAAAATACGGCGTGGTCATTCGCGGCTACATGAGCGCGCTGGGGCCGATCGACCTGCCGTTCGAGTCGTGGGACGAGGTCAACAACAATGCCTTCTTCTCGCCCTGTGCCGGCAAAGTGGCGGAACTGGAAGCCTACATGGACGCGCTGCGCAAATCCGGCGATTCGGTTGGCGCGAAGATCACCGTCGTCGCCGAGAACGTGCCGGTTGGCCTGGGGGAGCCGCTCTACGACAAACTCGACGCTGACCTCGCGCATGCGCTGATGGGTCTGAATGCCGTGAAAGGCGTGGAAATCGGCGACGGCATGGCAGCCGCGCGGCAGAAGGGCACCGAGCACCGCGACGAAATCACGCCGCAGGGATTTCTGTCCAATCACGCCGGCGGCGTGCTCGGCGGCATCTCCACGGGGCAGAATGTCGTGGCGCACATCGCCATCAAGCCCACGTCTTCAATTCGCCTGCCGGGGCAGTCGATCAATCTAAGGGGCGAACCCATCGAAGTCGTCACCCATGGCCGCCACGATCCCTGCGTCGGCATCCGCGCCACGCCCATCGCCGAAGCGCTCATGGCCATCGTCATCATGGATCATGCGTTGCGCCATCGTGCGCAGTGCGGGGATGTGCAAAGCGGCACGCCAATCATCAAGGGCTAGAAAATCCGGGAAGCGGCGTAGGGTGCAATACGCTGAGCTTATTGCACCGATGCGGATGGGCTTCCCGGTGAAAACACTGGATCGCCACGGCACTTTAGGCACTTCCCTTGTAAATCCAGCCCTTGCGAATCAGGACTTTTTCAATTTCCACGGCGATGAAGACAACGGAGGACAGGGCCAGGCATAGTGCCAGTTCACCTGCATCGAGCGGTTCGGTCTTGAAAATGGGATTGAGCCAGGGAACATACAGCACCGCCATTTGCAGGATAAAAGTGAGGATGAGCGCGATGATAAGAGGCCGGTTGGAGAACAGACCCTGCGTGAATACTGATTCGCGTTCGGAGCGGATGGCCAGCACATGCCCCAGTTGCGAGAGCGTCAGTACAGTGAAGATCATGCTTTGCCAGTGCGCGGAACCGCTGTGGATGGCCCACGCTTGAGTCATGAGCGAAACCGCGCCCATCAACAGGCCCACCCACAGGATGTGCTGCCACATGCCGTGGGCGAAGATGCTTTCCCTGGGTGGCCGGGGCGGCCGTTGCATGACGTTGCGTTCGGTGCGCTCGCTTGCCAGGGCCAATCCAGGCAAGCCATCGGTGACGAGGTTGATCCACAGGATGTGAATCGGCAGCAGCGGAATGGGCAGGCCGAGGAAGGGGGCGAGGAAGATGGTCCAGATTTCGCCCGAGTTGCTGGTCATGGTGTATTTGACGAACTTGCGGATGTTGTCGAAGATGCGCCGACCTTCGCGCACGGCATGGACGATGGTGGCGAAGTTGTCGTCCAGCAATGTCATGTGCGCGGCTTCGCGCGCCACGTCTGTTCCGCCCTTGCCCATGGCCACGCCGATATCGGCCATCTTCAATGCGGGCGCATCGTTGACGCCGTCGCCGGTCATGGCGACGAATTCGCCCTTGTCCTGTAGCGCGCGCACGATCCTGATTTTCTGTTCCGGGTTGATGCGCGCATAGACACGAACCCTTTCAACTTCCTGCTCGAATTCTTCCAGCGACAATCTTGCCAACTGGCTGCCTGTCAGAACTTTTGCATCGCCATCAATGATGCCAAGACGTTTGGCGATGGCGCGCGCGGTGGCGGGATGGTCGCCGGTGATCATGACCGGGATGATGCCGGCGGTTTTACAGGCGGCGACCGCCTCGGCGGCTTCTTCGCGCGGCGGATCGATGAGTCCGGCAAAGCCGATGAAGCTGAGATCCGTTTCGATGTTGCGGACGCTCAAATCGTCGGGCAGTTGCGGCAGCCTGCGCTGGGCAAACGCCAGCACGCGCAAGCCCTGTCTTGCAAGCTGTTCGGCTTCCTGGTGAAGCTTGTCATGATCCAGCGCGATACTGCCTTCGGCGGCGAGGATGCGAGTGCATAGCGGCAGGATCGATTCCGGCGCGCCCTTGACCAGCACCAGGACGCCTGTTTCATCCTGATGCAGGGTGCTCATGCTGGCGCGTTCTGAATCGAAGGGGATTTCTGCAATTCGCGGCAGGGTTTCCTGCAGGTGTGTTTTATTGAATCCGCCTTTGAGGGCGGCATCGAGCAAGGCGGTTTCGGTCGGATCGCCGACCGAGTAGCCGCCGGCATCCAGTGCGGCATCGTTGCAAAGCACCATGGCGTGGCCCAGCTCGCGCCAGGGTGACTGGCTGGCATTTTCCAGACTGGGGAGGGTTGCGCCGTTTGCCACCAGGCAATCGACATGCATGCGGTTGAGCGTGAGTGTGCCGGTCTTGTCGGAACAGATATACGTGACGGAGCCCAGCGTTTCCACCGCGGGCAGGCTGCGGATAAGCGCATTCTGCTTGACCATGCGGGCAGCGCCGAGCGCCAGCGAGATGGTGACCACGGCAGGTAGCGCTTCCGGAATGGCGGCAACGGCCAAGCTAACGGCGGTGAGCAGCATTTCCAGAGGCGGTTCGCCGCGCAGCCAGCCCGCAACAAAAATGATGGCGCAGATGACCAGTACGGCGATGGCGAGTTTCTGGCCAAACGCGGCCAGCCGCTTTTGCAGGGGTGTCTTGCCGCTTTCGGTGGAAAGCAGCGAGGCGATTTTCCCCAGCTCGGTCTGCATGCCGGTTGCCACCACCAGGCCGCGTGCACGGCCATACGTGACGATGGTGCCCTTGTAGGCGAGATTGAAACGGTCGCCCAGGGGAAGATCGGATGTTTGCAGGGGAGCGGTCTGCTTTTCAACCGATTGGGATTCACCTGTCAATGCGGACTCGTTTACTTTCAGTGAAGACAGTTCGGTCAGCCGCAGGTCGGCCGGCACGATATTGCCGGCTTCGAGTTCGACCATATCACCGGGGACCAGCTCTGTTGCGTCGATGATGACGGGACGGCCATCGCGGATGACGCGCGCCTGCGGACTGGCCATCTTCTTCAGCGCCGCCATGGCGCGCTCGGCGCGGTATTCCTGAACGAAGCCGATGATGCCATTGAGGAAGACGATGACCACGATGGCGATGGTGTCCTGCGGTTCGCCGATGAATCCGGCGATGACGGCGGCGGCGATCAGCACGATGATCATGAAATCCGTGAACTGCGATGCCAGCATGGCGAGCGGATGGCGGCGGCGCGCCTCATGCAAGGCATTGGGGCCGGCTTCCTCCAGCCGGGCATCGGCATCTTCCCGGCCAAGGCCTGTCTGCAGATCGGTGTTCAGGTGAGACGCAATCTGTTCGTGATCGAGACAGTGCCAGTCAACGGCACGGCTTTTAATGGCCATACAGATACAGGAACAAGACGTTTAAAAAATAGATGGCAAAAAGCAGCAGGCTGACCCAGCTGGCCATGCGCAATATTCGGGAAACAGGTCTGAGAATCAGACCGACCACGGCCAGCCCGCTCATCATCATGGCCGAGAAGGCCGAAGCCGCGTGCGAGATGGATACATCGGCGAAAAGCGGTCCGGGCAGGTAGGCCAGGTCGTCGATGGCGAGGATGGCGATGTTGAAGAGGTTGCTGCCGAACAGGTTGCCGATGGCCAGATCGACCGCACCCATGCGCAAGGCCGCGACCGTGACCACGACCTCAGGCGCGGACGTGACGGCGGCGACGAACAGCGTGCCGACAAAACTCTGTTCCCATTGCATGGCAACGGCCAGATCATTGGCAATGAAAGGCAGCCAGATGCCGGCCGCGACAACGGCGATGGCGGCAAGGGCATAGCCCCGCACGGCTTGCTGCAGGGTGATGTCGGGATAAAGCTCGGCACGATCCTCGACATACTCGCTGACATTGGCTTGTTCATAGCGGTAGAGCGAGCGCATGGCCAGCACATACAGCAGCAGGATGATGGGCGTGTAGAGCCCGACATGGCCCAGCGCGGGGAAGCCATTGTCGCGATAGAGAAGCAGATTAAAGCCGGTGAAGCCGATGAGCGCGATGCCATACCCGGCAGACACTACATTGCCCTGGCGGGCGCGGGAGAAGATGGATTCCTTGCGATAAAGCACATCCAGCACGACGATGATGAGCAGGTTGAACACGCAGCTGCCCAGAATGTCGCCCACCGCAATGTCCGGAACATTGGCGACGGTGACCGAGGTCACGCCGGTGACCAGTTCCGGCAGCGAGGTCACCGTCGCCAGCAATGTCAGCCCGATCCAGCCACGGCTCAACCCGCTTTTTTCGGCAATGATGTCGCCGTAGCGCGAGAGCTTGACGCCGGCAATGCCGATCACGACAAGGCAAGCGAGCAACGAAGACCAAATGAGGGGCAGGCTGTTCATCGCCAGGGTACGTAATGGGTATACATAATTAAAGGATAATGCATGCCCATGAATGATGTCCCTTACTGGCGGCTGTCCGGTTTCTATTTCTTCTATTTTGCCTTTGTCGGTGCCATGGCCCCGTTCTGGGGGCTGTACCTCAAGTCGCTGTCGTTTAACGCGTTTCAGATCGGCGTGCTGATGTCACTGTTGCAGGTGATGCGCATCTTTGCGCCCAACATCTGGGGCCATGTTGCCGACCGCAGCGGAAAAAAAGTCGCCATCGTCCAGCTCGCCGCGCTGGGCAGCCTGATTTGCTACATCGGTGTGTTTTTCGGCACCTCGTTCTGGTGGCTGTTTGCGGTCATGGCCAGCATGAGTTTTTTCTGGAGCGCCTCGCTGCCGCTGGTGGAGGCGATGACGCTTTCGCATCTGAAAGCCAATACCCATCACTACGGAAAAATCCGGCTGTGGGGCTCCATCGGTTTTATTGTCGTCGTGCTGGGGCTGGGCTACTGGTTCGATTTCAGGCCAGTCTCCGACCTGCTCTGGGCGGTGCTGGGGTTCATGCTGGGAATCGTGCTGTTCTCGCGGCAGATTCCCGAGGCGGAAATCGAACCGCATGACACCGATCACCTGCCGGTCTGGCACATCGTCAGGCGGCCGGAAGTGTGGTCGCTGCTGGGCGCGTGCTTTCTCATGGCGGCGGCGCACGGCCCGTACTACACCTTTTATTCTATTTACCTGGTGGATCACGGCTATGCGAAATCCACGGTCGGCTGGTTGTGGGCGCTGGGCGTGATCTGCGAAATCGGCGTGTTTCTGTGGATGCCGCGCATCACCCGGCACTTCAGATTGGAAACCATCCTGCTGGCCACCTTTGCAATTGCCGTGCTGCGTTTCCTGCTGATCGCCTGGGCGGTGGACAGCCTGCCTGCGGTACTGTTTGCCCAGACCCTGCATGCCGCCACCTTCGGCGCTTACCACTCGGCGGCGGTGGCGCTGATCCACCAGCATTTCAAGGGGCGGCACCAGGCACGCGGGCAAGGGCTGTACAACAGCATGGCCTTCGGCGCGGGCGGTACGCTGGGTGGGCTGTATGCCGGTGCGGCCTGGGAAGGGCTGGGTGCGGAAATCACCTTCAGCATTGCTGCCGTCTGCGCCGGACTGGCTTTTCTGCTCGTGCTTCTTAAAGGAAAGCCGCAAACCGTCTGAACCACGGTGCGGATGGCCGGTCAGACCGGTATAATCCTTGTTTTTCAGATTCTTACCGCAGTTCATGTCCGGCCGTACCCTTTACGACAAACTCTGGGATGCCCACGTGGTTCACACCGAACCCGATGGCACCACGCTGCTTTATATCGACCGCCATCTGGTGCATGAAGTCACCAGCCCGCAGGCGTTCGAGGGCCTGAAACTGGCTGGGCGCAAACCCTGGCGCACGAGTTCGGCCGTGGCCGTGCCGGATCACAACGTGCCGACGACCGACCGCAGCAAGGGCATTGCCGACCCGGTGTCGCGTTTGCAGGTGGAAACGCTGGATGCCAACTGCGCGGAATTTGGCATTACCGAGTTCAGAATGGGCGATATCCGCCAGGGCATCGTGCATGTCATCGGCCCGGAAGAGGGACTGACCCTGCCGGGCATGACTGTCGTGTGCGGCGACTCGCATACGTCCACGCATGGTGCTTTTGGCGCGCTGGCGCATGGCATTGGCACGTCCGAAGTCGAGCACGTGCTGGCCACACAATGTCTGGTGCAGAAGAAATCCAAAGCCATGCGCATCCGCGTGGAGGGCGAGCTGGGACGCGGCGTGACGGCCAAGGATGTGGCGCTGGCCATCATCGGCGAAATCGGCACGGCGGGCGGCACGGGCTATGCCGTGGAGTTTTCCGGTTCAGCCATTCGCAGCCTTTCGATGGAAGGCCGCATGACGCTGTGCAACATGGCCATCGAAGCAGGCGCGCGCGCGGGCATGGTGGCGGTGGACGAGAAAACCATCGAGTACTTCCGTGGCCGACCGTACGCGCCCAGGGGCGAGATGTTTGAAAAAGCCGCAGCCTGGTGGAAAACCCTGGTGTCGGATGCCGATGCGAAGTTCGATGCCGAGGTTGTGCTCGATGCGGCGAAGATCAAGCCGCAGGTGACTTGGGGAACGTCGCCGGAAATGGTGGTCACGGTGGATGGCAAGGTTCCCAATCCCGCCGATGCGCCGAACGAGGTGAAAAAGCACGACTGGGAACGCGCCCTCAAGTACATGGGCCTGCAGGCCGGCACACCGATCGATCAGATTGTCATTGATAAAGTTTTCATCGGCTCCTGCACCAATTCACGCATCGAGGATTTGCGTGAAGCTGCCGCCGTGGTCAGGGGCAAGAAGAAAGCCGCCAACGTCAAACTTGCGATGGTGGTACCGGGCTCCGGCCTGGTTAAGCAACAGGCCGAGCAGGAAGGCCTGGACAGGATTTTTCTCGATGCCGGGTTTGAATGGCGCGAGCCGGGCTGCTCGATGTGCCTGGCGATGAATGCCGACCGGCTGGAGCCGGGCGAGCGCTGTGCCTCCACTTCCAACCGCAACTTTGAAGGGCGGCAGGGTGCGGGCGGGCGTACCCATTTAGTCAGCCCGGCCATGGCTGCGGCGGCCGGGATTGCAGGACATTTTATCGACGTAAGAAATTTTTGAAGGAGAAGATCATGCGTATTTTGATGAGCGTACTGGTGATGATGGGCGTAATTTCCCTGACGGCCTGCAATACGGTTCGCGGCATTGGCCAGGATATCGAGAAGGCAGGCGACACCATCGAGCGTGCCGCAAAATAAATGAAAGCCTTCACCCAGCATACGGGTTTGGTGACACCGCTCGATCGTGCCAATGTCGATACCGATGCGATCATTCCCAAGCAGTTTCTGAAGTCGATCAAGCGCAGCGGCTTTGGCCCCAACCTGTTCGACGAATGGCGTTATCTGGATGTGGGTGAACCGGGGCAGGACAATAGCAAACGTCCGCTGAATCCCGATTTCGTGCTGAACCGGGCCCGATACAAGGGGGCTTCCATCCTGCTGGCGCGGGAGAATTTCGGCTGCGGCTCCAGCCGCGAGCACGCGCCATGGGCGCTGGAAGACTACGGTTTCCGCGCCATTCTCGCGCCGAGCTTTGCCGATATTTTCTTCAACAACTGTTTCAAGAATGGCATCCTGCCCATCGTGCTGGATGTGGAAATCGTGGATCAGCTGTTCAGGGAATGCGAGGCGAACGAAGGCTTTGCGCTGACGGTGGACCTGGACAAGCAGACCGTGACCACGCCCTCGGGTGACGCGCTCGCGTTCGACGTTGACCCCGGGCGCAAGCATCGCCTGATCAACGGTCTGGATGACATTGGACTCACGCTGTTGCAGGCCGGCAAGATCAAGGCATATGAAGAACGGCGCAAAGTCGAAGCGCCGTGGTTATTTGTTTAACCACAGAGACACTGAGGCACGGAGAAAATCGACTTTCTTTGTTGTGCCCAGTGTCTCTGTGACTCTGTGGTGAAAAGGTTTTAAGAATGAAGTTAGCTGTACTTCCCGGTGACGGCATCGGGCCGGAAATCGTCGCGCAGGCGGTCAAGGTTCTGAATGCGCTGAAGTCTGACGGCGCGAAGATCGAAATGGAAGAAGCGCCCATCGGCGGCGCGGGTTACGACGCGGCGGGCGATCCGCTGCCTGAAGCCACGCTGAAACTTGCGCGCGAAGCGGATGCTGTGCTGCTCGGCGCCGTCGGCGGCCCGCAATACGACACGCTGGATCGTCCCCTGCGCCCGGAACGTGGCCTGCTGCGCATCCGCAAGGAACTGAATCTGTTTGCCAACCTGCGTCCGGCGCTGCTGTATCCGGAACTGGCTTCCGCTTCCTCGCTCAAGCCCGAAGTCGTGTCCGGACTCGACATCATGATCGTGCGCGAACTGACGGGCGATGTGTATTTCGGCCAGCCGCGCGGCATCGAGGTCCGGAATGGTGAGCGCGTCGGTTTCAACACCATGCTCTATTCCGAATCCGAAGTGCGTCGCGTGGCGCACGTGGCTTTCGGCATCGCCATGAAGCGCAACAAGAAGCTGTGTTCGGTGGAAAAGGCCAACGTGCTGGAATGCTCCGAGTTGTGGAAAGAGGTGGTGATCGAAGTTGGCAAACAGTATCCGGAAGTCGAACTCTCGCACATGTATGTGGACAACGCTGCGATGCAGATGATCAAGTGGCCGAAGCAGTTCGACACCATTGTCACCGGCAACATCTTCGGCGATATTCTGTCGGATGCGGCGTCCATGTTGTCGGGCTCCATCGGCATGTTGCCGTCGGCCTCGCTCGACGAGCACAACAAGGGCATGTACGAGCCAATTCACGGCTCGGCACCCGACATCGCCGGAAAGAACCTGGCCAATCCGCTGGCAACGATCCTTTCGGTGGCGATGATGTATCGCTACACCTTTGCGGACATGGCGACGGCAGATCGCATTGAAAGCGCTGTCAAGAAAGTGATCGCACAGGGCTATCGCACCGGCGACATCTGGACCGAAGGCACAAAGAAAGTGTCATGCAGCGAAATGGGCGATGCGGTGGTGAGGGCTTTAGGGTGAAATGTGAAAAGTGAAATGTAAAACGTATTCCTCCCGGCAGGGAGGGTGGCGCGCAGCGCCGGGTGGGCCTCACCGTTCACCTTTCACGTTTCACTCAAAATTCTACGGAAGAGAGAGACAAAATGATGAAGGTTGGTTTTATTGGCTGGCGCGGCATGGTGGGTTCCGTGCTGATGGGCCGCATGAAAGAAGAACGCGATTTTGATGCGATCGATCCGGTGTTCTTCACCACTTCAAATGTGGGCGGCAAGGGGCCGGGTAGCGATATTACCGGCGGCAAGGAAGTGCCGCCGCTGAAGGATGCCAACAGCATCGACGAACTCAGACAACTGGACGCCATCATTACCTGCCAGGGCGGCGATTACACCAAGGAGGTGTATCCGAAGCTGCGTGAAGCAGGCTGGAAGGGCTACTGGATCGACGCCGCTTCCACGCTGCGCATGAAAGACGAAGCCATCATCATTCTCGACCCGGTCAACAAGGACGTGATCAAGAATGGCTTGAGCACGGGCGTTAAAACCTATGTCGGCGGCAACTGCACGGTGTCGCTGATGTTGATGGCCATCGGCGGTCTGTTCGATGCAGGCCTGATTGAGTGGATTTCGCCCATGACCTATCAGGCGGCTTCGGGCGCGGGGGCGCGCAACATGAAGGAGCTCATCATGCAGATGGGCGCGATTCATGGCGAAGTCGCCGACATGGTCGGCGACCCGGCGGCCGCGATCCTGGAAATCGACAAGAAGGTCGCCGAGTTCATCCGTTCCGACGATTATCCGCTGGACGCATGGCCGGTGCCGCTGGCCGGCAACCTGATTCCCTGGATCGATGTGGCGCTGGAATCAGGCCAAAGCAAGGAGGAGTGGAAGGCACAGGTCGAGGCTAACAAGATCATGGGCCGCAGCGCAAATCAAATTCCCATCGACGGTCTGTGTGTGCGCGTGGGTGCCATGCGCTGCCATTCACAGGCGCTGACCATCAAAATGACGAAGGACGTGCCGCTGGACGAAATTCACGGCCTGATTGCCGCGCACAATCAGTGGGTCAAGGTTGTGCCGAACGACCGTGAAATCACCATGCGCGAACTGACGCCGGCCGCCGTTACCGGCACGCTTACCGTGCCGGTTGGTCGCATGCGCAAGCTCAACATGGGGCCGCAATACCTGACCGCGTTTACCGTGGGGGACCAGTTGCTGTGGGGCGCGGCGGAACCGCTGCGGCGCATGCTGCGCATCCTGCTTGAGCACGCAAAATAGGTCGTCAGACAAAAAAACGTCGAAAAACAGGCTTTTTTGCAAGAATCATGCTAAGAAGCCTAAAGAATGCTACCGTTCAGCCGTCATTAAAACCGTCTAGAAATCGACAGTTTTCAGGAATGTAGCTCGGAGTCTGGGAGGACTAAAGGATGAAATTGAACCGTATCTCGACCCAACTGGCCGCCAGTGCCTTGATGCTGATGTTGCCCTTGGGCGCATATTCGGCGGGTTTGGGCAGGCTGACGGTTAATTCCGCGCTGGGCCAGCCATTGTCGGCGGAAATCGAACTGCTGGCCGTGGACAAGGCCGAACTGGATAGCCTCAATGCCAGCCTGGCATCCGGACAGGCTTTCAAGGATGCGCAGATTGAATATACGCCCGCACTCTCGACGCTGAAATTCGCGGTGGACAAGAAGGCCGATGGACGGCCTGTTCTCAAGGTCACCTCAACCCGGCCGGTCAACGATCCCTTCCTGGACATGTTGATCGAATTGAACTGGGCGTCTGGCCGTCTGGTGCGTGAATACACGGTTTTGCTCGATCCGCCCGGCATTGCAGCCCCGCAGATTGTCGCTCCCCTGCCTGTCGGCGTCCCGGTTGTTGAGGCGCCCAAGGCCGCAACCCCCGCATCCGTGGCCAAGCCGGCGCCTTTGCCTGTGGCCAAACCTGCTCCGGTTGCCGAAGCGCCTGTCAAAGCCGAAACCAAAAAGCCGGTTGAACCCAAGGAAACTGCGGCTGAGCAGCCAGCAGCCAGCAGGCCAGCGGCACCGGTTACCAGCGCCGTGCGCGTCAAGCGCGGCGATACGCTGGCCGCCATTGCCAGCCGCGTGAAACCTGCCAATATCAGTCTCGATCAGGCATTGGTCAGCCTGTTCCAGGAAAACGCCCAGGCATTCGAAGGCAAGAACATGAACCGGCTCAAGGCCGGCAAAACCTTGACCATTCCCAGCGCGGAAGACATGGCGGGCGTTGATGCAAAATCGGCCAGACGTGAAGTCCGTCTGCAGGCAGCCGACTGGCAGTCTTATCGCTCTGGTCTTGCTGATCGTGTAGCGGCAGCACCCCCGAAGGAAGCGCCCAAGGAAAGCGGTCAGGTTTCGGCCGGCAAGATTACGCCCAAGGTTGAAGACAAAGCCAAGCCGGCACAAGAAGCCAAGGACGTGGTGAAGCTCTCCAAGGCCGCAACACCGCCCGCCGCTGCGGTTCCCGCACCCGGCAAGGAAGCTGAAGCGGCCAAGCAGGCGGCCGCCAGGGAAGCGGCGGCCATGCAGGACAAGATCAAGTCGCAGGAAGAAGATCTGACCGCGCGCGAGAAGGCGCTCAAGGAATCGTCCGATCGCGTGGCCACGCTGGAAAAACAGATTCAGGACATGCAGGACCTCGTCCAGATGAACGAGAAGGCACAGGAAGGTGCCGCCGTAAAACCGCCTGTTCCCGCACCCAAGATCGAAGCCAAGCCCCCCGTAGAACAGCCGCAAGGAACCTGGTACGACCAGTTACTTTCAAATCCGATGTATTGGGGTGGCGGTCTGGCTGCTCTGGGTCTGGGTGGCGCGCTTTGGTGGATGATGGCGGGCAGCCGCCGCCGCAAGGCCACCACGCAGCAATTTGAAGACAGCCTCATGTCCAGCCAGGGCTTGAGCCCAAATACAGTCATCGGGGCGGCGTCCGGTGGCGCGGTCAATACCGGCGATACCTCCTTCCTGACTGATTTCAGCCAGGCCGGCCTTGGCACCATCGATACGCATGATGTCGACCCGATTGCCGAAGCCGAGGTGTACATGGCCTACGGCCGCGATGCGCAAGCCGAGGAAATTCTCAAGGAAGCGCTCAACAAAACGCCCGATCGCCATGAAGTCCGCGTCAAGCTGCTGGAAATCTATGCAGCCCGCAAAAATACCACTGCTTTCGAATCGGTCGCCAAGGAGCTGCATGCCGCATTGGGCGGCAGGCAACCCCAACTTTGGGAGCGCGCGGCAGAACTGGGCCGTTCCATCGACCCGGCAAATCCCCTTTACGGCGGATCGCCCGCGCATAAAGCCGAGGGAGCGGGCGTATCCACTGCTGAAGCTGGTGCCGTGGTGGCTGGCGCAATGGGGGCCGCGGCGGTCGAAACACTGGCCGAACCCGTACAGGAAACTCAGGAAAGCATGGCGCCACAGGCTGAAATTGAGCCAGAAGCGCCTGCGTTTGAAACGGCCGGCGGGGTGCTTGATTTCGAGACACAAACACCTGCGCTGAATGTTCCGGCCGCGGAATCTTCGCTGCCTGAGATTCATCTCGACCTGGAAGAAGCGGCCCGTGATCTGGCTGCGGAATCCGCCGCGGAAGCTTCCGGTTCCGATTTTGATCAAGGCCTGGAGTTCGATCTTTCCGGGCTCGATATCAAGGTTCCCGAAGAGGATGATGGCGATTTCAATATGGATGAAGTCGAAGCCCTGTCCGCGGACGGCAAGATGGATTTCAGCGGCCTGGACCTGAATCTGGACGAAGTGGGCGGCGATGGCGGCATGGACGAGGTCGCGACAAAACTTGATCTTGCCCGCGCCTATCTGGAGATGGGCGACAAGGAAGGCGCCCGTGAAATTCTTCAGGAAGTCCTCAACGAGGGTAACGACAAACAGCAAGGCGATGCCCGCAGCATGATGGCTGGCTTGTAAGGATTGCCAAAAGCCTGCTGACCCGCCATAGTTTCGGCTATGGCAATTCAAACCAAAAACCGCCGGGAATTCCACCCGGCGGTTTCCATTTCAAGCTGGCTGGTCTTCGCAATCGCGGTGGAGCTCTGCGAGCCGCATCAATTGACCTGGCTGGCATTGGCAGCGGCTGCGCTGGTTTTTCAGCGCGAAGCGGGTCTGAGATTCCTGCGTTTGCTATTGAAGGCCAGGTGGCTCTGGCTGGCGCTGATCCTGCTCCATGCGTTTACCGTGCCGGGCATATATCTTTGGCACGGCGCATACAGCCCCACGCTTGAGGGGCTGCAAATGGGCGGCTTGCGGGTGGCGAGGCTGGTGCTTTTGCTGGCGGCGCTTGCCCGGCTGCTGGTTGAATTGACTCCCCGGCAACTGGCGGGCGGATTGTATCTGCTGGCAGCGCCGCTTGACTGGATAAAATTCGATCGCAGGGCATTCGCGGTAAGGTTGGCCCTGACACTGGAGCAGATCGACAGAGCGCCCCGGAAACATGACTGGCTCGAAGCCCTGAAATCTCCCGGTAAGCTGATTGAAAGCCCCGAGGAAATCAGACTTGTCCTGCCCGAGGCGGGACCGTATGACGCAGGGCTCTTTCTCGCGGCTTGTCTGATGCTTGCAGTGAGCCTCGCATGAGGATCGCCCTTGCCCTGGAATACGATGGCCGCCGTTTTTGCGGCTGGCAGTCCCAACCCAGCGGATGTGGCGTGCAGGATGCAGTTGAACGCGCGGTGGCCGGGATTGCGGGTGAATCGATTAACATCACGGCAGCCGGACGGACGGACACAGGGGTTCACGCGAGCTATCAGGTGGCGCATTTCGATACCTTGGCGGAACGCCCCATTACGGCCTGGGTGCGTGGCGTCAACACCCATTTGCCGGAAGGTGTCGCCGTCATCTGGGCCAGGGAAGTGCCAGAGGATTTTCATGCCCGGTTTTCGGTGGAAGAGCGGGGCTATCGTTATGTCCTGCTGAATCATGCAACCCGGCCTGGCTTGATGAGCGGCAAGGTCGGCTGGCATCACCGTCCGCTGGACGAAAACATCATGCAGACTGCCGCCCGGGAATTGCTGGGAAAACATGATTTTTCGGCTTTTCGGGCGGCGGAATGCCAGGCCAGGTCGCCCGAGAAGGAAATGCGCCTGGCCTGCGTTTCACGCAAGGGCGACTATCTGGTGTTCGACTTTCGGGCCGATGGTTTCCTGCATCACATGGTGCGCAATATCGTTGGTTGCCTCGTGCATATCGGTGTCGGCAATGCAGAACCGGAGTGGATAGCCGAACTGCTTGAGCATAAAGACCGCACCCTGGCCGCGCCCACCTTCATGCCGGATGGGCTTTATCTTTCGCATATCCGGTATCCTTTGCGTTTTGATCTGCCGGACAGCGGAAGAGACACATGGCCGTGCGCGTAAAAATCTGTGGCATCACCCGTAACGAAGACCTGAACGCTGCCTGCAACGCGGGCGCGGATGCGCTCGGCTTCGTGTTTTACGCCAAAAGCCCGCGCAATCTTTCCATCGAACAGGCTGCGTCGCTGGTCAAGGCGCTGCCGCCTTTTGTCCAGTCCGTCGGCCTGTTTGTCGATGCCGAGCCGGATTTCGTGCGTGCCGTACTGGAAGCCGTGCCGCTTGATCTGTTGCAATTTCATGGCGGCGAAACCCCTGAATACTGCCGCCAGTTTGGCAGACCCTATCTCAAGGCAGTGCGGGTGAGACCGGGCGTCGATTTGGTAAAATACGCGACTGATTTTGCCGATGCGCGCGCTCTGCTGCTGGATGCGTATGTGGCGGGCGTGCCGGGCGGCACGGGCGAGCGGTTTGACTGGAGCCTGATTCCCGCCAGCTTGCCCAAGCCCATCGTGCTGTCTGGCGGTTTGACCCCGGATAACGTCAGCGAGGCCGTCCAGACCGTTCAACCCTGGGCGGTTGATGTCAGCAGTGGTGTGGAGTCCGCGCCCGGGATCAAGGACGCGGCCAAAGTGGCGGCATTTATTGAACGAGCCAGACAATGAACCTGAACGACCTTCCCGATTCTCGCGGCCATTTCGGCCCCTACGGTGGCATTTTTGTAGCCGAAACCCTCATGGCTGCGCTGGAGGAATTGCGTGTCGAGTATGACAAGGCGCGCAACGATCCTGCCTTCATGGCCGAGTTTGAATACGAACTCAAGCATTATGTTGGCCGGCCCAGTCCGGTGTATCACGCCAAAAGGCTCTCCGAGCAATACGGCGGTGCGCAGATATATTTAAAACGCGAAGACCTCAACCACACCGGCGCGCACAAGATCAACAACACCATCGGCCAGGCGCTGC
>CAYOJA010000025.1:18911-27797 GCA_964404175.1 uncultured Thiobacillus sp. | reverse complement strand
TGGTAGTAATGATGCACGACGGGGGGGCGTACCCGGATCAGGTGGCCAGGATGACGGGGGCCATACGTCCAGTACTGATTGCCGCCCCACTCATACAGAATGCGGAATGCATCGTTGCCGCCCCAGTTGCTGTAGGAAAAGCTCAATTGAGGTTCAACCCGGATGACGCGGGCATCAACATAGTCATCGTATCCGCCATGAGCCAGCACGGGGCTTGCCGAGGCGATGGCCAGCAGGCCGGCAAACAAGGTTTTCTTCAACATGATCAGTACCTCCAATCGTTGTCGCGATAATCATCGCGGGGATCAGCGCCGCGGTAGCCGCGGGGCTGGTTTTCGGCCACATTGACGTGGACATTTACATCCAGCCACTTGCCGGGGTCATAAGGCAGGCGGGTGGCGAATTCCTTGCCCTGGTAACGGTAAACGACATCGTATCCAGCGATTTCCTGGCGGTAGTTATCCACCATCCGGCATTGTTCGACAGGGCGATGGCGGGCCGTGGTGTAATAACCGTCACGGTCATTCCAACGGTCGCCGATTACGGCGCCGGTAGCGGCGCCAACGGCGGCGGCGGCAACCTTGCCATTACCCTTGCCAACCGTGGAGCCAACCAGCCCGCCAACGATGGCGCCCAGCACGGCGTTGCCGCTGTCATTGCTCTTGCGATAAACGCGCTCTTCGTGACTGACGCGCTCTGTCCAGCATTCGCGTCTCGGTTCATTGATCTGTTCATAAACCGGGGTCGAGGAAATGACCTTTGCCCGGTCGGGGAAGCCTTGTCCGTGGCCTGCCCACGCCATGCCGGAAGACAGGGCAAGCGCAGCGGTCAAAGCGGTTATCAGGGGTTTGTTGCTGGTTTTCATGGTTACGCTCCTTTTCAATTCCGGGAAATTCAGTGACGTCCGCGGTCGTCGTAAGTCCGTTCAGGTCTTTCTGGGTTGCGGCGTTCATAGCCGTAGCCATAGCCGCGATCTTCCTGTTCTTCTTCAATCCGTTCCTGCTTCTTTTTTTCGGACTGTTGTTTGAGCTTGCGCAGATCGCGTTCTTCCCTCCTGTCCTGATCACCGCCTTTGCGCGCCAGAATCAAGGCTTCTTCAAAAAAGCCGGAACCGGCGACAGCGGGACCGGAAAATACCGGGCCGGCAAGGCTTGCAACCAGCAGGGCAGTCAACAATCTGTTCATTTCTTCTCCTTTCACCGGAAGGCATTTCTGTCTTCCACGGTTTGCAGTATGGGTGGGAGTCGTAACCAGGCGGTTTCCCGCAAGCTCGATTTTGTAACAAGTTGTAACGGTGTTGTTTCGGTTTAATGCCCGGCGCTGCTATATTTCCCGCCATGAGCGAAAAACAGCCTTCAATTTATGTGGTTGACGACGACGCGGGTATCCGGGAGTTGCTGTCGGAATACCTGTCTTCACAGGGATTTTCCATTCGGACGGCTTCGGGCGGGGCCGAACTGGACAAGTTGTTGACCGAATCAAAGCCTGATTTGCTGGTGCTGGATCTGATGATGCCGGGGGAAGACGGCTTGTCCATTGCACGGCGCATGAAAGGGCTGGCCGGGGCTCCCCCTATCATCATGCTGTCCGCCAAGGGCGAGGATATCGACCGCATTATCGGGCTGGAAGTGGGCGCGGATGATTATCTGGCCAAGCCGTTCAACCCGCGTGAACTGCTGGCGCGTATCCGTGCCGTCATGCGCCGGGGCAGCGCCGCGGAACCGCAGCAGCCGGAACAATCTGCCCGGCTGGTGGAATTCGGTCCGTTTGCCGTCAATCTCGACGCACGGTCATTCAGCCGTGCTGGCGAAGACATCACCCTGACCAGCGGCGAATTCAGTCTGCTGGAAATCCTGATCAGCCACCCCAATCGCGCCCTGTCGCGAGACTGGCTGATGGACCAGTTGCGCGGATTCGAGCGTGATCCGTTTGATCGCAGCATCGATGTGCGCGTCAACCGCCTGCGCAAGAAAATCGAAGACGATCCCGCCAACCCGCGCTATATCAAGACCGTGTGGGGGCAGGGTTACCTGTTTACACCGCAGGGTAAAACCTAGGCATTTATGGTGCAGTCGCTTTTCGCACGCACCGCCGTCATTCTGGCTGTCGTTTTTTTGCTGTTTCAGGCGATGGCAAACTTCGTTGTTTACCGCACGCTCGTCAAGCCCGTAGCCGAACGTTCCGCGGATGATCTGGCGGGATTGATTGTGCTTTCCGCGCAGACCTGGGTGGAGTTGCCCCCGCAAGTCCGTCCCGCTTTTGAAAGAGAACTGGCAAAGCGGCACGGACTGCGTTTGCAGGCAGTCTCCGGTGTGAAACCGGCCGAAGCCGCCAGTTTCCCCTTCAAGCGCCAGATAGAACAGGCACTGTCAAACAGGTTGGGCGAGGCTATCCGGCTCACTGGCCGAAATGACAGCCTGGCCGTTTGGGTTGTAGTGCCCGTCGGAAACAAGTTGCTGCAAGCCGGTTTTTTCCCTGATCGGTACGCCGTCAAACCGCCACTGGCCGCCGTTACGCTGGTGTCCATTGGCGCTTTCATCGTGTTGTTGACCGCATTGCTGCTGGTGCGCCGGATTACCGTCCCGCTTGCACGGGCTTCTCGGGCGGCTGGCGTTGTTGGCAAAGGCGGCATTCCGGAAACGCTTCCGGAAACCGGGCCAAGGGAACTGGCAGACCTGGCCCGGCGGTTCAACCAGATGGCCCGGGAAGTGCATGACTTGCTCGAAAACCGCACGACCTTGCTTGGGGGCATTTCTCACGATCTGCGCACGCCCCTGACGCGCATGCAACTCAATATTGAAATGCTTCGGGAAAATTTTGACCTCGCCAAACTTGCCAGGATGGAAAAGGATCTGGCCGAAATGAATGGCCTGATCGGCGGTTATCTGGAACTGGCGCGCAGCACTCAGGCGGAGCTTCCGCAGGAAATTGATCTGGATGCGCTGGCGATAGCCGCTGCCGCAAAACATGGGGCGATCTACGCTTCCATGGGGAGTTGTCCTTTTCAGGCGGCGCCAGACGCCCTCAAGAGGATTCTCGACAATCTCCTGCAGAATGCCCGCCGCTATGGCGGCAGCAAGGCGCCAGAGATTCGCCTGGCATGTGGAAAAAGCAGTGCGGAGATCTCGGTACTGGATTCGGGGCCGGGCATTCCGGAAACCGAGCTGGAAAAGGTTTTCAGGCCGTTTTACAGGCTAGAGGCGTCGCGTGCGAGTACAACGGGCGGAACAGGCCTGGGGCTGGCCATTGTCAAACAGCTGGCGGAATTGAATGGATGGAAAATACGGCTGACCAATCGGCCTGAGGGTGGTCTGATAGCGACCGTTGTTCTGAGGTGATTCAAACCCGACGTTTGCGGGTCAACTGAAATTCGATAAATAGCAGCGACAGGCTCATGCACGACATGCGTTGCGTGCTTCCGCTGAAGTAGCCAAGCGGAGTGGCGCATGTGCCAATTCTGAGCGCGAGTCCGCGCGCAAGTGAAAACTGCATCCAGCTAAACCAGCCTGCAAAATCAGAATGCCGGCGCGCGATGCGCGAAAACGGACAACTGCACGAACATCAGGCTGAAGCTGGTTAAACGCATCCGCTGGGTTTCACCCTGAAACCAGGCGAAAAAGGATTTGCTTGCTTCCAGAACCAGCAGGTTGTTTCCAAGACGTACACGCATGATTTTCTCCTCAATAATGTTTCGACCACGCCTGATATGGTGCAACGCCTGTGCCAGTTCCATATTTTTGAATAGGCGCGATAACTGACTGTATTTCAAGGAATAAATTTTCAGTATTTGTCAGGTCAGCCCAAGATGCACAGCCGGTGTGGCGTAAATTCGACAACTTCTGACGAAACCGGACTATTTTTGTCAGTTGCAAGGAGCCCATCCCTTCGCCCTGCTGGTGCGGGGGCCGGGAGATGAGTATTTGCAGGTAAAATCAACCCTTTACGTGCAACGGGCTTGCTTTATAAATGCGAACGTTCCAGGACCTTATCCTTACCCTGCAAACCTACTGGGCCAAACAGGGCTGCGCACTGCTTCAGCCCTACGACATGGAAGTCGGCGCGGGCACCTCGCACACCGCCACGTTTCTGCGCGCACTGGGGCCGGAACCCTGGAAAGCCGCCTACGTGCAGCCCAGCCGCCGTCCCAAGGATGGCCGTTACGGCGACAACCCCAACCGCTTGCAGCACTACTATCAATTTCAGGTGGTATTGAAACCCGCGCCCGCGAATATTCTGGAGTTGTACCTGGGCTCGCTCGAAGTGCTGGGTTTTGATTTAAAACAGAACGACATCCGGTTTGTCGAGGACGACTGGGAGAACCCCACCCTGGGCGCCTGGGGCCTGGGCTGGGAAGTATGGCTCAATGGCATGGAGGTGACCCAGTTCACCTATTTCCAGCAGGTGGGCGGCATCGACTGCAAGCCCATCACCGGCGAAATCACTTATGGTCTTGAGCGTCTCGCCATGTACCTGCAAGGCGTGGAAAACGTGTTCGACCTGCAGTGGACCGATGGCCTGACCTACCGCGACGTGTATCACCAGAACGAAGTCGAGCAGTCCACCTACAATTTCGAACACAGCGATGTCGAGTTTCTGTTGATCGCGTTCAGCGCGCATGAAAAGCAGGCGCAACATTTGATGGAACAGCAGCTTGCGTTACCCGCCTACGAACAGGTATTGAAAGCCGCGCATACGTTTAACCTGCTCGACGCGCGCGGCGCGATCTCCGTTACCGAGCGCGCGGCTTACATCGGCCGCATCCGCAATCTCGCTCGCAGCGTAGCAAAGAGTTATCTCGACAGCCGCGCGCGGCTGGGTTTCCCGATGGCGCCCAAGGCATGGGCCGAGGAAGTGCAGGCCATGCTGGCGAAGAAGGAGGCTGCGTAATGAGCACGCAGAACCTCCTCGTCGAGCTATTCACAGAAGAACTGCCACCCAAGGCCCTGAAGAAGCTGGGAGAAGCCTTTTCTGAAGGAATTTTTTCCGGGCTCGAACTTAATGATTTTCTGGAACCAACTTCTGTAAAAACGGTATTTGCGACGCCAAGACGCCTTGCAGTTCATATCACGGATGTTCGTGCCGTTTCACAACCTCGTCCTCAACTTCCGAAGACGCTAATGCCTGTTTCTGTCGGGCTTGATTCGGAAGGAAAACCGACCGCCCCGCTTCTTAAGAAATTACGTTCGATGTATCAGGAAGACGTGAACATCGAATGGTTGATGGAAGAGCTTGTTTTTCAGGAAGAAGAGGGTGGCAAAAAGGTTCTGAAGCATCGTGAAGGTCTTGCCGCTGGAAGCCAGTTGTTTATTAGGCTAGAGGGTGCAATTGATGAAACTATAGATAAATTGCCAATTCCAAAAGTTATGACCTATCAACTGGCCGATGGCTGGACTTCAGTGAACTTTGTGCGCCCGGCACATCGTCTAGTTGCCTTGCATGGCGCGGATATCGTGCCGGTGGCGGTGCTGGGCTTACAGGCGGGGCGTGAGACCGAGGGCCATCGGTTTGAAGCAAAAAGTGATGTCGTTGCCATTCATGATGCTGACAGTTACGCACAACAGTTATTCGAAGAAGGCGCGGTTATTGCCAATTATGAAGAGCGTAGTTTGACCATCATTCGGCATTTACGTGATCAAGCAAAACGGTTAGGTTTCGTACTTGAAGTTGAGCCGCCAAACTTGACTGATGCTGAAGCTGGTCTGTCACTTCGAGAGAATGCTTTAATTCAGGAAGTAAACTCATTAGTTGAAAATCCAACCGTCTTGGTTGGCAAGTTCGATGAATCCTTTCTGGGCGTGCCGCAGGAATGCCTGATCCTGACCATGAAGGCCAACCAGAAATATTTCCCGTTGCTGGATGCAGCGGGCAAACTCACCAACAAGTTCCTCATCGTGTCCAACATCGCACCGGCTGATCCGTCGGCGGTCGTTGGCGGCAACGAGCGTGTGGTGCGTCCGCGCTTGGCCGACGCCAAGTTCTTCTTCGACCAGGACCGCAAGAAACCGCTGGAATCGCGGGTGCCAGGTTTGTCCAAAGTCGTGTACCACAACAAGCTGGGCAGCCAGGGTGAGCGCGTCGAGCGCGTGATGACGATCGCGAGGGCGATTGGGAAAATGCTTGGAAGCGAGGAACTGGCGAGACATGCCGACCGCGCCGCGCTGCTGGCCAAGGCCGATCTGCTGACCGACATGGTTGGCGAGTTTCCCGAGTTGCAGGGCATCATGGGTCGCTACTATGCGTTGCACGATGGCGAAGACCCATTGGTTGCCGAGGCGATCGAGGATCACTACAAGCCGCGTTTTGCCGGCGACGAATTGCCGCGTAACGATGTCGGCGTGTGCGTGGCGCTGGCAGACAAGCTCGAAACACTGGTCGGCATGTTCGGCATTGGCCAGATTCCCACCGGTGACAAGGACCCGTTTGCACTACGACGGCATGCATTGGGTGTGCTGCGCATGCTGATCGAAAAGTCATTACCTCTTAGCCTTTTTGATTTAGTAGAGGGTGCGTTTTTGGCATTTCCTCCAGGTATGCTTAATGATGCCCATACGGACCTTGAACTTTTTATGTATGAGCGATTGGGAGGTATGCTGCGTGAGCAGGGCTATACTACTAACGAGGTCGATGCAGTACTTTCAAAACGCTTTAGCCAGATTTCAGTTGTGCCAAAACAGGTTGATGCGGTGAAGGCATTTGCCAAGTTACCTGAAGCGCCAGCTCTGGCTGCTGCCAACAAGCGCGTGTCGAATATACTCAAGAAGATTGAAGGTGGCGTGCCTATCGAGATCGACATCACGCGCTTTGTCGAATCAGCGGAAAAGACCTTGTTCGACGCCTTGTCGCAGATCAAGCCCAAGGCCGATACGGCGTTTGAATCCGGCGATTACACAGCTTCCCTTCAAACCTTGGCGGCTTTGAAAACTCCTGTCGACGCTTTCTTCGACAACGTCATGGTCAATGCCGACGATCCCGCACTAAGAAATAATCGACTGGCGCTGTTGAACCAGTTGCATCAGACCATGAACCGCGTGGCCGATCTCTCGAAACTCGCTGCCTGATGAAACTCGTTATTCTCGACCGTGATGGTGTCATCAATTTCGATTCGGACAAGTTCATCAAGAGTCCGGAGGAATGGAAGCCGATTCCCGGCAGCCTGGAGGCGATCGCGCGGCTGAATAAAAACGGCTATCGAGTGGTGGTGGCGAGCAACCAGTCGGGTGTGGGGCGCGGCTTGCTCGACATGGCGACGCTCAATGCCATCCACGCCAAGATGCACAAGGCTCTGGCGCAGTTTGGCGGGCACATCGATGCGGTGTTTTATTGCCCGCACGCGGCGGACAGCCAGTGTGAATGCCGCAAACCCAGGCCGGGCATGTTGAGGCAGATTGCGGAACGCTTCCATGCCGACCTGAAAGGCGTGCCGGCGATCGGCGACTCGTTGCGCGATCTGCAAGCCGCGACAGCCGTGGAAGCGCTGCCCATTCTGGTGGAAACAGGCAAGGGCAAGAAAACGATGGCATCGGGCGGCTTGCCGGCGGCAACGGAAGTATTCCCCAATCTGGCGGCGGCGGCGGACGCCCTCATAGAACGGACATGAATTTACTGCGATCGACCTTTTTCGCCATCGTTCAGACATTTCTGACCATCGTTTTCAGCATGCTCGCGCTGCTGACTTTTCCGATCAAACCCTTCTCGCGCTATCGCATCATCTTTCTCTGGAACCATATTGTTGTCAGGATGGCCCGGGTGATATGCGGCATCAGATATGAAATCAAGGGCCTGGAAAACATGCCGGATCATCCGGTGATTGTCATGGCCAAGCATCAGTCAGCCTGGGAAACGATCGCCCTGCCGACATTGTTCCCGCCGATGTCGATCGTCATCAAGAAAGAATTGCTGATGATTCCGTTCTTTGGCTGGGGCATGCGCATGGCTTCGCCCATTGCCATCGATCGCAAGGCGGGCAAGGAAGCCCTCAAACAGATTGTGGCGCAAGGCAAGGCGCGCATCGCGGAGGGCTTTTGGGTATTGATTTTTCCGGAAGGCACGCGTGTCAAGGCGGGCGAGGCGGGTCGTTATGGAATCGGCGGCGCATGGCTGGCCACGCACACGAAAACCCCTGTGCTGCCGGTGGCGCACAATGCCGGCGAGGTGTGGCCAAAAAATTCCTTTCTCAAGCGTCCCGGCACGGTAACCGTTTCCATCGGTCCGGTGATATCCTCCGAAGGCAAGAAAGCCGATGCGCTGAATGAAGAAGTGAAACACTGGATTGAAACGGAGATGAAACAACTCCCTCATGCCTGACGACAACGCAGTCATCCAAATACAGGGCCGCGAAATCCCCTACCGGCTGACGCGCACCCGCCGCCGCACACTGGGACTTTCGGTTACCGAATCGGGGGTCAAGGTCAACGTCCCCAAGTGGGTCACCAAGGCCGAGATCGACCGCTTTCTGGAAGAGCGTATCGACTGGCTGCTGAAGAACCTGGAAAAAATCGAGCGGACCCGTCGCGAGCAGCCCGTGCTCCGCGATGGCGAGAATGTGTTCTTTCTAGGCGTGCCCCTGAAAATCCGCGTGGCGCCCTGTCTGTTTCCGGATATCCGCCGCAATGGAAGAATGTTGTGGGCTTCCGTGGCGCATGAAGATGATGTGCCCGAGCTGGTGAAAAGCTGGCTGAAAATCCGCGCCGAGCGGCTATTAAGAAAGCGGCTCATGCATTTTGCGCGCAAGCAGGGCGGGCGCATTCCTGAATTCGCGCTGTCCGATGCCAAAACCCAGTGGGGCATCTGCCATCCAGACGGACGCATCCGCTTGAACTGGCGGCTGATCCAGGCGCCGCTTTCCATCATCGATTACGTGGCGGCGCACGAAGTCGCCCATCTGCT
>CAYOJA010000025.1:0-18811 GCA_964404175.1 uncultured Thiobacillus sp. | reverse complement strand
AGGCGCCGCTTTCCATCATCGATTACGTGGCGGCGCACGAAGTCGCCCATCTGCTACATCTCGATCATTCGCGGCAATTCTGGTCGCAGGTCGAGGCGCTGTGCGCCGGTGCCGGCACGGCGCGCGAATGGCTGAACAGGCATGGCCACAAGCTGATGCTATGACATGCAAGCGACAAACGGAGATGATATGCAAGCCACACCCACTGTAATCCCATTAAAGCTGATTTTTCTGGATGCAATTGGCGTGATTCTGGCTGGCTTGGGTTTGGCGAAGTATTTTGGCAGCGTCGATGTTTTGCCTGCATCGCTGCTACTAGATGAGTCAGGCTTGTCGCTTATTGTCATTGGTGCAATCTTTATGCTGCCGATGATGGTGTGGCTTGTCAGAAAAGCAATGTCTTCAGAAAAGCGGTAAAGGATGCGCATACTCCACACCATGCTCAGGGTTGGTAATCTTGATAGATCAATCGACTTCTACGCCCGCGTACTGGGCATGAAGTTGCTGCGGCGCAAGGATTATCCCGACGGCAAATTCACCCTCGCGTTTGTCGGTTACGACACCGAGGATAAAACTTCCGTGCTCGAACTCACTTACAACTGGGGCGTGGACAAATACGACCTGGGCAATGCCTATGGCCACATCGCGATTGAAGTCGAAGATGCTTACACTGCCTGTGCCGCAGTCAAGGAAAACGGCGGCACAGTCACGCGCGAGGCCGGGCCGATGAAACACGGTTCAACCGTGATCGCCTTCGTGCAGGACCCGGACGGCTACAAGATCGAATTCATCCAGAAAGGCACGGCGGGCTGGGCGCGCGGCGGCGACTGACTATGCCACGGATTTGAGCAGGGCCAGTTTTTCGAAGTCACTGACACTCAGGTTTTCCGCTCGCAAACCGGGGTCGATTCCAGCTTGCGTGAACGCATTCTCTCCAACGACCTTGCCCAGTGTGTTGCGCAGGGTTTTCCTGCGCTGTGAAAATGCGGCAGTAACGATTTCCGCAAAGCGTTGTTCATCGAGTTCAAGAAATTCTCCGGCTTTCTTTGGAATCATGCGCACAATGGCTGAGTCGACTTTGGGCGGCGGGTCGAAAGCTTCGGGCGGTACGTCGAACAAGGCTTCCATGTGAAAGCTACGCTGAAGCATGACCGACAGCCGGCCATAGGCGTGTGTGGAGGGTAGAGCCACCATGCGATCGACGACTTCCTTTTGCAGCATGAAGGTCATGTCGGAGATTTGGCTGGCATATTCCTTCAAATGGAACAGCAGGGGGCTGGAAATGTTGTAGGGCAGGTTGCCGCAAACGCGGATGTGATTCCCCATGCTTCCGAAGTCAAACTTCAGCGCATCGCCTTCGTGGATGGTGAGCCGATCCGGCGGCCAGGTTTTTTTCAGCCGCGCGATGATGTCGCGGTCCAGTTCAACAACGTGCAGATGTGGAATGCGTTCCAGCAAGGGTTTGGTGAGCGCACCGAGGCCTGGGCCGATTTCCACCAGCACTTCATCAGGCTTCGGGCCGATTGCGCTGACGATGGCGTGAATGACGCTTTCATCCGTCAGGAAGTGCTGGCCGAAGCGTTTTCGGGGGATGTGGTTAATCGATTTGGGCATTACGTTTGCCCCCTCTCCCTCCGGGAGAGGGGTGGGGTGAGGGTACGCGCCTTGAGGCAAGCCTGATGGCAAGTTTGATCGCCGCCAGCAAACTGCCGGTTTCGATGTTGCCGGTCCCTGCCAGATCCAGCGCGGTGCCGTGATCGACCGAGGTGCGGATGAAAGGCAGGCCCAGCGTGACGTTGATGCCCTCGCCGAAGCTGGCGTATTTGAGCACAGGCAAGCCCTGGTCGTGGTACATGGCCAGCACGGCATCCGCGTGGTTTTTGCCCGGCGCCGCGTGAGCGGATTTTTTATGTAGCTGTGCGAACAGGGTATCGGCGGGATGCGGTCCACTGAGATTCATGCCTTCATCGCGCAGGACATTGAGCACGGGTTCGATGACGTCGATTTCCTCCCGGCCAAGATGACCGGATTCGCCCGCATGCGGGTTGAGTCCGCACACGGCAATGCGCGGGCGGGCGATGCCGAATTTGTTGACCAGGTCGGCATGCAGGATGCGCAGCACGGCGCCGAGTTCTTCGCGGGTGATGGCGCGCGACACCTCGGACAGGGGCAGGTGGGTGGTGGCCAGGGCCACGTTCATCCCGCCTCCGGTCAGCATCATGACGACTTTCGATGTGCCTGATTTGTCCGCGAGATATTCAGTATGGCCAGTAAACGCGATGCCGGCATCGTTGATGATGCCCTTGTGCACGGGACCCGTGGTCATGGCCGAATAGCGGCCCTGCATGCAGCCATTGGCTGCTTCATCTAGCAAGGCCAGCACGTGTTGGCTGTTGCGGTGATCGAGCTGCCCGGCTGTAACCGGCGCCGAAACCGGTAACGACTGCACAGCCAGCCTGCCGGCAGTGTGGGGTGGCGCGGGATCGTTCTCTCCCAGCTCGATGAAATCGACATGTCTTGCCAGCTGGTTCGCGCGGACGTGCAACACATCCAGATTGCCGAGTACGCGGAGACGGCAGGATAGTGGCGTGTCCGCCAGCAGGATGGCCAGATCAGGCCCGATGCCGGCGGGTTCGCCGCAGGTGTAGGCAATGACAGGCAGATCGTTCATGCAGGTTTTCGGGATGAAAAAGGCCGCCTGTCAGGGCGGCCCGTGAGGTGTGTCATCAAAAGTTCAGTCCAGGGGCCGGAGTTCGACATAGGCCTGGTCGCGGACCTGCCGCACCCATTCCTGAAATGCTTCTTCCGACTTGCGGTCGCGGATGTTCTGGCGGGCCTGCAGACGCTGGCGCTCTTCGGTGACATCCTGCTGGCGCCGCTCCAGCACCTGGATCAGATGCCAGCCGAAAGGGGATTGAACCGGCTGGCTCAATTCGCCGGGCTTCAGGGCATCCATGGCTTTCTGGAATTCGGGCACGAGATCGCCGGGGTTGACCCAGTTGAGTTCGCCGCCCTTGGCGCCGCTGCCCAGGTCTTCGGAATACTGGCGAGCCAGATCCTCGAATTTCGCCCCGCCTTGTTCCACGCGTTCGCGGATTTGCTGCAAACGGGTTTTCGCGTCCGATTCCGACGTCAATTCGCTGGGCTTGATCAGGATGTGGCGCACGCGAGTCTGCGTGATGACGGTCGTGACATCCTTGCCGCGCTTTTCATTCAGCTTGACGATATGAAAACCATTGGCGCTTTTGAGCAGAGGCGCTGTCTCGCCTGGCTTGAGGTTGCGCAGCGATTCAACGTACAGGGCGGGAATCTGGCCGCTGGCTTTCCAGCCCAGGCTGCCGCCCTGCAGCGCGTTGGGCGCATCGGAATAGCTGGCGGACAGCTGGGCAAAATCGCCGCCCTTGTTGAGCTGGTTGAGAATATCTTCGGCGCGGGCCTTGCGGGCCTGAATCTGTTCAGGCGAGGCGTTTTCCGGAACAGTGACCAGGATGTGCGAAAGATTGAATTCCTCATCCTTTCCCTGGGCGGATTGGGTCTGAAGATAACCTTCTATTTCGGCATCGCTCACCGTGAGCTTGTTGTCGACCTGGCGTTCGCGGGTTCGCGCCATCAGAATTTCATTGCGGATGTTTTCACGGAAACGGTCGAAGTTGACGCCATCCTGTTCCAGGGCCGTGCGAAGCTGGTCGACGGTCAGCTTGTTTTGTTCGGCAATCCGCTGGACTGCGCGCTCAACCTGAACAGGGTCAACCCGGATGCCTGAATTTTTCGCGAACTGCAGGAGCGCCAGTTCGGTGATCATGCGTTCCATCAACTGCTGTTCAAGCAGCTTGCGCGGAGGCAGCTGCATGTTCTGTCCACGCATCTGCCGGGTGATTTCCTGGTAACGGCGCTCCAGTTCCTGACGCGTGATGACCTCGTCATTGACGACGGCGGCAATCTGATCGATGGGCTGGACCGCGGGTGCTGCCGCAGTTGTCCCGGCGATTGCCATGAGGATGGATGCGAGGAGATTACTGATTCTGGAATTCATTGGTCGGTGTATATCCTGGAATACTTTCTTTCAATGCATTCATGGGGCTGGCGCCCAGTCGTCCCATGCCGTTCAGCTCCAATTGCAGGTAAAAGGAATTGCTGACATCCCTTTCAGCGGTGGCGATACGTTGCACGACGCCGCGCAAGATCCAGCAGCCGCCATTATATTCAAGTCCGGCCAGGCCCTCGATCAAACGGTTGTCGCGGAACGAGTAATTGGCGCGGGCCAGGCCATAAAGCCGCGATGTAAGCGGCCATTGAACGGCCGTGTCCAGTTGTTCAACCGACCCATCCTGGAAGCGATAGCCCATACTGGCGGCGCGTCCCGGCCCGGGGCGATAACTGGCCGATATCGCGTTTTTGATCGTTCTGCCGAGGTCGGTATCAAACTGCCAGCCGGAATCCACGCGCCATGCATCGTTGATCTGGCCGGAAAGCAAGGCAAGCAGGTCGGTAGACAGGCTGTCGCGTGGAGGGGTTCCCGGCAAGGTCACCTGCTGGCTGGAAAAATAATAACGCTGGCCGATTGCCACCTTGAGTCTTTCAAGACCGTTGTTCTCATCGATGAAGCGGCTGGTCAGCGCAAGGGTTAGCTGGTTCGCATCATTGATGCGATCGCCGCCCGTGAACTGGTTTTCAGTAAAGATTTGCGCAAAGCTCAGGTCGAGCGGTGCTGTATCAAAAACCGGGATGTCGGCCTGGTCGCGGAATGGCACGTGCACATAATAGGCGCGAGGTTCCAGTGTTTGCAGATAGGAGTTGCCACGAAAACTGAAGTCACGCTCCATGAAAAGCCCCGAGTCAATGCTGGCAATGGGCAGGGAGCGTGTATTTTTTTCCGGGAAAACCAGATTGTCCTCAAGCTGATAGCGCGTGAAGTGGTAACCCAGCTTGGGAGTAACGAAGAACGCGCTGGTGCGATAAGGCAGCTTCACGCTTGGATAAAGCGTCAGGCGGCTGCCGTCAACCAGCGTGGAGTGCCGGAAGTAGGCATATTCGCTGTCAATGGAGGCTTGCAGGCCACCGGCCAGATTGCGGCTGCCTGTAAGCGTTAGCTGGGGAAGCCGGTTGTAGGGCGTGGGATTGATCGGCGCATCAATATCCTGCAGCACTTGTAGCTGCTGGAGACGCAAACCCGCCTGCCAGTGGTCGCCTTCATAAGTCAGCAGGCCTTCCTGGGGAAGAATGGATTGGGACGTGACGGCAACCTGGTTGGAAAGATCGCGAAAGTATTCATCATCCGAGACCCGCAGAAAGGTAATCGCGCCTTTGAGTTTCTGGTTGAAGCGATGCTTGTGGTTCAGGGCAGCCAGCCAGCGCGAACGTTCTTCAGTCTGGTCATTCGGCAGGTATTCAAGCGCGGCATCGCCTTGATAGGAGGGCATCAGATAGCGGAACTCGCTTCCCAGCTGAAGGCCGCGCGAGGCCAGCAAGCGTGGGTAAAGCGTGGCGTCATAGTTGGGCGCCAGGTTGAAGTAATAGGGAAGCGTAATATCCAGACCGCTCTTGCCAGTAAAGCCAATGGTAGGCGGCAGAAAGCCGGTCTTGCGGGCGTCGTTCAGCGAGAAATCCGCCCAGGGTGTGTACAACAGCGGAACATCCTTGAAAGTCAGCATCACGTTGCGCGCGGTGCCGACCTGCCTGTTCTGGTCGATTTCCAGGTCGGCGACTTTCAGGTACCAGTCATCATTGCCGACGGGGCAGGTGGTGTAGGTGGCGTCTTTTGCCGAGTAGATTTCCTGTCCGGCAAATTCAAGTGATTTTGCGCTCCCGCGGCCTGAAATCTTTACATCGGGAGCAGGAAAGATGCGATAACGCGGATCGGTCAGCAAGCCGGTATGACTGTCCAGTTGCAGTTTCAGCGTGCTGCCATTGACCAGCAGCCTCGATTGTTCAAGCCGGACATTTCCGCTGGCCTCGATCTGGTTGAGGGCGCGGTCGTAGCGCAAGGTATCGGCAAAGAAATTCTGACCGGCCTTGCGGGCCTCGACCTTGCCGCTGGCTTCGATGACTTCCGGGGAAATTGACTGAACCACGTCTGCTGAAAGAAATAGCGGGCCTTCGTCTCCCGCCGCCTGGGAACCCCTCAGTTCGAGATCCTTTTTCAGGATCAGCGGCGCTTCCTCGGCGCGAGCGCCCGCCCACCCCGACAAGGCAAGTGAAAACAGGAAAAAGCCAAGGGACAGGCGCAAGCGGTAAAATCCGGTTTTTGGTCAAGTTGAATCGGTTTTATTTCATGGAGCGTTTGCAGGCCCTGCAAAACTGGCTGGGCAAGGAAATGCAGTCAGATGCATTTGATCTTGCCCCGGCATCGAGCGATGCCAGTTTCCGCCGCTATTTCCGCGCCACGTTCAATGACCGGCATTATATCGTCATGGACGCCCCGCCGTCGCACGAAGATTGCCGGCCGTTCATCCATGTGGCGGGTCTGTTTGGCGAGGCTGGCACCCATGTGCCCAAGGTGCTGGCCCAGGACCTTGACCAGGGTTTTTTGCTGCTGACTGATCTGGGCAGTACAACCTATCTGTCCGTACTGGATGACGCAAACGCCCACGGACTGTATCTGGATGCCAATGCGGCGTTGATCAAAATTCAGCTGGCCAGCCGCTCCGGCATCCTGCCTGAATATGATCGCGCGCTGTTGTTGCGTGAACTGAACCTGTTTCCGGACTGGTACATCAACAAGCATCTGGGTCTGACGCTTACTCAGACCCAGCAGGAAACTCTACATACCGTATTTGAACGCATCCTGGCCAACAACCTGGCACAGCCCAAAGTGTACGTGCACCGCGACTATCATTCGCGCAACCTGATGGTCACCGATCCCAACCCGGGCGTGCTCGATTTCCAGGATGCCGTGCATGGCCCGATCACCTACGATCTGGCCTCGCTCTACAAGGATGCCTACATCAAGTGGGATGAAGAACGCATGCTGGACTGGACCATCCGCTATTGGGAAGCGGCCCGCGCGGCCCGGCTTCCAGTCAGTGCGGATTTCTACGAGTTCTATCGTGATTTTGAATGGATGGGGGCCCAACGTCACATCAAGGTACTGGGCATCTTCGCCCGGCTGTTTCATCGGGACGGCAAGGACGGCTATCTGAAGGATATGCCGCTGGTCATGGATTACCTGCGCAAAACCTGCGAGCGCTACACCGAACTCAACCCGATGGCGCGCCTATTGGATGAACTGGAAAATCGGCAGGCGCAGGTGGGGTACACGTTTTGAAAACGGCAATGATTCTGGCGGCGGGCAGAGGGGAAAGGATGCGCCCGCTCACCGATCACACCCCCAAGCCGCTTCTCACCGTGGCGGGCAAGCCGCTCATCCTGTGGCACATCGAGAAGCTGGCCAAGGCGGGCTTTGGCCGCATCGTGATCAATCATGCCCATCTGGGCGGCCAGATCGAGGAAGTGCTGGGCGACGGCGATGCCTTTGGCGTGGCGTTGTGTTATTCGCGCGAGGGCGAGGCGCTTGAAACCGCGGGCGGCATCGTGACCGCCCTGCCGTTGATCGGGGCCGGGATTTTCCCGGTCATCAACGGCGATGTGTTTTGCGATTATGACTTTGCGAGTTTTGCGGGCATCATGGATCGCATGCAAACTGAAAGTACCCTCGCGCATCTCGTGCTGGTGGACAACCCGCCGCATCATTCCAAAGGGGATTTCGCGCTGGAAGCTGGCAAGGTCATGGATAAGGCTTCACCCCCCACCCCTCACCCCTCACTACTCACATTTTCTGGCATTGGCCTCTATCGCCGCGAGTTGTTCGCCTCTATCGAGCCCTGGAAAAAATCCCCCCTGGCGCCCTTGCTCAAGGAGGCCATGAAAAACGGGCGGGTGACCGGTGAACATTTTGGTGGCCGCTGGGTGGATGTGGGTACGCCAGAACGATTGCGGGAACTCGATCACGAAATCTGTAGCCAAATCTGCTGACATGGACAATTCCATTTATCGCCTGCGCCGGCAACGTGTCCTCGACGAAATGGGCGAGGGGGTGATGGTTATCGCCACTGCGCCAGAAGTGCCGCGCAACCGGGATACCCATTACCCATACCGGCACGACAGCTATTTTTACTGGCTGACCGGCTTCAACGAACCCGAGGCGGTGGTGGTGCTGGTTGGCGGAGACAAACCGCGCCACATTCTGTTCTGCCGCGAGAAAAACGAAGAGCGTGAAATCTGGGACGGCTTCCGTTACGGCCCCGAGGCCGCGCGTGAAGCCTTCGGTTTCGACGAGACCTTTGCCTACGATGTGCTGGATGCCGAACTGCCCAGCCTGCTGGAGAATCAATCCCAGTTGGCCTACATCATCGGCCGTGACATGATCTGGGATACGCAGGTGATGGGCTGGCTCAACACTGTGCGTTTCAGGGCGCGCAGCGGTGTGCATGCGCCATCGAAAATGGTCGATGCGCGCAACTGGCTGGACGAGATGCGCCTGGTCAAGGACGCCCACGAACTGGCCCTGATGCGCCGCGCGGCCGATATTTCCACCGCCGCGCATGTTTCCGCCATGCGCGCAACCCGCCCGGGTATGCATGAATACGAGATCGAGGCGGAACTGCTCGCTGATTTCCGTCGCGGCGGTGCCGAGGCGCCCGCCTACAACTCCATTGTCGCCAGCGGCGCCAATGCCTGTGTGCTGCACTATGTTTTCAACAACAAGCCGCTGCGTGACGGCGACCTGCTGTTGATCGACGCCGCCGCGGAGTATGGCAGTTATGCGGCCGACATTACCCGCACCTTTCCGGTCAATGGCCGTTTTTCGGTGGCGCAGAAAGAAGCCTATGAACTGGTGCTGGCCGCGCAAATGGCGGCCATTGCAACGGTGCGGCCGGGCAGCCGCTGGAACGATACCCACGATGCCGCCGTGCGCGTGCTGACGCAGGGTCTGGTGGATTTGAAATTGCTGAACGGCGATGTCGACGGGCTCATCGAATCGGAAGCCTACAAGCGTTTTTACATGCACCGCACTGGACACTGGCTGGGCATGGACGTGCACGATGCCGGCGAGTACAAGCTCAAGGGCGAGTGGCGTTCGCTTGAACCCGGCATGACATTTACGGTGGAACCCGGCTTGTACATCCGTCCCACCGAGGATGTACCGGAGGCTTTCTGGAACATTGGCATCCGCATCGAGGATGATGTGGCGGTGACGGCGGACGGTTGCGAAGTTCTGACCAACCCTCCAAAAACCGTTGCCGAGATCGAGGACTGCATGCGTGGCGATCGCTGAAGACATCGTCATCGCTGGTGCCGGGCCGGTCGGTGCAGTGTGTGCGCTGGCCCTCAAACAGGGTGGGCTGAATCCGCTGGTGCTTGAGGTGCGCGCAATTGATGTAGCCGTCAACGACAAGCGCACGCTTGCCTTGTCCTACGGTTCACGACTGATCCTGGAACGGCTGGGGGTTTGGACGCACCTGACCGAAGCCACGCCCATTACCCGTATTCACATTTCGCACAAGGGCGGTCTGGGACGTGCTGCGCTGAGTGCCGCCGAGGAAGGCGTGCCTGCGCTGGGTTATGTGCTGGCCTACGGGCAATTGCACCATGCGCTTGAAACAGCGCTCAGGGAGGCCGGGGTCAATGTCAGTTACGGCACGCCGGTGGAAGATATCCTGCACGGCGCGGATGCGGCGATTATCAAGACCGGCGGTGAGCATCCCAAAGAACTGGCTGTCAGGCTGGCGGTCATTGCCGATGGCGGCCGTGGCGGGAAGGCCGGACAACCCGTGTTTTCGCGCGATTACCATCAGGTCGCCATCGTGGCCGATGTCGTGACCGAACTGCCGCATCAGGGGCTGGCCTACGAACGCTTCACGCCAGATGGTCCGGTGGCGCTGTTGCCGAATGGAAAGGGCTTTTCGCTGGTCTGGGTGAATCCTCCTGAAAAAGCAGAGCACATCATGTCGCTCGACGATGTTCAATTTCTCACTGCCTTGCACGAGCATTTCGGCGGCAGGCAGGGACGGTTCGTTTCCACTGGGCCGCGCGCGCGTTTTCCGCTCAAGCTGGATTATCGCGGCGTGCGCGCAGGGGAGCGCGTGGTGCGCATCGGCAATGCCTCGCAGACCCTGCATCCGGTTGCGGGACAGGGCTTCAATCTGGGGCTGCGCGATGCGTGGGAGCTGGCGCAATCCTGTCTGGAGACGCCGCCCGGATCGTTGGGGGGACAACAGCAATTGCGTGCATTTTCGGCCAGCCGGAGAAAAGATGCGCTGCCCGGAATTGGCTTCACCGACGTGCTGGTGAAATCGTTTTCCACGTCGAATTTCTTTCTGCATCATTTGCGCGGAGCGGGTTTGATGGCCTTGCAGGCCTTGCCGCCCGTGCGTCATTTCGTGGCCAGGCGCATGTTGTTCGGACGGCACGGATGAGCGAGCGTTTCCATGTCGCGGTGATCGGCGCCGGCCTGGTGGGCGCCAGCACGGTGTTGGCGCTGGCCAGAACGGGACTCAATGTCGCACTGGTTGAACCGCGCGCGCCGGAAACTCCGGGGGAAACCTGGGACACTCGGATTTATGCTGTTAGTCCCGGCAGTGAAGCATTTCTTGACCGGATCGGTGCCTGGAAAAATCTGGATGCGTCCAGAGTGCAAACCGTGTTTCGCATGGATGTGCATGGCGATCGCGAAGGCGGGATGGTGATGGATGCCTACGAAGCGGGCGTACCCAAACTGGCCAGCATTCTCGAAAGCGGCCGATTGCAGCAAGCCTTGTGGCAGGCAGTGAAGGACACCGACGCCATAACGGTTTTTTGTCCGGCCGAAGTCGCCGAAGTGCAGTGGGGCGATCGACATTCCACGCTGATGCTGAAGGATGGCAGGAACATCGAATCAGAATTGATTGTCGGCGCAGAAGGACGGTCATCGCCCATCCGCACCATGGCCGGGATCGAGTCGCGCACGGAGCCCTATGGCCAATCCGGCGTGGTGGCGAATTTTTCGGTGGAAATTCCACATCGCGGCACGGCGTTCCAATGGTTTCATGACGGCGATGTGATCGCCTATCTGCCCATGCCCGGGAACCGCATGTCGCTGGTATGGTCAACCTCCACGGAACACGCGCAGGAGTTGGTGAGTCTGCCGGCTGAAGCTTTATGCGAGAAGGTCATGGAAGCCGGCCAGCGGCAGCTGGGCAAGCTTGGGTTGCTGACACCTGCGGCGGCATTCCCGTTGAGTCTGATGCAGGTAGCCATGCCAGTGAGATCGGGTTGCGTACTGGTGGGCGATGCGGCGCACGGTGTGCATCCTCTGGCCGGCCAGGGCGTCAACCTGGGGTTTGGGGATGCCGAATGTCTTGCGGACATGTTGTCCAAACGCGGGGGCGCATCTTGTGGCGATCTGGCCCTGCTGCAACGCCATGCCCGCAGACGGACCGAGCCGGTGGCACGCATGCAGGCGGTGACCGACGGGCTTCTGCGCCTGTTCGGGATGAACCATGAACTGCCTGCTTCGGCGCGCAACTTGGGCATGAATGTACTTGACCGGATCGGGCAGATGAAATCGGCATTGATCCATGAAGCTTTTTTTAACTAAGGAAACACTATGCGTTTGTCCCATCTGGTTTTGTCGGCACTGATGTTGATTGGTATGGCTGCTCATGCAAACGAGGCCGTGATCCGCAAGGCGATTACCGGTAAATTTCCGGGTGCGCAGATTACTTCGGTGACCAAAACACCTTATGGCGGCTTGTATGAAGTCCTGATCGATGGCGAACTGGTTTACTCAAGCGCCGATGGCAAATATCTTGTCATGGGCAATATCATTGAGCTGGCCACGCGCCGAAATCTGACTGCCGCGCGCATGGAAAAACTGAATGCGGTCAAGTGGAATACGCTGCCGCTCGACAAGGCCATCAAGGAAGTCCGGGGCGACGGCAGCCGCAAGCTGGTGGTGTTCTCCGATGCGGATTGCCCGTTTTGCAAGAAGCTTGAGCCCGAGATCGAAAAACTCAGCAATGTGACCATTTATACTTTCCTCTACCCCATCGAGGGTTTGCATCCCCAGGCCATCCCAACATCCAAGCAGATCTGGTGCGAGAAAGACCGCCTCAAGGCATGGAAGGCCTACATGTTGAGAGGCGAGCGTCCCAAGGCCAGCGGCGAATGCGCCAACCCGGTGGATGATGTGATCGCGCTGGGCAACAAGCTGCGTGTGTCGGGCACGCCCACGCTGATTTTTGAAAACGGCCAGCGCGTTCCCGGCTATGTTCCCGCCGACAAACTGGATCAGTTGCTGACCGTCGCCAGCAAAAAATGAGTGCGGTTCCATTTTGGGATGAGCGTTACGCCCAGCCCGGATTCCTGTTTGGCGAAGCGCCCAACGCGTTTTTGACCAGCCAGGCGCTACGGCTGAAACCGGGAATGACCGCCCTGGCAGTGGCGGATGGTGAAGGCCGCAACGGCGTGTGGCTGGCGGAACAGGGCTTGTCCGTACATGCAATCGAGGCCTCACCCATTGCCTTGGCAAAATCGCGTGATCTGGCCGAACGGCGCGGCGTCAATCTGCGCTGGGAAGAGGCCGATCTGCACACATGGCATTGGCCGCATGAAACCTATGATGTCATTGCCGCCATTTTCATCCAGTTTGTGGGGCCGGAAGGCCGCGCCCGACAGTTTGCCGGTATCAGCCAGGCGCTCAAACCCGGCGGATTATTGATCCTGCAAGGCTACACGCCAAGACAACTGGAATATGGCACTGGCGGCCCGCCGCATGCCGAAAACATGTACACCGAGCCGATGCTGCGCGAAGCCTTCGGCGACTGGGAAATCCTGCACCTGCTTGAGCACGATGATGTCATCGAAGAAGGCGCGGGCCACAGCGGCATGTCGGCCCTGATTGAACTCGTTGCGAGAAAGCCGGGCTAGTTGCCTGGGCAACGCATCTGGCCGTCCAGCTTCATCCATTTGGTCAGCCATTCCTTCGCCCGCTGCCTTGCGTGACGCGCGGCGATTTTTTCCTCAGGTCCCTGATCTTGCCTGAAATCGAAAGCGCGCCGCGCCAATGGGTACTCCTGGTATTCCACCGGCACGCCGCGTTCCCATAGCGCATAAAATGCGCGGCCACCCACAATGCGCCTGAGTTCAAAATCCTGCTCGCCGATCAGGAACAGCATGGGCGTAGTCAGTTGCATCACTTCCGGCGCCACGCGGAAAAGCTGGTCGGGTTCCGGCGCGTTCGGATTCTGCATGTGGCCGTAGTAACTGACGATGGCGGCGATGTCCTTGCCGCGCTTGGCTGCCAGCCTGATGGCGTAATACGGACCGCGCGACTGGCCAACCAGGCCCACGGGCACCTTGCAGGCATTCGGATGCTGCATCAGATAATCCAGACCGGCCTCGACATCGAGTTCAGTTGCGGGGTTATGCTCGGAGGGCCAGCGCTCGATCATGCGACCGGTCTGCCAGTCAGGGGCAACGGTCAAAAATCCCTGGCTGGCCAGTTCGCGGATGTGCGTTTCTTCAGCACTGTCCCAACCGCGCTTGGCATGGATGAACATCACCGGCGGGAAAGGCCCCTTGCCGGGCGGGACGGCGACCGTGACGGGAACTTCCGAACCATCGGCAGCCTTGATGGTGGTCTTGTTCACCGTAACGTCCCCGTCGGCCATGCCGGCGGGCGCCACGCTGGTCAATGATAAGATGAGCAACCATCCGAGCATGCTTTTCATGTCAGTCTCCTGATGCGTTTGTTAGATGTATTGTGATACCACACATGATAGTTCCTGAAGCGTTTTTGCAGACTAGTCCATCTTGACCAGTTCATTCCCCGATCTGAAACCAGAAATAAAGCGCGCCATGCTTGCGCTCTGGTTGTCCCTGGCGGTTCATGCGGCTGTCATCGGCATGGTTCGAGTCAAGCCGCGCGCGGTGGTCGCCATGGATCAGGTGCTGGAAGCGCGTCTGGAAAGCCAGGCGCCAGTCTCACCCAGGGTGGTGGAAGAACCCTTGCTGTTAAGCTCGATGGACAATCCGGAAACACTGATCACTGTTCCCGATTTGCAGCCCGTGGTCTTGCAGACGCAGCCACAAATCAGGCCGGATGCAAAACCAGAACCCGTGTCCGAACCGATTGCGATCAATTCGGTTGCTGAGCAGGTCAGGCCAAACAATCCTGAACCCGCGAAAAGCCAGCCGGGCCCGGCGATTGATATCCCGCTGGCCGTGGATACACATTACTACGCCGCGAAGGAACTCGATGTCCAGCCCAGACCGGTGCGCAAGATCGAGCCGGTATATCCCGCCGAATATGAATCGCAGGGTGCATCGGGTTATGTCATTCTGGAAATGCGGGTGGAAAGCGACGGCCAGGTTAGTGACCTGAAAGTGGCCGAGATTTTCCCATCGGGATATGACGCCTTCGGGAGGGAGGCGCTGAGGGCTTTCCAGGGGGTGCGATTCAACCCTGCCCGCCGCAAAGGTCAGCAGGTCCGAGCGCTGTTCAGGGTCAAGGTGGTGTTCGAAGTAAAAGAATAGCTAACGCTGAGCGTTTGTAAGGGCAGGATAGTCCTTGGGCAGCAGCACCCACATGCGGCCTTTCTGTTTCATTTTCCCGGCCAGTTCTCCTGCCTCGTTGCCAAAGCCCCAGAACAGGTCCGCGCGCACCGCGCCGCGAATGGCACCGCCGGTATCCTGCGCCATCATCAGGCGGTTAAGCGGCTGATTCGAGTTGGGATGAGTGGTGGAGAGAAATACCGGCGCGCCGAGTGGAATGTATTTCGGGTCGATGGCGATGGATCGTCCGGCAGTGAGCGGCACACCCAGCGCGCCCAGCGGGCCGCTCAGGCCATTGGGCAGTTCCTTGAAGAACACGTAGCTCGGATTGCTGTTCAATAGTTCAGGCAACTTGTTCGGGTTCGCGGCGCCCCATGCCTTGATGCTTTGCATGGAGGCGTCTTCCAGTTTCATTTCGCCTCGATCGACCAGAATCTTCCCGATGGATTTGTAGGGGTGACCGTTCTGGTCGGCGTAGCCCACTCTCAAGTGCGAGCCATCCGGCAATTCAATGCGGCCGGAGCCCTGGATTTGCAGGAAGAAAAGCTCCACCGCATCGTCCGCCCAGGCAATGGGTTTCCCCACGAAATTGCCATTTTCAATTTCGCCGCGCGTGAAGTACGGCACGACCTTGTTGCCTTGCAGCTTGCCGCGCAGGCGCATGCTTTTCAGTTCAGGGTAAACACTGGCCAGATCAACAACAATCAGGTCGTCCGGCGTGGCGTAAACCGGAAATCTCGCCTTGCCATTGGGTGTGCGATCGCCCTTGATGAGCGGTTCGTAATAGCCGGTGATCGTGCCTTCCAGAGTGGCATCGGTATTGAAAACTTCATAAGGCTGGAATCGCTGTTCAAAAAACGCGCGTATGGTGGATTCATCTGCGCTGTTCAGATTCTGCGCGTCGGTACAAACCATTTGCCAGATTGGCTGGGCTTTCAGCCTTGCGCAGCTCTGCTGGAATGCGGGCCATGTCTCCTTGAGGGTGTCCTGGCTCCAGAAGGCAATCGCGCCCCAGTCGCTTATCCGTAACTGAGACAGGGGCGCGGGAGGCGGGACGGGCAAGACGGGCGGGGTGGGAACAACGGCAGGCGGTGTCGTTGCGGCGGGTGGAGCGGGCTCTGGCGCGGCGGGCGGGACTGGTTGAAACGCGCAGGCGGAAAGCAGGGAAGCGGCAATCAGGCTTGCGAAAAATCCGGTGGAAGGCGATAGTGCGAAGCGATTCATTGCGGGGAGTATAAATCGTGCCGGTTGTGGATGAGAACGCAGGGTTCTACTGGCTGTTGCTGGAGGCTGGCATTGCACTGGGGCTGCTGCTGTTCATCGTCTGGTGGACCATGAAGCGCTGACTCGCAAGCCTGTTCCCGCGTAATGTGCAGGGCACCCTTGGGTGCGGTCAATTCAATGCAAAACCCGCGGCATGGTCAGGGTGAATTCGGGAATCTCCGCATCAAATTTCAGACCGTCTTCCGCGACCATCTGATAGCTGCCGCGCATGGTGCCGACCGGCGTGGCGAGTGAAGTGCCGCTGGTGTATTCAAACGTTTCGCCAGGCCGCAGGAAGGGCTGCTCGCCCACCACGCCCAGCCCCCGTACTTCCTGGATGCGGCTTTCCGCGTCAGTAATGATCCAGTGGCGCGAGATCAGTTGCGCGGCCTCGGTGCCCTCGTTGGCGATGACGATGGTGTAGGCAAAAACATAGCGGTCGCTGTCGGGATCGCTTTGCTCCGGAATGTACACGGTGCGAACGGTAATGTTGATGTCGTGTTTCTTGCTTTCGGCCATGGCGTTTATGAGGAAAACGGTTTCCAGCATTGTATCCAAAGCCGGTCATGGATAGCGGCCCAACTGGGTTAAAATGCCGGTTTTGAAAAATACTTTGGAGTGACCCCATGACTTACCGCATTGCCCCCTCCATCCTGTCGGCCAACTTCGCCAAGCTGGGCGAGGAAGTCGACAACGTGCTCGCGTCCGGCGCGGACGTTGTCCACTTTGACGTGATGGACAATCACTACGTGCCCAACCTGACCATCGGCCCGCTGGTGTGCGAGGCCCTGCGCAAGCATGGCGTGACCGCGCCCATCGATGTGCACCTGATGGTCAAGCCGGTCGACCGCATCATCCCCGACTTTGCCAAGGCAGGCGCTACTTACATTACTTTCCACCCGGAAGCCTCCGAGCACATCGACCGTACCATCGGCCTGATCCGCGAAAACGGCTGCAAGCCCGGCCTGGTATTCAACCCGGCCACGCCGCTCGACGTGCTGGAATACACCCTGGGCAAGATCGACATGGTGCTGCTGATGTCGGTCAACCCTGGTTTCGGCGGCCAGAAATTCATTCCATACGTACTGGACAAGGCACGCAAGGTGCGCAAGATGATCACCGATCGCGGCCTGAACGTGGAACTGGAAATCGACGGTGGCGTGGGTCCGGCCAATATCGCCGAAGTGGCCAGGGCAGGTGTCGATACCTTCGTGGCGGGCTCCGCCGTATTCGGCGCCGCCAAGGACAGCGATCCGCAGCGCTACAACAGCATCATTGCCGCCATGCGCGCGGAACTGGCGAAGGTGTGATGGTGAAGGGAGAAGGGAACGCGCCTGCGACGCTCAAGGGTGAAGGGCAGGGTGGTGAGGGTGCAACCCTTCCCACTTCCCCTTTCCCCCTTCACGTCAAAGCCGTCGTCATCGACCTCGACGGCACCCTGCTCAACACCGCGCCCGACCTCGCCTATGCCGCCGAGCTGATGATGGCCGACCTGGGCATGCCCTGTCCGAGTCCCGAGACCATCGCCACTTACATCGGCAACGGCGTCTCGCGCCTGGTCAAGCGCGTGCTCACCGGTGAGATGGACGCCGAGCCGGACGCCGAACTGTTCGAGCGGGCGATCAAGCTCTACCAGAAGCACTACGGCGACAATGTCTCGCGCGAATCGCGGCCTTTCGAAGGCGTGGTCGAGGGCCTGCAGGCATTCCGTAAGATGGGGCTACACATCGCCTGCATCACCAACAAGGCCGAACAGTTCACGGTTCCCTTGTTGAAGGACACCGGGCTGTTCGACTTCTTCGAACTGATTCTCTCGGGTGATTCGCTGCCGAAGCGCAAGCCCGACCCGCTGCCGCTGCTGCATGCCTGCGAAGTATTCAAATGCCGGCCGGCCGAACTGCTGCTGATCGGGGATTCGCTCAACGACACCCAGGCCGCGCGCGCCGCCGGCTGCCCGGTGTTCTGCGTGCCGTATGGCTACAACCGCGGCCGTCCGGTGGCCGAGCTTGATCTGGACGCAGTCGTGCCAAGTCTGCACGAAGCCAGCAGACTGCTGCTCAAGGCAGCCTGATGATCATGATTTCCGTGAATTCCAGACGATGGTGAAAGTGAAAGTGCAATCCGGCATTTCACTTTTACACTTGCATCTTTCACGGAGTCACCATGACTGAAACCGAATTCAACGAACTTGCCCGGCAGGGCTTTAACCGAATCCCGCTGATGCGGGAATTGCCGGCCGATCTCGACACGCCGCTGGCGTTATACCTCAAGCTTGCCAACGCGCCCTATTCCTACCTGCTGGAATCCGTGCAGGGCGGCGAGCGCTTCGGCCGCTATTCCATCATCGGGCTGCCGGCCCGCAGCGTGATTCGCGTCCGACGGCACACTGTCACGGTTGAAACCGGCGGGCAGATTGTCGAGACGCATGAAACAACTGATCCGCTGGCATTCATCGAAAACCGTCTGGCTCAGTTCAAGGCCGCGCCGCTTCCGGGCTTGCCGCGTTTTTCCGGCGGGCTGGCTGGCTACTTCGGCTACGACACCATTCGTTACATCGAAAAGCGGTTGGCAGATGGCGACAAGCCGGACACCCTGCACACCCCCGACATTCTGTTGCTACTGTCGGACGAGCTGGCGGTGGTGGACAATCTGTCTGGCACCCTGTCGCTGATCGTATACGCCGACCCCATGCAGCCTGATGCCTATCAAGCCGCGTGTCAGCGTCTGAACGCGCATGCCGACAAACTTGCGAAACCGCTGGCCGCGCCTCGTGCGGAACCAGTGGCACATGCCGAGGCAGTGTCCGAATTTGGCGAAGCGGCGTTCAAACAGGCCGTGATGCGTGCCAAACAATATATTGTCGACGGCGACATCATGCAGGTTGTGCTCTCGCAGCGCATGAGCCGGCCTTTTGCAGCCAGCCCGCTGACTCTTTACCGTGCGTTGCGCAGCCTGAACCCCTCGCCCTACATGTTCTATTACGACATGGGCGACCACCACGTGGTGGGCTCCTCGC
>CAYOJA010000024.1:0-28625 GCA_964404175.1 uncultured Thiobacillus sp. | reverse complement strand
CGGGTCACATCCAGTTCCTGCTTGACCAGTTCGTAGCCGCGCTGGGCCTGTTCGCGCCGCGCGTGCATTTCGTTCAATTCCTGGTTGCGTTGGGCCAGTTGCTGACGGGCAATGGAAAGCTGGGCATCCAGTTCGGCCCGGCTGGAGTTGTACAAGGTGCGCTCGTGCTCGACGATTTCGGGATTGGTCTTGATGGCTTCCTGCGGCGGGTTGAAATAACCGCCGGTCGAAAGTGCTTCCAGGCGTGCTTTTTTTGCCAGCAAGGCGTAATACGTCGCCTGGCCTTCGCGCAGGGACGACACAAAACGCGTCGGGTCGATGCGTAGCAGCACGTCGCCTGCGTTGACGGTTTGGCCTTCGTGAACCTTGATTTCTTCCACTACGCCGCCGTCCACGCTTTGAATGACCTGCAACTGGCTGGAAGGAATCACCCGACCTTCACCACGCGTCACTTCGTCGATTTTGGCAATGGCCGCCCAAATGATCAGCACGAAAACCACCAGCATGCCCCAGCGCAACAAGGCGCGGGCGCGCAGTGGCTCCTGTTCCAGCCGCGCCCAGTCGGCATCGGCTGTCCAGCCCAGCGATTCTTCGGGCTTGGGCGGGATCCAGCGGGCAAACATTTTGTCCAGCCATGGGCGGACGTGTTTCGACCAGCTCGCCGAGCTGTCGGCGGCTTTGGCAATGGCGGAAAAGAAATCGGCCTTCATGCGGCTTTCCCGATGCGGCCTTGACGCAGGGCTTCGACCACCTGGTTCTTGGGGCCGTCCGCCACGATCTTGCCAGAGTCGACCACGATAATGCGGTCGACCAGGTCAAGCAGCGAGGTGCGGTGCGTGACCACGATCATGGTTTTGCCATTTGCATAATTGCGCAAGCGCTGTTTGACGCCTTCTTCGCTGGAGTGGTCCATCGAACCCGTCGGCTCGTCCATCAGCAGAATCGGCGGGTCGTTGATGGCGGCGCGGGCCAGGGCAACGGCCTGGCGCTGGCCGCCGGAAAGCGATTCGCCACGCTCGCCCACTGCCATGTCGAAGCCCTTGGGATGAAGGTTTACATATTCCAGAATGCCGCCCACCTCCGCCGCATTCAACACCGCGGCATCGTCTGCCGCAGGAGCGCTGATGGTGAGATTGTCGCGCAGGGTGCCATAAAACAGTGTGATGTCCTGTGGCACATAACCAATATTGCGCCGCAGTTCGGCCGGGTCGAGCTGACGCAAGTCGATGCCGTCCACCAGCACCGCGCCTTCCGTCGGCTGGTATAGCCCGAGGATGAGTTTTTGCAATGTAGTCTTGCCCGAGCCCACCCGGCCCAGAATGGCAATGTGTTCCCCCGCACGGATTTTCAGCGACACATCGCGCAAGGCCGAAAAATCCTGGTGGGGATAGGAAAAACTCACGTTCTTGAATTCGATGTCGCCGTTGAAATGCTGGCGCGTAACGAAATTCGAATCGACTGGCCGCTCGACCGGCTGCTCAAGAATCGTGTCAAGGGATTTAAGGGCAGTCGCCGCGTTGTGATATTGCGTCAACAGGCCCGCCACCTGGCTGATGGGGGCAAGCGAGCGGGAGGCAAGCATGGTGCAGGCAATCAGGCCGCCCAGCGTCAGTTCGCTCTTTGAAATAAGGTACACGCCGGCAATGACCACCAATACGTTCACGAATTGCTGGGTCCACATCGCGCCATTCATGGTGGTGGACGACAGCAGCCGCAGTTGCGCGCTGACCCGGGACAAAAACGCCGCGCTGGATTCCCACTTGCGCTGCATGACGCTTTCCGCCCCCAGCGCCTTGATCGACTCCAGCCCGACCAGACTTTCCACAAGCGTTGCATTGCGCAGCGAGCTGGCGCGGTACGTGGTTTCGGACAGTTCATGCATCTTGCTGTGTACCGTTAGCGCGTAGATCACGACCAGCGCCATGCCGAACAGGATCGGCAACACCAGCGGCCAGGCAATCCAGCCGATGACCACCAGAAAAATCACCGCGAAGGGCAGATCGATGAAGGCCGTGACGGTGGCGGAAGTAATGAAATCGCGCACCGTTTCAAACGAACGCAGATTGGCCGCGAATGAACCCGCCGACAGCGGCCGGTGTTCCAGCCGGATGCCCAACACACGTTCCATGATGTAGGCCGAAAGCCGTACGTCGACGCGGCTGCCGGCCAGATCCAGAAAATAGCCGCGCATCGTGCGCAGCGCCGCATCCGCCATCAGCACGATGATCACGCCCAACGCCAACATCCACAACGTATCGGTGGCGTTGTTCGGCACCACGCGGTCGTACACGTTCATGGTGAACAGCGGCATGGCAATGGCGAACAGATTGATCATGAACGCCGCCATCATCACGTCTCTATATAACGGTGCGTTGTCGGCCAGCGTTCCCCAGAACCAGTGGCGGTGATGAACCCGCCCGACCTCAGGCGTGCGCGCGTCAAAGCGGAATTCGGGCCGGGCAAAAATCGCGTGGCCCGCATAGCGGCCCGCCAGTTCTTCCCTGTCCAGCGCGACTTCCGATTCGCCCAGTTCGGGAAAGACCACACGCGCCGTCTGGCCGTCGGCACTCCAGCCCAGCAGCACACAGGCTTCTTCCTTATTCAACAGCAGCACGGCAGGGAACAATGCTGAATTCAGGTCTTCCAGCGGCTTGCGCACGATATTGCTGGTAAACCCCGCGCGCTTGGCCGCGCGCCGGAACAGCGAAGGTGTCAGACGATTTTTGACTAGCGGCAGGCCATTGATGGCGGCTTCGCGGCTCAAGCTGCCGCCGTGTGCCTGCACAACCACCAGCAGGCATTCCAAAAGTGAATCCGTTTCGCCAGCGGAAGAAGCGGAATGCACAACAGGGCCAGAGGCGGCCCTGTCAATGGAAATGACTTCCGGTGTTTCCGGCACGGAGCTTGGGTCTTTGTTCAAAGTCGTTATCAACCGCTTAAATCGGTGCAGAGATGATGGTCAAGTTAATGCAATTTCGGTGCTAATGCCTGTTTCCTTAAAGATTTTTAATGTTCTGCCCATCTCCTTTTATCTAAAACGGCATGAGCAATTCGATACTAAGGTAATGATACTGAACGGAGTTTTCCTGCATGCAACGAAAAGGGCACGAAAACGTGCCCTTTTGTGGTGTTTGGTGGAGAAGAGGAGGATCGAACTCCCGACCTTCGCATTGCGAACGCGACGCTCTCCCAGCTGAGCTACTTCCCCATTTTAATTGCCAAAATTATACCCGCGCCCGGCGCAGCGCCCAAGCCAGCATGATGAAGCCCGCCACGATCATGGGCAGCGACAGCCACTGCCCCATGCTTACGACGGTGGAGACGCCGAAAATGCCGTGGTCGGGTTCGCGGAAGTACTCTGCTATGAAGCGGAATGCGCCGTAGCCGATGAGAAAAACGGCGGAAACCGCGCCCCGGGGCCTTTGCTTGCGTGCGTGCAGCCACAGGATGATGAAGAGCAGCAGGCCTTCGCCCAGCGCCTGGTAGAGCTGGGAGGGGTGGCGGGGAAGCGCTTCGTCCATGGCCTGAGGAAACACCATAGCCCAAGGCAGACTGGGATCGGCCACGCGGCCCCAGAGTTCGCCGTTGATGAAATTGCCGATGCGGCCAAACGCCAAGCCCAGCGGTACCAGCGGGGCGATGAAGTCGGTGGTGGCCAGCCACGAAGCCCGATGCTTTCTGGCCCACAGGGCCACGGCGGCCAGCACGCCCAGAAAGCCGCCATGAAAGCTCATGCCGCCTTTCCACACGGCAAATATTTCAGCCGGATGTTCAAGATAGTAGCCTGGCTCGTAAAACAGCACCTGTCCCAGCCGACCGCCCAACACGACGCCCAAAACCCCATAAAACAGCAGATCATCAAGGCCTTTTTCGGTCATACCCAGCTCCGGCCTTGCGGTCAGACGTTTTCTGCCCAGCCACCACAATTGCAGAAAGGCCAACAGATACATGAGTCCGTACCAGTGCACCTTGAGCGGGCCAAGTGAGATGGCAACAGGGTCGAATTGAGGGTGAATCAGCATGGCGGTTTTCTCCCCTCGCCCTCCGGGAGAGGGGCCGGGGGTGAGGGCTGGGGTAAAATGGCAGATCGATTATAGCTTTGCCGGAAGACCGAAATGCCCGAATACCGTTCCCGCACCACCACCCACGGCCGCAACATGGCCGGCGCCCGCGCGCTCTGGCGCGCCACCGGCATGAAGGATGCCGATTTCGACAAGCCCATCATTGCCATCGCCAACTCGTTTACCCAGTTTGTGCCGGGCCATGTGCACCTGAAGGACCTGGGCCAGCTGGTTGCGCGTGAGATCGAGGCGGCCGGCGGCGTGGCCAAGGAATTCGACACCATCGCGGTGGATGACGGTATTGCAATGGGCCACGGCGGCATGCTGTATTCGCTGCCCAGCCGCGACCTGATTGCCGACAGCGTGGAATACATGGTCAACGCCCATTGCGCCGATGCGCTGGTGTGCATTTCCAACTGCGACAAGATCACGCCGGGGATGCTGAATGCCGCGCTGCGGCTGAACATTCCTACGGTATTCGTATCCGGCGGGCCGATGGAATCCGGCAAGGCCAACATCCACGGAAAGACGATTCATCTCGATCTGGTCGATGCCATGGTCAGCGCGGCGGATTCGCATTGCAGCGACGACGAAGTGATGCAGATGGAACGCTCGGCCTGCCCAACCTGTGGCTCGTGTTCGGGCATGTTTACCGCCAATTCCATGAACTGCCTGACCGAGGCGCTGGGCTTGAGCCTGCCTGGCAACGGCTCGGTGCTGGCAACGCACGCCGAAAGAAAGAACCTGTTTCTTGCGGCGGGACGGCTGATCGTGAAACTGGCTCGGCGTTATTACGAGAAGAATGACGCATCGGCACTGCCGCGTTCCATCGCCACCTTCGATGCGTTTGAAAACGCCATCGCCCTGGATATCGCCATGGGCGGTTCGACCAACACGGTCTTGCATCTGCTGGCCGCCGCGCATGAAGCGGGTGTGAGCTTTACGATGAAAGATATCGATCGCATGTCTCGCAAGGTGCCGAATCTTTCAAAAGTGGCGCCCGCCACCCAGCAATACCACATGGAGGACGTGCATCGCGCGGGCGGCGTGATGCGCCTGCTAGGCGAGTTGGATCGCGGCGGCTTGTTGCACCGTGATCTGCCGACCGTGTTGTGCAAATCCATGGGCGAGCAGATTGAGCGGTACGACATCCGCCGCACCGACAGCGACGAGGTGAAGCATTACTACAAAGCCGCACCCGGAAATGTGCCCACGCAGGTGGCATTCAGCCAGGACAAGCGTTGGAAAACGCTGGATGATGATGTCGCCAACGGCTGCATCCGCGACATCGAGCACGCCTATTCGAAAGAGGGCGGTCTGGCCGTGCTGTATGGCAACCTCGCCGAGCACGGCTGCATCGTCAAGACCGCCGGCGTGGATGAAAGCATCTGGAAATTCTCCGGCCCGGCGCGGATTTTCGAGTCCCAGGATTCAGCAGTGGATGCCATTCTCGGCGACAAAATACAGGCAGGCGATGTCGTCGTCATCCGTTACGAAGGCCCGCGCGGCGGCCCCGGCATGCAGGAAATGTTGTATCCGACCTCGTACCTCAAATCCAAAGGCCTGGGCAAAGCCTGCGCGCTCATCACCGACGGCCGTTTCTCCGGCGGTACCTCCGGCTTGAGCATCGGCCATGTTTCACCCGAGGCAGCCGAAGGCGGCACGATTGGTCTGGTGCAGGAAGGCGACCGCATCGAGATCGACATTCCGAAACGCGCGATCAATCTTGTTGTGCATGAAGCCGAACTCGCCCGCCGCCGCAAGGAAATGGAAGCCAAAGGCAAGCATGCCTGGAAGCCGGCCAAGCGCGATCGCGTGGTTTCTCAGGCGTTGCGTGCTTATGCTGCAATGACAACGAGCGCCGCGTTCGGAGCGGTGCGCGATGTAACGCAGGTGGAAAGAAAAGACTGACGGGCAAGAACAATCAAAGGAGACGGCATGAAAGCAATTCTGGTAGCCAATCCCAAAGGCGGCGCGGGCAAAACCACGCTGTCCGTCAATCTTGCGGGCTGGCTTGCTTCGCAGGGCGAAACGGTGAGCATTCTCGACCTGGATCGCCAGAAATCCGCCAGCAAATGGCTGGCGCGGCGCCCGCAAAATCTGCCCCCGATCAGTTTGCTGGGTGGCGAGGGAGACAAGGCCCGCTGGCTCATTATCGATTCCCCCGCTGGCATGCATGGCAAAAGCCTGGATCATGCGGTCAAGCTGGTGACGCGCATTATCGTGCCCATATCGCCTTCGCTGTTCGATATCCAGGCCAGCCAGGATTTTCTGATCGAACTGGCGGAAGAAAAGAAAGTGCGCCAGGGCAAGATCGACATCGGCGTGGTCGGCATGCGCATGGCGCCGCGCACGCGTGCCGCCGTCACCCTGGAGCAGTTTCTCAAGGGATTGGACCTGAAAGTCGTCGCGCATCTTCACGAAACCCAGCAATACGTAAATGCAGCGTTTGAAGGCAAGACGCTTTTCGATCTGCCGCCGCACAAAACCCAGTCCGAACGCGAAAGCTGGACGCCGCTGATCAAGTGGCTTGCGCATTGAGCAGTCAAACCGTTTGGGTTCAATGACCTGACCGCTATGGTGTTGCATCAGTTTTTTCTTTATCTCGCCATCATTCTGATTGCCGCGCGGCTGTTTTCGGAAATCGCTGGGCGGTACGGCATTCCTTCGGTCATCGGTGAACTGCTGGCGGGTCTGCTGGTGGGGCCTTCGCTACTGGGCTGGGTCTCACCGGACGAGACCATGAAGCTGCTGGCGGAAATCGGCATCATCCTGCTGTTGTTTGAAGTGGGCATGGATACCGATCTTTTCCGGCTGGCCAAGTCGGGTATCAAGCCCATCGTGGTGGCGATTGTCGGGTTTGTGTTGCCCTTTGTGCTGGGTTACGCAGTCTGCCGTTGGGCTTTTGGTCTCGACAATCTGGTCTCGCTGTTTATCGGCGGCACTCTGACGGCGACCAGCATTGGGATTACTGTTCGCGTGCTCGACGATCTAGGCAAGCGCCATGAAGACGAGGCGCAGATTGTCATCGGTGCGGCTGTGCTGGACGATATTCTCGGCGTGCTGGCACTGGCGTTTCTCTATCAGTTTGCCGTGCAGCATGATGTTTCGCTGGCGACGACGGGCAAGGTTGCGGTATTCATTGTGCTGTTCATGCTGCTTTCGCCCTTTGTCGCCAAACTGGCCGGCCAACTCATCGACCATTACGATCAGCGTGCAGCCACGCCGGGACTGCTCATCACCATGGCGCTGGCGTTGATCTTGTTGTTCTCCTGGCTGGCGCATGTCGTGGGTGCGCCGCTCATCATGGGTGGCTTTGCGGCGGGCATTGCGCTGTCACAGCATTTCCGATTCAACCTGATGCACCGTCTCGGCTTGCCGCGGCTCGACCAATGGTTTGCGCCCAGCCCACATTTGGCCCATCGTCTTGAAGAGCAAATGCGGCCGTTGATTCACACCTTTGCGCCGCTGTTTTTCGTCATGGTGGGCGTGTCGCTTAATCTCAATGCAGTGGACTGGAGTTCACCCCGCGTTTGGCAGCTGGGGGGTGCGCTGATCGTTGTGGCTTTCATCGGCAAGCTTGTTGCCGGATTTTTCATATCAGAATCGCGTTTCAGACAGGCTGCGATTGGTTTATCCATGATTCCGCGTGGGGAAGTCGGCCTGATCTTTGCGCAGCTGGGACTGAATCAAGGCATTCTGGATGCGGAAACCTATGCGGCCTTGCTCATCGTCATTGCGCTTACAACAGTTGCGCCGCCGTTTATGCTGAAGGCTTTTTACGGCCGCTTTGCCACTAATTGATAACCATGCCCCTCCTGAACATTCCTGTTGAATTCATCCTGTTTGCCGTGACTCTTTTGGGCGTGGCGATTTTCCACCAGCGCAATCTGGAAGTGGCCGTGATGGGTCTGCTGGTCATCACTTTATACAAGGGCCTGGTTGTGCAGGATGTGGACCTGATCGCACATTTTCTGCATGAAGAACGCTTGGTGCTGAATCTGCTGGGTTTGCTGTTGGGTTTTGCCATTCTTGCGCGGCATTTCGAGCTCTCGAAAGTCCCGGACTGGCTGCCGCGTTTTCTTCCGGACGACTGGAAGGGCGGTTTTGTATTGCTGGTGATGGTCGCGATTCTGTCCACCTTCCTCGACAACATCGCGGCGGCCATCATCGGCGGCGTGGTGGCCGGGCATGTTTACAAGCACAAGGTCAGCGTCGGCTACCTGGCGGCGATTGTTGCGGCCAGCAATGCGGGCGGAGCAGGGTCGGTGATCGGTGATACCACCACGACCATGATGTGGATTGCGGGCGTGCCCGCTTTGCATGTGGCTGATGCCTTCATTGCGGCCATCGTGGCCGTGGCTTTTTCCGGCATCGTTGCAGCCAGGGCCCAGCAGCGCTATCACCCGGTGACGAAAAACCCGCCCGCAAACCTGCATCTGGACACGGGCCATCTGGTTATTGTCGGCCTCATCATTGCTGGCGCGATTGCGGCCAACATCGGTCTGGATTTTCCGGCCGCTGGCGTGTGGGCGGCAATCATTCTGGGGGGCTTCATCCGCAAGACGCCGTGGGGCGAGATTTCCAAAGCCATCAAGGGCACGCTATTCCTGATTTCGCTGGTACTGTCGGCCAGTCTCATGCCGGTGAAGGAATTACCTGCGCCGTCCCCGGAATCAGCCTTCGGGCTCGGTTTCGTGTCCGCCGTGTTCGACAATATTCCCCTGACCGCGCTGGCACTGTATCAGGGTGGCTATGACTGGGGTTTGCTGGCGTTTGCCGTTGGATTTGGGGGGTCGATGATCTGGTTCGGCTCCAGCGCGGGGGTGGCGATGTCCAACCTGTATCCGCAGGCCAAGAACACGCTCGTCTGGCTGCGCGAGGGCTGGCATGTGCCCGTGGCGTACGTGCTGGGATTCATGGCCATGTATCTGCTGCTGGGCTGGCATCCGGATGTGCTGCCGGTCAAGTAACTGAAACCATGTTTACGGGGTATTCCTGACATACATTTTTACAGCCGCTTAGTAGTCAAATACCACGATAAAAGCTTGTATCCGCTCGGGAATGTCGTAACATTCGCATCGAGGCGGAAAGCTTGCCGCTGTTTTCGATCAAAAAATCCTAGGAGATTGCTATGAAAGCTGTAGTGATAACTGCTGTAACCGCTCTGGTTCTGGGTGTTGCTGGCGTGGCTTCCGCTGACCAGGGCCTGGCCCAGAAAAACGCCTGCATGTCCTGCCATGGCGTGGACAAAAAAATCGTTGGCCCGGCCTTCAAGGAAGTGGCGGCCAAATACAAAGCTGACAAGGCAGCACCGGATCGTCTGGCCAAACATGTCAAGGAAGGCACCAAGGGCAACTGGGGCCAGGTTCCGATGCCGCCCAACCCGCAAGTGAAAGACGAAGACATCAAGAAAATCGTTGCCTGGGTCTTGACGCTGTAATACAGGTGATGTCCGAGAAAGCCGGCTTAATGCCGGCTTTTTTTGCGTCCGCGTTCCTGAGAGTGGTGCGCAATGTTAAGATTTCGCGCTGATTTCAATACGATTCAAATGATGGGGGTCCCGGTGAAGCCGTCCGTTCTTGTTCTTTCCTTGGGTTTTGCGCTGCTTGCAGGTTTGCACGGCTGCGGCAAAAAAGAAGAGGCCGCCAGTGGCGTCACGGTCATCAAGATAGGTCAGGTGTCGCCTTTGACGGGGCCTCAGGCGCATATCGGCAAGGACAACGACAATGCCGCCCGGCTGGCGGTGGATGAGCTCAATGCCGCCGGACTGATGATTGGCGGCAAGCCGGTGAAAATCGAACTTCTCAGCGAGGACGATCAGGCGGACCCCAAGACAGCCACAACCGTGGCGCAATTGCTGGCGGACAAGGGCGTGGCGGGGGTCATCGGCCATCTCAACTCGGGGGCGACGATTCCGGCTTCCAAAGTCTATCTGGACAACGGTATTCCGCAGATTTCGCCGTCGGCCACGGCCGTCAAGTACACCGCGCAGGGCTTCAATACGGCTTTTCGCGTGATGACCAATGACGAGCAGCAAGGCAAGGTGCTGGGCAATTATGCGGTGACGAAACTGGGCGCGAAGAAAATCGCCATCATCGATGATCGAACTGCTTACGGCCAGGGCTTGGCGGACGAAGTGGAGAAAGCCGCCAAGGCGGCTGGCGGGGAAATCGTCGCGCGCGAATACACCAATGACAAGGCCACCGATTTCATGGCCATTCTCACTTCGATCAAAGCCAAAAGTCCCGATCTGGTGTTCTTCGGTGGCATGGATCCGCAGGGCGGTCCCATGGCCAAGCAGATGAAGCAGCTTGGGCTTACTGCGCAATTCCTGGGCGGCGACGGTATCCAGACCCCGCAGTTCGTGAAGCTGGCCGGTGCCGATGCGGAAGGCGTGCTGGCGACCACGCCGGGTATGCCCATCGAGAACATGCCCAAGGGGCCCGAATTCAAATCCAAGTTCAACGCGAAGTATGGCGAAATCCAGCTCTATGCGCCTTATGCCTACGACGCGGTCTACGTGATGGTGGATGCAATGAAGCGCGCCAACTCGGCTGAGCCGGCAAAATACCTGCCCGAGATTGCCAAGACCGATTTTCAGGGCGTGACTTCGCACATCAAATTCGACGCCAAAGGCGACCTCGCCGGCGGGGCAGTCACCGTATACAAATTGACGAACGGCGCCTGGGTGCCGGTGGAGACCATACAGTCAGGCAACTGACTGCGTTTTATACCGCATGGAAATTCTGAGCCAGCAGCTTATCAACGGCCTGGTGCTGGGCAGCATTTACGCGCTGGTGGCCCTAGGCTATACGCTGGTTTACGGCATTCTTGAATTGATCAACTTCGCGCATGGCGAAATCACCATGATGGGTGCAATGGTGGCGCTAGCGGTCATAGGCGCCATGCTGGCTTCCGGAACGGCGCTGCCGGGCGTGTTGATCGTGGGGGTTGGCTTGATCGTGGCGATCGGCGTGTGCGTGGCCCTCGGTCTGTTGATCGAACGGGTGGCTTACCGGCCGCTCAGGCATGCACCCCGCCTTGCGCCGCTCATCACCGCCATTGGCGTGTCGATCCTGCTGCAGAACATCGCCATGATGATCTGGGGCAAGCAGTACATCGTGTTCCCGCCCATCCTGCCGCAGGGACGACATGAAATCGCCGGGGCGCACATCACCGATGTGCAAATCCTGATTCTTGTCCTGACCCTGATGATCATGGCCGGGTTGACTTTGCTGGTGAATCGCACTCCGCTAGGCCGGGCGATGCGCGCCACCGCGCAGTCGCAGTCCGTGGCACAGTTAATGGGCGTAAACATCAACAAGGTCATCGCCAGCACCTTTGTCATTGGCTCCGCGCTGGCCGCCGTGGCGGGCGTGATGGTTGCTGCCAATTATGGTCAGGCCCATTACTACATGGGATTCATGCTGGGGCTCAAGGCGTTTTCCGCAGCCGTGCTGGGCGGGATTGGTAACCTGGCTGGAGCGATGCTGGGCGGCATTTTGCTGGGCGTGATCGAGTCGCTGGGCGCGGGCTACATCGGTGACCTGACTGGCGGGTTTCTCGGCAGCCATTACCAGGATGTGTTTGCCTTTTTTGTGTTGATCCTGGTGCTGGTGTTCAAGCCGTCCGGGTTGCTGGGAGAGCGTGTCGTTGAGCGCGCCTGACAGGAAAAAAGGCCAGGCCTGGCTGGGTTTCGTCCTGTTGGGTATCGGGCTTGCCCTGCTTCCCTTTCTCGTTGAGGGTGGACTGGGGCGCTCATGGGTGCGCATTCTCGATTTTGCCCTGCTGTATGTGATGCTGGCTGTTGGCCTCAATATCGTGGTGGGCTACGCCGGGCTGCTCGACCTGGGCTACATCGCGTTTTACGCCGTGGGTGCCTACTGTTATGCGCTGCTGGCCTCTCCTCACTTTGGCATGCATTTGCCTTTTTGGGCCATCCTACCGTTGGGCGCGGCACTGGCGGCGCTGTTCGGCGTGCTGCTGGGCACGCCTACTTTGAGGCTGCGCGGCGATTACCTTGCCATTGTCACACTGGGTTTCGGCGAAATCATCCGCATTTTTCTCAACAACCTGAATGCGCCGGTCAATATCACCAACGGCCCACAGGGGATAACCTTGATTGACCCGGTGAGCTTGGGGGGCCTCGGATTCAACGGTACGCAGGAGATATTTGGGCTCACTGTTTCCGCGCCGCATCTTTATTACTATCTTTTTCTGGCGCTGGCTCTGGGTGGAATTTTCATTTCCCTGCGCCTGGAAAATTCTCGTATCGGACGCGCCTGGGTGGCCATTCGCGAAGACGAAGTGGCGGCCGAAGCCATGGGCATTCCTACCCGAAACATCAAGCTACTGGCCTTTGCCATGGGCGCGACGTTCGGTGGAGTGGCCGGTGGATTGTTCGCCGCTTTCCAGGGTTTTGTCAGCCCCGAGAGCTTTAACCTCATGGAGTCGATCATGATCCTGTGCATGATCGTGCTGGGTGGCATGGGCAACATTTCGGGCGTGATTCTTGGCGCGGTGCTGTTGACGGTTCTGCCGGAGGCCTTGCGTTATGTGGGCGACTGGCAGCGCATGATGTTTGGCGAAGTTAAGGTCGATCCGGCCGATCTGCGCATGCTGCTTTTTGGGCTGGCGCTGGTGCTGATGATGCTGTTCCGCCCGGCGGGCCTGATTCCGTCGCGCCAGCGCGAGCGCGAGTTTTCTGCCTTGGACGGCGAGGCGGAGCAGGAGCAATCCAGCCTGTTCGATGCGCGGCGATGAGTTTGCTAACGGCGAATCATTTGTCCAAGGGTTTCGGCGGCCTCATGGCCTTGTCGGATGTAAGTCTGTCAGTAGGGCGTGGAGAAATCTACGGCCTGATCGGCCCCAATGGCGCAGGCAAGACCTCGCTGTTCAACTGTCTGACCGGTCTTTATATTCCCGATCAGGGTGAGGTGCAACTCGATGGACAGCGCCTGACCGGCTTGGCGCCGCATCGGGTTTTGAAATCCGGCCTGGCGCGAACATTCCAGAATATCCGACTGTTCGGCAACATGAGCGCGCTGGAAAATGTCATGTCAGGCCGGCATTGCCGCACGCGAACCGGCGTTGTCGGCGCGGTGCTGAGATTGCCCCGGGCCCGCCGGGAAGAGGCCGAGTCTGCCGAACTGGCGCATCAATTATTGAGGCGAGTTGGCATTCAGCGGCACAGCCATGTGTTGGCCAAGAATCTTTCTTATGGAGACCAGCGGCGGCTGGAAATCGCTCGGGCCCTGGCGTCCAAACCTAAGCTGCTGGCACTGGACGAGCCTGCAGCCGGCATGAATCCTAGTGAAAAGAATGCTCTGCGCGAACTGATGCTTTCACTGCGTGGAGCTGGCCTGACCCTGCTTCTGATCGAGCATGACGTGAAGCTGGTGATGGGCGTGTGCGACCGAGTGATGGTGCTCGATCATGGCGAGAGGATCGCTGAAGGGTTACCAGATGATGTGCGCAGGAACCCCAAGGTGATTGCCGCTTATCTGGGCTCGGAGGCGGCCTGATGTACCTGCTGGAAGTCGAAGATCTGCGCGTGGCATACGGAAGCATTCAGGCGGTCAAGGGCGTGAGCTTTCACCTGGAAGAGGGTGAAACTGTTTGCCTGATCGGCGCCAATGGGGCCGGGAAAACGACCATCCTCAAGGCCATCGCGGGGCTGTTACCTATCCAGTCTGGCAGCGTGCGCTTTGCAAGCCAGAGCCTGGCCCACAGGCCGGCATTCGAAATTGCCAGGACAGGCCTTAATCTGGTACCGGAAGGGCGGGGCATTTTCCCTCGCATGACCGTGCTGGAAAACCTCCAAATGGGCGCCTACTCGCGCAAGGACAAGGCGGTGGTTGCGCGCGACCTGGAGGAGATTCTGGCGATGCTTCCCCGGCTGGCCGAGCGTAAAAGCCAGAAAGCCGGACTGCTTTCCGGCGGCGAGCAGCAAATGCTTGCGATCGGACGTGCCTGGATGGCCCAGCCGAAATTACTGATGCTGGACGAGCCCAGCATGGGATTGGCGCCGATCATGGTGCAAACCATTTTTGAACTCATCAGTACCATTGCCGGCCGCGGAGTCAGCTTACTGCTGGTCGAGCAAAATGCCCATCTTGCCCTTAAGACCGCGCAACGCGGCTACGTTCTGGAACAGGGCATCATCAGCCTGACCGATACCGCAGCCAAACTGACTGCCAGCCCTGCGATAAGGATGGCTTATCTTGGGGAAGCAAACCACTAGCAATTTGCCGAAAAGTAAGCGCTGGCTTAATGGATAGCGCTTGTTTTTAGGGTTTTTTTATTTATGGAGGTTGTGAGACCGCACAGATATCTATGTTGTAAATATGGTAATTCTGTTGGTTTTACGTCACAAATTAATGTTGTAAATAGACCTTAAGCCAAATGTCCTATTCGGGTTTCAGGCATTAGTGGAATATACTTATATTCGTGGTTCCTGTATTTCCCTTAGGTTTTTTACCCACCCTTAAGATCATTTGGAGAGCTTCATGAAAATCGCAAAACTCACCGCCGCCCTGCTGGCTGTTGTTGCCCTGCCCGTGCTGGCCAATGGCACTTCCGCTGCTACCGTTACCCCCGAATCAACCGCTTCCATGCTGTTGAACCCGGCTACCGCTGCTGATCCTGCCAAGGACCCCAAGGCTGCGGTCAACACCATGATCATGCTGATGGACCCCGCCACCATGGCTTCCATGATGACCCAGAGCATGAACCCTGCTACCTACACCCAGATGGGCCAGGCTGCTCTGAACCCTGCTACGGCTCAAAACTACGCCGTATTCATGGACCCCAACCTCTACACCAAGTGGATGAGCGCTTCCATGGATCCCAACTTCTACACGGCCCTTATGTCCCAGGGTATGAACCCCAACATGTACATGAAGTGGATGATGGCGCCCATGGATCCCCGCATGTGGAACGCTGGTATGCAAATGCTGAACCCCGGCCTGTACATGAACTGGATGACGGCTCCCCTGAATCCCGCCAACATGAACCTGATGATGGCCCCCCTGAACCCCAACATGTACACCGGCTGGGCGAACATGGCTGTGGATCCCAAGACCTACGGTACCTGGGGCTCTTTCATGAATCCCGCCACCTACGGCAACATGGCTAACCCCTTTGCTGCATTTGTGCCGGCAATGACTGCTCCGGTAACCGCACCTGCCGCCAAGTAATTTCCCTGTAAGGAAATTATGCTGCAATATCCCCGGCCTTGTGCCGGGGTTTTTGCATTGAACTATAAATATTAGAAGACGGGAAAAATCCTGCCGAGTTGGAACCAAAGGAATTGATGATGGGCAATAAAAAACTGGCTGTTGGTTATAGCGGCATTTTCTTGCTAACGCTGTTTTTCACGAGTACTTCAATCGCTGGAGATTCCAGCGTTGCCGTGGCCGCAACCAAACCTGACGACTCAACACCCATGGAAGGGTGTTTGTTGAACGCGGGCTTTGGAAACATGCAGGTCATTAAAAACATGGCGCAAAAATTCGGCCCCGAGACGGTGCTGGACATGATGTTTTCGTCCGTCAATCCGGTATTTCAGCCGGCCTTGTTGACGAAGTCTGGCAGCCCTGCCAAGCCTGTAAAAAACATCGATGACATGCGTGAAGACAAATATTTTCAGCCGGCTATCGTGCCCGTTGGCATCCCAGCGCCATGGGTAAAAATTACCGGGGATGGCCGGGTAATTTCCAGCAAGCCTGTACAGACAGAAACGGGATTTGGCTGGATGCGCTTGCCATCGAGTCAGCCTAATGCCAGCGAAGCTGAAGCACACAAACCTGTTACAACCGGTTTCCACCAACGCTACTGATCTATCTGGCGTTGCCAGGCTTAAAAAGCGTTAATCCATTTTCCGTCAGCGCGGCATCCAGGCGGATGTCCCATGGCTCGGCAGGAACCGATGCCGTACGCTGGCATTCGAATGCCAGTCCGATGAGATAAGGCCGGCACCATGTTTTCCGGTTACGCAGGTAAGACAGCGTCGCATCGTAGTAGCCGCCACCCATCCCCAGGCGATGGCCTTGATCATCAAATCCAACCAGCGGCACGATCAGAACATCCAGCCAGCGGACATTCAGTAACCATTTCGCGTGCGGCTCGATAATGCCGTAGCGGTTTCGGGTGATGGCATGACGACCGTCCAGATGGGCGAATCGAAGCGGCTGGGCTGGCCGGTTTGCCGTGACCGGCACGTAGCAGGACTTGCGCATGTGCAATGCCTGATTGAGCAGCGGCAAGGCATCAAACTCTTCTTCCAGCGGCAGATAGAATCCCCAACGGCGGCCCTTCAATAACAAGCCATTTCGCAAAGCATGCCGCAAGGTCAGCCTGGCGGCATGCTTGCGGTAAGTAGCGGACAAAGCGCTGCGCGCTGCACGTAATTGCTTTCGTAGAGATTTCTTGCTGGGGAGGTTCATGGGTTGGGAGTAGTGTTCCCCGCCTGTGCCGTGACTGTCCGCGGACTCTTGAACCAGGGTTCAAGATGGCTGCAGCTGAAGATGCTTTGGGCACACAAGACGTGTTGCGCGCACACCCGCACCCAGGTTAGCCGCGGCCTTGCACGTATGCATTGGTTCAGAGAAATTGCTGACAGCCTCGAACACCGCAGGGAACGCTTCAAGTGTATCAGAGGCGAGTCTTGGCGGTGAATCAGAAAAGCACATCCTGGTCGGCCAATGCCTGATCCAGAATGGTTTCCAGTGACTGGAGTTTTTCGCGGTACTCGGGTTCGCGGCTGGCGCCGCCTTTTGAGAGTAGTTCGTGGGCGATATTCAGTCCGGCCATCATGGCGATGCGCTCGACGCCGATGACCTTGCTGTTTTCGCGGATGTCGCGCATCTTACCATCAAGGTACTGAGCTGCTGCAAGCAGTTGCGGCTCTTCTTCCTTGCTGCATGCCACCTTGAACGTGCGGCCGAGCAGGTTGATCTCGATATTGCGAGGGGTGCTCATCAGGAGGGAATCTTGTCGATAACTGAATCAAGCCGGGACTTGGCAGTGTCTAGCCTGGCGTTGAGTTGCTTGACCTGCTGTTGCGAAGTGGCCAGATCCTGACGCAGACCTTGATTTTCCTTGCGCAAACGCTGACACAACTCGGCGGCCAGCCGGATTTTCTGTTCCAGTGAAGCAAGCGCTTTATCCATATCAAAAACTATAACCCATCCGGGCAGGTTTTTGTCAGCTTGCCTGCAAGGTAATATTACGGCTTCAGGTGCCCTAGTTGAATTCAAGTGACCAGGGTTAAACGGGAAACCGGTGCGCGGCAGGCCGCCAATCCGGTGCTGCCCCCGCAACGGTCAGCGCTAAACGATTCATCACATACGCCACTGGGCATTTCCCGGGAAGGCGATGGATTTCAGGCGCAAGCCCGGATACCGGCCTGAAACCGGCTTTTTGCCGGCATGCTCAACCCGCCAGCGGGGATCCTGGCGAAGACTATTGGAATTCGCCAACATGTCATTTCGTTTCACCACGCTCACCGTTGCGCTTGCCATCGCCTTTCCTGTGTTTGCCGAAGAACTGCCGGTTTTCGTCGGCGACGAAATCGTTGTCACGCCAACGCGCGTACCGCAAAAGCTGTCCGATACCCTGGCTGCGACGACAGTCATCACCCGCAGGGAAATGAATGCTTCCGGCGCCATTGACCTGCCAACGCTGTTGCAAAGTCATGCGGGCGTGGAAATGTCTCGACTGGGCGATTTTGGCGCGCAAGCGGCGATCAGGTTGCGTGGCGCAGAAGCCGACCACACTTTGGTGCTGGTCGATGGTTTGCGCATGAATTCGGTGTCCGCTGGCACGACTGCACTCGAACATCTGCCGCTGGAAGAAATCGAGCGCATTGAAATCGTACGTGGCAATGTATCTAGCATATATGGTTCCGAGGCCATCGGCGGCGTAGTGCGGATTTTTACCCGCCAGGGCAAGGGCGCTGTCAAACCCCGTCTCTCCCTCTCGGCTGGTACGGACGATTTTGGTCAAATACAGGCCTCCATTGGCGGCGAATTGCCGTCCGGCCTGGCGTTGCATCTGGGCGCGGGACACACGCGCAGCAGCGGATTTTCGGCAGTGAAGCATGCCTATATTCCGACGCCTTTCACATTTGACGTCACCGATGCCGACGACGATGAGACGCGCAATACCCATTTCAGCTTGCGGTTGTCGCAGCGCATTGGCGACCATGTCAAGGTCGGCGTCAACGCGCAGCAAAGCCGCGCGGATGTGGATTACGATGGCGCGCTTTCCAACCATGCAAAGCAGCAACTCGCGGCGTATTCCGCATTTGTCGAAGGGCGGCTCGCGGACCATTGGCACAGCAAGCTGTTGCTTGGACGCAGCGCAGACAAACTCGATAATGATTTGAATGGCGCGCCAGCCGATCGTTACCACACGCGCATCGATCAGTTGCACTGGGAGAACAACTTGCAAATGGGGCGGCATGGTTTCCGCTTTGGGCTGGAGGCGCAAGATCAGAAATTAAAAAGCGATCAGGATTACAGCGAGGCGAGTCGCAACGCCATCAGTGCCTATGCGGGCGTAGGAATCATGTACGGCAGCCACGACGTGGATCTGAGTCTGCGCCATGATCGTTACAGCGACTTTGGCGGCCACACCACCGGACGGCTGGCATACGGCTATGCGTTCAGCCCGGCGTTCAAGGCGCATGGTGCACTAGCCACGGCGTTCAAGGCGCCCACCTTTAATGACCTGTACCTGAATTACCCGCCGTTCTATTTTTCCAATCCCAATCTGGAACCGGAGAAATCGCGCAGTACGGAATTGGGCTTGACGTATTCAGCTGGCGGCCAGTTTTTCCAGGCCACGCTGTTTGCCAGCCGTACAGAGGACATGATCGTGATCGACCCTGCCACGTTTTCCACCACGGTCAATCTGGACGAAGCGCGCAACCGCGGCCTGGAACTGGCCTGGAATGGGACGTTGTCGGGCATTAACGCGCGCGCCGCGCTGACATTGCAAAATCCCGAGGACGCCAACACCGGGCAGTCGCTGCTACGCCGCGCTCAACGGTTCGGCAGCTTCGCGCTTTCCGGCAGGGCGGGCAACGCCGGCTGGCGTGCGGAACTTATCGCCTCGGGGACGCATCCCGATGTGCATGTCGCCAATTTTTCCCGGACTCGCGTGCCGGGTTACGCCACGCTGAATCTATCCACGAACTATGCACTGGCCAAGGATTGGATGTTGTCTGGCTTAGTGGCCAATGTGCTGGATGCAGAATACTCACTGGTGCATGGCTATGCCACGCCTGGCCGCCAATTCCGGCTAGAATTGTCTTACGCGCCAAACTAAGGACGAATGAAGGGAACCCCCATGACTTTAAAGCTTTCACATCGACTCGGGTTGTTGCTGGGCCTGACTGCCTTGATGGCGTTGACGCGCATGAGCCACTTCGGCACGTCCGTGTTGCTGCCTGACGCCAGCCTCGCGGTGTTCCTGCTGGGTGGGTTGATGCTCCAGCGCACATGTGGATTTGCCGTGCTGATGGCGGCTGCTTTCGGCGCGGATGTGGTGTCGGCGCAAACCGCCGAGCAGGCCGGTTGGTGCCTGACTCCGGCCTACTGGGGCCTGTTGCCAACCTATGCCACGCTGTGGCTGGCCGGACGCTGGTTGGGCAAGCGGCATCAATCAGGGAAGTTGGATATTGTGCAAGCCGCCGGCGTGAGTGTGACTGCGATTGCAGCAGCCTTCGTGATTTCCAATATCACCTGGTTTGCTTTTTCCAATACGGTCAACGCCATGGGCCTCGCGGATTTTGCCCTGGCGGTGGCGAAGTATTTCCCACCCTATCTGGGCAGTGCCATGCTGTATCTGGTTCCGGCCTGGCTGGGATGGAAGCTGACGCAACATCGCCGGTCGCTGCACGTCTGAGGTGAATGCCCTCACCCCTGCCCCTCTCCCCGAGGGAGAGGGGAAATATGTTGGCCGCTTCGCGCCTTCTCCAACTGGCCCGCTGCATTTTGGCTCGCTGGTGGCCGCGGTGGGCAGCTATCTGGATGCGCGCGTGGCACAAGGCCTTTGGCTTGTGCGCATGGAAGATGTCGACGAGCCGCGCTGTTCGCAACAGGTGGCGGACGATATCCTGTTTTCGCTCGAAGCGCACGGCTTCGACTGGGATGGCGAAGTGGTTTACCAAAGCCATCGGAAAGGACAATACCAGGCAGTGCTGGAAAACCTGATCGAATCGGGTGTGGCTTACCCTTGCGGATGCACGCGAAAGGAAGTCGCGGATTCCTCGATCCTTGGCATCGAGGGGCCGGTCTATCCGGGTACCTGCCGCGACGGGCTGAAGGGAAAACACGCCCGTGCCTGGCGGGTGCGCGTGAGCGATGAAAGCATCTGTTTCGACGACCGTCTTCTAGGCAAGCAGTGCCAACGCCTGGCCAGCGAGGTGGGCGATTTCGTTGTCAGGCGGGCGGATGGTCTGTTTGCTTATCAACTGGCAGTGGTAGTGGACGATGCAGAACAGGGCATTACGCACGTTGTGCGCGGAGCTGACCTGCTGGCTTCGACAGCCCGGCAAGTTCATTTGCAGCGGCTGTTGAACTACCCGACTCCGGTTTATTTGCATCTGCCAGTCGTTGTCAATGACCAGGGCCAGAAGCTCAGCAAGCAGACGCTGGCACCGCCGCTGGAAAATGCCAAAGCCAGCAAGAACCTGTGCGCGGCGCTGACGTTTCTTGGCCTTGAGCCGGATGCCGGGCTGAATCGCGCGGTGCCCAAGACGGTACTCGACTGGGGTGTGGCAAACTGGCGTTCTCGTATTTGCTGAAATTACATAACGGATATGGCCCAGCTTCCTGACGCAGTCGAACAAGTTCTCCGCCTGCACGCGCAATTCATTCATGCCGTTGTTGGTGCGTTGCGAGACCGTTCGCAGCTATTTCAATTGAATGATCATTTGAAAGCGGCGGAGGAAGCCGGCTGGGGAAGGCTGGTGGTGGCATTGCGCCAGATCATCGATGGCCGCCGTGACGAGTCCATCAAGCTGGGCCTGGATGAGGAAGACCACATCATTGTCGATGCCGTGCTGCGCGGCATCGACAACCCCGCCACGCTGCCGGCTATTCAGGCGCCGGATGGCACGGCTGCCGCGCCAGGCCTCGCGGCCATGATTCATGCCGCGGGCAGTGGCGATGTGAAAGCGTTTTCCGCGCTCGCCAACATGGCGGAACAGATGATGAAGGCGGGCGGCGACATGGCTCGCCTGGGCGGCATGATGCGCCGGCTGGTGGATGGTGAACGCGACGCGAACAAACTCACCAAAGGCATGGGGCCACTGGGGAAGGAACTGGTGGTGAATCTGCTGGAAGAGCTGGCCAAGCTTCGTCCGCATTAATGCAGTCGAACTTGCGAAGCTCCGCCCGCATGATCGAAACAAACAATCAGGCTTTTCTTTCCAGCCGCTCCATCAGATAGCACAGGCAGTCCTGGCGAATGATGCGCACATCCCGCGTCAGCATGGCGGGCATGACCGGCCTGCGCGTGATGAGCGCACCGTCGCGGATTTCAAAGTACTGATCGCTTATCTCACAGCCTGCTTCGTTGCGCGCATGCAATGCCGTGGCGCACTCGCGAGCCACCGTGCCTAAACGGGTGCCGGGCGCCAGTTCGCGAAAATTGTAGTGATCGATGTTTTCTTCCAGACAGAGATCGGATGAGGATTCCCCCACGCTCAAACTGGTGGATTCCGGCACGGTGACGACGCCCACGGTGTGAAACAGATCCAGATCATGGCTGGCAACAGGATGGGCGGGAAAGCTGGACAAATGCAATGCGCCTTCAACATAGGCAGCGGCATGCTCGACGCCGCCTGCGCCGCCGGGTTTTCCGCATTCCAGCGTGACGGCGGGACAAAGCTGGGCAAAGGCTTCGGACTGAACGCCTTTGGGGTCGGTGAAATACACGACGACGCGTGAAAACATCGTTGCCAGATGCAGGAAAGCATCGTCCAGCCGGTTGATGCAGGCGTAATGCGGGTTGAGCCCGGTATTGTTGTGGATGTCAATGCTGGCAAACACGCCGCGCTGGGCCATGGTTCTGACCACTTTCCGCATCATGCGATGTTCGGCGGAGCTTGCATCGGCATCGGATGACCATACGCGGTTGTAGTCGAGCTGGCCTTCCAACCGGCGCACGTTTTCCCTTGCCGCGTCAATGTTGCCGACAAATATTGAAAGCGCGCGAGGCAAGGGCTGATTCTGGTGTCTCTTCAGTACGGCCTGCATCGCCTTCAATCCGGTGTCTTCGTTGCCATGCAAAAGGATCGAAACGAACAACGGCGCATCGCGCCGTCCGGGCAGGTGGATCAGCGTGGGGCCAGGCAGGACGGTATGCAGTTCATTGGCTTCGATATCGAGAAAGCCATCGGGCAGGTAATCCAGTTCCGTCAGCATGATCAGATTTCCCACTCATGCACTGGCGCGCCGCTGCGCTGTTGTTCAAGATAGGCGGCAACAAGATGCAGGCTGTCCGCCTGATGCTTTTCGCGGTAAGCGCGCTGCCATGCGGCCCCGGTCTGGCCGCATCTTATTCTTGATTCCATGATGTCCAGATAGTGATCGATGTCGCTCGTGTCGATTTCCAGTGTTTTCAAACCGTGGCGTGCCATCGGCAATATTTCTTCCAGCAGCAGGGTTCGCGCATCGATGGTGCTTCCATCCAGCCAGGTGAGTTTTGCGTGGAGTCCATCGCGTGCCGCGGCATAAAAATTATTGCGGGCTTTGTCGAAACCGAAACCCGATTCCGGCGCTTCGCTCAAGCTTGCCAGAAAGCGGGCGAGACCGAAATACAGGGCGGCATTCGCCATCATGTCGGCAATGGTGGGCCCGGCTGGCAGCACGCGTTGCTCGATGCGCAGATGCGGCGTGCCGTCGGGATCAAACCCTATCAGCGGCCGGACCCAGCGCCAGATCGTGCCGTTATGCAGTCTCAGGTGGGCAAACTGATTTGATGGCGTGTCCATCAGGATGGGCAGCAGCACGGAATGAGTCGAGAGATTGTCCGCAAAGCATTCAAACAGAGAGTCGCGGGCATAACCATGGCCAAAGCTGACCCTGCGGTTCCCCTGATCGGCCTGATCGCCGATTTCCACCGATTGCTCGAACAGGGCGATGCGGGTTTCATCCCACAAATCGGCATCAAACAGCAGGGGAGAATTGCCGGCGGCGGCAACCAGCGGCCCCGCTGAGATGATGGATGCGTTGAAGTAGCGCACGGCGTCGCGCTGGGCGCTTTGCAGGTGCAGCTGGAACGAGGTGGTGGCGGCTTCCAGCATCACATCGGGATGATCGATGCTCAAGTGCTCGCGACCCTCGATGTGAATGTGCAAAGGGCGCCCCGCGCGCCGGGTCAGCACCTGTTCGTTCAGGGCGCGGTAACGCTTGAGATCGGACATGTTGGCCAGGCACAGGTCTTCCTGCCGCACGGTCGGCAGGATGCCAACCATCATCAGCACGCTGTCCAGTTCATGCGCGACGTCCTGACATTGTCGCCAGGTCTGGTTCATCTCGCGCGCGATGGCGGAGAAGACCCTATTCGTAAGCGGGAGTGGCGCGCCATTGAGTTCCACGTTGAAACGGGAGAGTTCGGGTACCACCAACGGATTATCGAGACGGTTCAGGAAAGCCTGATTGATGGGCGCAGGAAAAAAATTGTGGTCTACCAGCCAAGACTCCAGTTCATAACCGCCGATTTCGCCGGTATCCGAAAAACGTCCCTCGGAAAGTTCTGTCCACAGCAGTTCCATCTCATGAAACAGCCGCCGCTCATACTCCCTGAAAGTGTCGTCATCGAATTGAGTCTGGGTGATTTCCTGTCCCATCTTGTTGGGCCAGGTTATGCAGACTCGCTGGCGGCAATGCCCTTCTGGAAATTTGTGTACACATAGACGGGTGCCTTCATGTCGCCCAGATGCTTGTCGATGAGCGGACTGACTTCCTCCCAATTCAGGCCGCCGACGCCCGTGGCCAGCCGGGGCAATGCCAGACTGGCGAATTTTTCGGTTTCCATGATTTGGCGCAACTCGCGCAGCGCGTGATTGACGTGCTCAACAGTAGCTTTTCCCGGCTTTGCGCCCTGCCCGTAAGCCGCATCCTGGGTAAACAGATTGACGATGCGCGCCCCTTCCGCACCTCCCCAGACCCATGTGCCGCCGGGCTTAGGGTGCGTGGTCTGGCAGTAATGCCGGAAATCCTTGTACATGGCCGGCCAGTGTTCTCTTAAACTCAAGGCCAGCCCGGTGGAGAACGGATCGTTGGGCGCAACGCCGTGCGCAATGGCCTGTGCCCTGGAAAGCAGAATATCGCCGGTAACGTGATGAATCATTTGCCTATCCTTCGTGATCTGACTTAAAAACCCATTATAGGATAAAAAAGATAACAACATCCGTTATTGACGGGAGGGGTTGTTTTGGCTGGCCTTCATAAACTGGAGGCAGTAAGTTTTGACAAAGGACGGCCAAAAAAGCTAGAATAATCAGCTTGCTACGCAATTTTTGATTGTGTTCACGGGGTGATGTAGCTCAGTTGGTTAGAGCGGCGGATTCATAACCCGCAGGTCGGCAGTTCAATTCTGCCCATCACCACCACTTGTTTCTTTACGCCCCCAGTCCAATAACTGCCCGGCGCCCATCATGAAAAAACTCTATATCAAAACCTTTGGCTGCCAGATGAACGAGTATGACTCGGACAAAATGGCGGATGTGTTGAACGCGTCGGAAGGTTTTGAAAAAACCGACACGCCGGAAGAGGCGGATGTCATTTTGTTCAATACCTGTTCGGTTCGGGAAAAAGCTCAGGAGAAAGTATTTTCAGACCTGGGGCGGGTGCGGGGACTGAAAGCGAAAAATCCCGATCTCATCATTGGCGTCGGAGGCTGCGTTGCCAGCCAGGAAGGCGCGGCCATCGTGGCGCGCGCGCCCTATGTGGATGTGGTATTTGGCCCGCAAACCCTGCATCGTCTGCCGGAGCTGATCGCCAAAAAGCGAATGAGCGGCAAATCCCAGGTGGATATTGATTTCCCGGAAATCGAGAAATTCGACCATCTGCCGCCAGCCCGGGTGGAGGGCGCGACGGCGTTTGTTTCCATCATGGAAGGCTGTTCCAAATATTGCACCTTCTGCGTGGTGCCATACACGCGAGGTGAAGAAGTGTCGCGTCCATTTGACGACGTGATTGCGGAGGTGGCGCATCTGGCTGAACAGGGCGTCAGGGAAATCTCGCTGCTGGGACAGAATGTGAATGCCTGGCGCGGCAAAATGCATGATGGTGAAAATGCCGATTTTGCGCTGCTGCTGGAGGTGGTGCATGAAATTCCCGGCATTGAAAGAATCCGCTATGTCACCAGCCACCCGCGTGAAATGACGGACCGCATGATCGACTGCTACCGGACATTGCCCAAGCTGGTGTCGCATCTGCACCTGCCTGTGCAGGCGGGTTCCGACCGGGTGCTTGCAGCCATGAAGCGCGGCTATACCGCGCTGGAATACAAAAGCATTGCGCGCAAACTCAAGGCGGCGCGTCCGGATTTATGCCTGTCCTCGGATTTCATCGTCGGTTTTCCCGGCGAAACCGATGCGGATTTCGAAGCAACCATGAAACTGATCGAGGACGTGGGATTTGATGCCTCATTCTCTTTCATTTACAGCAAGCGGCCAGGAACGCCCGCGGCTGATTATCCGGATGACGTTCCCCTTGACGTGAAACAGGCACGGCTTGAGCGCCTGCAACGCGCCATCAACGAAGCCGCGCAGAAGGTAAATCTGAACATGGCGGGCACCGTGCAGCGGGTGCTGGTTGAAGGGCCGTCGAAGAAAAATCCGCAAGAACTCATGGGCCGCACGGACAATAACCGCATAGTCAATTTCAAGGGCCAGCCTCGATTGATCGGCCAGTTTGTCAACGTAAACATTACCCAGGCATTGCCTCACAGCTTGCGGGGAGAGATCGTGATCCATGACTGAGCTCGCGGAAATCGACTTCAAACCGGTGGACAACCATCGCCTGGCCTCGCTTTGCGGGCCGATGGATGAAAACCTGCGCCAGATGGAAGCCGCGCTGGATGTCGTGATACGGCGCCGGGGAAGCCGTTTCTCGATTACGGGCGCGCGCGCAAATGAAGGTATCTCCGTGCTCGAGTATTTCTACAACAAGGCAGGCAACGAATTGTCGCTGGACGACATTCAGCTTGGCCTGGTGGAACTTGCCCGCGGCGTTGATGAAGCGGGACCGCTCCTGCGCACACGCCGGGCAGATCTGAAACCGCGCACGCCGGGGCAGGCGGTTTACCTGGAGCAGATCCAGTCGCACGACATCACCTTCGGCATCGGCCCGGCCGGCACCGGCAAGACCTATCTGGCGGTGGCCTGCGCGGTGGATGCGCTGGAGCGGGAGTCGGTTAAGCGTATCGTGCTGACCCGGCCGGCGGTGGAGGCGGGCGAGCGGCTCGGTTTTTTGCCAGGCGACCTGGCGCAGAAAGTCGACCCTTACCTGCGGCCCTTGTATGACGCGCTCTACGATTTGATGGGTTTTGACAAGGTGATGAAACTTATCGAACGCAACACCATTGAAGTCGCGCCTCTGGCATTCATGCGCGGGCGCACGCTGAATCATGCGTTCATCATTCTGGACGAGGCGCAGAACACCACGCCGGAGCAGATGCAGATGTTCCTGACCCGCATCGGTTTTGGCGCCAAGGCGGTGGTGACGGGCGACATCACCCAAATCGATCTGCCAAAGGGAATCAAGAGCGGCCTGAAGGATGCGCAGGATGTGCTGGGCGGCGTTCGCGGTATTGCCTTTACTCAGTTCACCAAGGAAGATGTGGTGCGCCATCCGCTGGTGGCCCGCATCGTGGATGCCTATGCCCAGCATCGCAAAACCCGCGAGCAGTAAGTTTTCCCTTTCGGTGCAATACGCGTCCGAAGCCGCCGATGTGCCGGATCGCGCAAGTTTCCGGCGCTGGGTGGGCGCTGCATTGAAGAACCCCGCTTTCGTTACGTTGCGCCTGGTTGATGAAGCGGAAGGCCGTGCGCTCAACCGGGATTTTCGCGGCAGGGATTACGCCACCAATGTGCTGACTTTCGCCTATGGCGAAGAGACGGGAACGCTGTCTGGCGACATCGTGATATGCGCGCCCGTGGTGGAAAGGGAAGCGCATGAACAGGGCAAGACCGTGCTTGAACATTATGCGCATCTCACCGTGCATGGCGTGCTGCATTTGCAGGGCTACGATCATGAGATTGAGCGACAGGCGCGGGAAATGGAAAGCCTGGAGGTGGAAATTTTGCGCAAACTGGGGTTTAATGACCCATACGCGAGCGAACAAAGTTAAGGACGCGAATTGAATCTCGCGGCTTTAACTTTATTCACTCCGCGCCACCCTCATGGAGTCCGACCCTAGTCGACCGCACAAGAACTGGCTGGAACGCCTGTCTGCTTTTCTCTCCCGGGCGCCTGAAGACCGGGAACATTTGATCGAAACGCTTCATGGTGCATTTGAACGCAACCTCATGGACGCCGATGCGCTTGCCATGATCGAGGGTGTGCTTCAGGTCGGTGAAATGCAGGTGCGCGACATCATGATTCCGCGCGCGCAAATGGATACCGTAGATATCAACGAGCCACCGGATGTTTTTCTGCCGCGCGTCATCGAGGCGGCGCACTCGCGGTTTCCGGTGATCGATGGCGAGAAGGACGATGTCCTGGGCATTTTGCTGGCCAAGGATCTGTTGAGGCTGAACTTGGGCGAGGAAGTCGACATGCGCGATATCCTGCGACCGGCGATCTTCATCCCCGAAGCCAAGCGGCTGAATGTGCTGCTCAAGGAATTCCGCGCCAGCCGCAATCACATGGCCATTGTGGTGGATGAATATGGCGGCGTGGCGGGACTGGTCACCATCGAGGATGTGCTGGAGCAGATCGTCGGCGACATCGAGGACGAATACGACTTCGATGAAACCGAGGACAACATCATCCGCGACAAGAGCGGCCGTTACCGGGTCAAGGCCATGACGGAAATCAGTGATTTCAATACCGCGATGGGTTCGGATTTTTCGGATGAAGACTACGATACGGTGGGCGGACTGGTGCTGAACAAGTTCGGCCGCCTGCCCAAACGCGGCGAAACGATCGAGTTTGATGGCTTCAGGATACAGGTTCTGAGAGCCGATTCGCGGCGCATTCATACCTTGATCGTGGAAAGGTTGGCGCAGGGAGCCCTTTCACTCGAAAAGTAATCCGGCATGCACAAGAAAAAAGCGGCTACCAGGGCCGCTTTTTTCTTTTTAGCTCAACCACAGTGATTGTTACTTGAGTACCTGTATCACCACGCGGCGGTTGAGGCTGCGGTTTTCCATCGAGGTGTTGCTCGCAACGGGCTTGAGGTCGCCATAGGAGATGGTCGACATGCGATGCAGCGGGATGCCGCCTACTTCATGCAGATAACGCCGCACCGACTCGGCGCGCTCCAGCGCGATCTGGCGATTCTGGCTGTTGAGGCTGAAGTCATCGCTGAAGCCGA
>CAYOJA010000023.1:0-29090 GCA_964404175.1 uncultured Thiobacillus sp. | reverse complement strand
ATTGAAGCCGCGAAAAGCCTGCATGGGCCGTTTGGCCAGATTTGGCTGGAAACGGCCGACACCAACGAAGCCAAGGAATTGTCGGTTTTTTGCCGCAAATTCGAGCCCCATCTCAAGAAAGCCCTGACCCAGGCCGGCCTGTTCAAGTCTGATGCGCCCAAACTGCCCAGACTGCATGTATTTTTCCTGGATTCGTCCACCGCCTGGGCCGGAACCAGCCAGCCCGGCAATTCCAGCAACTGGCCCATGGGCATACCCCGGCTGAAAATGCCACGCGAAGCGCCGTCACGTTCGACAATGAAGCTGGCGGAAGCCCTGCTGGAAATGCTGACAGCGCAGGAACGCGAGCAGATTCGTCCGGGACGCCGCGCAGTCGATCTGGGCGCTTCGCCCGGTGGCTGGACATGGCAACTGGTCCAGCGCGGCATGAAAGTCACGGCCGTGGATAACGGCCCGATGGATCCAGCCTTGTTGGAAAGCGGCCTGATCGAACACCTGCGCGCCGATGGCTTTACCTTCCGCCCCCGCCACCCGGTGGACTGGCTGGTCTGCGACATGGTCGACAAGCCTGCCCGGGTGGTTGATCTGGTTGCCCGCTGGTTTGAGCGAGGCGACTGCCGGGCAGCCCTGTTCAATCTTAAATTGCCCATGAAACGACGTTTTGAAGAAGCGCAGCTTTCCAGAAGCATTCTGGAAAGCCGGCTTGGCCGGCTGGGCGGCATCTGGCGCATACAAATGCGCCAGCTTTACCATGACCGCGAAGAAATCACCTGCCTGATCATGCGGGAAAACAGCTGATTTGCCTTGTTGCAGCCCCGCAACAAAAAACAAGAAATCCTGCAAAATCAGCCCCCCTACTGGTTTTCTTTTACGGATTTGCTAGAATCCCGCGCGTCGGTTGGATTTAAGGAAACACTAATTTTTAAGTCCCTGACCGATTTCTTGGTGTGGGTTATCCATTTTTGTTTAAGGGAATATGATGAAATACTCCGTTCTGCTGGCCGCTCTGTTGGCCGTTTCTGTTACTGCTTGTGGCAAAAAAGAAGAAGCTGCTGCTCCTGCTGAAGCTCCGGCTCCTGAAGCTGCTGCTCCGGCTCCCGCTCCTGCTGAAGCACCTGCTGCTGACGCTGCTGCCGCTCCGGCTGCTGACGCTGCCGCTCCGGCCGCTGATGCTGCTGCCGCTCCGGCTGCTGACGCCGCTGCTGCACCTGCTGCTCCCGCCAAGTAATTCTGGCGTTGGCAAGCAAAAGCCGGTCGAGAGACCGGCTTTTTTTATTCCAGCCTGCCTGCCACGAAACGTCGGATGCGGCTAACCGCTTCTTCCAAAACTGGCAGCGGCCGGGTGTAGGCAAAACGGACATAGCGTTCCGGCAATACAACGCCGAAATCCAGTCCCGGCGTAATCGCAACCCCCGCCTCTTCCAGCAGCCTGGCCGTAAAAGCAAAGCTGTCATCGGCAAACCGGCTGATATCCGCATACAGATAAAACGCGCCATCCGGCATGACCGGCAGGCCAAAGCCAATTTCCCGCAATGCGGGCGCCAGATAATCACGCCTCGCCATCAATTCCAGTCGCCTTGATTCAAGGATTTCCATGTTCTCCTTGCTGAACGCCGCCAGCGCGCCAAATTGCGCAGGCGTGGGCGCAGCAAGATACAGGTTCTGCGCCAGACGCTCGATGCCGTTCATGGCCCAATCCGGTGCAGCCAGCCAGCCCAGCCGCCAGCCTGTCATGTGAAAGTATTTGGAAAAACTGTTGACCACGAATATTTGGTCTGAGTGTGCCAGCGCAGTTTGCGGCGCGGCGCCATAAATCAGACCGTGATAAATCTCGTCGACAATGAGCAGCGCATTGCGGTCTTCACACAAACGTGCAATCTCGCGGATGTCTTCATCGCGCGCCAGCGTGCCCGTCGGATTGGAGGGCGAGGCCAGCAGGACGGCCCGGGTCTTCGGCGTCCAGTGCCGTTCCACCAGGCCGGGAGTCAATTGAAATGAAGTGTCCGGCCTAACCGGCACCCCCACGGGCAAGACATCAATGAAGCGTGCAAAGTGGCGATTGCAGGGATAGCCCGGATCGGCCATCAACATCTCATCACCCTCATCCAGTACCGCGCCCAGCGCCAGCATCAATGCGCCTGACGCGCCGGGCGTGACGGCGATGCGCGAAGCAGGCACTTCAACCTTGTATCGGCTCCTATAAAAGCCGGCAATCGCCTGTCTCAGTTCTGGCAGCCCCAAAGCAGGCGTGTAATGCACATCGCCGTTTTTCATTGCGGCGATGGCAGCATCCAGTACCGGCTGTGGTGTCGGGAAATCCGGTTCGCCGATTTCCAGATGGATGATGTCGCGGCCCTGAGCTTCCAGCGCCTTGGCACGAGCCAGAATATCCATCACATGGAAGGGCGCGATGCCTTCCACACGCCTGGAGTTATTCATTGACTCCATGTTCGGCCAGGAAATGCTTTACCCAATGTTCGGGTTTCGAACTGTGCCAGCGACCTCTCATCTCGCCATCGATGAACAGCAATACAGTGGGAAACCCGCGCATGCCATAGTGCCCGGCCAGTTTCATGTTGTGACCGTCATCGACTTCCACTTTGGCAAGCAGGAATTTGCCGTTGTAGGCATGAACAACTCTTTCAAGTATCGGCGTCAGCATGGTGCAGGGGGGGCACCAGTCGGCCCAGAAATCGACCAGGATGGGCGTGGCATTCGAGGCCTCGATGACCTCCTTGTCGAACTGCTCGTAGCTGGTGTTGAAAACCAGGGCGTCGTGTTTCTTCAATGTCATGTTGTTTGCTGCATCGATGATTATTCGTTGTCGGGCAACAGCGGATGCGCCGTCTGCAAATGTTCCAGATCGACCGACTCGATCTGGCGGAAGCGCTTGCTGATCTTGTCGGAGCTGATGCTGACTTCCTGCACATCGTCATTCGCCTGCCGGATGTGCGTGGCCAGCTTCCTCATGCGCTCCTCGAAGCGGCCGAAGTCCTTGCCCAGTTTGCCCAGTTCGTCCTTGATGATATGTATCTGCTTGCGCGTTTCCACGTCCTTGATCACCGCGCGCGCCGTGTTCAACACCGCCATCAGCGTGGTTGGCGACACCGGCCACACCCGCCGGTGCATGGCGTACTCCACCAGATCGGGATGATGCGCGTGAATCTCGGCAAAGATTGCCTCGGCCGGCAGGAACATCACCGCGCCGTCCGATGTTTCATGCTCGATAAGGTATTTGGACGAGATGTCATCCACATGCTTTTTCACATCCCCCTTGAACTGGCGCATGGCTGCCGAACGATCAGTCTCTGCCAGCGCGGGATCAAACATACGGTTGTAATTTTCCAGCGGGAACTTGGAATCGACCGGCACGCGGCCCGTCGGCTCGGGCAGGATCAGCAGGCAGTCCACGCGGTTATGGTTGGAAAGCGTGGACTGAAACTCATAGGCATCCGGCGGCAGTGCATTCCGCACCAGCGCTTCCAGCTGCACTTCACCAAACGCGCCGCGCGATCGCTTGTCGCCGAGTATCTCCTGCAGCGTCACTACATTGCTGGTCAGACCGTCGATTTTCTTCTGCGCTTCATCAATCGTCGCCAGACGCGCCATGACATTGGCAAAGGTTTCATTGGTTTTCTTGAAACCTTCATCCAAGCGCTCGGTCACCTTGCCGGAAATTTCCGCCAGCCGCCCATCCACCACGCCACCCAGCCGTGTAATGGTTTCCTGGATCAGCTTCTGCTGTTCCCGTCCCTGATCGGCAAATGTCGACAAAGTCTGCTGCAAAAACTGCTGCTGGCCTGTCTTGAGCGCATCGCTGCTTTGCGCCAGTGTTTGCGTCTGCTCCAGCCGTAGTGCATCCAGCGATTGCCGCAGGCGCTCGGATGACTCGCCCAGCGCGCTTTGCATGCGATCGCTTTGCGAAGCCAGCCCCGCGTGCAAATCGCGCAGCATGGCCTGATGCCGCTCACCCAGTTCGCGCTGTTGACTGGCCGCGAGTTCCTGCTGCGCACGCTGCAAGCTGCCCAGCTTCGCCCACAGGACAAGCATCAGCAGCGCCAGCACCACAACGCAAACCAGCATCAAAATCAATTCAATCGCCATGGGGGCAATTATACTTCCGGGCCATGGGCCTTCTTTATTCGATCCTGTTTTTCATCACCCTTGTTCCTGCGCATGCAGAAATATTGCATGGCACGGTCACCGGCATCGCAGATGGCGATACGTTGTATGTTCTGGATGCCAACAAGCGGGAATACAAGATCCGCATGCTCGGCGTCGATGCGCCGGAACATGCCCAGGCCTTTGGCGAGTCGTCAAAGCAAGCCCTGAAACAGCTTGCGCTCAAACAAAAGGTGCAAGTCGTATGGCATAAGCGCGATCAATATGGCCGCCTGCTGGGAAAAGTTGTGTTGCCCGGAAACCGCGATGCCGGCCTGCATCAGCTTGCCAGCGGCATGGCCTGGTGGAACCGTAAATATGCCTACGAACAAGTGTCTGCCGATGCCACGCGTTATCGAGATACCGAATATGTGGCGCGGAAAAAACGCCTGGGGCTCTGGTCGCAGAAAAACCCCATCCCGCCCTGGCGCTGGCGCTATGCAAACCCTAGGTAAGTGTATAAAGTAAAGCCATGAAAATCGCTGCCCACTTCCAACCAGTTGCCTGCCCGCTGCCGCGCCTGATGCCGTGGCGAGTATGGCCCATGCTGGCCGGGAGTGTGCTGTTGAATTAGCCAACGTTTAATTCGCCCATTCCAGGCCACGCCGCCACAAGCGCCGTGGCCTTTGTTTTTTCCTCACAAGGGAACACCTCCATGCAAGAAGAAGTGAAGCAAAAATCCATTACCGCCGCCTACCTCGGCGTCATCGCCATCTGGTCCACGACACCGCTCGGCATTGTCTGGAGTGCACAGGGGCTGGATTACCGCCAGGCCCTGTTCGGCCGTACCATCATCGGCCTTCTGGTCGCCGGCATGATGCTGGCCGCGCTGGGCCGCGCCTTGCCCATGCATCGCGGAGCCTTGTTCACCTATCTGGTTTCCGCATTGGGTTTGGTGGGCGGGCTCATGCTGACCTACTGGGGCGCGCAATTTGTTCCTTCGGGGCTGATCTCGGTGCTGTTCGGGCTTTCGCCCTTGATGACAGGCGTACTGGCCGCGCTCTGGCTCAAGGAAGACAGTCTGGGCATGCGCAAGATTCTGGGGCTCGCACTCGCACTAGCGGGACTGTTCGCCGTTTTCAGCGGTAGCCTGAACCTGGGTTCCACTGCCCTGCCCGGCGTTGCCGCGGTGCTCGGCGCCGTATTCATGCAATCCATCACGCTCGTCTGGATCAAGCGTCATGGCGCTCAACTGGATACCGTGTCCTACACCTTTGGCATGCTGGGGCTGGCAGCCGTCATGCTGCTCCCGCCAGCTATTGTGGCAGGGCCTTTGCCGGATGCCATTCCCCTGAAAGCAGGACTCGCCGTCGTGTATCTGGGCGTGTTCGGTTCAGTTGCCGGATTTGCGTTGTACTACTACGTCACCAAGCATCTGACCGCGGGCACCGTCTCGCTCATCACCCTCATTACGCCAGTCACGGCGCTGATCCTTGGCCATGTTCTGAATGCCGAGCGCATTCCGGCGATTGTCTGGCTGGGCATTACCCTGATTGGAAGCGGGCTGGCACTCAACCAGTGGCACGCGCTCAAACTGCTTGGCGCTCCGGCAGTGGGGTGGCTGGTTGATTTGTCTGGACAAGGCCGGAAGCGTTAAATGCCATAGCTGCCGGTAATCCTGCTGCTTATCAGGCAAGGTCAAAGCCATGATGCCTAGAACTGCGCGGTACGCAAGAGGACCAGTGTGCAGGCATGTTCGAAGGGGATGTTCGCGGAGCTCAGATGCTTTTCAAGCTCGGCGTTCTCGCTGCCGGGATTGAAGATGACACGGCCCGGTTTGAGCAGAAGAATGGCGTCGGCCATTGCACTGGAGCGTTCGGCACCCACATACATGGTGAGTGTGTCGACACTGCCTTCAATGACATTCAGACTGTTTGCAACCTTGATCCCTTCCACTTCCTCCAGTTTAGGGTGGACCGGAATCACCGTGTGGCCAAACTCGCGCAGCAGGCGCACCGCCTGGTTTGAATAACGCTCTGGCTTATGGCTGGCGCCAAGAACAACCACGCGCTGCTGTCTCTTGCTCATGCTTGTGATTACGGAAAATGATGCCCGATTCTACGACAGAAACAGGTATCGCCAGCACACGTTAGAATGCTGCAACCGTACCTGAAACGATTTCATTCATCCATGTTTGGCAAACCCGGCCAGTAAAAACCAAAACCAGGAGTACTCATGTCACTCTCGCTATTTCTGCATGTCATCAGTGTTGTCGTCTGGGTGGGCGGCATGTTCTTCGCCTGGATGGCGCTGCGCCCCGTTGCCGCAAGCGTGCTGGAGCCGCCGCAGCGCCTGACGCTATGGGCAGGCGTGTTCGACAAGTTCTTTCCATGGGTGTGGATTTGTGTCGTGCTGATTCTGCTTACCGGCCTGCACATGCTCATGCTGTTGGGCGGCGCAGCTGCCCCGCTTCACGCGCTAACCATGCTCGTCCTTGGCGTGGTGATGATGCTGATCTTTGGCCACGTGTTCTTCTCGCCCTACCAGAAGCTCAAGCGCGCTGTTGCCGAACAAAACTGGCAGGCAGGCGGCGCAGCGCTGGGTTTGATCCGCAAGTTGATCGGTATCAATCTGACTATCGGCCTAGTGACGATAGCGGTGGTATTTTTGGGTCGTGCCTCTGGTTAAGGCTGGCCGAGTTGCCCGGAAGGCTGATGAATAACGTGCGAGAGGATGTCAGGCAAGGAAAAAACTGCGATAACGCGGAGTGTATGCGTTACACATGAGATTTTGAGCCGGGCTCTGACGCCGCATCGCGCCCTCGCGGCAATTTTCCAACCCTGCTAGTTTTTTGCACCGGGCTTTCTGCCTGGCGTAGGCGGAGGAACATATCCTGCAACCCGGCAGAGAAACCCCTCAATGGCCTTGCCATTATTGAACCGGGTAATGCTGCACCGGGATATTTCCCCTCGTTCCGACAAGTCAGTCAGGGACGACCTGACATTTGCCAGAGAAATGCCGGTTGCCTGAGCAATTTCCGAGTCAAGCAACTGGCCGTGCTTTTTCAGGCACTGGAGGATGGTGGCGGAATGCATTTCGATTACCTCGGTAAAAATGAAAGCAGAAAGTCCACTGCCAGGATTGAGGCGATATCCACGATATCACCGCATGAAAGCTGACAAAGCAAAAGGCCACTCTGGTGTAAGTGGCCTGATTTGCCGGGATATTATATGTGTTTCCCCGAAGCAGCGCCAGCCCTGCCTTGTTATGACGACAGCAAGTCTTTAAAAATCATAAAGTTACCTTGGTATCATTAACAGCCAGCCAGCGACTCAAGCCTGTCATACCCACTTCACCACCTCTTCCATCGGCCGGCGCTTTTTCTCCGGCTGCGGATTGATGCGGTAGCCAAAAGCGACCATCACGGCCAGGCCAAATCGGCCGTCTTCCAGCAAGCCAGCCGCCGCAAGCACTTTCTCTGAGTCTTCCTGATTGAAGCCTTCGATGGGGCAGGAATCGATGCCAATCATCGCGGCCGCGGTCATCATGTTGGCCAGCGCGATGTAAGCCTGCCGGCAGCTCCAGTCGAACAATGCACGCGGTTCCTGCAGTTTGAAGTCGATTTCGTGAAATTGCCGGTAGAACATGGTTCTGCGCGCAATGCCATCTTCGGGTAATCTCTGCACTTCGCGCATGAAACGTTCTGTGTAATCGGAACCCGGACGCATGTCTTCCCTGCGCGCCAGGATGGCAATGACGTGGCTGGCGGTGGGAAACTGCCCCTTGGCGCCCCAGGTAGCGGTGAGCAGCTTTTCCCGCAATGACATGTCCTGAATGACCAGAAATTGCCAGGGTTCGTAGCCGAAGGAACTGGGCGACAGCCGCCCGGTTTCGAGGATGAAGCGGAAATCTTCCTCCGCGATCCTGCGCGACGGGTCAAAGGTCTTGCAGGCATGGCGGAAGTTGAACGTGTTGAGTACATCTTGCTTGCTGATCATGTTTCACCTGTTGATGATGTTTGATGGCTGCTCGAACCTTGAATCTTCTGCCCAATCCCGCCGTGAATGTTTCTTTGCATTCATGGAATTGCCACCGCAAATTATCGCAAAAACCAGGCTGGACCTGATTTTCAGCCAAACAGGCTGGGCAAGGGTAAAATACCCCAAACACAAGAATATCCAGTCAGTTCCGGGATTCATTCGCGCATTCTGCCGCCAGTCAGGTGGATGTTAATCATCCAGCTCACGTGCGTTTATGTGATCCAATTCGCGGGGGAATAAACCGTTACATCATTTGAATTGATATCGTTAACTATCGCTATGAGGAGATAGCCATGCAAGAAAAACAACATGCCCGAATCATTGTCACCGCGATAAGCTTGATCGCTGCTGGTAGCGTCAATGCAGCCGGTTTTGCGCTCATCGAACAAAATGCCAGCGGTTTGGGCAACGCATATGCCGGACAAGCTGCCAGTGCGCAGGATGCCAGCACGATTTTCTTCAACCCGGCTGGCATGGCATTGCTACCCGAGAAGCAATTGGTTGTTGCAGGCCATCTGATTAAGCCCTCTGCGGAATTTACCGGTACTGGCGGAATTCCCGGTGGCAATCAAGGGGGCGATATCGGTGATCTCGCCCTGGTTCCCAATGCATACTTTGCATACAAGTTAACACCGGATATTAGGTTGGGGGTAGGCTTGAACAGCCCATTCGGTTTGAAGACCGAGTACGACCCCGGCTGGCTCGGCCGCCATCTGGGCATCCTTTCCGACCTCAGAACCGTCAACATCAATCCCTCCATTGCCTGGAAAGCCAGCGAACAATTGTCACTTGGTGTTGGCTTGAGCATCCAGCGCGCCGACGCCGAATTTACCAGTTTCGGAGGTGCATTGGGTATTATTACAGTCAAAGGCGATGATTATGGATGGGGGTTCAATCTGGGCGCACTTTGGCAACTAAGCAATCAAACCCGTATCGGGTTGGCTTATCGGTCGGAGGTAGATTACACCCTGGAAGGAACAGCAACTTTCAGCAGCAACCCTGCAGCCAATGGCCCAGATTCAGCCAAAGCAACATTGCCTGACTCTGCTTCTCTCAGCCTGTTTCACAAGTTGAATCCAAGTTGGGATATTTTGGCTGATGTTACCTGGACTGGCTGGAGCGATTTTGACAGGCTGCTTGTGGATTTGCCTCCTACCGTGCCTTTTGACTCCCTTACCCCTGAAAACTGGGAAGACAGCTACCGTTATTCCTTGGGTGCCAACTATCACATGAATGACAAATTCACTCTCAGAATTGGCCTTGCATTTGATGAAACACCTGTGCCTGATGCATTCCGCACCCCGCGCATTCCTGATGAAGACCGCACCTGGATAGCAATCGGCGGCCAGTACCGCCTTTCAAAACAGGGGGCAATCGATTTCGGTTATGCCCACTTGTTCGTGAAAGATGCAAGCCTCGTTGGACCAGCCCCCGGTACCTTGCCTCCCTCAGCTGTTCCTACGGTAACAGGCACCTACGAGGCCAGCGTCGACATCCTTAGCATCCAATACACTCATACCTTCTAAATAACAATCAGCGTCTTGATTAAGGGCCGTCATTAGACGGTCTTTCTTATTCCTGCTCCTAAAACTCCATTTCCCCTCGACGGGCTGCCTCTTTGCCAGCCCAGCCAACGTCGTCCTATACGCTCATTGGTTGAAGCTTTTCTTTTTTCAGCATTCGCACTATAAACATCATCATGTCGGATAGCCTTAAGAATACAATCAGGTAGTCGAGTTCCATCATTCCAAGAGGAGGGAATTGCATGTCCACTTTGCCTGTTTCCGAATCAACCCAATCCCCGGAGAACATGCCCTTTGTCGCGCCATGCCGCGCACTGGAAATGTCCGCGCCATTACGCTGACTGCGTCTGGGCTGGTCAGACATGAAACGAGCGCCGCGCCTGAGTTTGACTTATGGCCTGGCATTGATGGCGCTGAGCGTCGCAATCGCCGCCTTCACCTGGAAATTTGGCACGATGGCTTTGTATATCGGCATGGCGACCGGCTTTATTTTCGTGGGGCCGGTGCTTGCGATTGGCCTGTATTCAATCAGCCGCCAACTTGGCAAGGGACTGGAACCGGTCATGGGCTATTGCCTGCGTGAAGGCAAGTACCACGTCAAGGAGTTGCTGGTGCTGGGCATGATCCTGATGGTGGTACTGCTGGTGTGGGCTCGCGCCGCCGCGATGGTGCATGTGTTCTTCCCCGCCGAGGGTACGCCAGGCTGGCAACAGCTGCTGCCCTTTCTGGCAATCGGCAGCGTGGTGGGTTCGGTGTTCGCGGCGATAGTGTTTGCCACCAGCGCATTTTCCCTGCCCATGATTCTTGACCGTAAAGTGGATGCCATTACCGCATCGGTTACCAGCATCAATGCCGTGCTGCGCAACAAAAAACCCATGATCGTATGGGCAAGTCTGATCGCCTTGTCAGTGATACTGAGATTTGCCACTGCGTTCATTGGTTTCATCGTGCTGCTGCCCTTGATCGGCCATGCCACCTGGCATGCCTATCAGGAAACGATTGATGCCGCCGCATGGCCGCTGGATAGCGTGGAGAATACCTAACAACGTCCGTTACAAAAACCAGCTGCTCAATTCCGCCCGCCAGCTTTGAGCAGCTTGAGTTCCACATGAACGCGCGCCGCATCGCCGCTTATCCATGCCTCGCCGTCCTGTACCAGACATTGCAGTTGCATGGTGCGCTCCGCCATGGCTGCCAGGGCCTGGCTGGTTCCCGAGGACAGTCGCAGCACAACAAGATTGTCCAGTCTCGCCAATTTGTTTTCGATCTGCTTCCACCATACTTCGCAACTGCTGCTGTAGCATACGGCGACGACCTGCTCCGCACGGCCGCAGGCTTTGCGCAGGCGTGCCTCGTCGGGCTGGCCGATGTCGATCCACAGTTTGATTTCACCCGTCAGGTCTTTGACCCACACTTCGGGTTCATCCACGTCGAACAGGCCTTTGGTAAAGGCAATTCCTTCCTGTGCATTTAGGGCATACATCAGCAGGCGCACCATCATGCGCTCGTCGGTTTCGGAAGGATGACGGGCGAGGGTCAGTGCGTGGCTGGCATAGTAATGACGATCCATGTCGGAAATTTGCAGATCGGCTTTGTAGATGGTGGCTTTAAGCGCCATGGCAGGGCTCGTGATGGAAAAGGCAGGGGATTTTACGCAGTGTGACGGTATCGCTTATGCTGTCGGCAGTTTACGCTCAACCCCGAGCATCCAACACATTCAGGAAAACATTCATGAAGAAAACCGATCTGTACAAGAACGAAGGCCTGAAAATCGCCAGCCAGATGAAACAGGCAGGTACGCCCAGCCGCTTTGGCAATACAAGCAGTACTGAATTGTCGCGCCGCGAACAGCGCAGGCAGGATCAGGAAAAAGGTCTGATTGCCTTTGCCGTCAAGCTCGATGGCGAACTGGTGAAACAAATCCATGCCCTGGCTCAGTCGCGCCAGGAAGGCATCAACGAAACCGTTGCCGCTTTGTTGACCAAGGGGCTGGCCGGTTAGGCAATAGATGATGTCATCATGGATAGAACCGTGGTCCCGGCTGGCTGATTGCCCGCATGGGCTGGACAAGGAACTGCAAAAAACATCAGTGATATCGTCATGCCGGTTAACAAAGTCATCAAGTAATTCATCATCCGCGGCCCGCACACTGGCCCCGCGGGCGGTTCACTGATACAACTTGTAACAACTTTTCCGTTTCCGGAAATCCGTCAGATACAAACACTCCGCAGAATGCTTTTCATGCCGTACCGTTTCTGGCCGGCTGTTTTGCTAACGACTCTGAAGGAGATCGCAATGAAATTGACTCAAGGTTCTTTTGCCAAACGTGCCCTCATGGCGGGCCTGATTGCCGGCGGCGGCATTCTTGCAGCCTCGTCCTTTGCCATGCCTAATGGTGGCCCGGATAGCAAGCCCGGCTGCGAAGCCCGGCAGGATCACAAGCCCCATGCAAAAGCTGAAGCGTACCGTGCCAAACATCTGGCCGGACTGAAAGAGAAACTCAAGCTCAAACCCGAGCAGGAAGCTGCCTGGGATGCCTTTGTCAGCACGGCAAAACCCGGAATGAAGCATGCGGGAATGGACAGGGCGACCAGGAAAGCCGAGTTCGCCAAGCTGAGCACGCCAGAACGGCTGGACAAGATGCTGGCCATGGCCGACACGCGCCGTGCGTGGATGGCCGAGCGTGCCATGGCAGTCAAGGCTTTTTATGCCCAGCTCACCCCCGAGCAGCAAGCCATGTTTGACGTGGAAGCCATGCCAAAACGCCATGGCGGCCATCATTTCCATCGTCATCAATCCTGATTGCTCAGATAACGGCAGAACTTCGTGGGCGGTTAACCGCCCACGTTTCTTTTCAGCCTCGCTGCCTGCATGCCGAACAAGCATGGCGCTATAATCAAGACTCGCGCTAATACATTCGAGGCAATACCCATGCGCACTCCTCATTCCGCTCTGCTGTTTTCTCTCGTGCTTGCCCTGCCGGTATCGGCGAACCCTCGCACCGAAGCCTACCCTTCCCCACAAGCGCTTGAATCGAAATCCACCACGGAAAAGCCCGCACAAAAGACGCTTGCCCTCCCTGCCACATCACGCGGACAGTTGTTGTATGACAACCACTGCACGACCTGCCACGAAAGCGTGGTTCACATCCGCAGCCGGCAGCAAGTCAAATCCCTGCCGGAACTGCACAACCAGGTTGCGCGCTGGGCTGCTTACGCAAAACTGCGCTGGAACAAGGACGAAATTGAAGAAGTCGCGCGGCATCTCAACACGCAGTTCTATCAATTCGAAAGATGATGTGCCATCACTTATGCCCGCTGAAAGCTTTTCGATTCAGATCACTTTGACGGTCGTCACGGCTCCCGGAATCGGGAATCACATTTCAATGCGTATGTGACACCCATCACAGACCCGATCATCCGATTTCGATATATTTCCCCTGACATTTTCTTCACTCAACTTCAGGAGAACTCCATGAAAGCTGCTTTGATTGTTGTTTCCGCCCTTTCCCTGCTGGCTGGCCAGGCTTGTGCTGATGGCAAGGCCGTGTATGACGGCACGTGCGCCACCTGCCACAAGGACGGCGTGGCTGGCGCGCCCAAGCTCGGCGACAAGGCAGCCTGGGCAGCCCGCATCAAGACCGGCAATGACGCCATGGTAAGTAGTGTCATCAAAGGCAAAGGCGCCATGCCCGCAAAAGGCGGCAAGGCTTCACTCTCCGACGCCGAAGTGAAAGCGGCAGTGGAATACATGGTCAATGCCTCGAAGTAAGCGGCTAGAGTCCAGCAAGAACGCGCTGTGATCCAGCGCGTTTTTTATTGACCAGAGATAGGTATTTGGTCCAAAAAATGGTTACCCCTCAGGAACGCTGAATACAATAAAAAAAACGCCTACTCAATAGCTTTTTCTCCTGGAAGGCAGTGCAACAGGCGTTGATTTTTAGTCAAAACGCCACTCCCCGCTTCCTTCTTTCTCTTGAAAGCCTTATCTCAACTCCCTTCGGCTTCGAAAAACCTGTTCAGGATGTCGATTTGTTCCCGCACGATCTGGTCATAGGCCTCTTCTGCCTTCGAAAAATCAGGCGACTCCTCACCTTGGCTCATGCCCGCACAGGTTTGGGCCATGCGGCAGTAATTGGCCACCTTACTGGCCACCATGGGGTTGGCTCCCGACTGCTCAAAGGACGCCGTGCAAGCCAGTACAGCCTGGGCGATGAAATGCGTGGCCTCGCAGTCAAATCTGAATTCTGAAATGTCTGATCCCGGACTGGTTTCTGCATAAACAGACTGGGCAATCGTGCGGGCATTTCTCACATCATCATCCGAACATTCCGGTTTCGCCAGCAGTTCAACCAGTTGCCCCACACGCGAGTTGCCGGACAAATGGACAACTCCTGAAATGAATTGCTTTGCCAAACGGTGCTGATGTGCCACGGGAAGAGCCTTCAGCTTGCTGATGAACTCTTGGTTTGTTTGAATGTTCGCCATAATTTCCTCCTCTTTGATTTACCCATGTTTCTGATGTCTATATAGGACATCGACATCCTGTTAACGAGGAGAAAACGCTAATATTCGCGGCCTAGCCCCCTTTGGTGAACAGTCCAAGTAGCAAGGCGGCGAGTACAAGAATCACAGCCAGCATGCCAAAGGCAGGGCCATAGCCAGCAAATGCAACTACTCCTCCAGTCAGCACCGGGCCTGCTGATTGGCCAGCATCCATCACGGTTCGCAGCACCCCCATGGAATATCCATAACGGCCATCTCTGGTCATATCCGCGACCAGCGCAGAAGTGGATGAGGTGACGGTGGCAAAACCGAGACCGAAGGCGAGGCTCAGCAGGGAAAGTCCGGCAAAACTAGTGAAAAAAGGCAATAGCGCAATACTGGCGGCACCGACAAGCAGTCCCGGAATAATGACCTGACTTCTACCCACCCGGTCTGAGACTTTTCCCATTAATGGCTTCATGAACACAATGCTCACCAGCTGCACGCCAAGGATGATGCCAATCTGCCAGGCCTGAATGCCGAGCGACGCGGCAAACAGCGCCAGAAAAGCCTCGATTGCGCCAAACACGAGGTACTGTGCCGCCTCAACCAGACTCACCACCATGATGCCGCGATTCCGTAATACCGTGACCAGGCTCTCCCAGAAGTGTGGCAGTTCCAGTTTTCCCTTTGGAAAAGCTTCATGATCCTTCAGCAACAAACCCGCCATCAGCGCCAACACGCCGCTGATGGCGCAAGCAATATAGACAGCGCCAAAGCTTGCCATGGAGATCAGAAATCCGCCCAGGAATGGAGCGATGGAACGGCCAACAATCGTCACCGAAGAATAGGTCGACAGTCGGGCAGCGCGATCCGTCGTATAACGCTCGGCGATGGCCGCGCTGGCCACGGTTCCAAAAATGGCGGTAGCGAAGCCATGATAAAAGCGCACCGCCATCAACTGCCAGGCGTTGTCGACGAACAGATATAAAAAAGGCGCGGTCGCAAATACCACCAGTGAAGCCAACAGCACACGCCTTTTTCCAAGATAGTCGGATAGCGCACCGGCCGGAAAACTGATCAGAATGCCGGGAATGGTCGAGGCAATCACGATCCAGCCGATCTCCGCAGGGCTTGCGCCCAGCGACTGGGCGAACAGCGGGAGAACCGGAGTCTTGGACAGGGTCGAACTGAGTATGGCCAGCCCGCCAGTCAGGGCGATCAATACAAAGAAGGAAGATTTCCCGAGTTTCATTTGCTGCTTGTTATTTTGAAGTGATGCCTGCAATTATTTCATGAGAGCAGGTCGCTACCGACACTGTCTTGGCCCTACAATGACGGCCGAACCAATCCTGCCAACTTGCAACATGAAATCGATCAAACACGCTGCCTTGACAGTGCTGAGCGTAGCCAGCCTCTGCCTGCCCGCGCTTGCCGACAACCAGGCCGGCTCACCGATGTCATTCATAAACAGACAGATAAACGCACATGCCGGAGAGACCGGCGCTTATGTACTGGATCGGGGCGAAGATGCCTTGCAGGCCCGCGCCTGGCTGGTCGATCATGCTCACGAGACAATCGAGGTGCAATACTTCATCTGGAGCACGGACAATATCGGCACACTTGCCGCAGAAGCCTTGCTACGCGCCGCGGAGCGCGGCGTCAAGGTACGCGTGATTGTCGATGACCTGCTGATCGATGCGCCCGACAAATCTCTGCTGGCGCTGGCCAAGCACCCCAACATCGACATTCGCATTTACAACCCCCAGCACAAGGTCGGCACGCCCTTCTACAAACGCGCGTTGAACACTGTGACAGACTTTCGCGGCGTCAATCAGCGCATGCACGACAAGACTTTTATCGTCGATGGCAAGCTGGCCATTACCGGCGGACGCAACATGGCGGATGAATATTTTGATTACGACCAGGAATACAACTTCCGCGACCGCGACGTCTTGCTGCTTGGCGAAACCGTCAAAAATATGCGGGCCAGCTTCGAGAACTTCTGGAAAAGTGAATTAAGCGCGCCCGTCGAAAATCTGTACGACGGCTTTGGCTTGATGCAAAAGAATGTGCGCGTGGACGACAATGAAGTTCAACTGGTCTACAAAAACCTGCACGATTACGCGAACTCTCCGGAAAACTTCGCGCCTGAAGTCAGAAAGGTCATAGCGGACATGCCAGCCGCTTTCCCGAAAGTGGCAGAGCAAATCGTATGGGGAAAAGTTGATTTCGTGCATGACATTCCGGGCAAGAACCAGAACCGCATCCGGCTGGACGGCGGCGGCATGACCACCGAAGCATTGGCGAAGCTGGTCGAGGGTGCCCGCAGCTCCATTGTCATCCAGTCGCCCTACCTTGTTTTGTCCGACAAGGCAATCGACCTGTTCAGAAAAGCCGTTGCACGTGGCGTGCGGGTTCGAATCAATACCAATTCGCTTGCCTCAACCGATAATCTTCAGGCGTACAGCGGCTATCGCAACCAGCGAAAGAAACTGCTGAAAATGGGTCTGGAAATTTTTGAGTACAGACCCGACCCCGCAGTGCAGAAAAAACTGATGCCTCGCGCGGCGGAAAAAGACAAGCCACCGGTGTTCGCCATCCATGCCAAGTCAATGGTGGTCGATTCAAGAATTACCTTCATTGGCACCTATAACTTTGACCCCAGATCGGAAAACCTGAACACCGAGGTTGGTGCCATCATTCACAACGAAACACTGGCGCGCGCGGTCGAGCAGGCCATTGAAACCGACATGCTGCCAGGCAACAGTTGGGATGCGGCCAAAGACAACCCCGACCGGCACGCCTCAATGGTAAAGCGCAGCAAGGCCAAGCTCTGGCAGCAAACGCCGCTCAAGCCGCTGCTTTAGAAAGAGAGCTTGAAACTGAAGCCAAAACGCGTGTCCCGTCTTTGCAGGGGATTGTCCGAATCGGCTTGATCAATCTGGGGAGGCGTCAGTTCCATTCTCCAGTTATTGGATGTATTTCGTGCCACGGAGGCGGACAGATGGTCCATAAGAGGATGAGCGCTACCTTCCGAACCGTAATGAGGCGAAAATGGCGTATTCCAAGAAGCGTAGGACTGAACCTTTTCCTCCTTGCCGAAGCCCTTTGCGCAAACTGCATGAGGAAACCCCGTCAGCATGGCAAACCCCAGCATCATGAACTTTCGTTTCATAAACACCCTCTATTAACAGGCTTCTCTTCTTTATCTATAGCTCTACCTGTCATTCGGTCAAGCCAAACCTCAACAATGGTGATCTGCCGTCATTTCATAACGTTCGCACCGGGCTGCAATTTGGCCGGCACGTCAATAATTTCGGAATGGAAATTGTCATGATCGAAAACATCAATCTTCTGGCCGGCTGGATCGGCGTGCTGGGCGGCGCTACCTCCGGCGCCCTCATCGGCCTGTTTTTTCATCGCGACGACTGGGTGGGGGGCTATGGGTCGTTTCGCCGGCGCATGCTGCGGCTGGGGCACATTTCCTTTTTTGGCATCGGCTTTCTGAATTTCGCCCTGGCACTGACCTTCAAATCCGTCGTGCTCCCGGATCCCCATGCCCAATTCGCCTCGTACGCCATGATCGCGGGTGCCGTGGCCATGCCACTGATCTGTTTTCTGACGGCCTGGCACAAACCTTTCCGCCATCTGTTTTTCATCCCGGTGCTGAGCGTGTTGGGCTCGGCCATTGCCGTCGTCGCCAGCTGGCCCATGCAATGAGGCTGGGCTTCATCGCGCTGAGCGGCGTGCGTGCGCACAACGCGGAACTGACCCGGCTCGGCCTGACCCTGCCGGGTTTTGTCGACCGCAACCGCATCATCGCCTCGCTTCCCAGCCTGGGCCTGCTGACACTGGCCGGGCTGACGCCACCCCCGATCGAAGTCGAATACCTTGAGTTACCCGGCGAGGTGGACGATGTGCAACTGGGCAGCTTCGACGCCGTGGCGCTTTCCAGTTTCACCGCCAGGATCAAGGATGCCTATCGCCTTGCCGACCGTTATCGCGCGGCAGGCGTCAAGGTCATCCTCGGCGGCCTGCACGTGACCGCATTGCCCGGGGAAGCCATGCAGCATGCGGATGCCATTGTGATCGGTGAAGGCGAACCGGTGTGGCCCGAATTGCTCGCCGATCTTCAGGCAGGTCATCTGAAACCCGTCTACGACGGCCGCAATTCCGAGTACAGCCTGGATGATGCGCCCATGCCGCGTTTCGATCTGCTCGACATGGACAGGTACAACCGCCTCACCGTCCAGACCCAGCGCGGCTGCCCGTTTCGCTGCGAATTCTGCGCCGCGTCGATACTCATCTCGCCCAGATACAAGCTCAAGCCAGTGGAAAAAGTCATCTCTGAAATCCGCCGGATCAAGGAACGCTGGCCGCAACCCTTCATCGAATTTGCCGACGACAACACCTTCGTCAACAAGTCCCGCTCGAAGGAATTGATGCAGGCCCTGGCGAAGGAAAACGTGCGCTGGTTTACGGAAACCGATGTCTCGGTCGCCGATGACAAGGAACTGCTGGGACTGATGCGTGACAGCGGCTGCGCCCAGGTACTCATCGGATTTGAAAGCCCGGCCTTGACTGGACTGGATGGGCTGGAACAGCACGCCAACTGGAAGGCAAAACAGGTCGATCGCTACTTCGAGGCCATCCGCCGCATTCAGGATCACGGCATAACCGTCAACGGCTGTTTCATACTCGGACTCGACGGCACCGGACCGGAGAGCTTCGACAGGGTATTCGAATTCGTCAGGTCCAGTGGACTTTATGAAGTGCAGGTCACTCTGCTGACACCATTCCCCGGCACGCCGCTATACGAACGCCTGCGCAGGGAAGGCCGTCTGCTGCAGGAGGGCGCCTGGGAGTTGTGCACCCTTTTCGATGTCAACTTCCGGCCTTTGAATATGACGGTGCAGGCGCTGGAAACCGGTTTTCGAGATATGGTCACCCGGCTGTATAGTGACGAATTCACGCATGAACGCCGGGAGCGCTATCATCGCAGGCAACTGGAGCTTCGTCGTGCGCCCCATTCAACCCCGGAGTCTTGACTATGAAGACGTGGATCAAACCGCTGTTTGTTTTGGCAGCTGTATATGACGGAATACTGGGTCTCATCTTCCTGTTCTTCCCGGTTTGGGCATTTTCCCTGTATGGCGTTGAGCCGCCCAACCATCTGGCTTACGTCCAGTTCCCGGCCCTGCTGCTGCTCATTTTTTCGGCAATGTTTTTCCGCATCGCTTCCGACCCGAAGCGCCATCGCGACCTGATTCCCTACGGAATTGCGCTGAAAGCCTCTTATGGCGGGCTTGCCTTTCTGTATCAACTGACCGAAGGCATTCCCTTCATGTGGATTCCATGGGCCTTTGCCGATCTGATTTTCCTGTTCGCCTTTTTTGCAGTCTGGAACACGCTTCGGTCGGAGTGGTGATTGCAGGCGGATTAGGCCCGGTCTGGTCTAATCGATGACCTCTACCTTGATCCAGACCAGATTGGCTTGTGTCTGGCTTCGCATCCCCTTGCCAAGCAGCTGACGGTTTTCCTGTTCTGTTGATTCGTCGCCACCTCCCAAGCTGATCCATTCACCCAGACGGCCGGTCAGACTTGTACGCAGTTCCTGCCCCACGACGACATAGGGGCTGGCTGCGGAGATCATTTGCTGGGCTGGATTGATTTCAAGGCTGATCCGTTCGCCGATGACCTGCGGTTTCACATAAAAACCGCTGTCCACATCGCGATACACGGTGCTTTCCCGAACGGTACGTCCGTAGGGCCCCCAGATCACATCGCGCTGTGTCAAGGGCAGACTGGTGCCAGCCCGGATGAAGGCCTGACCGCCATCCGTCACGCGGATTTCCTGGCTGACCCGGCTGAACTGGTTCATGTCGCGATCTTCAAGCTGCGCGCCAATGCGGACCTTGCCGGCCTCCACTTCCGCACGAGCGCCCCCGCTTCCCGAAGGCGGGACCGCAACACTGACATTGCCTGCCCCGACACTTCCATAAATTTCGGCCTCACGCTTTCCCGCCTGTGATTCCAGGCTTTGCCTGACCGTGATGCGCAACTGGCGAGGAGGCGTATCCAAGGCGGCCAGCGCCTGCCTGATCTGCGCCCGATTGGCCGGCGAGGCACGCAGGATCAGCTGACCACGCATGCCCGTCAGCACGCCATCAGGCTCCAGAAGCGGCCGCAGGCCGGGAATCACCTCCTCAACCGTCCGGTGCTTGAGGCTGATGATTTCCAGATCGTCTTGCGCCTTTGCCGGAAGCACAAGACACATCAAGAAGAGTAATGCATGCATCAGCTGCATCATCATTCAATCCTCACGAGAATTTTTTCCAGTGTAGTCCAGCAGTTGAGGAAATCATCTGCCGGCTTCGCTATAAATAAATCGGACAATAATTAAAAAACAGGGTTATGTGTTTGTGGCCGGGAGAGCGAGGAGGTTGTCATGAGCAAATTCCTTAAACCCTTGGCCCTTGGCCTCGTTCTCGTTTCTGTGATGGTTTATTTTGTGTGGCCGGGTACGCCTGCAGGCGTCCCGGAGGGCTATCTGTATCAGGCAAGCAAAAGCCACGAAGGCGGGATGCTGATTGCCAAGGTATCGGGGCAATCCGCCACGCGGCTTTTGATGGATGGCATCAAATCAATGGATGGATTTTTTGATTCCACCCCAATACCTGCCAGCGCCATCCGTGACCAGCAGGATCAGATGGCCCAGGTTATTTTTCATGCAATCAAGGACGGAGAAAGCGTTGCAGGCGTTGGCCTCGCCACGGTTGCTGGAAATGAAGGGTTTGTGCGATTCGATTACGGCCCCCCACAATCCCTGACAAATATGCTGTCTGGCTTGACAGGTGGCGGCACGGTTCAGGCTTCGTCAAAAAAGGCAGACACCCCTGCCATGAACTGGCGCCAGGTTCCTTACCCTGATGGCAGTGGACAGGTAAGTTTGCCTCAAGGCTGGCAAATCACGTTTTCGCACAAGGGCCACGTCATTGCCCTGGGGCCTCAGGGGTTACTGGACAAGGGGCTGGAATTGTCACTCATGACGCGCGCCTCAGCCATGGCACTGGCTAATTTTGGCGTTCCCGTCATGAGTAACCAATTGATCGGTGACCCTGTCGACCCCGTAACCGCCATGGCTGACGCAACAGAACAGATGTCGGCACTTTCCGGAAATCAATGGCGGATAACCAATGTCCGGGAAATGGCGCCCTATGCAGTCGAATATCCGCTGGCCCAGGCAGCCTTTATTGATAACGACCAGATCGATAACGGTCAACAGTATCGCTGTCTGAGCAACATCATATTGACTACGGTTATATCATCTGGCCACTGGACGTACTTTCAGTCCCGTGTCTGCTCGCCGCCCGCGTCTTTTGCAGAAAACCTGCCGGTCTTGATGCAGATATGGAAATCGGCGGAGACCTCCCCTCAGGAAATCCAGTCACGATGGAACAATGCGCTGTCAAACATGCGCGAAATTGGCAGCATCCTGGAAGAAGGACAGACCACGCGTGCAGCCGGAATGGAACGCGCGCATGCCCCGCTGATCGAATCGCTGCAAGGCAAACGCATCATCGAGGAGATTGCAACGGGCCAACAGGCCAATGCAGAGCTGGCCTACAGTTCTGAAATCGTAAATGCATTGAATGCACAGCGAGGCTACCAGGCTTATCGGGAAATCCCGCGAAGCGAGTGGGTCAGCCGATAAAGGAGAATCGAATGACCAAACGCAGCTATCCACTTTCAAAGGCTTATGGACTGCTGGAAACGGGGCCTGTCGTGCTGATCACGACCGCACACAAGGACCAGACGGACATCATGACCCAGTCATGGCACACCATGATGGAATTTGACCCCCCGCTGGTCGGCTGCATAGTCAGCGCGCTCAATCACTCATTTGACCTGCTGAAAGCCAGCCGCGAATGCGTGATCAATATCCCGACCGTGGAATTGGCCCGGCAGGTTGTGGGGTGCGGCAACACCTCGGGCCGAAAGCTGGACAAGTTCAAACGCTTTGGTTTGACACCGGTCTCTGCGGGCCTGATCAACGCACCGCTGATTGGCGAATGCCATGCCAACCTGGAATGCATCGTCGCCGACACTCGCATGGTCAACAAATACAATTTCTTCGTGCTGGAAGTCGTCAAGGCATGGATCGACCCATCGATCAAAAACCCGAAGACACTTCATCATCGCGGCAACGGAGCTTTCATGATTTCTGGCGAAACCATCAAGCTTTCTTCCCGAATGAAATAATCTGCCGGGCAATCCGGCTGCGCGGGTAGAATCCAGCCTGCCCTTGAACCCGTGTTTTCATGGAAGCCCTGTTTTTCTCCACACTCATCGTCGCCCTCGCGGAAATGGGCGACAAAACTCAATTGCTCTCATTTGTTCTGGCAGCAAAACTCAGACGCAAGACACCTATCATTCTTGGCATTCTTGTGGCGACGCTGGCCAATCACTTTCTTGCCGGGTATGTCGGCACCTGGCTGGCTGGCCTTGTCTCGCCCGGCACACTGAAATGGATCATCGCCTTGTCTTTTTTCATCTTTGGCCTGTGGGCGCTGAAACCCGACTCGCTGGATGAAAATAAATCCTTGCCACCAGCAGGCGTTTTCCTGACTACATTATTTGTCTTTTTTCTGGTGGAAATGGGTGATAAAACCCAGCTGGCAACCATTGCCCTGGCCGCACGCTACGATGCTCTAATTTTCGTAGTGGCTGGCACAACGCTTGGCATGATGTTTGCAAACATCCCTGCCGTGTGGATGGGCGAAGCCATGGCAAAGCGCATCAACATGAAGGCCCTGCGCCGGGTCGCGGCGGGTTTGTTCGTCTTGATGGGCATCCTGACCCTGCTGGCTTGAGGCCGCGCCATTTGAATGCTGGCAACCGGAAATCATCTTAGAAAATGTTGAAAGCAATTGTGTCGAAGCTCCATCCCTTGCGATGGATAGCTGCCATGCTCATGGGGCTGGTCACCAGCCCGATCCCCGCACACGATGTGCTTGAGAATGCACCATTGAACTGCCTTGGCGTTCAGCCCTGCACTATCCTGCAGACCAGCGACGACGCGCGTGAAAAGTCCGACCTCCTGTGCAAGCCTGCCACCCCGCCTGAAAATGGAAACAGGATTCCAGAGGGGAAAGCAGCCGAGCAAGTTCTGGAAAAGGTCTACGCCATTCCGGAATCAGAAAAGAAATTCATTCTCGGCAAACTCGGCAACGCCAAGGGCTTTGCCATTTTTCCCGATGTCCGGAAAGACGGCGTCATGGCCGCCACGGTTTACGGCAAGGGCATCATTCTTTATCGGGATGAGATGGCTGAATGGAGCCCTCCGATCCTCCTGACCATGCAGGGGCAGAGCCTCGGTCCGCAAGTGTGCGCGCAGTGCAGCAGGATCGTGTTCATTTTCGATACGTCCACCGGAGTCAGAGACTTTCTGACCGGTCATCACCATTTTGTGACCAGTACAACCGGTACCTCGATCGAACATGTCGACCACCCGAAACCAGGCGTGCCGTTGAACATCACCATTTACACCATTCATGATGGCATGGCCATCGGCCAGTCCCTGGACAATTACGCCATCCACATTGATGAGGAAGCCAATGCCGCGCTTTATGGTATTCAAATCAAGCCAGGCTGCATTGTCGAAGGCGTGCGAATCGGGCCCAGGCCGCCCTGGTTCCAGCAATTCTACGAGCGCATGATGTTGCCGCCGGGACAGCCGCACGGCACAACTCGGATCAAATAAAAAGGCCGGGCATATGTACCCGGCCGAAAAGGAGAGTTCACCCTGGGATCGAAGATCCCGTCACGGCCTTAACGGCGGCCGCCGCTACCACGCTGGGTCTGGGCGCGATCACTCATCCCGCGCGAAGTAACGGTATCCGCATCCAGGTAACGGTTGACGGTATCCGCCCCCGCGCCCTTCGATACGAAGTCACGCCATTCATCGCTGCTCAAATTGTCTTCGATTCGGGCATTGTGAATGTCATTCGGCATATTGGCCCAACCCGCGCCATGGACGCTATTGTGGTCCGCCATTGCAGCACCGGAAAGGAGAGTGGCTACCACTGCGCCCGCCATAATGGGGAAAGAAAATAACTTCATGATTGACTCCTGTTCAGATTGAAAAGCCGACATACATTTAATTGCACTCGGTATATTCATACTAGAGATGTGTTGTATCGCTTATTTATCCTGAGCGGGGAAATTGGTTACAAAATGTATCAATATGTAAGGAGGGCATAACTCGCGTTGATAAATATCAATGCAGGATGCTGACGACCTGCCTATGTGCTGGCTCAAAAGTTAGGGGTAGGATATTCGTTCATAAAAACGCTGCAAGGAGACAACCATGACCGACACCAAAATCCTGCTTGAAGAGAAAGATATTCCCACCCACTGGTACAACGTGGTGGCGGACATGCCCAACCGCCCTGCTCCGCCTCTGAGCCCAGACGGCAAACCGGTCGGCCCCGAGGCGCTGGCGCCAATTTTCCCCATGGCGCTGATCGAGCAGGAAGTGTCGGCCGAGCGCTGGATTCCGATCCCCGAACCGGTGCGCGAAGCCTACCGGATGTGGCGGCCCTCGCCCATGTTCCGTGCTCACAGGCTGGAACAGGCGCTGGGCACGCCCGCGAAGATTTACTACAAATACGAAGGCGTCTCACCCGCCGGTTCGCACAAGCCCAACACCGCCCTGCCCCAGGCCTGGTACAACCAGCAGGCGGGCATCAAGCGGCTGTCCACTGAAACGGGCGCGGGCCAGTGGGGCTCATCGCTCGCCTTGGTCGGCCAGATGTTCGGCATCGAGGTGCGCGTGTACATGGTCAAAGTTTCATACCAGCAGAAACCTTTCCGCCGTTCGATGATGCAGACCTGGGGCGCAGAGGTGTTCGCCTCTCCCACCGACATGACCGAGGCCGGGCGCAAGATTCTTGCCGAACACCCGGACTCGCCCGGCAGCCTGGGCATCGCCATCTCCGAGGCAGTGGAAGAAGCCGCTTCGCGTCCAGACACCAATTACGCGCTGGGCTCGGTGCTGAACCACGTATGCCTGCACCAAACGGTGATCGGTCTGGAAGCCAAAAAACAGTTCGAGAAAATCGGTGAATACCCCGACATGGTGTTCGCCTGCTGCGGCGGCGGCTCCAACTTCGCCGGAACGGCTTTCCCCTTCCTGGCCGACAAGGCCGCGGGTGATTCCAGGGCAAAGAACCTGCGGCTGGTAGCAGCGGAACCGACTTCCTGCCCGACCCTGACCAAGGGCCATTACGCCTACGATTTCGGCGATGCAGTCGGACTGACGCCGCTGATGCTGATGTACACCCTGGGCCACGATTTTGTTCCACCCGGCATCCACGCCGGCGGCCTGCGCTATCACGGCGACTCGCCGCTGGTGTCACAGCTCTATCACGAGAAGCTCATCGAGGCTGTCGCCGTGCCGCAGCTTGCCACGTTCGAGGCAGGCGTGCAGTTCGCCCGCGCCGAAGGCATCATTCCCGCGCCAGAATCATGCCACGCCATCCGCGCCTGCATCGATGAAGCGCTGCGTTGCAAACAGACTGGCGAACCCAAGGTGCTGTTCTTCAACCTTTCCGGCCACGGCCATTTCGACATGGCGTCCTACGACAAGTATTTCGCCGGGGGGCTGGAAGACTTTGCATACCCGGAAGAAGCCATCCAAGCCGCACTGGATCATCTGCCCAAAGTGGCAGCTGGCTAATAGACAAAACGCGGTGCGAGTTCTTCAAGATTCAGTTCCCGGAGAATCTGCTCCGCCCGCGTTCGCGCATTCCCGCGCGGCGCGCCCTTGTAACTGGCGACGATCAGTTCGTTTTTCATTGAATGCTCCCAGCCAACCAGTTCGGTCACTGTCACCTGATAGCCGTGCGATTCCAGCAGCAGGCAGCGCAACACATTGGTGAGGTGGCTGCCGAATTCGCGGCTGTGGATGGGATGCCGCCAGATTTCAGACAGCGGCGTTTTGCCAAAGGATTCGTTTTTGTGCTTGCGCAGCACGGCTGCCACTTCTGCCTGGCAACAGGGCACCAGCACGATGTGGCTGGCTTTTTTGGCCAATGCAAACTTGATCGCGTCATCTGTCGCCGTATTGCAGGCATGTAGCGCCGTCACCACATCGATTTTTTCCGGCAGTTCTTTTGACTGAATGGAATCCTCAACAGTCAGAGTGAGAAATCGCATGCGCTCGAATCCAAGCCGCGAGGCCAGTTCGCGCGATTTCTCCACCAGTTCCTGCCGGGTTTCGATGCCAAAAACCCGGCCGGCCGTTTGCCCCCTCAGGAACAGGTCGTAAAGAATGAAGCCGAGATAGGATTTGCCTGCGCCGTGGTCGGCAATCGTCAAGTCATCCTGCCGCGCAAGGACTTCCTTGAGCAGTGGCTCGATGAAGTTGTACAGGTGATAAACCTGCTTGAGCTTTCGGCGGCTGTCCTGATTGAGTTTGCCATCGCGTGTCAGGATGTGTAGTTCTTTCAGCAGCTCGATGGACTGGCCGGGCCGGATTTCTGAAGACGATGGATTTTTGGCCATAAAATTAAGGGGGCCGTTCAATTGAGAAAAAACTTGAAACAAGGCTAAGGGATTTCTACCATCCCCACAACTCATTTAGCTCGACATAAGTAACCCGAATGAATCGAAACCCATTGCTCAAGCTTTACCATGCCATACTGGCCTGCCTGCTCCTGCAGGCTTGCAGTCCTGCCTCGGTAAGGCTAGTCACACCGTCGGCCGAATCCGAAAAAAACCATCTCGCGGCGGGAATACGCGTTGCCGAGCCAGCAGACAACGAGGCTGTAATCGTCATCAACAACAATGCCATAGGCGGAACTCATGCGGGCTTGTTCGCCGGCCACCGTCTGAATGATCCGGCCGGGAGCTATGTTGGAAAACGTTCCGGGAACAAGGACTGGACTGGCCCCAGCCTCGCGGATTATGTTTCATTCCAGCGTGAGGAGGATGGCGAGCGTATATTGATTTACCGTTTCAGGCTTACACCAGAAGATTTCAACGCCCTTGATGCCCGCATGTCCTCGACAAGTCCCGGTCTTCCACTTTTGTGCGCGGTGGAAGTCAATAACCTGATCGCCGGTATCGGGCCTTTCAAAGCCATCGAAAACGCAGGCTGGACCACGCCCGCCAGCCTGGCCGAGCGCCTCGACCAACTGCTGCGACAAGGACACTTGCCTGGCGAATGCGTCATGCCGGATAACCAGGCCTGCTGACTCCGATTTTCACTTGCATCCCCATTTCATGACATCAATCACTCCCGACCCGAATCCCGCCTCCCTTGCACAGGACACGAAGCAGTCTGCGGGATCCTTCTGCCCCGTTACGCCTTGGTGGCGCAACTGGAAAATCATGGTTCCGCTGTGGCTGGCCATCGGTGCACTGGCATGGCTGGGGTTGTACTTCAATGTCGACCGCAGCGTCATCGCGGGCAGCGTGGTGGTCGTCGGCATTCTTTCCAATGCCTTTGCCTGGCTGGTAGGCATAATCGCGCTCGTTCCCATCATCGGCCCGCTGATCGTGAAAATCCTCTCGATTGGCTTCATCTGGCTGCTGAATGCCGTGGGTTACCTGGTCGCCTTCGTTGCTATCCGCCGAGGCTATTCCAAGGATGTCCTCACCTATCGCGGACTGACCATCGCCTTGATCGTCGGCATTGTCATCGGCTTCATTCTTGGCAAAGTGTTATAAGAATTTTCAAATATATCCAAATAAAAACAACTTTAGACCAACCTGGTTTTTTTCATTCGATCAGTCGGCGTGATATTTATTATCCTGCGTTGAACAAATAGCCGCTTTCACGGCCATAAGAGCAACAACAGGATGGAGACAAATAACATGACACGCCGCTTATTGACGCGGGCAGCACTTTCCCTGGCCAGCATGCTGGTACTGACGCCCGTACAGGCAAACACAACATGGGGAATGAACGACGTCACGATCGTCTATCCCCTGCCCCATTACCCGCATGAAACCGGCCATTTGATTTCACCCGAGACGACGGGACTCGGCGGCACGCTTCTGCCGGAAAAATATTTCCAGAAATTGCCCGCCATCAACCAGGGTGAATCCAGGCACACCACTTACCGCAACCTGCGCGTGGTAGCGGTTCGCATCGACCCCTGCTTCTCATTCAAGGGCGAATGTCTGCGCCAGGTCAGACTGGTCTGGCAGCCGATCGGCAAATCTTTTTATGGTTCTTCAACGCGTTTTGACCTCCTGGAGGCCAAGGACGCAGCCGTACACACCCTGCACACAATGAATACAGCAGCGTTCAATGCTCTCCTTGATGATTATTCCGCGTTGCGGGAAAACAATGGCGTGGACTTGTCGAACGAGCCCTTGCAGGTTCACCCCATCCTGTCCGAACAGGGGCTGGATGGAAATTATGCCCAAGGTCTCAAGGAACTGCTGACAAAACACATTGGCGAGCGCAACCTGTGGCGGGTCACTGCCATGAGCACCTTCGTCGGTGGCGACCAGTGGACGTTCCAGGGATTCAACATCCGGGAAGATGGCACGCAAGACATCGTAATCCCTCGCACTCATGGCGCCAGTCAACAGCGGTTTTCCACTTCTTCACTGACACAGAGCGATTTCAGCAACGGTCAGCTCACGCCCGTTCCACTGGGAAACGACAACCTGCAGGCTTTGCTGAGGAACTCAAGAGCCCTTCAATCGCAAAGCTCGCCGCTTCTGAGGGAGCTTGCCACTTCAGTTGCGAGGATTGAGAACCCAAACATCCACACGCCGGAAACCATGGATTGCGTCAGCTGCCATACAGCACAAGCTGCGGGATCAGTTCTGTTCAGCCGCGTGCCTTCACTGAAAAATGACCCTCAGCATATCGAGGAAGCTTTCAGCAGTTCGTCTCCTCTGCTTAACCTGAGTACTCG
>CAYOJA010000022.1:0-29948 GCA_964404175.1 uncultured Thiobacillus sp. | reverse complement strand
CAACAGGACGGCCGGCAACGAAGTGGTATTGCGGGCGGTTATGACGCCGGATCTGCTTTGATGTTTTCTTCCAGAAACTCGGCGACGGCGTGACGAAGCAAACCGGGCTTGAAGGGCTTGCCCAGATAACGCAGGCTGCCCGGAAGCTTGTCTGGCGCGGGTTCGGCGCTGACCAGAATGATCGGCAGGCGGGGATGATGTTCGCTTTCCCGCACCCGCTGCACCAGTTCCCATCCATCCAGGTGCGGCATGCAGATATCGCTGATCAGCAAATCGTGGGGCGTTGATTGCAGCTTGTCCCAGGCGGACAGGCCATGTTCCGCCTCGTGAATTTCCAGATAAGGCAGAGGTTTGAGCGCGGCGCGCACCATCCTGCGCATACCGCCGAAATCGTCGACAATCAGAACCTTCTTTTTCATTGCGTGCAGCCTGTATTGAGCCGGCTTATGACGGCTATAATCTGTCCAAAAGTGGCCGGTATTGCCTTGTTATCGGATATGCCAGCGGCTAACTGGAGAAGAGACATCATCATTTTGTTTTGTGAATACGCGGTGTCATGGCCGAAGGTCTGAACCTGACGGCGGTTCCTGCATCGCTATTGACCGCCAGCCCCATGAAAAAGGCAATCTGGCTTGGCTTGGCGCTGCTGGTTGTCATTGCGGCTGGCTTGCTTTTCAAGGAACGCCAGCCCGACTATCGTGTCCTGTTTGCCAGCCTGTCCGATCGCGATGGCGGCGCGGTGGTGGAGGCGCTGGAACGCCTGAACATTCCTTACCGGCTGGCGGAGCCAAACGGCGCAGTCGAGGTGCCCGCTGACCAGTTGCATGCCGCGCGCTACAAGCTGGCTGTCCAGGGCTTGCCAAAAGGCGACAAGCGCGATGACGAGCCGTCTTCCTCCATGGCGGGGTTCGGCTTGTCGCAATTCCAGGAACAAATCGGCTATCAGCGTGCGCTGGAAGACGAACTCGCGCGATCCGTGCGGGCGCTGGATGGCGTGGAGTCCGCCCGGGTTCATCTTGCCTTGCCCCGGCAGACTTCCTTTCTTCGCGAACGTATCCCGCCTGCCGCTTCGGTATTGCTGAAACTAAAACCACCCGCGCAGCTTGATGAGGAGCAAGTGGAATCGATACGCCACATCGTCGCCAGCAGCGTGCCCGGCATGACGACATCGCAGGTCAGCGTGGTGGATCAGTCCGGTACGCTGCTGGCGGCCGGTGTCGCCGGGCTCTATCGTGGTTTGAGTCCGGACCAGCTCGAATATACGCGCCGTCTGGAAAACGAGTATTCGGAACGGCTTGCCAAGGTATTGACGCCGGTTTTGCAGGCGCATGCCTACAAGGTTCAGATTACTGCGCAGGTCGATTTCAGCGAAAGCGAGGAAACAACCGAGAATGCCAGCCAGTCGGGGAAATCCACGGTTTATTCCCGCAAGACCACCCGCCATGTCCGCGAGCCAAAGGGTACGGTCGGCAGGCTGGCTGTGCTTGTCGTGGTGGATGAAGCGGCGGGCCTTGAGAAAAATCATCTGGACAAGATCGAACGGCTTGCGAGGCAGGCAGTGGGATTCGATACCCGGCGCCGGGACAGCGTTCAGGTCATCACGGTGCCGTTCTCGCCAATGGAAGCCGCGCGGCAAACGGTTAACCCCGAGTCCCTGAAAAACATGGCGAAATCCACAAATGCCATGCCGGCGCCTGCTGCTGGTGGAGAAACATGGCCTGTTTATGCGGGACTCATGCTGGCGGCATTGGCAGGAGTGTTTCTGGTTTGGCGGCTGATGAAAAGGGGCCGTCATGGACGGAAAGAGGAAATTCCCGAAGCAGCCGGCGCACATTCTGCGGGCGAGATTTTTGAAGCCGAGCTGAATTTGATCAGGCAGCGTGTGATGGAAGATCCGAAAGTGGCTGCCAGCGTGGTGAAACTGTGGATGCAGGCATGAACCGCGAAGGCGTTGAAAAATGCGCAATCCTGTTGCTGTCGCTGGGTGAAGAGGCGGCGGCGCAGGTGTTTCGTCATTTGTCGCCAACCGAAGTCAGCGAGCTTGGCCTCGCAATGCGTGATGTCGGCGTGTTGCCGCGCGAACGTGTCGAAGCCGTTCTTCGCGAGTATGCCGACGAGGCAGGACGTCAAACCGGTTTCGGCACCGACTCGGAAGAATTTCTTGATGCCGCCTTGACGCGTGCGCTCGGCGATGAGCGTGGCCGTCAACTCATGACGCGCATCGTCGGCAAGGAATCGGATGACCTCAAACAGCTTGAGTGGATGGAACCGGCTGAAGTGGCCGCGCTGCTGCAGGACGAGCATCCGCAAGTGGTTGCGACCGTGCTGGTTCATCTCGACCGGCAGCAGGCTTCGCGAATACTGGAGTGGCTGAACGAGCCGCTGCGCCATGAAGTGGTCCAGCGTGTGGCCGAGTGGCGCGGCGTGCCGGCGGAGGCCATGCGCGAACTGAATGCGTGGCTTGCCGGCAGATTACACAAGGAGAAAGCCGGGGCAGATGGTGAGGGGCTGGCGGCCGAATTGCTGCAAAACCTGACGCCGGCAACGCGCGCCCAGGTTGAATCCGGATTGGCCGCGGATGCGCCTGAACTGCTGGATCAGTTGAAGGCACGTCAGCTTGGCATGGAAGACATGAAGCGCCTGTCGGCTGAGAGCCGGACGCGTTTTTTCAAGGCCGTGCCGGGCAATGCCCTGCTGCTGGCCCTGAAGGGCGCCGATCCCGATCTGGTTGAATCGTTGCTTCAGCGCATGCCGGAAACGGCGGCGCGGCGGTTGAGGGACGATCTCGAATCTCTGGGCGCGACCCGGCTGGACGAGATCGAAGCAGCCCAGGGGGAAGTGACAATGCTGTTGCGGAAAATGGCGGCTCGGGGTGAACTGGATATCAGCGCATGAGCGATAAACCGGACGGCACTATTGTTGACACGCGCAGCGCATTCGAGCGTTGGGAGGGCTTGGAGGCGGTACCCGCGCCGGATCCCGCCGAGACCGAGAAACAGCGGATCGAGGAAGCATTCGAGATTGCGCGTGAACAGGGCTACGCGGCGGGCCTTGCGCAAGCGAAGGATGAAACCAGATCCCATGCCGGACGATTCAAGGCCCTGGCCGAAAGCTACAGCGCGGCAATGGATTCGCTGGATTTCAGATTGTCCGACCAGGTGCTGAATCTGGCGCTGGATGTCGCGCGTCAGGTTGTCGCGGGCGAACTGGCGGCACGGCCTGAACGGATACTGGATGTGGTCAACCTGGCGCTGCGGCAGATGGTGGAAACCACGCGCGAGGCACGGCTGCTGCTGAACCCGGAAGACGCGGCAATCATCCGGCCCTTGCTGAACGAGGCGCTGGACAAGAGCCGCTTGCGCATCGTCGAGGATGTGCGCATCGTGCGCGGCGGCTGCCTGATCGAAACGCCGCAGGGAGATCTGGATGCGACGCTTCAGGCGCGCTGGCGGCAGGTGGTGGCGGTGCTGGGCAGCAACCGGAACTGGATCGACTGACATGGATCGCACGGTTCGATATCGCGAATACCTGGCGGATTGCCGCCGTGCCGTCGGCTATTCACAGCCCTGGCAGACCAGCGGACAACTTACCCGCGTGGCGGGGCTGGTGATGGAGGCAGTGGGCCTGAGACTGCCGATCGGCAGTCAGTGCATGGTGCAGATTCCCGGCGGGCAGAGCGTCGACGCCGAGGTGGTGGGTTTTTCCGGCGACCGGCTTTACCTGATGCCTTCAACCGATATCTATGGCGTGATGCCGGGCGCGCGCGTGATTCCCGAAAACCCGCTGGCGGCCCAGCCGCCTCGTCTTGGCCGCCGCTACGTGCCGCGCCGGCGGGCGCAGGATCGTGTGCGTCAGGTATCGGTGGGGCCGCAATTGCTCGGCCGCGTCATGGATGGCGCGGGCCGGCCCATCGACGGACTGGGCCCGCTGGTCAGCGACCGCCGCGTGCCGCTGTATTCGCGTCCGCTGAATCCGCTGGAGCGCGCGCCGATCCGCGAGCCGCTGGATGTGGGCATCGGCTCGATCAATGCACTGCTGACGGTGGGACGCGGGCAGCGTCTGGGCCTGTTTGCGGGCAGCGGTGTCGGCAAGTCGATTCTGCTGGGCATGATGGCGCGCTACACCAATGCCGATGTGGTGGTGGTCGGCCTGATCGGCGAACGCGGCCGCGAGGTCAAGGATTTCATCGAAAACAATCTGGGCGCGGAGGGCATGGCGCGTGCCGTGGTGGTGGCCTCGCCCGCGGACAATCCTCCCCTCATGAGACTGAACGGCGCGGCCTATGCAATGGCCATCGCCGAGCATTTTCGCGACCAGGGCAAGCAAGTGCTGCTGATCATGGATTCGTTGACGCGCTATGCAATGGCCCAGCGCGAAGTGGCCCTGGCCATCGGCGAGCCGCCCGCCACCAAGGGTTATCCGCCGTCGGTGTTCGCCAAGCTGCCGCAACTGTGCGAGCGGGCCGGCAATGCGAAAACTGGCGGCGGGTCCATCACGGCATTCTTCACCGTGCTGATGGAGCAGGATGACCAGCAGGACCCGATTGCCGATGCGGCCCGCGCCATCCTGGACGGCCATATCGTGCTGTCGCGCGATCTGGCGGATGCCGGGCTGTATCCGGCCATCGACATCGAATCCTCAATCAGCCGGGCTCTGCCTGATCTGGTCAGGCAGGAGGAGATGGAGCGCATCCGCCGCTTCAAGTATCTGTATTCGCGTTATCGCCGCAGCCGCGATCTGCTGTCGGTGGGCGCCTATGTGCCTGGCGCGGATGTGGTGCTTGATGAAGCCGTTTCGCTTTATCCCGCGATGCAGAATTTTCTGATGCAGGAAATGGATGCGCGCATCGACATGAATGCCGCGCGATCCGCGCTGGCTGAAATCCTTCCGTGAGTTAAGCAATGGCCCGCCCCTTTTCACTACAACTGGTGCTTGACCTGACCGAAAGGCGTGCGGAAGCTAAATCGCGCGCGGTCAAGCTGGCACATGCGGAGTGGTTGCGGGCGAGGACGCAGGTAGTGCGCATGCAGCAACAGCGTGCCCGCTACAATGACGGCCTTTCGTCGCGTTTGAGGCAGGGGTGTGTGTCGGCTGTGGCGCAAGAGGCTGGCGAGGCGTTGCGCAATTATCAAAAACGCCTGACGGCGGGGTTGCTGGCGGTTGAATCAACCCATGCCGCCTGGCAGCGCGCGCTCGATATCTGGCAGGCCGAGAAAAAACGGCTGGAAGCCTTGCAGGTGCTGGCGCGGCGGCATGCGCTGGAGGAAGCGCGCCGTGATGAAAAACAGGAGCGCAGGCTGCACGATGAACTTGCATCCAAAGCCGCGTATATGCGCATGCCTTCCCGGCATCGTGAAAGCGGATTCCTGTTTCTGGAATCCTGACGGGCCGAGAGATGAAATTTTCTTCCCTGAGTCCCGAGGAAAAAGCTTTCTTCGCATCGGCCACGGATGAGCCGGGAATACTGGAAAGTTTGTCCGAACGGGTACGATGCAGCATGACCGCTTGCCTGGGTGTGCCCGTGCGTATTTCCACGGCAAGGGTGATACAGCCTTCCGGTTCGAGGACTGGCAAGGTGCCCAAAATAGTGACCAGCCGTGAATTGGGGAACGCCTGGGTTTCCGCGCGTTTTGGCGGTTGCCCGGAAGCGGCGGACAGGCAGGTTCAAACCGGATTGTCTGAGTCCTTGATGCGGACATTGAAGCGCGCCCTGGTGGAATCGGTCATCAACCTCGGCAAGGAAGTTGCATGGCCGGAAGCGGCCAGGCTGGAAATAGGCATTCAGAAGCAGGAGGGCGCGGTGGAATTTTTTTGTGAGCCGCAACATTTGATGAGCTGGGCGAGAGCGGAACTGGAAAGGGCGCGATGAAACATTCCGGTAAAACCCTGGCGGCGCTGGGCGTGAGTTCTCCTGTAATGGCGGCCGGTTCCGGTGCCGCTGGCGTTTCCGGCGTGGTGTTTTCCCTGTTGCTGATACTGGGCCTGTTCGTTCTGGTGGCCTGGCTGGTCAAGCGATACCTGCCCCAGGTTGGCAAACCGGGGCCGGTTAAAGTCGTCGGCTCGACCATGTTGAGCGCGCGCGAAAAAGTGGTGGTGGTCGAAGTCGAGGATACCTGGCTGGTACTGGGCGTGGGCGGCGGGCAGGTGCGCACCCTGCATACGCTTCCCAAACCGAAGCCTGCCGAGACAAAACTTGGCGAGACAAAAATCTGACATGGGACGCAAGATCAAACCCTTCCTTTTCGTGTTGCTTTCGCTCATGCCTGGCCTGCTGTTCGCTGCGGTTGAACCCGGCTTCACGCTGTTCCAGACCGCGCCCGCGCCCGGAGGGCAGACCTATTCCATTCCCGCTGGCAGTCTGCCCTATGTGATGCTGGTGCCATTCCTGCCGGCCTTGTTGTTGAGTCTTTCCGCCTTCACTCGAGTGGTCGTGGTGTTCTTTTTGCTGCGCCAGGGATTGGGCAATCAATACGCGCCGCCCAATCTGGTGCTGGTCGGACTGGCCCTGCTGGTGGCGTATTTCGTCATGCATCCCGTGATCGGAAAAATCAATCAGGAGGCCTACGAGCCTTATGCAAAAGGCCAGCTGGCAGCCGAGGCCGCGCGCGAGAAGGCTGGCGATGCGCTGAAGACCTTCATGCTTCGTCAGACCCGCGCCGAGGATCTGTCGCTGTTCATGGAAGAAGGTGCCAGCGTCGATGTGAAGAACGCCCAGGCCGTGCCCTTCCATGCGCTGGCGCCGGCCTATGTCACCAGCGAACTGAAAACGGCGTTCCAGATCGGCTTCATGGTCATCTTGCCGTTTCTCATCATCGACCTGGTGGTCGCCAGCGTGCTCACCGGCATGGGCATGATCATGGTGCCGCCGCAGATGGTGTCGCTGCCGCTGAAACTGTTGTTGTTTGTGATGGCTGATGGCTGGCATCTGCTGGTGGGTTCCCTGGTCAACAGCTTCTGATGGAAGAACTGCTCCGCGAAGCCCTTTCGCTCACCTTCTGGATCGCGCTGCCGATTCTCGCGGCGCTGCTCATTACCGCTTTGCTAATGAGCGTGTTCCAGGCCGCCACGCAAATTCTTGAACCGACCTTGTCCTTCGTCCCCAAGGCGCTGGTGCTGGTGGCCGTGCTTGTCCTGCTGGGCGCCTGGATGGGCGGACGGCTGGTTGAGTTTGCACGGCATGTGCTGGCGGGTTTTCCGGGGTTGATTCAATAGATGGTCTTCGCGTTTACCCAACCCGAACTCGCTGCGTGGCTGCTGATCTTTGCGCGACTGCTGGGTTGGGCCTGGATCGATCCGGTCATGAGCCGGCTGCCGTGGTTTCTGCGGCTGTTTTTTGCCGGGACGCTGGCCTGGGTATGGGTGCCGGGCATGTCATCAGCCAGTATTGATCCGCTGTCGTGGCCCGGTTTGATTCTTCTTTCCGGGGAGTTCCTGTTTGGCGCGGCGCTGGGATTGGTGGTGCGGATTTTCTTTGCCATTGCCGAAGTTGCGCTGCAAACCCTTGGTCTGACGGCTAGTCTCGGTCAGTCTCAAGTTGTCCCGGAACAAGAGGGTGGTATGGAATGGCCGCTGCGCCAGCTGGCATTCTGGCTGGCGCTGTTGGCTTTTTTCTCAGCCAACGGACAAGGTCTGGTGATACAGGCGCTGTCGTCCGGGTTTGCTTCGCTGCCGGTGCTCGCACTGCCTGCTCAAAACGCAGTATTGCAACTTGCCGAGGCGGGTGGCGTGTTGCTGGCGGCGGGGCTGCAACTGGCGCTGCCCATGCTGGTGCTGATCTTGCTGGCCCATCTTGCCTTCACTGTGTTGTCGCGCATGTTGCCAGGCGTGGAGGCCTACTCGGTAGGACTAACGCTGGGTGCGTTCAGCCTTCTGGCCGGATTGGCGGTGGCCACGCCTTTGCTTGTGGCTGGACTCTCCCGGGTACTGGAGCGGTTGCCGGGACTACTGGCATTGCTTATTCCGTAGGCGTCTTGAGGCGGTTTATGGGTTAAAATGCCGTCTTTTATTCAGCCGCAAGAATCAATGATTAAAGGCAGTTTGGTGGCGATCGCCACCCCCATGCACGAGGATGGCAGCCTGGATTTTGCCGGGATGCGAAAATTGCTGGACTGGCACGTGGCGCAGGGCACCGATGGCATCGTGGTCGTGGGCACGACGGGCGAGTCGCCGACGGTGGATTTTGACGAGCATTGCGAACTGATCCGCGTCACGGTGGAACACATTGCCGGGCGCATTCCGGTGATTGCCGGCACGGGTGGCAATTCCACGCGCGAGGCCATCGAGTTGACGCATTGCGCCAAGGTTGCGGGCGCCAGTGCCGTGCTGTCGGTGGTGCCTTACTACAACAAGCCGACGCAGGAAGGGCTTTATCAGCACTTCAAGGCGATTGCCGAGGCCGTCGATATTCCAGTCATTCTCTACAATGTCCCCGGCCGCACGGTTGCCGACATGGGCAACGACACTGTGTTGAGGCTGGCCGCGATTCCCAATATCACCGGCATCAAGGACGCCACCGGCAATATCGAGCGCGGTACTGATCTTATCCGTCGCGCGCCAAGAGATTTCGCGCTTTATAGCGGAGACGATGCCAGCGGGCTGGTTTTCATGCTGCTGGGCGGGCATGGCGTGATTTCGGTGACGGCCAACGTCGCGCCCAAACTCATGCACGAGATGTGCGAGGCGGCCTTTGTCGGGAACCTGCAGCAGGCAAGGGAAATCAATATGAAACTGTTTGGCCTGCATTCCAAACTGTTTGTCGAAGCCAACCCTATTCCGGTGAAATGGGCGCTGGCCGAGATGGGGCTGATCGAGCGTGGATTGAGGCTGCCACTGGTGCAGTTGTCCGCCGCGCAACATGAAACCGTGCGGGCCGCGATGAGGCAGGCCGGAGTTCTTTAAGGATGACTATGCGTTTACTGATTGCCGTGATGGCAGCTGCCGTGGCATTGAATGGCTGCGAATTGCTTGAGACGAAAAAAATCGACTACAAGTCCGCGGGCAAGGCGCCGCCGCTGGAAGTGCCGCCCGATCTGACGGCGCCCACGGGCGATAACCGCTATGCGATTCCTGATGTCGGCGGTGCGGGTTCCGCAACCTATTCCGCTTATTCCAAGGACCGCACCGAGAAGCCTGCGGCAGGTACCACCCTGCTGCCCGAGCAGGAAAAAGCCCGCATCGAGCGTTCCGGTTCGCAGCGCTGGCTGGTGGTATCGGCAACCCCCGAGCAGGTGTGGCCGGTGGTCAAGGATTTCTGGCAGGAAACCGGTTTCATCATCAACCTGGAATCGAAGGAAACCGGCGTGCTGGAAACCGACTGGGCGGAAAACCGTGCCAAGATTCCGCAGGATGCGATCCGCCGCACCTTGGGCAAGGTGATCGAAGGGCTGTATTCCACGCCGGAGCGCGACAAATTCCGCACGCGCGTTGAAAAAGCCCCGAATGGCGGAACCGAGATTTATGTCAGCCATCGCGGCATGATGGAAGTGTATGCCACCGAGGGCAAGGACAAGACCGTGTGGCAGCCAAGACCAGCTGATCCCGAACTGGAAGCCGAAATGCTGCGCCGGCTGATGACGCGCTTTGGCGTGGAGGAGAAGCGTGCCGAAGCACTGCTGGCCAAACAGGAAACGCCTGAACAGGCGCGCATTGTCGGCAACGATCTTGAAATGGATGAAGCCTTTGACCGTGCCTGGCGCCGGGTTGGCCTTGCCCTGGATCGCATCGGCTTTGCCGTGGAAGACCGTGACCGTTCCAAGGGTACCTATTACGTGCGTTACATCGACCCGCAGATCGACAATGCGACCAAGAAGGACGATGGCATTCTGTCCAAACTGGCCTTCTGGAAGAGCAAGGAAGACAAATCCTCGCCGCAGGTGCAGATCAAGCTTGCCGAGGCAGGCAGCAAGACCATGGTGGTCGTGACGGGCAACGAAGGCAAACCTGCCGACCCGGCCACACAGAAGAAGATCATCAATCTGTTGCATAAAGAACTGAAATAGCCGATGAGATTTGCCAGCCTCGGCAGCGGCAGCAGCGGCAACGGCCTGTTGGTCGAAGCCGGAAAGACGCGAGTGCTGGTGGATTGCGGGTTTTCACTGACCGAGACCCGGTCGCGCCTTGCCAGAATTGGCCTGGCGCCTGAAGACCTGGATGCCGTGCTGGTGACCCACGAGCACAGCGATCATATCGGCGGTGTGGCCAGGCTGGCGATCAAGCATGATCTGCCGGTGTGGTGCACGCATGGAACGTTGGTCAACTGGCGCATGCAGACGGATAACCTGCCGTTTACGGAAATGATCGATTCGCACCGGTCTTTCTCCATCGGCGAACTGGAAGTACTGCCGTTTCCGGTGCCGCATGATGCGCGCGAGCCGGTTCAGTTTGTGTTTTCGGATGGCCAGCGCAAGCTGGGCGTATTGACCGACACCGGGCATATTACCTCGCATATTGCCGCCAGCATGAGCGGGGTGAATGCGATCGTGCTGGAGTGCAACCATGACGCGGACATGCTGGAATGCGGGCCTTATCCGCCCAGCCTCAGGCGGCGGGTGGGCGGGCAATATGGCCATCTGGAAAACCGGCAGGCGGCAGCCCTGCTGGAGAAAATGGATGTGTCGGGGTTGCGGCATGTGATTGCCGCGCATTTGTCACAGAAAAACAATAAACCGTCACTTGCCAGGGCAGCCTTGGCAGGTGTTTTGAATTGCGAACCGGAGTGGATAGAAGTGGCTTGCCAGGAAAACGGCTTTGACTGGCGTCACGTTGACTGAAAAGAAATGGCATTTACCGACCTGGGACTGCGTCCCGAAATTCTCAACGCGCTGACTGACCTGGGCTACAAAGAGCCTTCGCCTATTCAATCGGCGGTGATTCCAGTCGCGCTTCAGGGCCACGATGTGCTGGCCGCCGCGCAGACCGGCACCGGCAAGACAGCGGGATTTTCCCTGCCCATTATCGAGAAGCTGGCGCCGCAAGCCAGCACCAGCACGTCGCCCGCGCGTCATCCCATCCGTGCGCTGATTCTTGCGCCTACCCGTGAACTCGCCATTCAGGTGGAAGAAAGCATCAAGGCCTATTGCAAATATGTGCCGCTGCGCACGCTGTGTGTGTACGGCGGCGTCAACATCGACACGCAGATTCCCGTGCTGAAGAACGGCGTCGAGATTCTGGTGGCCACGCCCGGACGCCTGCTCGACCATGTGCAGAACAAGACGCTGAGTCTTTCGCAGGTGTCGATGCTGGTGCTGGACGAAGCCGACCGCATGCTGGACATGGGCTTCATGCCCGACCTCAAGCGCATCATCGGCCTGTTGCCGGCACAGCGGCAGAACCTGATGTTTTCAGCCACGTTCCCGCAGGAAATCGAATCGCTGGCGCGTTCCTTCCTGAAAAATCCCCAGCGCATCGAAGTGGCGCGGCGCAATGCCACGGCTGAAAATGTCACCCAGGTATTGCATCCGGTTCATCACGAGAAAAAGCGCGCGCTGCTCATTCATCTGATTCGCAGCCGTGAATTGAAACAGGTGCTGGTGTTTACCGGCACCAAGCTGGGTGCCAACCGGCTCGCGCACGAGATCAACAAGGCTGGCATTCACGCTGCAGCCATTCATGGCGACAAGACCCAGCAGGAACGCATCAAGGCTCTGGACGAATTCAAGTCCGGCGAAGTCGGCATCCTCGTGGCGACGGATGTGGCGGCGCGCGGGCTGGATATTTCCGCGCTGCCGTATGTGGTGAATTTCGATCTGCCGCACAACCCCGAAGACTACGTTCACCGCATTGGCCGTACCGGCCGCGCGGGAGCCAGTGGTGAAGCCATCTCGCTCATGACAGAGGATGAAGCGCGTTACCTGAAGGACATCGAAAAACTCATCGGCAAGACCATCGACCAGATTCTGGTTCCGGGCTATTCACCAGGCGCCGCACAGGTGCCGGATTACCGTCCCCCGGCCGCGCCGGCCATTGCCCGTCCCGTGCCGGTCAATGCGCCATCCAGGCGGCCCGTCAAGCAGGTGGCGGCCCTGTTCCGCATGCCGGCTACCGCCAAGGATTAAATGGATTCACGTTTCATGGCATTGGCGCAGCTGCCCGATGCCGAGATTGACCTTGCACGGGGCGCGCTGCTGATCGCCGCGGAAGAACATCCCGAAATAAATATCGAAGACTGGATGGCGCGCCTGAATGAACTGGGCGACCGCGCTGCCGAGCGCATGCCTGCTGGCGCGGACTGGACCACCCGGCTTTCAATTCTGAATCGCTTCCTGTTTCGCGAAGAAGGTTTTACCGGCAGCGAAACCGAAGCATTCGATCCACGGGACAGTTTTCTCGATGAAGTGCTTACCCGGAAATCCGGCATTCCCATCACGCTTTCACTGGTATACATGGAAGTGGGCCGGCGGGCAGGAATGGAAATACAGGGCGTTTCTTTTCCCGGCCATTTCCTGGTGAAAATGGCCGTGCCGGGCGGCGAGGTTGTGATGGATCCCTACAATGGCGGCATTCCGCTTACGGTTGAACAACTTGAAGCCCGGTTGCGGGATGTTTACCTCGATCAGCCCATTCCCCCGCTGGAAGAAGTGCTGGTGACGGCAGACAACAAGGCCATCCTTGCCCGCATCCTGCGCAATCTCAAAACCTGGTATCTGCATGAATCGGACTGGATGCGCGCTTTGTCGGCGCTCGATCGAATGCTGCTGCTGGAGCCGGATAGCCTCGATGAGCTGCGTGAGCGAGGAGAGGTGTACTGGCAGCTTGAATGCTTCCGGGCTGCGTATACGGATCTGGACCGCTATCTGAAACTTGCGCCGGATGCCGAAGAGGCCATCGAGTTGCGCGAAAAAATCGTGCAATTGCAAAAACTGGCGGCCAACCTGAATTGACGGAAATCATTGTCATACTCCTGCTGGCGGGGGTGTTGTGGTTTATTGCCGACAGCCTCAAGGCGCGAGAAGCCGCGCATGTCGCGGCACGCAAGGCCTGCGATGAAGCAGGAGTTCAGTTTCTGGATGATACCGTCAGCCAGGTGAAGCTGAAGCTGGCACGTGACAACGAAGGCCGCGCAGTGCTGGAAAGATGGTTTCGCTTTGAGTTCAGCTCTTCTGGCGACGACCGTCAGCATGGCACTGTCAGGCTGAAATCAAACCGGGTGCAGGAGATCAATCTCAACCGGCTCTGGCTGGTTCAATAAATCTGGGAGCTCAACGCAAACTGGCCAGATAGGCAGCCAGATTGTCGATATCCTGATCCTTGAGATTGCGGGTATAGGATTGCATTCTCGGGTCGATGCGTTCGCCGCTGCCGTTGCGGTAGCGTTTCAGTGACAGTTGAAGGTAAACGGTTTGCTGGCTGGCCAGACGCGGGATGTTGTCCGATCCATATGCGTTCGCGCCATGACAGTAGACGCAAAGTTTGGCATACAGCTTCCCGCCTGCTTCTGGCTGGGCACTGTTCCTGGCTGGCTGTGGCTGCACCTTCTGCTGGGAAAAATACAGCGCGATATTCGCGCGTTCTTCCGGCTTCAGCGCCTTGATCAATCCTTCCATGAATTCGGACTTGCGCTGTCCGGCTGCAAATTTGTTCATCTGGTCGAGCAGGTAGGCGGCGTTTTGCCCTGCCAGGTTGGGGGTGTCCGGATGGGCGCTGATGCCCGCCTCGCCATGGCAGTGGCGGCAGAACTGGGCGCTTTCCTGTCCACTCTTGAAGGGAGGCGGAGCACTGGGCGGCTCGGTGGCGGTGGTCAGGGCGGACGCGGTCAACAACAGGCTGAACAGGGCGGTTTGCTTGATCACAGGCACGTTGATATCGCTTTATCGGGAAGTGCTGAACTATAGACAGCTCACCACCACTTTTCAAAAATTATCCGGCTGGCGGGGACGCCCAGTTCGCGCAAAAAATTTTCCATGTCATCGACCATGCCCGGCGGACCACACAAATAGAACAGGGTGTTGGGCGGAGCATTGAGCGCGGCGATCTTGTACTTGTTGATGCGGCCGGCCTGTCCGTGCCACCCCTCACAAGTCTGTGTGACGGTGATTTCAAGACTGATATGCGTATGCCGCCGAGCGGACTGTTCGAGCTCCTCGCGGAACAGGATTTCATCCGGGTGGCTGACGCTGTAGTACAGGGTAGCGTGGGTTTCCGGACAGGCATCGCGCACGTAACGCCAGATGGAAAGCAGGGGCGTGACACCGACGCCACCGCCAATCAGCACGATGTCTTCGCCCATGTCCGGCACGAACACAAATGGCCCTTGGCCACGCGTGATCTTTACCGTATTGCCCTCTTTGGCCTGATGCAGCCAGCGGGTGACGGGATGACTGGAGCTGGATTTGATGGCGAGACCGACGAGGCCACGCTGGCTGGGTGAAGTCGTGACGGAATAACCGCTGGTTTTTGTTTCACTGTCGATGTCGGCGGATACTTCAATCCATTGTCCCGGCAGGTATTTGAAACCCGGGTCATTAACTTCCAGTTCAAATGCCTTGATGGTGGGCGTGGCTTGCGTGATGCGTGCGATGCGTGCGTCGATGAGCTGCATTCAGTCCTTTTTTTCGAAATCGAGCGAAGCCGAGTTGATGCAATAGCGCAGCCCGGTAGGGTTGGGGCCGTCCGGAAACACGTGGCCAAGGTGCGCGCCGCAGGACTTGCACATGACTTCGGTGCGGATCATGCCGTGGCTGCGATCGCTTTCCTCGTCGAGGGCTTCGCTGCTCATGGGCGCAAAAAAACTGGGCCAGCCTGTGCCGGAATCGAACTTGGTGGCCGAATCAAACAAGGGCTCGCCGCAGCATGCGCAGCGATAGAGCCCCTGTTCATGGTTGTCCCAGTACTTGCCGGTAAAGGCGCGCTCGGTGCCTTTCAGGCGGCAGATGTGGAACTGCTGATCAGTCAGTTCTGTCTGCCACTCGGCATCGGTTTTATCCACTTTGCGGGTCATGATCATCTCCTTGTCAGATGCATTCGTGACTTGGTCGCGAGAATCTTCATGGCCTTGCATTGTGCCAGCAAAAGGCAAAAACAATCTGCCTATACTGAATGTGGATATTGGAATTGTTTGATATTGAAAGTGTGGGTTGACAGTGTAAAAGAAGCGGGTTTATATTTTGTTTATGAGTTAGACTTAGTCTAAGTCAATAGCGTTTTCTTCGCCGGAGGACCGGGGAAGACGCCTCCGAGTGTCCTCGTCATTTATTGCAAGGAGAAGCATATGGCAGCACTGAAAGGCTCCAAAACCGAAGGCAACCTGAAAGCCGCCTTCGCCGGCGAATCCCAAGCCAACCGCCGTTATCTGTATTTCGCAGCCAAGGCCGATATCGAGGGCTACAACGATGTGGCCGCCGTGTTTCGTTCCACCGCTGAGGGCGAAACCGGCCATGCGCACGGCCATCTGGAATATCTGGAAACCTGTGGCGACCCGGCCACCGGCATGACTTTCGGCCCCACCGCAGACAACCTGAAAACCGCGATTGCGGGCGAAACCCACGAGTACACCGATATGTATCCGGGCATGGCCAAGACAGCGCGCGATGAAGGCTTCGACGAAATCGCCGACTGGTTTGAAACCCTGGCGAAGGCCGAGCGTTCGCACGCCAACAAGTTCCAGAAGACCCTGGACAGCATGTAATCGCCAGGCGATTCGTGCGTGTATCGGCCTGTTGAAATGCAGGCCGATATGCAGACGAATTGAGTTGAAAAAAAGACCATTATCATGACGACAAGAGAAGGCAGTCTCGAAGCCCCGACCCGCCATCCGCTGGACTGGAAGAACCCCGAGTTCTGGAACGAAGCCGCGCTCGAAAAGGAGCTCGAGCGCATCTATGACATCTGCCACGGCTGCCGGCGCTGCATCAGCCTGTGCACGGCTTTTCCAACCTTGTTCGATCTGGTCGACGAATCCGAAACCATGGAAGTCGATGGCGTCAAGAAGGCCGATTACTGGAAGGTCGTTGATCAGTGCTATCTGTGCGACCTGTGCTACATGACCAAATGTCCCTATGTGCCGCCGCATCCGTGGAACCTGGATTTTCCCCACAACATGCTGCGGGCCAAGGCGATCAAATTCAAAAAGGGCGAAGTCAATTTCCGCGACAAGCTGCTATCCGCCACGGACGCCATCGGCAAACTGGCGACGATCCCGGTGGTGGTGCAGGCAGTGAATGCCTCGCTGAAGAGCAAGCCCATCCGCAAGACCATCGACAACGTACTGGGTATCCATCAGGATCGCATCCTGCCCGATTACAACGGCGCCAAATTTCGCGCCACGGCGAAGCCGGACGCCAGCTTTGCTGTCAAGAACGGTGAGCGCACGCCCGGCAAGGTAGCGATTTATTCCACCTGCTACATCAATTACAACGAGCCCGGCATTGGCCACGACCTGCTGGCGATACTCAGGCACAACGAAGTGCCCACGGTGCTGGTGGACAAGGAAGCCTGCTGCGGCATGCCCAAGCTGGAGCTGGGCGACCTTGATCGTGTAGAAGAGTTGAAGAGCATCAACATTCCGCATCTGGTCAAGCTGGCACGTGAAGGTTATGCCATTCTCACGGCGATTCCATCCTGCACCCTGATGTACAAGCAGGAACTGCCGCTGATGTTCCCGAATGACGCTGATGTGCAGGCGGTGAAGGAAGCCATGTGGGATCCGTTCGAATACCTGATGGCTCGCAATGCCGACGGCTTGCTGAAAACCGATTTCAAAAAACCTTTGGGCAAAGTGGCGTATCACGCGCCCTGTCACCAGCGCGTGCAGAATGTCGGCCCCAAGACGAAAGAAGCCTTGCTGCTTGCCGGTGCGGAAGTCGCCAGCATCGAGCGTTGTTCGGGCCACGACGGCACCTGGGGTGTGAAGAGCGAATATTTCGCCAATTCCATGAAGATCGTGAAGCCGGTCGCGCGTTTGGCGAATGAAGCAAATCCGGACTATGTGAGTTCCGACTGCGCCATCGCCGGACGCCACATCCTGCAGGGCATGGGTGAAAATGCAACCGCGCAGAAGCAGCATCCCATCTCATTGATGAAAATTGCTTACGGACTTTAAAGAGGAAAATCATGGCAAACGAGGGCTATCACGAACCGGTCGAGAAGCTTTCCGCGGCAACCATGGACATGCACCGCGCCATCATTTCATTAATGGAAGAACTGGAAGCTGTGGACTGGTACAACCAGCGGGTCGATGCGTGCAGCGACCCGGACCTGAAAGCCATCCTTGCGCACAACCGCGACGAGGAGAAGGAACATGCGGTCATGGTGCTGGAGTGGATACGCCGCCGTGATCCAGCTTTCGATCACGAACTGAAGGATACTTTGTTCAAGGATGGACCAATTGCCGGTCAGCATCACGACTAAGCCAGGAGTAATAATCATGCCGCAAATTACCCGCGAATCCCTGATGACGCTTGAGGCTTACGCCAAGGCCAGAAATGAATATCGCCGCCAGGTCATGGCGCACAAGAAGAACCGCCAGGTTCGTCTGGGGCAGAACCTTACGCTCATTTTTGAAGATGAGTTGACCGTCCGTTATCAGATACAGGAAATGCTGCGCATCGAAAAAACCTACGAGGAAGAGGGCATACAGGACGAACTGGAAGCCTACAATCCGCTGGTGCCGGATGGCGGCAACTGGAAGGCGACGATGATGATCGAGTACCCGGAGGAAGCCGAACGGCGGGTCATGCTGACCAAGCTCAAGGGTATCGAAGACCGCGTATGGGTGCAGGTGATGGATTTCGCGCGCGTCCATGCCATCGCCGATGAGGATCTGGAGCGTGAGAACGACGAGAAAACCTCATCCGTGCATTTTCTGCGATTTGAATTGACGCCCGAAATGATTACGGCCGCAAAATCCGGCGCGGCAATTGCCGTGGGGGTGGATCATCCCGTTTATACGGCGGAAATTGTCGTTGCGCAGGCTGTGCGTGACAGCCTCGCTGCCGACCTGAAGGGCTGACAAAGTCTCTCATTCCATCCCGGTTTTATGCTTGAGACCGCGATGTTGAAAAAAGTGCAGGCGCGCATTGCCGGCCTGCCTCTGCATGTCACGCTCTGGAATGGCGGCGAAGCGGGTAATGCTGAAACGGCGTCAATCCATGTCAGGCTCAATTCTCCGGCTGCCTTGACGGCATTCATCAAGCCCTCGTTGGGTTCGCTTGCACGTGCCTATGTCGAGGGTGAAATGGATCTCGATGGCAATCCCCGGGACATTCTCGCGCTTGGTTCCAGCCTGTGCGGCACGGAACTCTGCCGCGACAGAAAAGGCTCGGACATCTGGAAGTGGTGGCGGCATACCCGAAGCCGTGATCGCAAAAACATCCAGTATCACTACGATGTATCCAACGATTTCTATGGATTGTGGCTGGATGCGCGACGGGTATATTCCTGCGCGTATTACCGCGAGCCGGACATGTCGCTGGATGCGGCGCAGGAAGCCAAGCTGGATTTGATATGCCGGAAACTCGCACTCAAGCCAGGGGAAAGGTTTCTCGATATCGGCTGTGGTTGGGGCGGGCTGATTTTCTGGGCGGCGGAGCGTTATGGCGTGAAAGCGGTTGGCGTCACTCTTTCCGGCAACCAGCATGCCTGGGTGCAAGAGCAAGTAAAGGCAAGAAATCTGCAAGGCCGGGTAGAGGTGCGGGTGATGGATTACCGGGAAATGCCCGAAGCCGGAGCGTACGACAAGATTGCCAGCATCGGCATGGTCGAACATGTCGGCCGCAAGAATCTGACTGCCTATTTCCGCAGGATTTTCGAGCTGCTGAAACCTGGCGGACTGGTGTTGAACCACGGCATTACCGCAGCCGCGCTCAGGTCGCAGGGTCTGGGCAGCGGTATTTCGGAATTTGTCGACGACTATGTGTTCCCCGGCGGCGAACTCGAACACATCTCTGAAGTAATGCATCACGCCACGGCCGGCGGGCTGGAATGCCTGGATGCCGAAAACCTGCGGCCGCATTACGCACGCACGCTGTGGGAATGGGTACGGCGGCTGGATACACACAATGAAGAAGCGCGCAGGCTGATCGGCGAACAGAAATACCGCATCTGGCGCATCTACATGGCAGGCTCCGCCCATGCCTTCGATCAGGGCTGGATGGAAGTGTGGCAGGTGCTGGCAGGGAAACCGCTGGCGCCCGGCGTTCAGCCGAATTATCCTTATCAGCGTGAATACATCTATCGTTAATTCATAACGGCATGCAGAGACGGAGCGATGTCCATCCAGGCAGCCAGACCCGGCTGATGGCCGTGCTGGACAGCGAACGGCGGCGCGCGACTCTGACTGCCTGGGTATTTGCCATGCTGGCGGGCTTGCTGGGTGTTGTTTTGCTGATTCCCGGCGCATGGCCCGAAAGCTTGTACGAGTCCATTTACCGGTTGACCTGGCCGATGGGCCTGTTGTTTGCCGGCATGCTGGTTTACGAACTGGTTTTGCGTTTCCGCATCCGCAGGCTTCTGCACAAAAGCCATTTGCCGGGCTGGGTGTTCCGTTATTCCAATTCCCTTGTTGAAATCACTGTCCCCACGGTGATCATCATCATGCTCGCCCAGGAAATGGGGCAGCTTCAGGCCTTGTCTTCCGCCGCTCCGCTCCTGTACCCGCTGTTTGTCGGCATGACGGTACTGTATCTTGACATGTGGGTCAGCCTGTTCGCAGGTACCGTGGCCGCGCTCCAGTTCAGCTGGGTGGCCTGGTACTACCTGCATGGACATCCGATCGAACCGGGAATGGAACTGCTGGCCGAACCCAGTGCCTATGTCATCAAGAGCGCGTTGTTATTTGCATCCGGCATGGTGGCGGGTTTTCTCGCCGTGGAACTCAGGAAGCAGCTCGTTCATGCGGTACATCATGCCGAAGAGCGCGACCACGCCGTCAGCGTCTTTGGCCAGCACGTATCGCCCGAGATCGCCGAGCGGTTGCTGCGCCAGAAAATCGATATCAGCGGCGAGGAACGCGAAGCCTGCGTAATGTTTCTGGACATCCGTGATTTCAGCAAGCTGGCCAGCGGCAAGTCGCCGGCCGAAGTCATGGCCTATCTCAACCTGCTGTTCGGCGAGTTCATCGATATCGTCAACGCGCATCGCGGCATCGTCAACAAGTTCCTGGGCGACGGGTTCATGGCCGTGTTCGGCGCACCGGTAGAAGACACCGACAAATGCAGTCATGGCGTGGACGCTGCTCGCGACATCATCCAACGCCTGCAGGAGATGAATGCCAATGGAAACATTCCACCGACCCGTGTCGGCATCGGTTTGCATGTCGGTCAACTGGTGACCGGAAATGTCGGGGCAAGCACCCGCAAGGAATACACGCTGATTGGCGAAACCGTAAATGTGGCGGCACGCATAGAAGAGGCCACCAAACAATTCAACGCAAGCCTGCTGGTGTCGGGCAATGTGATCGAACGTGCAAGCGATATCGGTAACGGAATCCAGGATCTCGGTCTGGTCGAACTCAAGGGCCAGCGTCAGCCGGTCAGGCTCTACAAACTCGCCTGAGCATGCCAGCGGCAAGGTAGAATAGCCGCCATGAAGAAATTACTGCTGCTCCTGATATTGCCCCTGGCCGCTCAGGCGGCCGGCCCGCATGTGCTCAATCCGGGATATGAATCAAGTTCGGACTTCATCGACGATTCCAAACCTTGGGAAGAACTTGTCGCCAGCCTGCCGGCGTATCCCAGAAACGAAAACCTGGTGGCGTTCAATGTCTCTTCGGCGACGCCCAACAAGTTCATGATCGACACGGCCTCGGTTTCGGTGGGCAGCGATCAGATCGTCCGCTATACCATCGTCATCGAAAGCCCGAGCGGCGCGCGCACGATCAATTTCGAGGGCATGCGCTGCGATCCAAGCGAATACAAGATTTACGGCTTTGGCCAGTCGGACGGCAAATGGACCGAGAACAAACGAGCCAGATGGGAGCCTTTCAAGTTGCGCTCTCTTCTGTCCTATCACAAGGCCCTGTTCGAGGATCATTTCTGTCCCGATGGCATCGCCATTCGCAAAGCGGAAGAAGGTGTTCGCAACCTGAAGCGGGGCGGCGGTGGAGGACTTTTCTGATGAGTGTTTCCGCGCTGGCCGCTGCAAAGCGCGTGGTCGTCAAGGTAGGCAGCAGTCTCGTTACCAATGAAGGCAAGGGTCTGGACCATGACGCGCTGGCGCGCTGGGCGGATCAGATTGCGCAACTGGTGGAAAGCGGCAAACAGGTGGTGCTGGTTTCCAGCGGCGCCATCGCCGAAGGCCTGCAACGGCTGGGTTGGAGCAAACGACCCAAGGCGCTCAATGAGCTCCAGGCGGCCGCTGCCGTTGGCCAGATGGGTCTGGTGCAGGCCTATGAAAGCATTTTCCGCCAGCACGGATTGCACGCGGCGCAGGTGTTGCTCACGCACGAAGATCTGGCCGATCGCACACGTTATCTCAATGCGCGCACCACGCTGCTGACTTTGCTGGAATTGCGCGTGGTGCCGGTCATCAACGAAAACGACACCGTCTCCACCGACGAGATCAAGCTGGGCGACAACGACACGCTCGGCGCGCTGGTGACCAATCTCATCGAAGCCGATTGCCTGATCATTCTTACCGACCAGAAAGGCCTGTACACCGCCGATCCGCGCAGGCATCCCGACGCGCAGTTTGTGCACGAGGCGCGGGCGGGAGATCCCGAGCTGGAACGCATGGCGGGCGGCGCGGGTTCAAACGTGGGTACGGGCGGCATGCTGACCAAGATACTGGCGGCAAAACGCGCGGCCAGAAGCGGCGCGCATACGCTCATTGCATGGGGGCGGGAGGAAAACGTGCTGCTGCGGATGGCGCAGGGCGAACTGATCGGCACCCAGCTCACTGCGCAGGAGGCAACGCTGGCCGCGCGCAAGCAATGGATGGCGGATCATCTCCAGATGCGCGGCAGGCTTGTTCTTGATGATGGTGCGGCCAAAGCACTGGCCGCTGGCGGAAAAAGTCTGCTGCCGGTCGGCGTCAAGTCGGTCGAAGGCGAATTCGAGCGCGGCGAAGTGATTGCCTGCGTCAATGCCGAGGGCCATGAAATCGCCCGCGGCCTCGTCAACTACGGTGCCGCCGAAGCGCGCCGCATTGCCGGCAAACCCACCTCGGAAATCGAATCGCTGCTGGGATATGTGGACGAGCCGGAACTGATCCACCGAGACAACCTGGTTCGGTTGTAATGGCGACAACCCTCGATTTCATGCGCCACGGCGAACCCGTCGGCGGCCGCAGATATCGAGGGCAGATCGACGACCCGCTGTCGGAAAAAGGCTGGGCGCAGATGCGCGCATCGGTGGGCGAACATCGGCCCTGGTCGCGCATTGCATCTTCGCCGCTTTTGCGCTGCCGCGCCTTTGCCGAGGAACTGGCTGAAAGTCACCAGTTGCCGTTGTCCTTCGATGACAGGTTGAAAGAGGTCGGCTTTGGCGCGTGGGAAGGCAAGTCTGCCGCTCAACTCAATGAAGAAAATCCTCAACAACTGCCGCGCTTCAAGTTAGACCCGGTCAATGCCCGGCCGGCAGGCGCCGAGCCGCTGGCGGATTTTTTCACCCGTGTCGCAGCCGGCGTCGAATCATTGCTTCAATCCTGCACGGATGAACATGTTCTGGTGATCTGTCATGCCGGAGTCATTCGCATGGTCATGGCGCATGGCCTGTATATTCCACTGGCCCATGCCTACCGGATCGAGGTACCCACCGCGGGCTTCACGCGCATCAGTTATGAAGCAGGTCCGCCGCTTCGGGCGACGCTGAAGTTTCATGGAGCCCATGTTCTTCCAGCTTGATTCAAGCCGGATTCAGGCTTAATCTTCATCGAGCTTGAACGGCTCGATGAAAATGGAATGATGCCGTTTGAACATAAACGACCAGAAACTTCAGGAGACATGCCATGAAAACCGCGAGTTCAATACTGTTTGTTGCTTTCCTTGCCTTGTCAGCATCCGCCTTCGCGCAGGGGCATGAACACCATGGAGGTGCCGCGCCCGCAGCCGAAGCCCAGACTCAAGAGACGCCGCCACAGGGGCTGGCCGAAATCGAGCCCTCGACCATGGGCAAGGGTGGCTGCGAGAAATGCAAGAAGAAGGGCATGGGCGGCGACCATCAAGGCCATGGCGGCGGCATGGGCGGATGCCAGTGCAAGAAAGGCGGCATGGGTGGCGGCCACATGGGGCACGGCGATGGCGGCTGCCCGAAAGCAGCGGCGCTTGAAGACCGCATCGACGAACTGGAAAAGCGGCTCGATCTGATGCAAATGCTGATGATGCGAGGCTATCGCTGAAAGACAACCGTCATGCCAGAAAAAGCGCAGAGATGTTCTGCGCTTTTTTTATTTTCCCTTTTCCCACATCACTGGCTCGTTGCCATGATTCAGCACGCGCGCCAGCACAAACAGCAGATCGGACAGACGGTTGAGATACTGCATCAGCAAGGGCGGCACGGGTTCGTTCTTGCTCAATGCAATCAGCCGGCGTTCGGCGCGACGGCAGACCGTCCGGCAGACATGGGCTTGCGCGGCCGCGCGGGTGCCGCCGGGCAGGATGAACTCCTTGAGTGGTGCCAGGCCGGCGTTATAGTGGTCAATGGCCTCGTCAAGCAGGGAAACCTTTTCTTCCGAGATGCCGTTGAAGCCGGGCATGGCCAGTTCGCCGCCGAAATTGAACAGGTGCTGCTGAATCTGGGTCAACAACACGCGGATTTCATCGGGCAGTGTTTCAGTCAGCAGCAATCCGATATGGCTGTTGAGCTCATCCACTTCGCCCATCGCTTCCACGCGCGGGTGATCCTTGCCCACTCTTGTGTTGTCCGCCAGGCCGGTGGTGCCATCATCGCCGGTGCGGGTGGTGATTTTTGAAAGCCGGTTTCCCATCAGCGTTTTTCCCCGTTGGGTAGCGCGACATCGCACTCGGTGAAAATACGTGCCGTGCAGGTTCGGCAAATCTCGCTGTCGAGCTTGGGATAGATGGCGGAAATCGCCTGGCCCTTGCTGCCGTATATGTTTTCCTGTCCGACATGGTCAACTTGTCCGCCCTCGCGCAGCATGGAGCAAAAGCCGGGCTGCACGCCGACCAGATACAGGCCACCGCCCAGTTTCTGCCTGCGCCGGGCTTCACCTGCCAGCATTTCAGCGCCAGCCAGATCGATGAAATTTACCGCACGGGAAAAAATCATTACATGTTTTTTCGCGGGGTCGTATTCATCGATATGCCGCAGACTCAGCTGAACGTGTTCGACCGCGCCAAAGAAAATCGAGCCTTCCATGCGCACCATTTCCATTTGCGGACAGCCGGGTGCGTCTGCCCCTTTGGCGATGAATTTGCGGTTGGGATTGAACTTCTCCGCCGCGATCGGCGCCAGCGGCCGGAGGCTGGGACGCGAGGTACGGTACAGATAGAACACCAGCGAAACAATGATGCCGAGGAAAATGCCTTTTTCCAGATCGACCAGCGTGCCGAAGAAAGTCGTGGCGAGCACGATGGTTTCCTTGCGATGCCGCTGGATGATTTCCTCGATGTGATGAAAGTCGATCAGCCCCCAGGCTACCTGGATCAGCACGCCGGCCATGGCCGCGATGGGCAGGTAGGCCACCAGCGGCGCGACAACCAGCAGGAGTATGAGCAAGAAGATGGCTGAAAACACGGCCGCCAGCGGTGTTTTCGCCCCGGCGGAATAATTCACGCCGCTGCGGTTGAACGAGCCGCTGCTGGCGTAGCCCGAGAAAAAGCTGCCGAAAATATTGGAAAGCCCCTGGCCGACGAATTCCTGATTGCTGTCGATGGTCTGTTCCGATTTGATGGCCACCGAGCGCGCAATGGCAACCGCTTCGGTAAGCGCCAGGATGGTGATGATCAGCGCGCTGAAGAAAGTCTGCTTGATGGCGGCGATGGAAAAGTCCGGCACCGACAGAGGTGGCAGCCCGGCAGGCAACGCGCCCACCGTGCGGATGCCGGTGCTGTCCACGCCATACCTCTGGTTGAGCGCATAGGCGAACACACTGCCGATCACCATGGCAATGATCATGTAGGGCAGTTTCGGCAGGAATCTTTTCGCCAGAATTCCGCTCAGCAGCGTGACGACCGCAACCGCCGTTACCCACGGATGGATATCCCCCAGATGCGTGAACAGATGGGCCAGCACTTCATGAAAATGCGCGCCGCGTGGAATGTCCAGGCCGAAGAAATTTTTCACCTGGCTCGCGGCAATCAGGATGGCGGCGCCCGCGGTAAAACCGATGATGACGGTGTGGGAAATGAAGTTGACCAGCGCGCCCAATCGGGCCAGCCCCATGGCGAGCTGGAACAGACCGGCCAGAAAGGTCAGCGTCAGCACCAGACTGATGAATTGCGGCGAACCGGGTTCGGCCAGCGGGCTGACCGACGCGAACACCACGATCGAGATGGCGGTGGTGGGGCCGGAAACCAGATGCCGGCTTGAGCCGAACAGCGCGGCGATGATGGTCGGCACCATGGCGGCGTACAGACCATACTGCGGCGGCAACCCGGCAATGATGGCAAATGCCACCGACTGCGGCAGCACGATGACCGCACCGGTCAGCCCGGCCAGTCCGTCCGCTTTCAGACTGGCGCGGTCGACCATCGGCCACCAGCGCAAAAAGGGCAGGAACTTGTACAGCCAGAGCGGGCAGGCGGAAGCGTCGAATCGCATCAATTTGGCGGGGGATCAGCGTTTGCGGAAGGGCCAAAGAAATGCGCCGCAACCGGTTGCGGCAATTTGCCGCATGGGCATAAAATGCCTGTCAAACAAGGAATTCGACAAGGCATCAGACCTTGAAAATTATAACACCCACCATGATGAGAGAGAGGACTATGAAAGCAACACACTTCACCGCAGTGGCTGCGGCGCTAGCCTGCGCCGCGAGTTTGTCGGTACAGGCAGCTGGCGATCCGGTTGCGGGCCGGAACAAGAATTCCATGTGCGCCGGCTGTCACGGCCTGCCGGGCTGGAGAACCGCCTATCCCGAAGTTTACAAGGTGCCCAAACTGGGCGGGCAGCACGCCGAGTACCTCATGGCTGCGCTCAAACAATACAAGACAGGGGAACGCAAGCATCCCAGCATGGTAGGTATTGCCGCCAGCCTGTCCGACAAGGACATGGAAGATCTGGCCGCGTACTACGCCTCGTCCTACAGCGGTCCAAGCAAATAATCCAAGGGAGACAGTCAATGAAAAACACAAAGACCCTGATTGGGCTGGCGCTGGCAATTGCCTTTGCCCTGCCTGCGCATGCGGGCAGCAATGCCGGGGCCGGCAAGGCCAAGTCCGCAACCTGCGCGGCCTGCCACGGCCCGGACGGCAACAGCCCCACCCCCAGCTTTCCCAAACTGGCCGGCCAGCATGAGGATTATCTTTACCATTCGCTGAAAGCCTACAAGGCCGGCAAGCGCAAGAACCCCATCATGTCCGGACAGGTCACCAATCTGTCAGATCAGGACATGAAAGACCTGGCGGCTTTCTTTGCCAAGCAGAAGGGGCTGAACCTGAAGTACTAAAGCGTTCAATGAGAAGGAAATGCAAACGGCCGGTTCAACCGGCCGTTTTTTTGTGCCAGCTTCCCAGTCAGGGCCTTTTCTTCGCGCCCACCTTGGCATCGAACTTTTCCTTGTTGATCACAAAGCGTTCATGCCGTCCGCGCGAGATCACGTCCACGCCATCGTGTGCTTCCACGGCAAACACCAGCTTCCTGCCTTCAACCACAATGAGTTCAACCGTCGCCGTCACCTCCAGCCCCGGCGGCGTGGCCGCTTCGTGGCTCACGTCGATGTGCGTGCCGACCGTTTGTTCATTGGGCCAGTCCAGATGCGGGTTCACGGCCTTGATGCAGGCCCATTCCAGAAAACCGACCAGAAAGCCCGTGGCAAACACCTCGGGCATGGCCACGAATTCCTCCGACTCGGGATACAGCGCAGGAACGGTTTTTGAAGCAGGTACCATGAACTTGTGTTCGTACCTGATGCCGGGAACCAGGGTTTCCTTCATTTCATTTGCTCGCAAATGGGGGCGAACTGTTCGAGATCGATCACCTGCTGTCCGGCAAAACGCGCGTCGAGTTTTTCCACAGGCTCGCCGGCGTCATCGAGAAAGCCCACCAGCATCTGGTTGCGGCGAGGTTTTTCCTCAACCTTGACGATATGCCGGTAATTGCCGCGCTGCCGGGCCAGATCGCGCAAACTGCACACGATGAAGAATGACGAACCCACCGAAGACCCAACGGAATTGATCCGGATATCCAGTACCGAGGTTCTTGCCTGGCGCGCGGACTCAGTGATGACAATGTCCATCTTCGGGTTGCCGAATCGCTTCGAGTCCGAGCTAAAGCCCTCCGCCGTGGCTAAAGGCACAGTAACCATAGACATAGCCAATACTGCAATGGAAATCAGGGAAGTGCGCATTGTTTAATTCGTGTGTTTGGCATGAAGGTGAAGGCAGTATTACGATGCTGACCCTTCCTATTCTCTTTTTTTGATTTGCCTTTGTTTCGAAAAAAATTAATCGTACCAATTTTTCACTAACACCTTATTCCCACATAAAAATGAACTAGATGAAGAGGCTACATGCTTTACTGACATTACTAAGTTGCCAGCAATGAACTTGTATTCAAAACAACATTCAGCACCATCGACATAAATCATTAAGCCACATTCCTCCTTACTACCATTGGGCTTGGCTATCTTCCATGAACCCAATTCCCATACACCTATTTTTGTTAATCCGGATGAAATTCTGGAGTACTCGTATTTGAAGTCTTGATTAGAATTAAATTCATATATTTCCCAATTAGCATTTTTATCTCTCCATTTTCCCACGATGGGGTCAGATGCATTTATGTACGTAGTGAGGCTAGAAAGAAAGAGAAATGTAAATATTTTCATTGTTGACCCTGAATTTATTTGATCAAGCTTGAACAAGAAATCAAATCAAACATTACAGCATTCGCGCATCTACGCAATACAACCAATGGTCTAAGCTAGCCTCTTCTTCAGGCACTCGAAATAAAGCCCCGCATCGTAAGCCGTGCCCTGTCGTTGCGCCTGCCAGATCATTTCGGCGAGGCAGTCGATGGCGGCGTGTTCGGCTGCCATGCGTTCGCCGAGTTTGTTGGAGAGTTGCTCAAGCAGATCGCGGATGCCGGGCGGCTGGTCGATGGAGACTTGCTCGGCCAGCGCGAGGTGCATGCTCATGTGCAGGAAGGGATTGGTTTCGCCCTGTTCGGGCAGGTAGTCGCGGTCCTGGTGGCGGTCGGGATTTTCCAGCACGCCGTGGTATTCGGGGTGGTCGAGGATGATGGCGAGCGCGAGGGTTTCCGCGCCTTCCAGCGGTTGTTTGATGCGGTACTTGTCCCACACGCCGAAAAAGAATTGCCGGACCTGATCGCGGCTGGGGTTGAACATGGCTGACGCGGATCAGGCCTGATTGAAGACGGTCAGCGCCAGCGCAAACGGGTAGGGGGCCATCTGGCCTTCCTCGGCCTTGCTCAATACGTTATCGGCCTGGATGCCGATGAAGGGCATGCCGGGATAGGTTTTGCGCAGCAGGGCGAGGTCGCGGTTCTCCTGGTCGGGCAGCGACAGCCCGCGCAGGCGGGTGGAGACGACGAGGCCGAACAGCGGATCGAAGCTGCGTTCCTGCAAGGGGATGAGATGCTGGCGCAAATTTCGCTCGGCATGGTCGGGCTGCATTTGCGCCCAGAAAATCCAGCTATGCGGCGGCGGCGTTTCGGAAAGCGTCACGGTCTGGGTGACGGCGTTGGTGCCCTGGATGGGCAACAGACGGAAGCGCCCCTGCGGGATGGCGTCCTCGGGGTTGCCTTCCACCAGGCCGGCGGCCAGCCGGTTGATGGGGATGTCGGGCAGGGCGCGCCACTCGACCGGCAGCTCGCGCGCCAGCATGGGCAGCGCGCGCTGGCTGCCGAGCGCGACGAGATCCTGGCCGTAGTTTTCGCTGACGGGCAGCGGCGCGGTCAGCGCCTGCGCGCCTTGCGATAGGAAGCCGTCGGCCTGCATTCCGGGTAAATTGACGCACACCTGCTGGGTGGGCGAGAGCCGGCCGCTACGCCATGCCGGAAAGGCCGGGCCGCCCGGCGGCGAGATCAGTGCGCCGATGGTGCTTTCCAGTTTTTGCGGCGGCGTGTGGCCAAACCAGCATTCGCACGCCGGCCCGCTGCCGGTCTGGAAGGCATGCGCCCCGGTGAACACCAGCGCGGCGCACGCCGGCCGGCCCTGGCTGCTGGCCGTATCGGTCAGGATACTGGAGACGATGCTGCCGGATACCTGAAGACAGCGGCTGACGCGCGTGGCTGACTGCAATACGGACAGCACCTTGCTGGTGAAGTGGGGCGTAAGAAACAGCAGCACGCTGTTGGCATGGTCGGCGCCGGATTTCTGCAGCGCGGTCTGCAACATGTCGGCGACCAGCTCGGGAGTTGGCGTGCCGGTACTGAATTCGGAAACAATCATATCGGTCTTTGGCTGGTTGGGTATTCACACAAATCCGCAATGACACACTCATTGCATTTTGGCTTGCGCGCAATGCAAGTATAGCGGCCATGCAGGATCAGCCAATGGTGGGCGTCTTTCTTGAATTCGTCGGGCACGAACTTGAGCAGCTTTTTTTCCACTTCCAGCGGGGTCTTGCCGGGCGCAAGTTTTGTGCGGTTGGCCACGCGGAAGATGTGCGTATCGACGGCGATGGTGGGCTGGCCGAATGCGGTATTAAGAATCACGTTGGCAGTCTTGCGGCCAACGCCGGGCAGCTTTTCCAGCGATTCGCGATCGGCGGGGACTTCGCTGCCGTGCTCGTCGATGAGGATGCGGCAGGTCTGGATGATGTGCTTGCCCTTGCTCTGGTACAGGCCGATGGTCTTGATGTAGTCACGCAGGCCTTCCTCGCCCAGGGCAAGGATTTTTTCCGGCGTGTTGGCCACGGGAAACAGTTTGCGCGTGGC
>CAYOJA010000021.1:0-30791 GCA_964404175.1 uncultured Thiobacillus sp. | reverse complement strand
CCAGGCGGAAATCGCGCAGTTCGTTTTCGACGATTTTCTTTTGCGCGGCATTCAGTGTGTCGTAAGCTGCCGCGTTTCTCAGTACCTTGAACTTTTTGAACAGGCCTTCGTGCAGTCCAAGCTCGGCATAGTATTCAGTGATTTTTGGCAGGTTGGCGTTGTAGACCTCGCGCAGTTCAGGCGAATCCATCACACTGTGCAGGTGGGAGACCTGGCCCCAGGCGCGCGACAGACTTTCATTGGCGTCTTCCATGGGGGCGACAAAATCCGCCCAGGTGGCGGCGGTATTCTCCTCAACGCAGCGGGCAACGGTTTCCCGGCAGACTGTCAGCAGCTCATCGACGGCGGGACTGACATGCTCAGGACGAATGTCCGAGAAATGCGGCAGACCGGAAAAATCGAGCAATGGGTTCATGTTCAATACCTCGGATGAATGGAAGTCTCAATGCAGAGAAGACGGGCTGAATCATTATAATTGGTTGATCTTCCGGCAATTCAACCCTGTATTGACCATGGTTACAGAAATCAGCGCTTTCAATGGACTGACTCCCGAGCTTGCCCCTGGCGCCTGGGTGCATCCGCGCGCCACCGTCATTGGCGAAGTCATGCTAGGCGAAAATGCTTCCGTTTGGCCTGGTGCGGTCATTCGCGGAGACGTCAACTCGATCCGCATCGGCGCGGGCACCAACATCCAGGACAATTCGGTGCTGCATGTCTCGCACAAAAGCGAAGCCGATCCTGCCGGCGGCCCACTGGTCATCGGCGACCGGGTCACGGTGGGCCACAGCGTCATCCTGCATGCCTGCACGATTGAAGACGAATGCCTGATCGGCATGGGCAGCATCATCCTCGACAGGGCCGTCATCAAGCGAAATGTGCTGCTGGGCGCGGGCTCGCTGGTGCCGGAAGGAAAGACTCTGGAGTCCGGTTATCTCTATCTCGGCAGGCCCGCCAAGATGGTGCGCGAACTCACCCTGGAAGAGCTGGCCTATTTCAACTATTCGGCCGAGCATTACATCAGGCTGAAGCGCGCCTACTTGTGACAAAAGCCCGGTTCCTGCTGAGTGCGCTGTTTGCCATCCTGATTGGCGGTGCAGCGATTTCCGCGCTGACCGGCAAGACGCGGGCGCCCGCTTCAAGCTTTTCAACCATTGCGGGTGAAACAATCGCGCTCAATGATCTGCGCGGCAGGGTTGTGCTGGTCAATTTCTGGGCGACGACGTGTGCCGGTTGCGTTCGTGAAATGCCGGGCATGATCGATGTCTACAACCAATACCGGAGCAAAGGTTTTGAAGTCATCGCCGTGGCCATGCCTTACGACCCGCCGAATTACGTGCTGAAGTTTGCGCAGGACAGGCAACTGCCTTTCCCCGTTGCGCTCGACATCAAGGGCGAGGCCGTCCGTGCATTTGGCGAGGTGAACCTGACGCCAACGAGTTTTCTTATCGGCAAGGACGGCCGTATTATCGAAAAGAAAACCGGAGAGCTGGATTTCGCTGAACTCAGCGCCCAGCTTGATAAACACCTTGGCGTGTAGCCGCCACTTTCCGTTATAATCCGCCTTCGTCGGGGCGCCAGCCCCCGGCTACCTGAAGAATTTCAGCAAGACGGTGTCCCGTCCAAGCTTGGCTTTTTGATAACCAAAATCCATTTGGAGAATTATTCGTGGACACCGTATCTAAAACAGCCCCTGAGCCCGTCAGGCTGGGCGAAGCATTCAAATACTGGCTCAAACTCGGCTTCATCAGTTTTGGCGGCCCGGCCGGGCAAATCTCGATGATGCATCAGGAACTGGTGGAAAAACGCCGCTGGATTTCCGAACATCGCTACCTGCATGCGCTCAATTACTGCATGCTGCTGCCGGGGCCTGAAGCGACCCAGTTGGCCATTTATATCGCCTGGCTGATGCACGGCATCCGGGGTGGAATCATCGCGGGCGTGCTGTTTTTCCTGCCTGCGTTTTTCCTGCTTTCGCTACTGGCGGGGATTTATCTCGCCTGGGGTGATGTCCCGCTGGTGCAGGGAATCTTTTACGGCATCAAGCCTGCGGTGGTGGCGGTGGTGCTGTTCGCCGCGTGGCGCATCGGTTCGCGTGCGCTGAAAAATGAAGTGCTGTGGGGGTTGGCGGCACTGGCCTTCATCGGCATCTTCGTATTCGACATCGGCTTTCCGTGGATCGTGCTGGCGGCTGCGATACTGGGCGCCATCGGCGGCAAGCTCATGCCTGCCAAGTTCAAGGGCGGCGGCGGTCATGGCGCCAGCAGCAAGGAATATGGCCCTGCCATCATCGACGACGACACGCCCACGCCGGCCCATGCAAAATTCTCCTGGTCCAGGCTGGCAATCAAGCTCGCTGTTTTCCTATTGATCTGGCTGGCTGCCATGCTCGTATTGCGTGGCGACCAGGCGCTGGCTGACATGGGCATGTTTTTCACCAAGGCGGCCTTCCTCACCATTGGCGGGGCTTATGCCGTGCTGCCGTATGTTTATCAAGGCGGCGTGGAACATTTCGGCTGGCTGACAGGCCCGCAGATGATGGATGGCCTGGCGTTGGGCGAAACCACGCCGGGGCCGCTCATCATGGTGGTGACCTGGGTGGGCTATCTGGGTGGCGTGGCCAAGCAGGTCTTTGATAATTCCATTGCCGCAGGGCTGGCGGGCGCGGCCGTGGCGACTTTCTTCACCTTCCTGCCATCCTTTCTGTTCATCCTGGTGGGTGGTCCGCTGGTGGAAGCAACGCGCAACGAACTGAAATTCACCGCGCCGCTAACCGGTATTACCGCAGCCGTGGTTGGCGTGGTGCTGAACCTGGCAGTGTTCTTTGCCTGGCATACCTTCTGGCCGCAGGCTATGGCGGATGCGCCATTCAGGGGCCCGTTTGAATGGTTCCCGGTCATTGTTGCCATTGCCGCTTTCGTCGCGTTGTGGAAGTACAAGGCCGACATCATGAAGGTGATCGGCGTGTGCGCACTGCTTGGATTGATTTACTCATTGCTCATGTAAGGAAGAAATATGGAACGCACCATCAAACCCGAAAACCTGAATCCCGATGACGCGCTGGTGCTGGATGTGAGGCGCGAGGCTGATTTCGCCGCTTCGAACGAAACCATCCCCGGTGCATTCTGGAAAAATCCGGAGAAGATCGACGCATGGATTGGCGCCCTGCCCAAGACTCAGGACGTAGTGATTTATTGCGTGCGGGGCGGCGCTGTGTCCAACAGCGTTGTTGACCGTTTGCAGGCCGAAGGCATCAAGGCACGCTTCATTGAGGGTGGCATCGAGGGCTACAAGGCCGTGGGTGGCAAGGTGTCAGCCAAATGAAATGGGTGACGCGCGAGCGCCCAAAGATCGACCGTATCGCCTGCCCCTGGCTGATAGCACGGTTCATCGACAGGGACGCGGAATTTCTCTATGTGCCTGCTGGCGAGGTGCTTAAGGTTGCCGAGCAAACCGGTGCGATTCCCTATGACATTCCCGGCGTTGAATACGGTCACGTTGGTGAATTTTGCAGCTTTGATGCGTTCCTGAAGCTGCACAAGCTTACCGATCCCGTATTGCACGATCTGGCAGTGATTGTGCGCGGCGCCGATACCGGACGGCCGGAACTGGCGCCACAATGCCCCGGTTTGCTGGCAATGTCACTGGGTTTGTCGGCCATGTATCAGGACGACCATGAAATGCTCAAACACGGCATGGTGATGTATGACGCCTTCCATGCCTGGCTGAAAAACGCCCGATCCGAAAAGCACAACCGGACGCTGGCTCAGGCCTGAATGATGTAAAAATGCCCCGCAAACTGCGGGGCATTTTTTTGTAGCCGGCTGAATCAGGCCGGTTTGGTAGTCATTCCGCTCATTGATCCCGAATGTGTCAGGGCTTGAGCGGGCACGTTGCAGAACAGATCGTCCTTGCCTTCTTCGCCCAGCCATTCGTAAATGGCGGCAAGTGCCTGGTCTTCATTGGCAAAAATATGCTTCTGGCTGATTTCTTCGAACAGGCCGGTGTTGCGCATCACGTCCAGCACCTGTTTCTTGAGACCGGAGAACACGAGGGTGATGCCGCTTTCATGCAGGCGTTCGTGCAGGTGCTTGATGACTTCTTCGCCGGTGGCGTCCAGATTATTGATGCCGTCGCCCACTACCAGGACATATTTTGCCTTGGGCTTTTCCGATACGGCTTCGAGGATGGCGTCCTCGAAATAGGACACATTGGCGAAGTACAGTTGCCCGTCAAAGCGCATGGCAATCACATGCTCGCTGGTAGGCAAATCCGGGTTCACTTTCACATCTCGCAGGGTGCCGTCAGCATAGCGGCCCAACTGGGCGACGCGCGGCTTCATGGTGCGGTATAGGAACAAGCCCAGCGCCAGGCCGGCGCCGATCATGATGCCTTTGTCCAGGTGTGGAGCAGCGATAAGCGTGACGGCAAAGGTGACGATGGCCACGATTCCATCAGCCTTGTTGGCTTTCCAGGCATGTTTGATTGCGTCGGGTGTGATCAGGCTGGCAACGGCCAGCAGGATGATGACGCCCAGGGTGGCCTTGGGCAGGTGATAGAGGTATGGCGTAAGGAATAAAAGCGTTACCGCGACAAACAGTCCGTTGAACACCATGCCAAAGCCTGTTGTTGCCCCCGCCTGCAAATTGATTGCCGAACCGGTGAACGAACCCGTGGCCGGATAGGCCTGGAAGAATGAGCCGCCCATGTTGGCGACGCCCTGGCCGATCAGTTCCTGGTTGGGATCCAGCCGCTGCTTGGTTTGCGCGGCCAGCGCCTTGGCCATGGAAATGGATTCCATGAATGCCACCAGCGAAATGATCAGCGCGGCGGCAAACAGTTGGGTAAAGGCGTCGAAAGACAGCGCCGGAATGCGGAGGGAAGGCAGGCCGGCCGGAATGTTGCCGACCACGTCGCCGCCGCCGGTCAGACCCATCTTGCCATCCTCGATTTTCTTGATGTGCCAGTGATGGCCGTCGGTTTTTACGCCGGCGGGTACCTTGCCTTCAAGGTACAGTGTGGAGGACTGGTCTTCCGGCGCATCGGCGCGCTCGAAGTTGAGCTTGCGGATGAAACCCATGCGTTCCTTGTTCTGCTTTTCCAGGCCGTCGGCTTCAAGATTCATTAGATCGATCTGGTAGCTTATTTCAGCCGCGCCACGTGCATCGTGGGCTTTTTCCAGCGCGCGCAGTTGAACCGATTTGGCGGTTGTGCCGGCCTTGATGTCATTGATGCGAGCCTGCGCCTGGGCGTAGCTTGCCACCAGCTCCCGTGCCGCCGGGTCGGCGATGGCATCCGGTGTGCCTTTGGATTTGTGCGCAAAACCGATGGCTGCACTGACGACGGTGGTAATAATCACCGCAATCAGCACGCTGGGCTTGGACAGTACCTTGATCTTTTTCAGCACCAGCATCAGAACAAGTGCAAATACCGACATGGCAAGCGTGGGCAGATGCGTATGCGGCAGGTAGGTGATCATTTCCCAGATATCCTTCAGGAAGGAATCACTGCGTCCCTTGGGGATGCCCAGCAGCATGTCCAGCTGCGACAACGCGATGATGATCGCTGCCGCGTTCATGAAACCAAGAATGACAGGATGGGAAACGAAATTGACGATCGTGCCCAATTTCAGCACGCCCAGGCCAAACTGGATGATGCCGACCATCAGGGTCAAGAGCAGCGCCAGGCCGATGTAGTCTTCCGACATGGGCACCGCCAACGGCGCCAGCGCGGCGGCCGTCATCAGGGAAATGATTGCCACCGGCCCTGTGGCCAACTGGCGCGAAGACCCCCATAGCGCGCCAAGAATGGCTGGCACGAAAGCAGTGTATAGACCGAAATACACCGGCAGGCCGGACAGTTGTGCATATGCCATCGCTTTGGGCACCAGCACCAGCGCGCCGGTAATGCCTGCCATCACGTCACCGCGCAGGACCACGGAATTGATGGGAAACCAGGAAAGGAAAGGGAATAAACGCAGAAACCATTTATTGGTGTACATGAGGGCCGCCCTGATGGAAAATGATGCCGATGTCTATTGCAACAGACATATTGAAAAACGCAACATTCTAGCATTTCCAGCCGGTTTTCCGGAAGCCGCCTGGCTGTTCCGGGGGACGGGCAGGAGCCAGATCGAGGTTTTTATGATTCGCCGTAATCCCAATGGAGACATCCCCCAGGTTCACGAAACCGCCTTCGTCGACCCCACCGCCATCCTGTGTGGCAAGATCATCGTCGAGGAAAACGTGTTTATCGGACCCTACGCCGTAATACGGGCGGACGAGGTCAATGACCGGGGTGGCATGGAACCCATCGTCATCGGCGCCAATTCAAACATCCAGGATGGTGTGGTGATTCACTGCAAGGCGGGGGGCGGCGTAATCATCGGGCGCGGCACGTCAATTGCCCACCGCTCCATCGTCCATGGCCCCTGCGTGGTGGGCGATCACGTCTTTGTCGGCTTCAACTCCGTGCTCTTCAATTGCACCGTCGGCAGCCATTCGGTCATCCGCCACAACTCCGTCGTGGAAGGCTGCGAGGTTCCGCACAGCTTTTACATCCCCTCGACGGCCAATATCCGGTCCAATGCGGATCTGGACAGCATCGAGCGCGTGACGCCGGATGTCAGCAATTTCTCGGAAAGCGTGACTCAGGCCAACAACGAACTGGTCAAGGGCTACAAGCGGATACGGAATGAGTTTTGATTTGAGGTGATTAAAGAAGTACCGCTAAGCCTTCTCCACCTCATACCGCTTCAGCTTGCGCCATAGCGATACGCGGTCGATGCCCAGGGTCTGCGCGGCAAGCGTCTGGTTGCCGCCGGACTCCTGCAGCACCCAGTTGATGTAGTCCTGTTCCTGTTCTTCCAGCGTGGGGATGCGTCCGCCCTTTTTGCGGAAGGTGCGGATGGAGAGTTCGCGCAGGTCGTCGGGCAGGTGGGCGGGTTCGATGCTGGAACTGTTGGCGAGGGCGACGCCGCGCTCGATGATGTTTTCCAGTTCGCGCACGTTGCCGGGGAAGTCGTAGGCCTTGAGCAGGTCGAGGGTGTCGGGCGCGAGTTCGGTGACGTCCTTGTTCATGAGGGCAGCGTGCTTGAGCAGGAAGTGATGGGCGAGCAGCGGCACGTCTTCCTTGCGTGCGCTCAGGGACGGGATGTGCAGGTTGACGACGTTGAGCCGGAAGTAGAGGTCCTGGCGGAAGCCGCCTGCCTTGACCATCTCCTGTACGTCACGGTTGGTGGCGGCGATGAAGCGCACATCGATTTTCACGGGTTTGGTGGCGCCCAGAGGCAGTACTTCTTTTTCCTGGATGACGCGCAGCAGTTTGACCTGCATGGCGGGCGACATTTCGGTGATCTCGTCCAGGAACAGCGTGCCGCCTGAAGCAGCTTCCAGCAATCCCTTCTTGTCGGCGTGGGCGCCGGTGAAGGCGCCCTTGACGTGGCCGAAGAGTTCGTTGGCCAGCAGTTCCTCGTTGAAGGCGCCGCAGTTCACCGCCAGGAATGGGCCCGCATTGCGTCGGCTGTGGTGGTGCAGGTAACGGGCGAAGAGTTCCTTGCCGGTGCCGGATTCGCCGGTGATGAGAATGTTGCAGTCGGTGGGTGCAATCTGACGCGCCATGTCCAGCAGGTGCTGCATGGCGGCGTCCTGGGTCAGGATGCGCACCTTGCCCTGATAGCTTTCCACCTGTTCCCTGAGGCTGCGGTTTTCGCGCTTGAGGCGGATTTTTTCCAGCGCCTCGGCGACGACCTTGCGCACTTCTTCCAGCCGGTAGGGCTTGGCAATGTAGTAGAAGGCACCATGTTTCATCGCTTCGACGGCGTTCTCCAGCGTGGCGTAGCCGGTGACGAGGATGACTTCGGTATCCGGGTGGCTTTCGCGGCAGCGCTTGAGGATTTGCATGCCATCGACCTTTTCCATGCGCAGGTCGGTGAGCACCACATCGAAGGGCTGTTTTTCCAGCAGTGTCAGGGCATTGGTACCGCTTTGCGATGCGGTCACGGCATAGCCTTCCTTCTTCATCACGTGTTCAAGGTTTTTCATGGCGACTTTTTCGTCGTCCACGATCAGCAGTTTTCCGGCGGTCATGTATTACTCCCGAGTTACTGATTCATTGCAGTGGCAGGCAGGCGGACATGAAAAGCGGTGCCCTTGCCGGGCTCGCTTTCCACGGCGATGCAGCCGCCGTGTTCTTCAATTATTTCGAAGGCGATAAACAGCCCCAACCCCGATCCCTTGCCCACATCCCTAGTGGTGAAGAAGGGATCGAAGATGCGCGGCAGCAGCTCCGCGGGAATGCCGTGACCGTCATCACGCACTTCGATGTCGACGACTTCGCCCGTACTGGCGCAGCGTCCGAAAGCGAGAAGTTTTTTCCCGGCGGGGTCGTCCCGGCCTGCCATGTGCTGCCGGGCAGTGAGGGTGACATGTCCCGCGCCCTCCACGGCTTCCAGCGCGTTGCGGATGAGGTTCAAAAAAACCTGCTGCAAGCGCTGCCGGTCACCGAATACATTGATCCCAGCCGGGATATCGATCTGTACGGCTACGTGGGTGGGCACCTGGCCTTTAATGAAGCGCAGGGTTTCGTCGATGAGCGGCGCGAGCGACAGGACTTCGTGCCGGGTGTCGCGGTCGCGGGCGAAGTCCAGCAGCGAACGCACGATGTTGCGCGCACGCAGGGTCTGGGCGTCGATTTCGCCCAGCAGGTCATGGCGCAGGGCAGGGTCGGCGGTCTCGCCTTCTTCCAGCAATATCTGGCAGGAAGTGGAAATGTTGGACAGGGGATTGTTGAGTTCATGCGCCACGCCGGACAGCAGCGTGCCGAGCGCGGCCAGTTTCTCGGCACGCAATAATTGCTGCTGCCGCAGTTCCAGTTCGCTCATCACCTGGTTGAAAGCCTGGGTGAGGGAAGCGATTTCACGGTCGGACGATGCCTGTTGCAGCCGGGTAAGCTTGCCGCTTGCCACGGCAGCCATGTCTTCTTCGAGGCGCTGGAGCGGACGGGCCACGCGCCTGGACACCAGCAGGCCGATTCCCACCGCCACTGCCACCAGAAACACGATGGAGCCCAGCAGCACCTGCCGGTGCCGGTTCAGTGATGCCTGCAAACCGAGGCGTTCTGCCTGTGCGATCGACTCTGCGGCGGTGACGATCGCCTTGCCTGCCTGCCGGATTTCGGATTCCAACTTTTCCGTTTCAGGCGGTGCGCTGGCGGCGTAGGTCTCCATGAGCACGGCATAGCGCTGGAGCGAACGTGCCAGCTCATCGGGCTGTTTGATGCCGGCAAAGGAAATGAAGGCTGAGCGGTGTTCGCCCAGCAGGTTCAGCGCCCGGTTAACGTACTCACTATTTTCGGCCAGATCCTGCTTTTGCCGGTAGAGGAAAAAGTTTTTCTCGAACCGGCGTATCTCCAGGGTGGTATCGAAAAATTCGGCAATGCGGCCGCCCGCCACGATCTTGTCGCCAATCAGGCGCAGTTCGAAAAAGGCAAAGAGGGACAGGCCGACGATGAGGGTGGCCAGCGCGTAATAACCAATGGTGACTTTCTGGCGCAACGAGTACATGGTGCGAGAATGCCAGCGATTGTTGCGGATTGCAATATGTATGTGTTGGCTGCAACACACTCGCTCAGACGGCCTTTAACGCAGTTGTAACATAGGGCTAGCGCCAGCCAGACCGATCGGCTGGCATGGGAAACGATCAGGCTGTTGCTCCATGCAACACAGGCGCGTGCCCGGGGAACAGGGCTGTTTTCCTGATTTGTTGTGCAAATACATAGTCTTGCAGGCACGCCTCTGTGCTGGCATGGATGCTGCAATGTGTAGGCATCTTGATGCGTGATGTGCCTGACTGGTTTACCTGAATGACTCACCCCGGCAAACAACGAACCGTCCTTCTCGCCGTGCGCGAAGGGCACGTGGATTCGCGTCTGCTGACGTCCGCGCTGGCGCTTTGCCGCCGGCTCGATGCCGATCTGGAAATCCAGGTCATTGCCACTGGCGAGACGCCGCCGCCGGAGATGGAGAGTTTCCTGAATTCGTTGCGCGAAGCCGGTTTGCCTTTCAGCCTGGAATTGAAGCCCAGCCTGCGGCGGCGCGATCTGGTGGATTACGCCAATGCGCATGAGCATATCGCGGCGGTGGTGATCGACTCCCGTGAAGGCTGGGAAGCGCTGGCCCAGGATCGCACCAGCGACCCCTGGAAACGCCTGGAATGTCCGCTGGTAACCGCCGCTTCGCACGAGAAGAAACAACACTGAAACTCTGGATAGTGAAATGCCCGCCTCCCTGAATAAATTCCTACCTTTCCTGCGCTGGTTTCCCCTGAAGGGTGACGCCATCAAGGCCGATTTCATGGCCGGTATTACCGTCGCGCTGGTGCTGATTCCGCAATCCATGGCCTATGCGCAATTGGCCGGGTTGCCTGCGTACTTCGGGCTGTATGCGGCTTTCCTGCCGGTGGCGGTAGCGGCATTGTGGGGCAGTTCAAATCAACTGGGCACCGGACCGGTGGCAGTGGTGTCGCTGTTGACTGCTTCGTCGCTGGCTACTTTGGCGTCACCCGGGTCGGAACAATTCGTTGCCCTTGCCATCATGCTGGCCTTGCTGGTCGGTATCGTGCAGTTGCTGCTGGGCGTGTTCAAGCTGGGCGTGATCGTCAACTTCCTGTCGCATCCGGTGATCGTCGGCTTTACAAACGCCGCGGCGATCATCATCGCGCTGTCACAGGTATCCAAGCTGTTTGGCGTGCCGATGGGGCGTTCCGAGCATTTCATCAACGACATCATTGGCGTGGTCAAACAGATCGGCGACACGCACCTGCTGACACTGGCGATGGGCGCGCTGGCCATTGCCATCATGTGGAGCATCAAAAAATTCGCACCCAAACTCCCCGGCGTGTTGATTGCCGTGGTGGTGACAACGGTGCTGTCGTGGGCGATCGGATTTGAAAAGAATGCAGCGGGCAAGCTGGAACAGATCGCCGATACTGAACTGCTGGCCGTGGTGCAGCAAAGCATGGCTGCCGCGAAGCGGGTGGACGATTTGAATGCACAGGTGGCGGCCAAGTCATCGGCATTGAAAGCTACGCAAAAGACCGAAGGCGCTGAAAACATCCGCGTGGTGCAGATGGAAGCTGAACTGAGTCTGCTGCGGATTGAAGCCCATGCCGCGGAAGAGGCATTCGTCAGGGAAAAGGGCGCGCTGAAGCAACTGCAGGTTGTGCGCAGCATCGATGCGAGCGGGGCAACCCTGGCGATTTATCCGGCTGGCAAAGTGCCGGAGAATGTGACCGTGGATGAGACTCGCTACCGGCTGCGCAAGCTTACCGCCAATGATTTCAAACTGGTGGGCGGCGGCGAGGTCGTGGGCAGGATTCCCGAGGGCCTGCCCAGCATTCAAATGCCCAGCTTCAACCTGGATGCGCTGGGCTCGCTGCTGTCCGCGGCGCTGGTGATTTCGCTGGTGGGTTTCATGGAGGCCATTTCCATTGCCAAGGCGATTGCCGCCAAAACCAAGCAGCGGCTTGATCCCAACCAGGAGCTGATTGGCCAGGGGCTGTCCAACGTGGTGGGCAGCTTCACCCAGGCGTTTCCGGTCTCGGGCTCGTTCTCGCGTTCCGCGGTCAACATGAACTCGGGCGCGAAGACCGGCATGGCGTCGGTCATTACCGCGCTGTTCGTGCTGCTGACGCTGCTGTTCCTGACGCCGCTGCTGTATCACCTGCCGCAGGCAGTGCTGGCCGCCATCATCATCATGGCGGTGATCGGCCTGGTGAATTTCAAGGCGGTGAAGCATGCCTGGGAAGCCAGCAAGCATGACGGCATTGCGGCCGTGGTCACCTTTGTCGCCACGCTTGCCTTTGCGCCACATCTGGACAACGGCATCATGGTTGGTGCCGGCTTGGCATTGGGCCTGTATCTCTATCGCACCATGTCGCCACGCGTTGCCATCCTTGGCCGCCACGGCGATGGCACGCTACGCGACCTCAAGGTCAATCCCGATCTGCCGACCAGCAGGCATCTGGTTGCCATCCGTTTCGACGGTTCGCTGTATTTCGCCAACGTGGCCTATTTCGAGGATGCCATCCTGGAGGCGGTTTCCAACCACCCCGAGGCCAGATATGTGCTGGTCGTCGGCGATGGCATCAACCAGCTCGATGCCTCGGGCGAGGAAGTGATTCATCATCTGGTGGACCGGTTGAAGGGCGCCGGCATCACCCTGGTGTTCAGCGGGCTCAAGAAGCAGGTGCTGGATGTCATGCGCGCCACCGGCTTGTTTGATGTCATCACCCAGGCCAACATATTTCCCACCGAGGATCATGCGATTGCCGCGATTTACGAACGGCTGGGCGAAGCCGCGGCGGATGATCTGTTTTGCGCGGTAAGCCCGGCACGATAAGCTTGCAGCAATGATGGAAATATCCACTCCTTATTTTGCCGAACCCGTTCAATGGGCCTGGGGCGTTGTCCTCTTCTGGATGGGGCTGGGCTTCATCGCACTGCTGATGCAAGGTTCCAGAGCATTGCTCTGCAATCTGGTGTTTCCGCTGGGCGCGCTGGGCGCGCTTTTTATTGCCGGTGTCGGGGTGGCGGGGCTGTTGTCGCCAGCCTCCACCATCGTGCTGCCCATCGGCCTGCCTGATCTGCCTTTCCATCTTCGGCTGGATGCCCTGTCCGCCTTTTTCATGGTGCTGCTGGGCGGTGCGGCGTTCGGTGTGACTATTTACGCATCGGGTTATTTCAGGAGCATGGCGGCGGGACCGCTCGCACTGCTGGCCCTGTGGTATCACCTGTTCCTGGGCGGCATGGTGACCGTGCTGCTGGCGGACGATGCCTATGCTTTCATGGTGGCGTGGGAAGTGATGGCGCTGTCATCTTATTTCCTGGTGACGACCGATCATAAAATTCCCGAAATTCGCCAGGCCGGTTTTCTGTATCTGCTGATCGCCCATGTCGGCGCGGTGTCACTGCTGCTCACCTTTGGCGTGCTGCAGGGCGGTCACGGCGATTACACGTTCAACAGCATGCGGCTGGCGGAGATGACGCCGTTCTGGTCGTCGATCGTATTCCTGCTGGCGCTGTTCGGCTTCGGTGCCAAGGCGGGGCTCGTGCCCATGCATGTCTGGCTGCCGGAAGCGCATCCGGCTGCGCCTTCGCCGGTGTCTGCCCTGATGTCCGGCGTGATGCTGAAGACCGCTATTTACGGCTTGCTGCGCGTGACCTTCGATCTGCTCAATGTGCAGATCGGCTGGTGGGGCACGCTGGCGCTGGCGTTGGGCCTGGTCACCGCGCTCTATGGCGTGATTTTCGCCGCCGTGCAGTCGGACATGAAGCGGCTGCTGGCCTGGTCGTCCATTGAAAACATCGGCGTCATCCTTGCGGCGTTTGGCCTGACACTGATTTTCCACACTGACGGCAAGGGTACGCTGGCTGCGCTGGCCATGACGGCCATGCTGTATCACACGCTCAATCACGCTTTCTTCAAGGGTTTGCTGTTTGTAGGCACGGGATCGGTGCTGCATGCCACCGGCGTGCGGCACATGGGCCACTTGGGCGGCCTGATGCGTTTCATGCCGTGGACGGCCTGGCTGACCCTGATCGGCGCGCTGGCCATCGCCGGATTGCCGCCACTCAATGGATTCGTGTCGGAATGGCTGCTGTTGCAGGCTTTCCTGTTCACGCCCGGCCTGACCCAGCCCTATCTCGATATGGTGATTCCGGTTGCTGCCGCCACGGTAGCGCTGGCTGCCGCGCTGGCGGCCTATGTAATGGTGAAATTCTATGGTGTGATTTTTCTGGGGCAGCCCCGCGACAAGGTGCTGGCGCAGTCGCACGAAGCGAGCTGGCCGGAGCGGCTGGGCATGCTGTGGCTTGCGGCAGGCTGCATTCTGCTTGGTCTGTTGCCGACCCAGGTCATTGGCTGGATCGAGCCGGTGATCGTCATGCTGACGGGGCAGCGCTTGCCCGCCGACGGTAACTGGCTGTTGCTTACGCCGGTATCGGCCGAGCGCGCAAGTTATGCGCCGCTGATTTTCTTTGCAGTGGTCGTGGTTGTCCTGTTGCTTACATTCCTGTGGGTGCGCCGCGTTTACCACGGCAGGGTGCGCAGGTCCGATCCATGGGATTGCGGTTATGCGGAAGAGGATGCGCGCATGCAGGACAGCGCAGAAGGTTTCGGTCAACCCATCCGGCAGATATTCGAAGTGTTCATGCGGGTTGAGCGGGAGACACCCGATCCGTTTGACCGCAAGCCTCATTATCGCGGCGCCTCGCTCGACAAACTCTGGTTCCTGCTATACGAGCCCATTGCCCGCATTACCAACTGGCTGTCGTCGCAGGCAGGGCGTCTGCAGCATGGCCGCATCCAGTGGTATCTGATTTACAGCTTTGTCACCCTGATTTTCCTTCTGGTGTTTACACGATGAGCGCAGGCATCCTTCTGCAAATTGCCCAAACCCTGCTGGCCATCCTGCTGGCGCCGCTGCTCATGGGCTGGGTCAACCAGTGCCGGGCGTGGCTGCAGGGGCGTGCCGCGCCGCCGCTGACCCAGCCCTACCGCACGCTGAGGAAGCTGTTTCACAAGGATGCGGTCATCGCGCACCAGGCCACGCCGCTGTTCCGCTTCGCCCCCTACATGATTTTTGCCTGCATGGCGCTGGCAGCCGGCATCGTGCCCACCGTGGTCAACGACCTGCCTTTCTCGCCGGCGGCAGACGTGATCGCACTGGTCGGCATCTTCGCCCTGGCGAGGGTGTTCCTGGCGCTGGCGGCAATGGATATCGGCACTTCGTTCGGCACGCTGGGCGCGCGGCGGGAAATGCTGGTTTCCTTTCTCGCGGAGCCCGCGCTGCTCATGGTGTTTTTCACGGCCAGCCTGATCTCCCAGTCCACCGAACTGCCGAGGATCGTCGAGACGCTGGCGCACAGGGAATTCGTCATCTATCCCAGCATGGCGTTTGCGGCAGTGGCGTTCTGGATGGTGTCGACAGCGGAAAACGCGCGCATTCCGGTGGACAACCCGACCACGCACCTCGAGCTGACCATGATTCACGAGGCCATGATCCTGGAATATTCCGCCCGACATCTGGCCCTGATCGAGTGGGCCGTGGCATTGAAACTGTTCACCTATTCCGTGCTCGGGATCGCACTGTTCCTGCCGTGGGGGATCGCCGCCCACGGAGATTACGCAGCCCTGCCTCTGGCACTGATTGCCATGGCGGTAAAGCTGGCCGCGGGCGGCGCCATCCTGGCTTTCATCGAAACCATTTCCGCCAAGGTACGCCTGTTCCGCGCGCCAGAGTTTCTGGGCACGGCTTTCCTGCTGGCGGTGCTGGGCATGCTAATCCACTTTCTGCTGGAGGTCTGACATGACGCTGACCTATCATTTGCAAATCATCAATCTGCTTGCGGCACTGCTGCTGCTGATTTCGTTTGCCATGCTGTCGCAGCGCCGTGTCGCCGGTCTGGTGACCTTGTTCGCCTGGCAAGGCGCGGCACTGGCCTTGTCCACTGCCATCGTCGCCTGGTCTACTGGCCAGCACCATCTGTATTACTCGGCGGCGCTGACACTGGGCCTTAAGGTGATCGCCATGCCCTGGTACTTTTACCGACTGATGCGAAAACTGCGGGTGGACAGGGTGGTGGAACCGATGATCAACATTCCTACCACCATGCTCATCGGCATCGCCCTGGTAATCTTCGCCTTCAATCTGGCGCTGCCCATTTCCGAGATGTCGGGCACAGTGACCCGCTCGACACTGGGCATTGCCATGGCAACCGTGCTGCTTTCATTCCTGATGATGATCACGCGCAGCAAGGCCATTCCGCAAGTGATTGGCTTCCTTGCCATGGAGAACGGTTTGTTCTTCGCTGCGACCAGCGCCACCTACGGCATGCCGCTGGTGGTGGAACTGGGTGTGGCGCTGGACGTGTTGATCGGCGTGTTCGTGCTCGGCATCTTCATTTTCCAGATTCGCGAGACATTCGATTCGCTGGATCTGAAACACATGGAAAAGTTGAAGGAAAGATAACGCGTGGAAATCTATTGGGTACTTGGCATACCGCTGGCGGGCGGCATCTTTCTGGCGCTGTGGGGCAGCCGCGGCAGCGCGCCTGAAATCAATGCGCTGTTCAGCTTTCTGACTTTCGTGGCCTCCGCCATCCTGACACAGAGGATCATCGAGCATGGCCCGATGATGGCTGGCAACGGCTGGTTTTTCATTGATCCCTTCAATGTTTTCCTGGTGACATTAACGGCCTTCGTGGCGTTTACCACGGCGCTATTTTCGCGCCCCTACATGCGCATCGAACAGGAGCATGGCCGTCTGAATGCTGGGCGTCTGCGCCTTTACCATAGCAGCTACCAGATATTCATCGGCGCCATGCTGCTGGCGCTGACCACCAACAACATGGGCATCCTGTGGGTGTCGATGGAAGCGGCGACGCTTGCAACCGTGCTACTGGTCTCGCTCTACCGTACCCCGGCCTCGCTGGAAGCAGCATGGAAATATTTCATCCTGTGCGGCGTGGGCATCGCGCTGGCGTTGTTTGGCACGATTCTTCTTTACTTCGCGGCTGAAAAAATTCTGGGGCCGGGCGGCACGGCCCTGATGTGGACGCATCTCAATGGCGTGAAGGCGCGGCTCGAACCCACGGTTCTGCAACTGGCTTTTGTCTTCCTGCTGGTTGGCTACGGCACGAAAGTAGGCCTTGCGCCGCTGCACAACTGGCTGCCGGATGCGCACGCCGAAGGCCCGACGCCGGTATCGGCCGTGCTCTCAGGCCTGCTGCTCAATGTCGCGCTGTACGCGGTGATGCGCTCCAAGGTGCTGGTCGACGGCGCGCTCGGCACCGACATGGCAGGCAACCTGATGATGGGTTTTGGCCTGCTTTCCGTTGTTGTCGCGGCTTTCCTGATCAAGCGCCAGACCGATGTGAAGCGCATGTTCGCCTATTCCTCCATCGAGCACATGGGCCTGATCACGTTCGCATTCGGCATGGGCGGCGCGGTGGCGAGCTTTGCCGGTTTGCTGCACATGACCATGCACTCGCTGACCAAGTCCGCCATCTTTTTCGCGGTTGGCCACGCCACGCAAAAGGCTGGCACACAATTGATGGAAGGTATACGCGGTCTCATCAAGACCAACCCCACCATTGGCTGGGGGCTGATGCTGGGCACGGTGGCCATCCTGGGGGTGCCGCCATTTGGCGTGTTCGCCAGTGAGTTCCTCATCATCACCACGGCCATGCACGAACACCCGTGGGCGACCCCCTTCCTGTTGTTGGCGCTGGGCGTGGCGTTTGCCTCGATTTTCGGCAAGGTGCAGCCCATGGTGTTCGGCGAAACCGAACTGCCTAAACTGCCGCATCAGCCTGCCTTGACGCCGGTGTTCCTGCACCTTGCGCTGGTATTGATGCTGGGGCTGTTCATTCCGCCGTATCTGGCGATGTGGTACAGGCAGGCCGCTGCCATGCTGGGAGGCTGAACAGATGAAAATCGGTGAACAGGACTGGGAACTGAAGCAGCACAGCCCGCATATTCTGCGCGGAGAGCTCCAGGCGGCGCGGCTTCCTGCATTTGCCCATGCCGTTAAAGACAATGGCGGGCAGCTTGTTGCGCTATGGGGGTCGGACGACCGCCACCTGGAGGGCGGGTTTGGCATCCATGCGGTTTTTCTCACGAGCTCAGGATTGGCTTGGGTCAGTGGCGCGCTGCCGACGGACGCACCGGCTTATCCTGAGATTTCCCATATTTTCCCGCAGGCGGATCGCATGCAGCGCGCGGCATTCGACCTGCTGGGCATTCGTGCGGAAGGCGCTGTGGATGACCGCAAATGGCTGCGCCACGGCGCGTGGCCCGCGAATGTGTTCCCGCTGCGCAATGACTTTGACGCCCGGCAACCCGCCATACACGAAACCGATGCCTATTCCTTCATCCGCGTGGAGGGCGACGGCGTGCATGAAATCCCGGTTGGCCCGATTCACGCGGGCACCATCGAACCCGGACATTTCCGCTTCTCCATCATCGGTGACCGCATCCTGAAGCTAGAGCAGCGTTTGGGTTATACCCACAAGGGCATCGAGAAGCGCTTTGCTGGGATGGACATCGATACGGGCTGCAAACTGGCTGGGCGCGTATCCGGCGATTCGCACATCGCGTTTGCCTGGGCCTACTGCATGGCCGTGGAGACGGCAACCGGCAGCGGCGTTCCCGATCGCGCGGTATGGCTGCGCGCTCTGTTCCTTGAAATCGAACGTATTGCCAATCATCTGGGTGACCTGGGTTATCTGGGCAACGATGTCGCGCTTTCCTTTGGTTTCATGCAGTTCTGGCGGCTGAAGGAAGACTGGCTGCGGCTCACCGCGAAACTGTTCGGACATCGCTATCTGTTCGATTGCATCATTCCCGGCGGGGCGGCGAAAGACATCGATGATGCGGGCAGGCTGGAACTCAAGACAGAAACTTTCCGCATCGAGTCGGAGGTGCGCGAGCTCAAGGCCATTTACGATGAACATGCAGGCTTGCAGGATCGTTTTGCCAATACAGGCATCTGCAAGCCCGACATGGCGGCGCGGCTTGGGCTGACCGGACTGGCGGGACGCGCCAGCGCCCAGGCTTGGGACGCGCGCGCGCAGTTTCCGCAGGCGCCGTACGACCAGCTCGACGTGACCATGGCCACCCATCGCCAAGGCGATGTGCTGGCCCGCTCGGAAGTGCGCTTTGCCGAAATATATGAGTCGCTGCACCTGATCCGGAAAATCCTTGAACGCCTCCCGTCAGGCGGAATTCATTCACCTTTGAAACCGGTAAATGCAATGTGCGAAGGCCTGGGCTGGGTGGAAGGCTGGCGCGGCGAAGTGCTGGTGTCGGTTCGTATCGGCACCGACAGCAAGCTTGACCGAGTGCATCCCCACGATCCGTCCTGGCAGAACTGGCCGCTGCTCGAAGTCGGCGTGCTGGGCAACATCGTTCCCGATTTCCCGCTCATCAACAAATCATTCAACCTGAGCTACTCAGGCCACGACCTGTGAGAACCACGACATGGCCACGCACCTGATTCTGCAGAAAATCTTCAAGACCGGCATCGTCTCCGAGCCTGCTCCTGCACCGGATGTTTCCATGCGCACGCGCGAACAGGAACTGCATGAAGAAATTCTGAAGGTATTCGGCCAGGCTGTGTCGATCCGGCATGTGGACTCGGGTTCCTGCAACGGCTGCGAACTGGAAATTCACGCCATCAACGGACCGCACTACAACATCGAAGGCATGGGCGTTAAATTCGCCGCCAGTCCCCGCCATGTGGATTTGCTGCTGGTGACCGGCCCGGTTTCGCGCAATCTGGAAGTTGCGCTGAAGCGCACCTACGATGCGACGCCGGAACCGAAGTGGGTGGTGGCCATGGGCGATTGCGCCGGCGGCTGCAACCTGGCTGGCAGCCTCTTCAATGAAAACTATGCTGCCTGCGGAAAAGTCTCCGGAGTCATCCCGGTGGACGTCGAGGTGCCGGGCTGTCCGCCCACGCCGGTGGCCTTGTTGCAGGGCATCCTCGCTGCCGTCAGCAAAGAGCGGAAATAAGTCTTCCCGGCTCCGGCCAGTCCTGGCGCCGTTCATCACCGAACGCCACGTGGCACGCACTTAATCTGACCTTGACCCAGGCTTAACCGGCCTTTAACGCGCGCTTCGTCACACTTCAACCATTGCTTCAGGTTGGAGTTTCCACCATGGATGCCGCTCATGCCCGCAGGGGCACCTTGCGTTTCGCCTTCGATTGGTCCCGGCTTTTCCCACTCCTGCGCTGGCGCGAGCGGGTGACCCGCACCACCACGCGTGACGATGCCCTGGCCGGTTTGACCGGGGCGCTGATCGTGCTGCCGCAGGCGGTGGCTTTCGCCACCATTGCGGGTCTTCCGCCGGAATACGGCCTGTATGCGGCGATGGTACCGGCCATTGTCGCTGCACTGTTCGGCTCTAGCTGGCACCTGGTATCAGGCCCCACGACGGCCATTTCCATTGCAGTGTTCGCCTCGGTGAGTCCCTATGCCACGCCGGGGACGCCGGAATTCATCGGTCTGGTGCTGACCATGACTTTCCTGACCGGGGTGTTCCAACTGGCGCTGGGGCTGGCGCGCATGGGGGTGCTGGTGAATTTCATCTCGCATACCGTGGTGATCGGTTTCACCGCCGGGGCGGCGCTGCTCATTGCCGGCAGCCAGATCAAGAATTTCTTCGGTGTGGACATCCCGCGCGGCACCCCGTTTTTCCAGACACTGGAGCAGTTCGCGCTACAGGTGGGCAGCATCAATCCCTATGTGCTGGCCGTCAGCTTGACGACGCTGGTCGTAGGCATTCTGACCAAACGCTTCGTGCCCAAACTGCCATACATGATCGTGGCGATGGTGGCGGGCAGCATGTTCGCGGCAGGCATCAATGCTACCTATGGTGTGGATGCAACCCGCATCCGCACAGTTGGCGCGTTGCCCTCCGGCCTGCCGCCGCTGTCCCTGCCGGATTTTTCCTTTCACGGCCTGTCGCAGATGCTGTTCCCCGCGCTGATTATCACCATGCTGGCGCTGACCGAGGCAGTGTCGATTTCACGAGCCATCGCAAGTCGCTCGGGGCAGCACATTGACGGCAACCAGGAGTTCATCGGTCAGGGACTCTCCAATATCATCGGCAGTTTTTTCTCCGGGTACGCCGCCTCCGGCTCGTTCAATCGCAGCGGCGTCAACTATGCCGCCGGCGCAAGAACTCCGCTGGCCGCAGTGTACGCTTCACTTTTTCTGGTGGTCATTCTGCTGCTGGTGGCACCGCTGGCGGCCTATCTGCCCAATGCCGCCATGGCCGGCATCCTGTTTCTGGTGGCGTGGGGGCTGATCGATACGCACCATATCCGTCTGTTGCCACAGATCAGCCGGCAGGAAACCGTGGTGTTGTGGGTCACCCTGATCGGAACCCTGATCGACCTGGAAAAAGGCATCTTCTTCGGCATTGCCCTGTCACTGGTGCACTATCTTTATCGCACCTCGCGCCCAGCCCTGGAAACCGTGGTGCCGGACCACGATCCGGAGAGTTATCACTACGTGCCCGTCGACGACCGGCCGGAATGCCCGCAGATCAAGATGGTGCGTCTGAATGGCTCCATCTTCTTCGGCGCGGTTTCGCATTTGCAACAACAGTTACAGGAAATACGGGAAGCTGCGCCAGCGCAAAAACACCTGGTGGTGATGGCCAGCGGCATCAATTTTGTTGATCTGGCTGGCGCCGAGTTTCTCGCCGAAACCGCCCGGCGCCAGGCCAGCGCTGGCGGCAGCCTGGGCTTCTACCGGTTGAAGGAAAGTGTCGCCGGAAACCTGCGCAAGGGCGGCTTCATGAAAGACATTGGAGAGCAAAACCTGTACCCGGCCAAGTCCCGCCCGGCAGAAGCATTGTTCCCTCGCCTGGATAAATCCATTTGCGCGAACTGCCCTCACCGGATTTTCCGCGCCTGCCAGACTGTAGCCCGTCCGGTGGAAAGCACGCAGCAACACCCATTAATCCAAGGAGTCCTGTCATGAAATCCTATCGACGTATTCTTGTGCCCATCTCTTCTGCAGGCCAAGGCGATATCCTGCTCCAGCGTGCCGCCGAGATCGCTCAAGGGCAACGCATGCAAATGCTGGTGGTGCGTGTGCTTGACACTCGCAGTGGCTTTGAGCCCGATGGTCCTGCGGCTGTCATGCCGGGAGAAGCCGCCGCCCGGCGCGCGCCGGATGCGAGAAAACGTCTCGACCTGCAGTTGGCACGCAGCAACCTGGGGTGGGCGGAAGCCAGGGTGGTGTGGGGCGAACCGGAAAGCGTGCTGGCTGACATCATCCGCATCTGGGAACCGGATCTTGTTGTCGCTTGTGCCGGTCAACTGCCTCAAGGGATTATGGTAGACACGGACATCCTGACGGTCGCCCGCCGCGGTTTGTTCAGACGTCTGACCGAGATTTTTCACCATCCAGCGCCACGGCACGCCTGAAGTGCATCCAGGCTTGCTTGACTCATTTGGGAAACACTGGGATTGATTTATTTTTCCCATTGCATGCGATTTTGCTTTTAGCCGCGAGGTCGGGGGCATGGCTGGAAACAATTGGCAGGTCAGCAGAATTTGCCGCTCATGGATTGCCTCGCTTTAATATGGGCTCGCGATGACGGAATAAATCAGCGTACCCTGTGCGCAGCCGCGGCTGGACGTGGCGGCATACTTGCAGTAAAACGATAGCCAGTCATTCAATCGATTGCTGCCCGCCATGCACCGCTCCGAGGCCATTTCTGTACTCATCGTCGAAGACAACCGGGACCTGGCGGCGAATATTGCCGACTTTCTCGAGGCCAGGGGCTACCTGGTGGATGTGGCCATGGATGGCGTTACCGGGTTGCATCTGGCCGTTACCCAGCCGCATGACGTGATTGTCCTTGACCTGATGCTGCCTGGTATCGACGGCCTGACCCTGTGTCGGCGCTTGCGCCAGGACGCGCAATCCGCAGTGCCGGTTTTGATGCTGACTGCGCGCGCCACGCTGGATGACAAGGCCGCAGGCTTCAGCGAAGGGGCGGATGACTATCTGGTCAAACCGTTCGAGTTGCGCGAACTTGACTTGCGTCTGCGCGCCCTGACGCGGCGGGCACGTGCCGGGGAAACCCTGCGCCAGCTCAAGGTGGCCGACCTGGTATTCGATCTCGACACCCTTACCGTACAACGCGCTGGCCAGCCCGTTACCCTACCCGCGCTGTCGCTCAAGATTCTGGAATTGTTGATGAAACGTTCACCCAGTGTGGTACGGCGGCGCGATATCGAACAGGCAGTGTGGGGCGATTCGCCCCCGGACAGCGATGCCCTGCGCGTGCACATGCATACCCTGCGATCGTCCATTGATCCTCCATCCCTGCCGCCCCTGCTGCACACCCTGCGCGGTGTGGGCTATCAACTGAAAGCCCCCGATGCGCCCGCCGCGTGACTTACGCGGGCGGGTCGCCCTGTTTTTTGCAGGCTTCGGTGCACTCGTCAGCCTGATCATGGCGGTGGCGCTGTACCAGGGCGCGCACGACCTGGGGCAGCGCCTGATCGATGAAACCCTGTCGGCGGAACTCGACGACTACATAGCACGGCGCGAACGCAATCCGGCATCCCTACCACCCTCCACCGTCATCGTTCAAGGCTACGTCCGTAATGCCAGCGGCATGGGAGATGTCCCGGATTACCTGGCGGGACTGCCACTTGGCCGGCATGACATCCGCCTGGGCACGCTGAGCTACCGTGCCGCCATACTTGAACGTGGCGGTACTCGCTACTACCTGCTTTACGACACCTCCCTGCAAGCCCGCCGCGAACACCGTTTCGCCTGGATGCTGGGGTTGATGGCCATCGCCATGACCTTGTTGTCCGCCCTCGGCGGCATCTGGCTGTCGCGCACCGTGGTTGCGCCCGTGGCCGATCTGGCGGCCAAGGTGCGTCATCGCAGTCCGGATGACTGGGAACAGCCGCTGGCCGACGACTTCCCTTCTGGCGAAGTGGGCGAACTGGCGCGCGTGTTCGATCGTCACCTGGCCCGCATGCGCGCCTTCATTGAACGGGAGCGGGCCTTCAGTGCGGACATCAGCCATGAACTGCGCACTGCGCTGTCGGTAATCCTGAGCGCGACCGAGGTATTGCTCGAAGATGGCAGTCTTGGCGACAAGCAGAAGGCCCGCATCGGCCGCATCGAGCGCGCCGCGCGCGACATGGCAGAATTGGGCACGGCACTATTGTTGATGGCACGTGAAGAGCACAGTTTTGCTGCGGGCGGCGGCTGCGTGCTGGCCGATGTCGTGCGGGAAGTGGTGGAGAAGCAGCGCCACCTGCTCGCCGGCAAGCCGGTCGAGGTGGAAGTGCACACCAATCCGGAACTGATCTTGTCCGCCGATGCCGGTCTGGTGGAAATCCTGGTCAGCAATCTGATCCGCAACGCTTTTTCCTACACGGCGGCCGGCACGGTGGTGGTCCTGCAGGATGCCCATTCCCTGACCGTGAGCGATACCGGCAAGGGCATTCCCGAACAAGCCATCAAGCAGGTCTTCATCCGCCATTTCCGCGATATGGCCAGCGAAGGCGCCGGGATCGGCCTTTCACTGGTCAAGCGCATCTGCGATCGCTACGGCTGGCAGGTGCTGCTGGAAAGCAGTGAACAGCAAGGCACTTCCGTCAAAGTCAGCTTTTCCTGATTGGCGGAATCACGCTCAGTCGTCCTCGCCCGGTTCCGGTTTCCAGTCTTTGATTCTGGTATCGGCCATAGCCTTGTCAATATCTGTCTGCATGACTTGCGGTTGCAGAGGGAAGTGGTTTGATTCAACCCGAATCGGGCCTCTTGCGCGTTACCCGCAGGCTGGCAAACATGAAGATGGCGATGATGAGGCCGACGATGCCCAGCGATAGGCCCACCGGGATTTTGTAAAAATCCACAATCAGCATTTTTGTGCCAATGAACACCAGCACCATTGCCAAACCGTATTTCAGCAGATGGAAGCGGTCGGCCATGCCTGCCAGCATGAAATACATCGCACGCAGGCCGAGAATGGCGAAAATGTTGGAGGTGAAAACTATGAAAGGGTCGGTGGTGATGGCAAAAATCGCCGGGATCGAATCGACCGCAAATACCAGGTCAGAAAGCTCGATCATGACCAGAACCAGAAACAGTGGTGTAAAGACACGGGCGCCATTTTCCATAACCCGGAATTTTTCACCGCTATAATCCGATGTCAGCCTTATGTGGCGCTTGATCCAGTTGAGCAGCGGATTCTTGTTCAGGTCCGGTTCGGCTTCGGCAAACATCAGCATCTTGATGCCGGTGATGATCAGGAAGGCGCCAAACAGATACAGAACCCAGTGAAATTCCTGCAATAGCCAGGCGCCAGCCAGAATCATGATGGCACGCATCACGATCGCACCCATTACACCGTAAATCAACACGCGCCGCTGATATTCTGCTGGCACGGCGAAGAAATTGAAGATCATCAGAAACACAAAGATGTTATCGACCGCGAGCGATTTCTCGATCAGATAACCAGTCAGGAATTCCAGCGCCTTGGTGTCGGCCACCTCACTGCCGTGAGCCCCCTTGAGATACCACCACATGCCGAGGTTGAACAACATGGCGAGCGAAAACCAGACAAGCGACCAGATTGCAGCTTCCTTGAAACCAACCTTGTGCGCCTTGTTGCCACCGACCAGGAACAGGTCGACCGCAAGCATCACCAGAACAAAGCCAGTGAATGCCGCCCACATCCAGGGTTCGCCGATATTCAGTGCAGTATCCATGCTGGCCATATATAAATTTGAAGGAAGCGTGTCTTGCCCGGCGCCACGATTTTCTTGGCCTGCCGCAAGACTGGCAGGAAGGCAGCTTCTCAGTCGTCTTCGCCCAGTTCCGGATTCCAGCCCTTGTCCCTAGCCAGTGCCATTGCCCTAGCGTAGATTTCCGTGTGCCGTTGTTTTAATTCCGGCGGCAGACGGCTGGGCAGGTTGGCGTATTTGTCCCATTCCGCGCTGATTTTATCCATCAGCATCTGCATCCGGCCCAGATCCCAGCCGGCACAGTCTTCAGTGTCGGGAATGAACCCGAATACCCGGCCATCCAGCACGATGCGGCCAAGCTGTGTAATGCCATGGTGGTCTTTGTTTAGTCCAACGTAAGTGTTGTTCATTCGAGAATTCTAGCGGGTTAATCCGGCATAAAGCAGCGGCAATTTCTCGGGCAGGCGCTGCACGTGGTCCACGACCATGAAATTGTTCTGGCCGAAGATGCGTGACACGTAATTGTCGGCGCGTGGATCGAGACTCATGCAGTAGGTCATCACGCCATTGCGGGCGATTTCTTCCACTGCCTTTTTTGTATCGTAGCGCAGATATTGCGGGTCGCGCACGTCGATATCGGCGGGTTCGCCATCTGTAATGACAATGAGCAATTTCTTGGCGGAACGCTGCAGTTTCAAATGGTGGCCGGCGTGACGGATGGCCGCGCCCATGCGGGTCGATAACTGCCCGGTCATGCCGGCGAGCTTGGCTTTCGGCGTTTCGTCCCAGTGCTGGTCGAAGTCCTTGAAGCGGGTGTACTCGACGTTGTGGCGGCCGTCGGAGCAGAAGCCGTGGATTGCGAACGGGTCGCCAACCTTGCTGATCGCGTCGGCCAGCAGCACGCAGGCCTGCTGGGTGAGTTCGCGCACCGAGTATTCCTGGTCCTGCACTTTTTCGTTGGTCGATTCCGACAGGTCGAGCAGCACCAAAATGGAAAAGTCACGCGTCTTCCTCACCGAACGCATCATGATGCGCGGGTCGGGCTGGTTGCCCAGCCGGATGTCGGTAAAGCTCGCGATCGCCGCGTTGATGTCGATCTCGTCGCCGTCTTCCAGCTTGCGGATGCGCTGCACGCCCTGTGGCTGCATCGCGTCGAGCAGGAATTTCATGCGGTGGATCTCGCGCTTGTACTTCGCGGTGATCTCGTCGATGACCACGAGATCGCCGGACTTGGCGCGCTTTTCCAGCACCGTAGCCCAGGCCGGACGCTCCAGCTGGATCTGGTAATCCCATTCGGAATAGTGGAATGGGTCGGACACCGGTTCCTTGCCTTCCAGCTCGTTGAAGCTCTTGCCGCCGCTCTCGTCGCCGATGTTCTCGTAGGGGTAGAGCTCTGTGCCGAGCACCCAGATTTCCTCGGCATCGTCGCCGGCGGTCTCGACGTCGATCTCGTTCGCCATTTCCATGACGCTCACATACTTGCGCACCTGCTTCACGCTTTCATAGCCGGCAGTGGCGGCCTTGTCGAAATCGAACTCTTCGAATTCCCAGAAATAACGGTTGTCATCACGGTAGGGTGCACGCAGGATGTCGGTACGTGGGTTGAAGGCGATCTTCTTCTCGCCGATGCTGTGCGCCAGTTGTACACCGATTTCCCACGCGGTGTGGTTGCTGTCGAGTCTGTCCTGTGCGGCCGCAAACAACACGCGACCCTCGGCAATCCACGGATCATTGTCGGCGTAGCTTTCGTCGAGCAGCGCGCGGGCGAGGCGATTCAGATAATCACCCACACTGGCGGTCATCACCGGCGTGGCGATGTGCAGTTTGCTCCAGAGTAGCTTGAGACCCGGAAAACGGCGAATCGACAGGGCCTCCACGCGCGCGTCCTCGATCACCGAGATCACCGCCATCTGCAGCGGATTCAGGGCTTCGGCGGAAATCGGCGTCTTGGTTTCCACGACGTGTGCTGCGCAGTGGGCGGCGGTGGCGCGATAGAGTTCAAGTCCGGAAACTGGCTCCTGGCCTTCGACGGCAAAGTCATCGAAGGCGTCAGGCAGGTGCAGCAGGTAATCCTCGATGTAGGGCCGGTAACCCTCGCGCGACTCGAAGTCGCCGGAAGTCGGCCGCATGAAAAAGTCGCGCGCCCACAGTGCCCGCAGATACATGTTGATGCGGCGCTGCACGTCCACCAGCAACGTGCCCTTGCGCTCCTTCTGCAGCATGGCCAGCGACTCTTTAGATTCAAGGCCGAAGTACTTGATCTGCTCCTCGTAATTGGTGCGGTGCGCGTGCGCGCCCCACAGCGCCCAGCGCCGCAATCCCCCTAATGTGAGGTGCTGGAACAGCACTTCCAGTTTGTCGAGCATCGGTCGCACGCCGCGCGGCGCCTGCGCGAGCAGAGTGTTCACGAATTGCAGATACTTGAGGAACAGCTCGGCGTCGCCCAGGCGGCTGGCCGCCGTCGGCGCGCTGGCGAGCAGCAGTTCGATCACCGCGCCCGAGGTTTTCGATGCCAGCATCAGCGAAGCGGTTGCCAGGTCGGCGACCACATCCTCGCCCACCTCTTTCGCCACCCTGGGCGCGTTTTCGATCCAGGTTTCCACCAGCGAATCGCCGCGGCCGAGGCCGCGGATGGCTGACACGCCCTTCAGATAGTTGTCGAGCCCGCGCGGCGAAAACACTTTGGTCGCCTCGTGCCAGGCGGCATTGAGCGCGTCGCGGGTGTGCGGCGTCAGGTCTTCCAGCAGTTCATCATAATCAGCGAGATTGATGCTCATAATTTCTCATCCGCGAAGTGACGCGAAGAACGTAGGGTGGTTCAGGCCGTCAGGCCGCAACCCGCCACGCGGTCCCGGCGGGTTACGCCGCTTTGCAGCCAACCCGCCCTACGGTCAAAAGAACGTCGACACCGCCGCATCCAGCGCGTCGCGCATGTCCGGATCGTCAGTGATCGGACGCACCAGGGCAACGCGGCAGGCCGCCATCGGGTTGACGCCCTTGGCGATCAGCGAGCCTGCATAAATCAGCATGCGGGTGGACAGGCCTTCGTCAAGGCCGTGGCCTTTCAGGTTGCGCGAACGTTCGGCGATCGACACCAGCTTGCCGGCGATGCCCGCGTCGACGCCTGATTCATGCGTGACGATCTCGGTTTCGATGGCGTGCTCGGGATAGGTGAAATCGAGGCCGCCGAAGCGCTGCTTGGTCGACTGCTTCAGATCCTTCATCAGCGACTGATAGCCGGGGTTGTACGAAATCACAATCTGGAAATCGGGATGTGCGTTGACCAGCTCGCCCTTCTTCTCCAGCGGCAGCACGCGGCGGTTGTCGGTGAGGGGGTGAATCACCACGGTGGTGTCCTGGCGCGCTTCCACCACTTCGTCCAGATAGCAGATGGCGCCGTGGCGAGCGGCGATGGCGAGCGGACCGTCCTGCCATTCAGTGCCCGAGGCGGACAGCAGGAAGCGGCCGACCAGATCGCTGGCAGTCATGTCCTCGTTGCAGGCCACGGTGATGAGCGGCTTGCCGAGCTTGTGCGCCATGTACTCGACGAAGCGGGTCTTGCCGCAGCCGGTCGGGCCCTTCAGCATCATCGGCATGCGCACGGAATAAGCGGCTTCAAACAGCTCGACCTCGTCGGCAACGGGACGGTAATAGGGTTCCTTGGTGATACGGTACTGATCAACGATGTTGCTCATGCTCAATCCTTGGTTAATCGAGAGTGGAGAGTCGGGAATCGAGAGTGTGAACCATGTTGCTCTCGGCTTTCGGCTCGCGGCTCAGAAAGAAAAAGCCCCGCCACCATCCGGCGGCGGGGCCTTCGCAGGTTACCCCCGCCGCGGCTTAAACCGTCTTGCCGCGGAAAATTACCATGGCCGCGCCCTGCGACTGATTGAAGTTGTTGTAGCCAATCAGGCGGACGTGGTTGTTGGGGTTGGCCTTGTGGCAGGCCTCGGCTTCGGCCAGCACGCGGCTGACGTCGGTCTCGCCGAACATCGGCAGCTTCCACATGTACCAGTACGAGTCCATCATGTGCTCGGGTTCGACATGCTCGATCGCCGGGTTCCAGCCTTTTTTCACCAGGTACTCGACCTGCTTCTTGATGTTGTCCGCGGTCATGGCGGGCAGGTAGGAGAAGGTCTCGAATTTGCGGCTGGCGGGATCGCTCAGACGGCTTTTGTAATCCATCACTTCAGACATTTTGTTTCCTTTCGGTTGTAGGGTGGGTTAGCCGCGTCGCGGCGTAACCCACCGTTTCAATGGTGGGTTACGGCCTGTGGCCTAACCCACCCTACGCGTTTTACTTGTGAGCCACGTCCAGCTTGTCCACGGTGTCGAACTCGAACTTGATTTCCTTCCACGTTTCCATGGCGATCTTCAGTTCGGGGCTGTGCGCGGCAGCGGCGGTCAGGATGTCCTTGCCTTCTTTTTCGATGGCACGGCCCTGGTTGCGGGCTTCCACGCAGGCTTCCAGCGCGACGCGGTTGGCGGCGGCGCCAGCGGCGTTGCCCCACGGGTGGCCGAGCGTACCGCCACCGAACTGCAGCACGGAGTCGTCACCGAAGATGCTGACCAGCGCGGGCATGTGCCACACGTGGATGCCGCCGGAAGCAACCGGGATCACGCCGGGCATGGAACCCCAGTCCTGATCGAAGAACAGGCCGCGGCTGCGGTCTTCCTTGATGAACTCGTCACGCATGGTGTCGATCCAGCCCAGGGTCGCTTCGCGGTCGCCTTCCAGCTTGCCCACAACGGTACCGGAGTGCAGGTGGTCGCCACCCGACAGACGCAGCACCTTGGTCAGCACACGGAAGTGGATGCCGTGGTGCGGGTTGCGGTCGAGCACGGCGTGCATCGCGCGGTGGATGTGCAGCAGCATGCCGTTGTCGCGGCACCAGTTCGCGAGCCCGGTGTTGGCGCAGAAGCCGCCGGTGATGTAGTCGTGCATGATGATCGGTGCGCCGATTTCCTTGGCGTACTCGGCACGCTTGTACATCTCTTCGGGCGTCGGCGCGGTGACGTTCAGGTAATGGCCCTTGCGCTCGCCGGTTTCCTTCTCCGCCTTGCGGATGGCGTCCATGACGAAGTCGAAGCGCTGGCGCCAGCGCATGAACGGCTGCGAGTTGACGTTCTCGTCGTCCTTGGTGAAGTCGAGGCCGCCGCGCAGGCACTCATAGACCGCGCGGCCGTAGTTCTTCGCCGACAGGCCCAGCTTGGGCTTGATGGTGCAGCCGAGCAGCGGACGACCGTACTTGTTCATCATGTCGCGCTCGACCTGGATGCCGTGCGGGGGGCCTCCGCAAGTCATGACGTAAGCGATCGGGAAGCGCACGTCCTCGAGGCGCAGGCCGCGGATCGCCTTGAAGCCGAACACGTTGCCCACCAGCGAGGTGAACACGTTGACGACGGAACCTTCCTCGAACAAGTCGATCGGATAGGCGATGAAGGCGTAGAAGCAGGTGTCGTCACCCGGAACGTCCTCGATCCGGTAGGCGCGACCCTTGT
>CAYOJA010000020.1:25775-35398 GCA_964404175.1 uncultured Thiobacillus sp. | reverse complement strand
AAACCTACATGCAAACAGTGGGCCGCACGGCCCGCGAAGCCAGCCGGGCCATCGCCCGCGCCGAAACACGCGCCAAGAATGCTGCATTGCTGGCCATGGCTGCCGCAATCCGCCGCGATGCCGCGAAACTGCTGGCCACCAATGCCGAAGATGTGGCTGCGGCAAAAGCCGCAGGTCTGGATGCCGCCCTGCTCGACCGGCTGACGCTGAACGAAAAAACCGTGGTCGGCATGGCCGAAGGATTGGAGCAGATCGCCGCGTTGCCCGATCCCGTGGGCGGCATCACCGGCATGAATTACCGCCCCTCCGGCATCCAGGTCGGCAAGATGCGCGTGCCGCTGGGCGTGGTCGGCATCATTTACGAAGCCCGCCCCAACGTGACGGCGGATGCGGCGGGGCTGTGCCTGAAATCGGGCAACGCTGCCATTCTGCGCGGCGGAAGCGAAGCCATCCGCTCCAACCAGGCAATAGCCGCCTGCGTCAAGGAAGGATTGAAAGCCGCGGGTCTGCCCGAAACCTGCGTGCAGGTCATCGAGACCACCGACCGTGCGGCGGTGGGTGAACTCATCACCATGCGCGAGTATGTCGATGTCATCGTGCCGCGCGGCGGCAAGGGGCTGATCGAGCGCCTGATGAACGATGCGCGCATTCCCGTCATCAAGCATCTGCATGGTGTATGCCATGTGTATGTGGACGACCGCGCCGATCTCGACAAGGCGCTGCGCATCGCCGACAACGCCAAGACCAGCCGCTACGGCACCTGCAACACCATGGAAACGCTGCTGGCGCATCGCGCCGTGGCGGAAAAGTTTCTGCCGAAAATCGCGGCCGTGTACTCGGCCAAGAACGTGGAAATGCGCGGCTGTATTGAATCGCGCCGCATCGTGTCTGCCATGAAAGAAGCAACCGAGGCCGACTGGCACGAGGAATATCTCGCGCCCGTCATCAGCATCCGCGTGGTGGATGACATGGATGCCGCCATGGCGCACATCGCGCAATACGGCTCTCAGCATACCGATGCCATCGTCACCGAGGACTACACACGCGCACGCCGCTTCCTTCGCGAAGTGGACTCGGCTTCGGTCATGGTCAACGCTTCCACCCGGTTTGCCGATGGCTTTGAATACGGTCTGGGTGCTGAAATCGGCATTTCCACCGACAAGATTCACGCGCGCGGACCGGTGGGCCTGGAAGGGCTGACCAGCGAAAAGTGGGTGGTGCTGGGCGATGGGCATGTGCGCGGATAAGGCTTGCAATTGAGTGCCGTCATCGGCATCTTCGGCGGCACGTTTGACCCGATTCATTTTGGCCATTTGCGCATGGCCGAAGAACTGGCCAGCGCGCTCGCGCTCGATCAAGTTCGCTTCATTCCGGCTGGCCAGCCGCCGCACCGCGCATCCCCGCGTACTGAAGCGAAACACCGGCTGGAAATGACCCGTCTGGCCATCGCCGGCAACCCACGTTTTGTGCTGGATGAACGTGAAGTACGCGAGCCTCGTGCAAGCTACACCTTCGATACGCTCACCTCCTTGCGGCAGGAATTGGGGCCTGATCAGCCACTCTGGTTGTTAATGGGCACGGATGCTTTTTTTGGGCTGCCAACGTGGAAGGAATGGCGGCAGCTTTTCAGCCTGGCGCACATCGCCGTTGCTCACCGTCCCGGGTACAAACTGACGCAGTCGGATATGCTGCCCGATCCGCTCAGACGCGAACTGGAGGAACGCAGATGCGACACGCCGCCAGCCACACCCGCGGGAAGCGTTTTCCTGAAAGCCGTAACCGCACTGGACATTTCCGCTACCGCCATCCGCCAGCACCTGTCTGCAGGCACCAGCGCCCGCTACCTTCTGCCCGATTCAGTACTCGACTATATCCGGCAACATCATCTCTATACCGCTTCATGAACATCGACGACAAAATCAAGGCCATCGTGGCCGCGCTGGAAGATATCAAGGCCCAGGACATCACCGTGCTCGACACATCCAGACTCACCTCGCTGTTCGAGCGCATGGTCATTGCCAGCGCGGAGTCCTCGCGGCAGACGAAAGCGCTTGCCAACAGCGTGCGCGACAAGATGAAGGAGCTGGGCGAGCAGGTCATTGGCATGGAAGGCGAGGAGACAGGCGAATGGGTGCTGGTGGACATGGGCGATGTGGTCGTGCACGTCATGCATCCCGCCGTGCGCGCACACTACAACCTTGAAGAGCTCTGGGATGCAGGTTTGCAATCCCGCGCCAGACATACTGGCAATTGAAACTTCGCGTTCTTGCCGTCGGCCACAAGATGCCCGCCTGGATCGAGGCCGGCTATCAGGAATATGCCAAGCGAATGCCACCCGATGCCACTCTTGAACTGATCGAGATCAAACCTGAAAAGCGCGCGGCAGGCTCATCAACCGGCCGCATCCAGAAAATTGAGGCGGAACGCATCAGCGCCGCCTTGCCCGGTCAGGCGATGTTGATTGTGCTGGATGAGCATGGCAGGCAATTGACCACCACCGAGCTGGCCGATTTACTGTCCCGCTGGATGCGGGAAGGCGCCCAGCCCAGTTTCGTCATCGGAGGCGCCGACGGGCTGGATGCTTCATTAAAATCGCGCGCGGATTTACTATTGGGCCTGTCGCGTCTGACGCTGCCGCACGGCCTGGCCAGAGTCATGCTGGCTGAACAGCTTTACCGGGCCATTTCCCTGCTCAAGGGCCATCCCTATCATCGAGAATAGCCAAAATAAAACATGGGCCACATCGACAACCGCATTTATCTGGCATCGCAATCGCCCCGCCGGCGTGAGTTGCTGAAGCAGTTGGGTGTTCACTTCGAGGTGCTGGTGATGCGCGCCTCGCCCGGACGCGAGGATGTCATTGAAGCACCCCAGGACAAAGAGACGCCCGCGCAATTCGCCGTGCGCATGGCGCGCGAGAAATCCCAATGCGGCGCGCGCATTGTCCGCATGCGCCGGCTGGTCTTGATGCCGGTGCTGGGCGCCGATACGGTTCTGGACATCGACGGCGAAATAATCGGCAAACCGCGTGATCTTGCGCATGCAATGGAAATACTCACCCGGCTGTCAGGACGCGCGCATTGGGTGCATACTGGAGTCGCCCTGACATGGACGCACGGCACCGAATCCCGTCTGTCCTCAAGCAAGGTGGAGTTCGCGCCGATATCCATTGAAACGATCACGCGCTATCTGGAAAGCGGCGAAGCGCTCGACAAAGCAGGGGCTTACGGCATTCAGGGACGGGCTGGCGCCTTTGCCACCCGGATTGAAGGAAGCTACACCGGCATCATGGGACTGCCTTTGCATGAAACCGCCGAACTGCTGAATTGGGCCGACATCAAAGTCTAGTTTTCAATCCACAGACTGCCACGTCTGCGGATTGAAAATTCGGGGTTCGCCATGAGCGAGGAAATACTCATCAACGTCACGCCGCAGGAAACGCGCGTGGCGGTACTGCTACTTGGAGCAGTACAGGAATTGCACATAGAGCGGGCCGGCAGCCGTGGACTGGTCGGCAACATCTATCTTGGCCGGGTCGCGCGCGTGCTGCCGGGCATGCAATCCGCCTTTATCGACATAGGCCTTGAACGCGCCGCCTTTCTCCATGTGGCCGACATCTGGGAAGAGCGCCACGGCGATGAAACCGAGCGGCGCATCGAACAGGTTCTGCACGAAGGCCAGACCGTCGTTGTTCAGGTCATCAAGGATCCCATCGGCACCAAGGGCGCACGGCTTTCCACCCAGATCAGCTTCGCCGGACGCTATCTTGTCTACCTGCCGCAGGAATCGCATATCGGTATTTCCCAGCGCATCGAGGGCGAGGAGGAGCGCGAACATTTGCGGCAGGTGCTTCAGGAACTGCTGCCCCTGGACATCCAGGGCGGCTTCATCGTCCGCACCATGGCCGAATCCGCCAGCGTTGGGGACTTGGGCGCAGACATTGCCTACCTGCAAAGGCTGTGGCATGACATTCGGGAAAAATCGAAAGTCTGCATCGCGCCGTGCGTGCTGTATCAGGACCTGAACCTGGCCCTGCGGGTGCTGCGCGATTTCGTCAATACGGAAACATCGCGCATTCTGGTCGACTCGCGCGAGACCTTTCAGAAGATGATCGAGTTTGCCCATAACTACACGGGCGGCGTGACGGACAAACTTCAGCATTACAGCGCCGACAGGCCGTTGTTCGATCTGCATGCCATCGACGACGAAATCGAGAAAGCGCTGGCCAGGCGCGTCGATCTCAAATCGGGCGGCTATCTCATCATCGACCAGACGGAAGCGCTCACCACCATCGATGTCAACACAGGCGGCTTTGTCGGCGCACGCAATTTTGACGACACGATTTTCAAGACCAATCTCGAAGCTTCCCAGTCCATTGCCAGGCAGCTGAGGCTGCGCAATCTTGGTGGCATCATCATCATCGACTTCATCGACATGGACTCCGCGGAACACCGGGAGACCGTTTTGTCCGAACTCAGAAAATCACTGGCGCGCGATTCCACCCGCATTTCTGTCAGCGGCTTTTCGGCGCTGGGGCTGGTGGAAATGACGCGCAAACGCACGCGCGAATCATTGGCGCATGTGTTGTGCGAACCCTGCCCGACCTGTCAGGGGCGCGGCGAAATCAAGACCGCGCGAACCGTCTGCTACGACGTTCTGCGTGAAATCATCCGCGAAGCGCGCCAGTTCGGCGCACGCGAGTACCGCATACTCGCTTCGCAGCCAGTGGTGGATTTGTTTCTGGATGAGGAGTCGCAAAGCCTCGCGCAGCTTTCCGACTTCATTGGCAAACCGGTCTCGCTTCAGGTGGAAACGAGCTACACGCAGGAACAGTACGACATTATTCTTTTATAGAGCCATCTGCTCGACGATGGCATCGAGTTCGGCCTTGCGCCTTCTCAGATCATCCATGCGTCCCTTGACAGCAACCATTTCTCCCTGGATGTCGTCAACATTGGTCAGAACCTTGCGCATGTTCTCCAGCCGATTGTCCAGCAACTGCCTGTGCTCCCGAATCTGGACAATGATCGGATCAAGGGAAATACGCAGCCAGCGTCCGGCATCCCTGGTCGCCAGATCGTAGGTTTTCTTGGCTTCTTCCGCCACGCCGTTGTAAAAGCGCCGGATCATGAAACGTTTCTCGACCAGCAGGTTGGCCGGGTCGCCGCAAAAAGCCTCGGTCTCTTCCAGCAGACTTTCAATACGCAGACGATAGGAGCGCAAATCCAGCGAAGGCACGACCAGCTTGGGCAAACCATGCAGCTTGTGAAAGCGGTCGCAGGCCACATTGAGATATTCCTGGATGTTTTTGGACAAACGCATGGAATGGATGAAACGGTCGGTTATCCGCTTCGACACTTCGCGCATGGCGCTGATCAGCCCAGCGGTTGTCCAGGTCTCCCCCATCAGGGCACGCGCCTCTTCGAGAATGACATGCAACGCATCGGATGAAAGCTGCTCCAGCAACTGGTCGCCATACTGCTGAACCGCGTGGCGCGTGGTCTTGAACTGGTTCGCGGTGGCATCGTAACGTTCCTTGTCTTTCAGCAGTTGCTCGCGCATCTGCACGACCAGTTCGCGGTTCCTGCCCGAAAGGCCGGAGAGCTGTTGAAGCGTCTGCACGCCGTCCTTGATCTGATTCATCAGATCGGCGCGCTGATATTTGATCTGGCCGGACACTTGAGTCACCGCCCCGCGGCACATGATCTCGCGCCGGGCAGGAATGATTTCCTTGCCCAGAAGTTGTTCCAGCGCATTGATGCCGGAGCGTTCCAGCAAGGGGTTATCCTGCTTCACCTTCGCCAGCAGCGCCTTTTGCGCCGAAACCGCGAAGACCTGATTTTCCGGCAGCTTGAGCACCTGCGCGGTATCCGACAACTGCCGCTGAATGCTGGCGCGCACGCCCACCTCGCCCTTCAGTTCATCCCACAGCATGTCGATCTTGTTCAGCACCGCGACATGGAAATTCACATGCTTGTGTACGTGCCGCTGCCAGATTTCCAGATCGGAACGCGTCACCCCGGTATCCGTTCCCAGCAGGAAGAAAACGGCATGCGCGCCCGGAATGCTGGAAAGCGTCAGTTCCGGTTCGGAGCCGAGCGCATTCAGGCCGGGCGTATCCAGAATCGCCAGGCCCGCCTTGAGCATGGGGTGCGGCAGATTGACCAGTCCGTAGCGCCAGGCCGGCACTTCAACCTGGCCGGCGCCATCCACCCGGCGCTTCATTTCCTCGTCCTCGGGATCGAACAGTCCCAGCGCGACCGCTTCGCCCATCGGCACGCGGCGCACCTCGGTCAGCTTGCGCAAGGTGGCCTGCATTTGCTGTGGGTTGTCCGGATCGAGCTCCATCCTGACCCACTCGATGGGAGTCAGCTTGAGATGGCCCAAGGATTCCGGGCGCAGACGGGTTTCAATCGGCAGGAGTTTTAACGACGGTGTTTCCGCCGCATCGTAAAAAATTTCCGTGGGACACATGGTCGTGCGGCCCGCATCGGACGGCAGCAAGCGAACACCAAAATCCGCGAAAAACAGCGCGTTGATAAGTTCGGTCTTGCCCCGGGAGAACTCGGCAACAAAGGCCAGCGTCAAGCGGTCCTGCTGCAGGGCATCGGCAATTTCGATCAATCTGAGATTGCGTTCGAGATCAATGCCCTGATACTGGTCGAGCCAGTCCGCAAACGCGCGGATGGCGGTGGCCAGCCGGTCGCGTTTGCGGGTGTAATCGGCAACTTCCTGTTCGAGCAGCGCACTCATGGTTTTCCGTTTTTTTGTTGTTGTTGAAGCAAATGTAAAAAATTCTTGCCCGCGCCCCTCACCGTCAGGGTTTTCCGCCGTGCATGGTCCCCGCGCAGAATCGCGACCCTGCCGGTGCTGACGCCGCCCAGCCCGGCAAGATATTGAATCAGGGCGATATTGGCCTTGTTATCGACCGGCGGCGCGGCAATCTTTAACTTGAGCCGACCGGCGTGTTCGCCGGTGATTTCGTTGAATTTCGAGCCCGGCTGGATTTGAATGCGCAGCGTCCACACATCTTCTTCGGGATGGTATATGGCCCAGGACGGCGGAAGGTCAGCCACAGCCGCCCGGAGGATGCGATGTCAGAAAGCGCCCAGCGCGGCCCGTTCAAGGGCGGCAAGCGGCACAGCCAGAATGAACTGGCAGAGGATGAGCAGCACAAGCGGAGAAAAGTCGATCTGGCTGGCCGGCAATATTCTCCGGAAAGGCGCCAGCAGGGGCTCGGTAAGCGGATAAATAACCGGTGCGATGGGCGAATAGGGATTGATCCAGGACAGAATGGCGCGGATCAGAACCAGGCCCATGACGAGATAGAGCGCCAGCTTGACCAGTTCGATCGCCCCCAGACCCAGCATGGCCGGCCATACTCCGGCCCCGGCGAGGCTGAAGGGAAAGCCGCCCAGCCATTGCAGAACGATAATCACCACAACCTCTGTCAGCCAGGCCAGCAACAGGCTGGCCCAATCGTAGCCGCCCACGCCAGGAATGATCCGGCGCATGGGCTTTACCGCGAAATCGGTGATGCGCATGATGAATTGCGAGAACGGATTGGAAAATGACACCCGCATGGCCTGCATGGCAAACCTGAGCAGCACCGCGACCGCGAACAGTCCGCCCAGCGTCTGCACAAAAAAGCGCAATGTATCCGCAAGCATCAACCAAGTCCTCCCAATTCATCGCCCAGTTCTCTCGAACGTTCCGCGGCGGCTTTTACAGCCTTTGCAACAATTGCCGCCAATCCGGCCGACTCAAGGCTTGCAATCCCCCGCTCGGTCGTGCCGCCTTTGGATGTCACGCGCGCGCGCAGCATCGAGGGTTCCTCTCCCGCCTCCAGCGCCAGTTTCGCCGCGCCAAAAACGGTATGCAGGGCCAGATGCCGCGCGGTTTCGGCGGGCAAGCCAGCCGATTTCGCGGCTGCCTCAAGCGCCTCTATGAAATAGAACACGTAGGCCGGACCGCTGCCCGATACCGCCGTGACCCAGTCCAGGTCGCTTTCACTATCCAGCCAGACCACCGAGCCGACAGCACGCAAAACGGCTTCGGCCCTGGAACGATCGTCCTCGCCTGGCGCTTTTCCGGCAAACAAGCCCGTAATTCCCGCTCCGACCATCGCGGGCGTATTGGGCATGGTGCGCACGATACGCTCGTGCCCGCCCAGCCAGCGTGACAAATCCGCCACCCGCACACCCGCCGCGATGGAAATGACCAGATGGTTCTTGAGCCTGGGTGCAAGCTGACTGGCCACTTCGGGGAGCTGCTGGGGTTTCACCGCCAGCACAATCAGCGGATGCAGGATGGCCTGATCCAGCCCGCTCCGCGCCTGGATGCCAAAACGCTGTTTCAGGCGTCCGCCCGCTTCGGCGGAAGGCTCGACCACCTCAATGCCGCCAGCATCCATCCCATTGGCAATCAAGCCCGAAATAATGGCGGTGGCCATATTGCCGCCACCGATAAAGGTCAGTTCATTCATAGGTTCCGTGAATCATCTAGTCCCAAATATGGCGCTGCCTACCCGAACCAGGGTTGCGCCCTCCTGAATGGCAGTTTCATAATCCCCCGACATTCCCATCGACAGGGTGTCCAGCTTGTAGCCCCGGGCGTTCAATTCGTCCCTGAGCTTTCGCAACAATCGAAAATCCGGTCGCGGATCCCGGTCCGGCGCGGGGATGGCCATCAACCCCCTTAATTTTAGCCGCGGCAAGCCGGATACGGCGGCGGCCAGCATAAAAACCTCCCGGGCGGCAACGCCGCTTTTGGTCGATTCTCCGCTTGCATTAACCTGCAGGCACACATTAAGCGGCGGCAAAAACTCCGGGCGCTGTTGAGATAACCGCAGTGCGATCTTCTCGCGATCCACGCCATGCACCCAGTCAAAGCGCCCGGCGATTTCACGTGTCTTGTTGCTTTGAATGGGGCCGATGAAATGCCACGCCAGGTCGAGGTCCGGCAATTCTTCCTGTTTGGACAAAGCCTCCTGAACGTAGCTCTCGCCAAAGTCACGCTGGCCGCAGTCCGCCGCGGCCCGAATGCTTGCAGCCGGGAAGGTCTTGCTCACCGCCACCAGCGTGATTTCGTCCGGCGCGCGGCCGGCGTTCCTGGCCGCCTCCGCCATGTGATCCTTTACTTTTGCAATCGCAGCACAGACTCCTGGTTTATCCACGATATGCAGTCTCAAGTTCAGGCGGGTTGAGTCGTTATCTGATGGGAGTATTATCCCTGCAAAATAACCAACGTAATCAGGAACATTTGTGGATATTTCCGAACTGCTGGCATTTGCCGTCAAAAACAAGGCTTCCGACCTTCACCTGTCCGCCGGGCTGCCGCCGATGATCCGGGTGCATGGCGACATTCGCCGGATCAACCTGCCGCCCATGGAGCACAAGGACGTGCACCGAATGGTGTACGACATCATGAACGACAGCCAGCGCAAGGCGTACGAAGAAGTGCTGGAAATCGACTTCTCGTTTGAAGTTCCGACGCTCGCCCGTTTCCGGGTCAACGCCTTTAACCAGCAGAACGGCGCGGGCGCGGTATTCCGGACCATTCCCTCCAAGGTGCTGACGCTGGAAGAGCTGGGCGCGCCACAAATCTTCAAGGAAATTTCCGAT
>CAYOJA010000020.1:0-25765 GCA_964404175.1 uncultured Thiobacillus sp. | reverse complement strand
CGGCGCCGTGGCCAGCGTGCTGCGCCAGATCCCGACCAAGATCAAGAACTTCGAGGCCCTGGACCTGCCCAAGGCCGTGGGCGAGATCTGCAAGGTGCCCAAGGGCCTGGTGCTCGTCTGCGGCCCCACCGGCTCGGGCAAATCCACCACGCTGGCGGCGATGATCGACTACATCAACGAGAACGTGTATTCCCACATTCTCACCATCGAGGACCCGATCGAATTCGTGCATCAGAGCAAGAAATGCCTGATCAACCAGCGCGAAGTCGGCCCGCATACCCATTCATTCGCCAACGCCCTGCGCTCGGCCCTGCGTGAAGACCCGGACGTGATTCTGGTGGGTGAAATGCGCGACCTGGAAACGATTCGCCTTGCCCTGACAGCGGCAGAAACCGGCCACCTGGTTTTTGGCACGCTGCACACTTCCTCCGCCGCCAAGACCATCGACCGGGTGGTCGACGTGTTCCCGGCCGCGGAAAAGGAAATGGTGCGCTCGATGCTTTCTGAATCGCTGCGCGCGGTCATTTCGCAAACCCTGCTGAAGACCAAGGATGGCAGCGGCCGCGTGGCCGCGCATGAAATCATGATCGGCACGCCAGCCATCCGCAACCTGATCCGCGAAAACAAGGTCGCGCAGATGTATTCCGCCATCCAGACAGGCCAGAATGTCGGCATGCAGACGCTGGATCAGTGCCTGCTGGATATGGTGCGCCGCAATATCGTGGCCATTGGCGAAGCACGTCCCCGCGCAATGAACAAGGAAGCCTTCCTGGTATGAATGCCGAAAAAACCGTCCACGATCTGTTGCGCCTGATGCTTTCAAAGAAAGCGTCCGATCTTTTCATCACGGCCGGTTTCGCGCCCGCCATCAAGGTCGATGGCAAAATCACCGCCGTATCCAACCAGACGCTGACGCCCGCCCACACCCGCGAACTGGCTCGCGCGATCATGAACGACAAGCAGTGGGAAGCGTTCGAAACGACCAATGAATCCAACTTCGCCATATCGCCGCCGGACATTGGCCGTTTCCGTGTGAACTGTTATGTGCAACAGGGACGCACCGGAATCGTGATGCGGACCATCAACACCGTCATCCCGAAATTCGAGGAACTCAACCTGCCGCCGGTGTTGAAAGACATCTCCATGGTCAAGCGCGGCCTGGTCATCTTCGTCGGCGGTACCGGCTCGGGTAAATCCACTTCGCTTGCCGCCATGGTGGGTTACCGCAACGAAAACGCGCGCGACCACATCATTACCGTGGAAGACCCGATCGAATACGTGCACGAACACAAGAACTCGATCATCTCCCAACGCGAAGTCGGCGTGGACACCGAGAACTGGTTCTCCGCGCTGAAGAACATGCTGCGCCAGGCACCGGATGTAATCCTGATCGGCGAGATCCGCGACCGTGAGACCATGGAATACGCCATCGCCTTCGCCGAAACCGGCCACCTGTGCCTGTCCACCCTGCACGCCAACAGCGCCAACCAGGCACTGGACCGGATCATCAACTTCTTCCCCGAGGAGAAGCGCGATCAGCTGCTGATGGACCTTTCGCTTAACCTCAAGGGTTTCATTTCTCAACGCCTGATCCCGCGCAAAGGCGTCAACGGCCGGATCGCCGCAGTGGAAATCCTGTTGAATTCGCCGCTGATTTCCGACCTGATCTTCAAGGGCCAAGTGCACGAAATCAAGGAAATCATGAGCAAATCCCGCGAACTGGGCATGCAGACCTTCGATCAGTCGCTGTTCGATCTTTACGAAGCCGGTTTCATTTCCTACGAAGACGCGCTGAGAAACGCCGACTCGCTGAACGACCTGCGCCTGAAGATCAAGCTGCACGGCCAGGAAGCCAAGGGCCGCGACCTGATGACGGGGCTGGATCACCTCGATATCGTTTAACGCCACCCCCGGCAAAGGGATGGCGCGCTTGCGAGGCGGGAGATTTCCGGCCAATCTTCCAGACCGGCCAGCCGGATAACCGGCATCCGCATCAGTCTTTCGCTTCTCCCGCCTTTACAAACGCCTGAATCACCTCGCGCACGACTTTCTGCTGCGGCGCGGGTAATTTGAGAAACGCCTCGAACGTCTCGCGCTCCTGAAAACCGATGCCCTCGTCCCAGCGTGCTCGTTCCTGCTTGACCTTCTTTTCGATCTCAGCGCCGTAACGCAACTCATGCGGCGGAACCCGCAGCCATAAGGCCAGCGCCTCCAGCTTGTCTTGGCGGGGTAACGACTCTCCCAGCAACCAGCGGCGGACGCCGTGCAGCGTCATGGGCTTGCCGAGGTAATGCAGATTGAATTCACGTTCCAGAACCGCTGGCTTGGGGTCGTACCCAGCCGCCCTCATCGCGGCGCGTAACCGTTTCGCAAATTTCTGGCTTGCTTTTTCCATGTCCGGAAATTACCGGCACGGTATCCACAGGGCGTAATTAAGGCTTTATATTAGTTACGTTATTAACGTAACTAATGGTAAAGTTTGCGCGGTTAACCCCACGCCACATAACGCTTTTCATGCCCAAGTCCCTGCTCGAACAACTGCCGGAAATCGTCAAGGAAGGGCGCAGGCAAGCCGAAAAAATCCTCGAAAGCATCGAAGGCCGCCACCGCGTGCAACTGCAGACGCGCGAAATCGTGCTGCCCGCCAAGGATGCCGCCGCGCACGACTGGATCACCCGCCAGCAGCGGGAGGCGCAACGCGACGCGCTGTTCGGCCAGGCACAGGGCAACCTGATCGACCCGGTTCAACCCGGTCTTGCCGCCGTGCCGGAAGCCCCCTGGACCAACCGCCTGATCTACGGCGACAACCTGCTCGCCATGGCCGCCCTGCTAGCGGGCGACGAGCACACGCCGTCGCTGCGCGGCAAGGTCGACCTCATCTACATCGATCCGCCCTTCGACTCCAAGGCCGACTACCGCACCAAGGTTCTACTCCCCTCCCCCGCAAGCGGGGGAGGGGTCGGGGGAGAGGGAAAGCCAGTCGAGCTGGAACAAAAGCCCACCGTCATCGAGCAGTTCGCCTACTCCGACACCTGGAGCGACGGCACCGCCTCGTACCTGGCGATGATCACCCCGCGCCTGATCCTGATGCGCGAACTGCTCACCCTAAACGGAGTTCTTGCTGTTCATATAGGTCCAACTGTTTCCCACTACGTGAAATTAGTTCTGGACGAAATAATTGGCAGAGAAAGGATGCTTAACGAAGTAATTTGGCAGCGTCGGTTAGGTCAGTCCAATGCTGACAGAAAGAAAATGGGGGTCGTTACAGATTCAATATTCATTTACACGATGAATGATGACTACATTTTCAATCCCCAATTTTCATTCGAAGGTGCTGATGAATACATTAAAGAGAGGTACACGAAGATAGATGAGGCGGGTAGAAGATATAAAACAGGTGATTTAGGGAATCCTGCCCCACGCCCAAATTTGCGGTATGAATACAAAGGGTGCAAGCCACCACCTAATGGATGGGCAGTTTCATTAGAAACCATGATGAAAATGGATGAAGAAGGAAGATTGGAATTTCCTTCAAAGCCCGGTGGCAGACTGATGCGCAGGCAATTCTTGGATGAGTGGAAAGGAAAGCCTATTCAGTCGCTATGGGATGACCTACCACCAATCAACTCACAAGCCGTAGAAAGGCTGGGCTTTGATACTCAAAAGCCCGAGAGGTTAATAGAAAGAATTCTTAATTTTTTTACTCGCGAGAACGAAATTGTTGCCGACTTCTTCGGCGGTTCCGGCACTACCGCCGCCGTTGCCGAGAAGCTGGGCCGCCGCTGGATCAGCAGTGATCTCGGCAAGCCTGCCTGCATGGTGATGCGCAAGCGCCTGATCGACCAGAACGCGCAGCCCTTCCTGTATCAGGCCATCGGCGACTATCAGGTGGAAACGGCGAAGGCGTCGCTGGGGCGCGAATTTCGCATTGGCGATCTGGCGCAGATCGTGTTGTCGCTGTATGGCGCCCTGCCGCTGCCGCCGGAGGAGAGCCCGGCGCGCAATCTGGGGTATGTGAATAGCTCGCCCTCACCCCAGCCCTCTCCCGGCGGGAGAGGGGGCAGAACCCTGGTGTTGGCCGATTCGCCCAACAAGCTCACCGGCGCGGCGACGCTGAAGAAAGCCATCGCGCAGCGCGACAACCTGCTGGGCGGCTGGGACAAGGTGGTGGTGCTGGGCTGGAATTTCGAGCCGTCGATCGGCGAGACGATCACGGCGCTGAATGATGCCAGACTCGAAGTGCTGGTGATTCCGCCCGACCTGATGGACCGGCTGAAGAAGAAGGGCGGGCTGGAGAAGCTGCGCGGGTCGGTGCGGTTTTCGTCGCTGCAATATCTGACGATCTGGCCGGTGGAATGCGTTCCCTCTCCGCTGTCCCAATCACCCTCACCCCCGGCCCCTCTCCCCGAGGGCGAGGGGAGCAAAGCGCAGGTAACGCTGACGGTCAAGCTCAGGAACTACGTGCTGCTGTCGCCCGAGGCGATCAATCTGGACGAGGCGAACCGCAAGAAGCTTCAGGAAATCGCCAACGCCGAGCCGCTGGCCTTGATCGAATACTGGGCGGTCGATCCCGATTACGACGGCACGCTGTTCCGCTCGGTGTGGCAGGACTATCGGGGCAACACCGCCAACGACGGCGACCCGCTGCGGGTGGTGACGCAGGCGGTGCTGACCGTGCCTGCGAAGGCCGGGGCGCGCCGGGTGTGCGTGCGGGTGGTGGATGTATTCGGCTTCGAGGCGGAAGCCGTGGCGACGGTGGGGGCCGCATGACCGCTCAAACCGGCGATCAGCTTGCGCTCTCAAACGGACTCACAGCCAAAACCCAGGCGCTGTGCCTGGGGCTGGAATCCGGCGCGGCTGAAATTCTCGATCTCGTCACCCCCACCACAGCAGAACTACTGAAATGGTGGTTCGGCGACGACATGGTGGCGGCGCGCGGCGGGCTGAATTTCCATGCCGGGCAGCGGCAGGCGATCCTGAATGCCATCGTCGCGCACGAAGTACTGAATGCATCGACGCTGCTGGACTTGTACCAGCAGGCCGCGCCCGATGCGCTGCTGGCCGGCACACGCATGAGCGAGGTGGCCACTGCCAAGCACGCGCATCCGAAGTACTGCCTGAAGATGGCGACGGGCACCGGCAAGACCTGGGTGCTGCAGGCGCTGCTGATCTGGCAGTTGCTGAACAAGACTGCTTCTTTGAACGAAGGCGTGGACGATGCGCGCTTCACCCGGCAGTTTCTGATCGTCGCCCCCGGCCTGATCGTGTACGAGCGCCTGCTGGATGCGTTCTGCGGCAAGCTGGCGGGCGGCGCGCGCGACTTCGCGACCTCCGATGTCGCCCGATACGCCGATCTGTTCATTCCGGACTCGCACCGCGAACAGGTGTTCGGCTTTGTGCGCGGCAATGTCTGCGCCAAGGATGAGATCGGCCTGAAGGCGACCGGCAACGGCATGATCGCGATTGCCAACTGGCATCTGCTGGCGGAAGGCGATGCGCCGGAATCCGACGAGGAGATGCTCAGCCCCGGCGCTCCGCTGGAACCGCAGCAGGTGATCGACGCGGTGTTGCCGCTGACGCCGGGGCGCGCCACCGGCAACAGCCTCGACGTGCTCGACCGCCGTTATGCGCGCGGCAATGTGCTGGAATTCCTGGCGGGGCTGCCGGAGCTGATGGTGTTCAACGACGAGGCGCACCACATCCATGAAGTGAAGCGCGAAGGCGAAACGACCGAGGTGGAGTGGCAGAAGAGCCTGTCGCGCATCGCCGAAACCAAGGGCCACCGCTTCGTGCAGGTGGACTTTTCCGCCACGCCCTACAACGACGTGGGCAGCGGCAAGAACAAATGCAAGCTCTACTTCCCGCACATCATCACCGACTTCGACCTGAAAAGCGCGATGCGCGCCGGGCTGGTCAAATCGCTGGTGCTGGACCGGCGCAAGGAGATCGGCGCGTTGCCGCTGGAATTCAAGGCCGAGCGCGACGAGGACGGCAACCCGGTTTTGGGCGAAGGCCAGCGCGTGATGCTGCGCGCCGGGTTGCTCAAGCTGAAAAAGCTGGAGACGGATTTTGCGCAGATCGACCCCGCACGCCACCCCAAGATGCTGGTGGTGTGCGAGGACACCACGGTGTCGCCGCTGGTCGCGGCCTTTCTGCAGCAGGAAGGCCTGGGCGACGACGAGGTGATGACCATCGATTCCGGCAAGAAAGCCGAGCTGGGCGAAAAGGACTGGGCGCCGGTGCGCGAACGGCTGTTCAACGTGGACAGGCACGCGACGCCGCGCGTGATCGTGAGCGTGCTGATGCTGCGCGAAGGCTTCGACGTGAACAACATCTGCGTGATCGTGCCGCTGCGCGCGAGCCAGGCGCAAATCCTGCTGGAGCAGACCATCGGGCGCGGCCTGCGGCTGATGTGGCGCGACCCGGAGTACGACGAGATCAAGCGCGACAACCGGGAACGGCTGAAGAACGGCCAGGAGCCGGGCAGCCTGATCGACGTGCTGTCCATCGTCGAACACCCGGCCTTTCAGTCGTTTTACGATGAACTGATCAGCGAAGGGCTGGTGGGTGAATCGACCGAGGACAGCGACGGCACCAGCAGCACAGGCGACGTGATCGCGGCAGAACTGCGCGAGGGTTTCGAGCAGTTCGACTTTTCGATTCCCTTCATCCTGCGCGAAGCCGACGAAACCATGGATCACGCCGCGCTGGATGTGACGAAGCTGCCCGCCTTCACCGCCATGACGCTGGAACAGCTCGCCGCCATGCTGGGCAAGGGCGATGTGTTCGTGTCGCAGGACTTGCAGAGCAACACGCTGTTCGGCGATTACCGCGTGGACGGCGCGATCATGAACGTCTCCGGCTACAACGATTTTCTGGCGCGGCTGACGCGGCGCATCAGCCAGGCACTGAGCCAGCCTCTACCCAAAGGCAACAAGATCGCCGCGCATCTCGCCAACCCGTACTTGCAGGTCAACACGGCCGACCTCACCGGCGCGCTCGACGATTACATCTGGACGCAACTGTTCGGTGGCGCGTTCAATCCGATGGAAGGCGAAAACTGGCGCGCGCTGCTGTTGCAGCCGGTGGTGGATCACATCACCAAGGTGTTCGCAGTGGCACTGATCGAATCCGAAGCGCCACAGGTAACGGGGCCGACCGAAGTGCTGCACCGCCGCCTGTCCGAAGTGCCGAAGCTGATGATGCGCGAGAGCAGCTCTTTGCCAGTGAACAAATGCATTTACGAGCGACTGGCTTTCCCAACCAGGAGCGGCGGGCTGGAGCGTGCGTTCATGGAATGGGCACAGTCGGATGCGGGTATACACGCTTTTTGCAAAATCAGCGAAAACCGCCACACCTTCGCCCGCCTGCGCTACGTGAAGGAAGATGGCCTGCCTGCGTTCTATTCGCCGGATTTTCTGGTGCGCACGGATTCCGCGATCTACCTGGTGGAAACCAAGGCGCAGCAGCAGACGACCCATCCCAATGTGCAGCGCAAGCTGAAGTCCGCTACCGCTTGGTGCGAGCGCATCAACGGCCTAGCAGCCGAGCAGCGCGACAAGCTGCCGTGGCATTACGTTTTGCTGGGGCAGTCCATGTTCAACGACTGGCGCAACAAGGGCGCACGGCTGGGCGAACTGCTGGAGTTTGCGCGTGTGCGGCCGATGCATGACGCCAGCTTGCAGGGGCATTTGGATTTGTCCTGAAGCCGCATGCTTTTCGGGGTTAGGGCGGCTACTCCGTCCCGTCTGTCATCATGCGAATGGTCTGCCTCGCAGGCTTTGTTACCTGTTTGATCCTTCAACCAACTTGTATTCATACAGCCGGCATTCCAGCGCGCCGTTGAACAGCGGTGTTTTACGGCTGGCGGACAGGCGAATCAGCTTCGGCAGATTGGCATCTGCGCTGATGATACAGGCTCGCCAGTTGGCGAATTTCTGTTTCAGCACATCGCCCAGTTTTGGATACAGCGCGGCGAGTTCTTCCTCTTCGCCCAGCCGCACGCCATAAGGCGGGTTCATCACCAGCACGCCGGATTCCGCGGGCGGCTCGATGTCCAGAATATCCGCTTTGGATAAAGTCACGGCCTCGCGCAGCCCGGCCGCCTTCAGGTTCTTGTCCGCGTCCTTCAACGAGCCTCCCAGCACATCGCTGCCAAAAATCGGCAAGACCCGCACGGGCTGGCAAGATTTCTGAGCATCGGCTTTCATGCTCGTCCAGATTTTCTTGTCCATCCTCAGCATTTTCTCGAAGGCAAATCCGCGCCCCAGGCCGGGTGCGATATTGAGCGCCATCTGCGCCGCTTCCATCAAAAAAGTGCCGCTGCCGCACATCGGATCGTACAGCGCTTCTCCCGGCTTCCAGCCCGAGAGTTTGAGGATGCCCGCCGCGAGATTCTCGTTGATGGGCGCGATGCCGGACTGTTTGCGCAGGCCACGCTTGTAGAGCGGCTCGCCGGACGTGTCGAGATAAAGCGTGTAACGGTCGCGGGTGAGAAAGGCGCGGATACGCACGTCCGGTTCCAGCGTCTGCACGCTGGGGCGCATGCCGGTTTCCTCGCGGAAGCGGTCGCACACCGCGTCCTTGATTTTGAGGGTGATGAAGTTGAGGCTTTTCAGCGGCGAATCCTGCGCCACAACTTTCACGGCAATGGTGCGCGACGCCTCAAACCATTTGTGCCAGTAAACCGCCAGCGCGCCCTGATACACGTCTTCTTCATTTTGATATTTGCCCGCGGACACCCGCAGCAGGATGCGGGTCGCCAGACGGGAATGCAGATTGGCGGCATAGCAAACCGTCATCGGCCCGAAAAAACTTACCCCTCCGCCGGTCTTTTCCACATTTTCCGCGCCCAGCGCGATCAGTTCTTCGGTCAGCGGGTTTTCCAGTCCGCGCGGGCAGGTGGCGAAAAACTGCTCGATGCGCGGCGCCTTGTCTGACGCTCTTTCTTCTTTTATCTCTCGTTCAGGTCTGGGTGGCCGGTCTTTTTGAGGTGGCCTCCTCTTTGGCGTGTCCGGCTTTTCATGGACTGGCTTCTCCGGTTTTCTGTATTCCGGTTTTGGCTTGAGTGCGCGATCGCGTTCCAGATTTACCTTTCGCGAGGTAGCCGGACGTGATGGCTTGCGCTCGCCGGTTTCAGCCGCTTTCTGAATCGAGAGCGTGCCGCGTCGTTTTGGGGTTTCGGTCATGTCAAAAGGCTGGTTGCAGTTCAACCAGAATGATGACGGCGATCAGCACCAGTACGGGAATCTCGTTGAACCAGCGGAACCAGACATGGCCTTTTGTGTTGCCGCGCGCCTCGAACTTCTTCAGCAGGCTTTTGCAGACATGCTGATAGCCGATCAGGCCTGCCACCAGAATCGCCTTCAGCCATAGCCAGGCCGGCGTCGGCACCCAATAGGCCACCCACAGCCAGACGCCGGATATCACCGCAAGCCACATGATGGGCGTGACGAAGCGGTACAATTTGCCCGCCATCAACAACAACCTGTCATAAGACGTTTCATTCTGTTCCATGGCGAGGTTGACGAAAATGCGCGGCAGGTAAAAAAGGCCGGCAAACCAGCTCACCATCATTACGATATGAAACGTCTTGATCCACAACATGTCAGTGCCTCTGTATAAATTTCACTGGATTTTATCCTGTTCATCCTTGTAGACAGATTTTCATGCCGCAAAAACTCAAGACATTTATTCGCAACCACGGCGTCACCCTGATCCTGCTGGCGCTTGTCACCTATATCTGGTTTCGCCCGCCCGCTTCCGTCACCGAGGAAAACCGTCCAATTGAACCCTGGTCTGTCCGTCTGACCGATGGCCGCACACTGACTTCCGAAGAACTTAAAGGCAAGGTCGTGCTGGTCAATTTATGGGCAACCTGGTGCCCTTATTGTCTGAAGGAGATGCCGGTCATCGAGGAATTCTGGCAGGACAACCGGAGCAAGGGATTCGAGGTCATCGCGATCAGCGTGGACGACCCGCCTGAAAAAGTAGCTCGATACATGAAGGACAAGGGATACCAGTTCATGGCCTCCACAAATGACCCCAGCGCAACGGCGGCATTTGGCAGGCCGTCCAGCATCCCGACCTCATTTGTCCTGGACAAAGAAGGCAATATCCGCTACAAAATTGATGGTCAGGTACATTACCCAAGGCTGGAAAAGTTATTCAACTCATTGTTATAAATACACTTGCAAAACACTTCCTGAAAAATAACTGCTTCCACCTAGTTTCCAGATTGCATGGACAATTAGTACATCAGAGTAGTACCAATCAATTTTCTAATATTCTAAAATGCGTTCATGAAAATTTCATTCTCTCAATAAACCTTGAACAGGAGCGCATCATGAAAGCCGTCAAACTCTTAGCTGTTGTTACCACCATGGTTCTTGCCAGCCAGGTTCAGGCAGGCGACGCCCAGGCCGGCGCCACCAAAGCCGCCGCCTGCGTGGCATGCCATGGCAGCGCCAGTTTCCCCGGCATGTTCCCGATCGTGCAACTGGCCGGCCGTGATGCCGACAAGCTCGCCACCAAGACCAACAAATACCGCTCCAGCAAGCTGATCTCCCCGATGATGAACCTGGCAGTCATGACCATGACCGACAAGGACGTTGAAGACGTGTCCGCGTATTACCAGTCTCTGGGCAAGCCCTTCATGCCCATGCCTGGCATCCGCGGCGACGAAGACATCCAGGCTTCAGCCAAGTAATTTTCCGCATGGCGCGCGTAGTTCTTGAAAGCGCGCGTGTATATGACCCGGTGCTGCGTGTGCTGCACTGGGTCAATGCCCTGCTGATCATGGCACTGCTGGCTTCGGGCCTGGTGACATGGTTTGGCGAGGCGGGAGAAACCTCGGCGTGGCTGCACGAGTGGCATGGCTGGCTGGGTGCAGCGCTGGCAGTCGCCTTTTCCGCGCGGATTGCGTGGGGTTTAGCCGGTCCCGGACATGCCCGATTTGCCGACATGTGGCAGCCCGCCGCATGGCTTGCCTCCGCAAAAAACGGGCGCCTGTTTTCCACGCCAGAGCGGTTTGGCCACCACCCCACTGCAAGCCTCGCCTATCTCGGCCTCTACACCCTGCTGGCGGGTTTGATCATGACCGGGCTGGTGCTGCTGGCCATCAAACAGGGGCAAGGGCCATTGAGTCACTGGCTGGGTTGGCATGTGGATTACCAGAGCTTGCCAAGCCTGCTGCATGAGGTTGCCGCCTGGACCGTACTGGGCTTCGTCGTTCTGCATTTGGCAGCACTGATTCTGCATCCCTTGCTGCACCGGGTTCCGGTAGCCCAGGCCATGCTGACTGGCGTGCAATACCTTCCTCAAAAAGGTCAAGAATGAAACGAATTTTGAAAAAGCTATTTTCGAACTTAACCGTCATCGCGGTTTCCACAGCAGTCTTGCTTTCTGCCAGCACATCACATGTCCTGGCAGCGAACCCGCAAAACATGCTGGCCATGTATCAGGACCAGTCCGGCGCACAAGGCTCGGCTTCCCGCGGAGAAAAATTCTTTTTCGCCAAACGCGCTCACTCCAATGGTGAAACAGTGAGCTGCACGACCTGCCACACCGAAAATCCCAAGGCCACCGGCAAGACCCGCGCCAACAAAATCATCGAGCCTATCGCGCCCATCGCCAATAAGGAGCGGTTCACCGACCCGGCCAAGGTGGAAAAATGGTTCAAGCGCAACTGCAAGGATGTGCTGGAACGCGCCTGCACCGAACAGGAAAAAGCCGACTTCATTGCCTTCATGCTGTCGGTGAAGTGACATGGGCATCAACGTAAAAAATCTGTCTATCCTGCTGGCCACGATTTTCAGCAGCGGCTTCCTGTTGACCGCCAGTTGGGGCAGCGATGGCGACGCCATCTTCGCCGCCGTCACCCACGGCCCGTCAAAGGAAGAATGTTCCGCCTGCCACATGGCCTATCCCGCCGGCCTGTTGCCCGCGCGATCCTGGAAAAAGATGATGGGCGAACTGGACAAACACTTCGGCGAAGACGCCAGCCTGGCCCCTGAAGTCGCCAGCGGCATCACCAAATACCTGACCGAAAATGCCGCCGACACCCCGCGCGGCACGCAAATGATGAGCCGCATCGCCTCGGGCATTCCCGGCAACAGCGCCCCTCAACGTTTCACCGAGACACGCTACTTCGGCTACCTGCATGACGAAGTGCCGTCCTACGTCTGGAAACGCAAAGGCATTGCGAGCAAGGCTAACTGCGTAGCCTGCCACACCAAGGCCGAACAGGGCAGTTTCGTCGAACGCGAAATCAAGATTCCCAAGCAATAACCCGCCTTGCCGTGCTTGAATACGGCTTGTGTGAACGAACAGGAGAGCGCCTGTGCTTGAACAACGCCTGGACGAACTGGAAGCCAAACTTGCATTCGCGGAAGACATGATTGAAACCCTGAACCAGACTGTTATCCGCCAGCAAAGGCAGATGGACAGCTTGCAGGATCAGCTACGCATATTGCATCAGCAAATGCGCGACAGCCAGCCAGAAGAAGACACAAATCCGCGTGAGGAAATCCCGCCGCATTACTGAACGGCAATTTTGGTGAAATCGCCTACACGGCAATTTTCATCACCACCTTGCGGATCATGCCTGTACTGACCAGCGGCGCATGGGCATCTTCGGGAAAGAAAATACAGAAGCCACCTGCAGGCGTTGCAATCCAGCTTGACGGCGTGTCATTGAAAAAACGGATATCTCGCGCCTCATCGTAATCCGTTGCCGGGCTCAAACATTCCGACACCGGCTTCCAGCCCATTTCGTCGAGCCCTTCCAGCACCAGCTGGATATCGATGTAACGGCGATGGCATTCCAGTTTCGCTACTTCCCGTGTGCGTCCCTTGCAGGCTTCGACGATGGCGAATAACTGCTCGCCCTGCACAGCGTGTTTGCCCGGCGCCAGGGCCATCAAGTCCGTGCTGCGCAGAAAACCGAAGGCGTGACCAAACAGCGGATGCAAAGAGAAGTAACGCTCAGCGTCAGCCAGTGTGGACAGAATCATGTTCGGCAGCAATCAAATGGCTGAAACGTTCATTGCGTTGTAGTGGCCTGAGGGCGCTGAGCTGATCGCTTGTCGCGCACAGAAACAATTTTGTCCTTGGTTTGCATCTCGAACAAGCCAATCGCCTGATACAAATCCTTGAGCTTGGCATAGCCATAATTGCGCGAATCAAATGAAGCTTGCTTGGAAATATGACTGCCTATAGCGCTCAGTTTCGCCCACCCATCGTCATCTGCTGCAGCTTCGACTGCTTTGCGCAACAAGCTAACCAAGCGAGTGTCACTTTTGAGCTCCTTGGCCGTTAACTTGGCCGCAACCGTTTTGGCCGCTGGTTGCGAAGCACTTTCTTTTTCGGTTTCCGTCGCTGCACTGATATTCGGCTCAGCGGGGACGCCAAGATTCTCCAGATAAAGAAACACGGAACAGGCCTTAACAAATGGCTCCGGCGTTTTTTTCTCACCAAAACCAAATACCTTTAGACCATTGGCTCGGATGCGCATCACTAGTGGCATGAAATCCGAATCGCTGGACACAATGCCAAACCCGTCCAGTTGCTTGGTGTAAAGCAAGTCCATCGCGTCGATAATCATTGCAGAGTCGGTAGCGTTCTTGTCTTTGGTGTAGGCAAACTGCTGCATGGGCTGGATGGCATACTCATGCAGCACTTCTTCCCATGCATTCAGATGTCGGCTTTTCCAGTCGCCATAGGCACGGCGGATATTGATCACGCCATACTTCGCCAGCTCGTCGAGTACTTCGTCAATTTTGCCGGCGGGACTATTGTCAGCGTCAATCAACAGCGCGATACGATGTTCGTGGGTCATTTTTGGTCCTGTTTATAGGTCACCAAGAATCGATCAGCGGCTGATCGGCTTGTAGCGTATCCGCTTCGGCTTGGCGCCTTCCTCACCCAGGCGCTTGCGCTTGTCCTCTTCGTATTCCTGGTAATTGCCCGCGAAGAATGTCCATTGCGAATCACCTTCCGCCGCCAGGATGTGAGTGCAGATGCGATCGAGGAACCAGCGGTCGTGTGAAATCACCAGCACGCAGCCGGCAAATTCCAGCAGCGCGTCTTCCAGCGCGCGCAGGGTTTCTACATCCAGATCGTTTGAGGGTTCGTCGAGCAGAAGCACATTGCCGCCCTGAATGAGGGTCTTGGCCAGATGCAGACGGCCGCGCTCGCCGCCGGAAAGGTTGCCGACGATTTTCTGCTGATCGCCGCCCTTGAAATTGAAGCGGCCGATGTAGGCGCGGCTGGGCATTTCAAACCTGCCCACCGAAAGAATATCCGAGCCATTCGATATCGCCTCGAACACGGTCTTGTCGTTTTCCAGGCCTTCGCGCGACTGATCGACGGATGAAATCTTCACCGTCGGGCCGATGACGATTTCGCCTGAGTCCGGCTGTTCCTTGCCCTGGATCATCCTGAACAAGGTGGACTTGCCCGCGCCGTTGGGACCGATGATGCCGACGATGGCACCTTGCGGAATGGAGAAGGACAGGTTGTCGATGAGCAGCCTGTCACCAAAGGATTTGGTGACGTTGTTGAACTCGATGACTTTATCGCCCAGACGCTCGCCCGGCGGAATGAAAATTTCCTGGGTCTCGTTGCGCTTCTGGTATTCGACGCTGTTCATTTCCTCGAAGCGGGCGAGACGTGCCTTGGACTTTGCCTGGCGCGCTTTCGGATTCTGGCGCACCCATTCCAGTTCCTGCTTCATCGCCTTCATGTGGGCGTCGATCTGCTTGTTCTCGGTTTCCAGCCGTTCTTCCTTCTGTTCCAGCCAGCTCGAATAATTGCCCTTCCACGGAATGCCATGACCGCGGTCGAGTTCAAGAATCCATTCGGCGGCGTTGTCTAGGAAGTAGCGGTCGTGGGTCACCGCCACCACGGTGCCGGGGAAGCGGGTGAGAAACTGCTCCAGCCATTCCACCGATTCCGCATCGAGGTGGTTGGTGGGCTCGTCCAGCAGCAGCATGTCGGGTCTGGACAACAACAATTTGCACAGTGCCACACGGCGCTTCTCGCCGCCGGACAGCGGGCCGATCTTGGCGTCCCACGGTGGCAGGCGCAGCGCATCCGCCGCGATTTCCAGCTGGTTTTCGGTATCCGAACCAGCTGTGGCAATGATCGCTTCCAGCCGCGCCTGCTCCTCGGCCAGCTTGTCAAAATCTGCATCCGGCTCGGCGTAAGCCGCATAAACAGCCTCCAATTTTTTCTGCGCCTCCATCACTTCGCCCATGCCCGCCTCGACTTCCTCGCGTACGGTCTTGTCCGGATCGAGTTGCGGCTCCTGCGGCAAGTAGCCAATGGAGATGCCGGCCAGGTGCTGCACCTCACCGTCGTATTCCTTGTCCGCCCCGGCCATGATGCGCAGCACGGTGGACTTGCCGGATCCGTTCAGGCCCAGCAGGCCGATCTTTGCGCCGGGGAAAAAGGACAGGGAAATGTCCTTGATGATTTGCCGCTTGGGCGGAACGATTTTGCTCACGCGGAGCATGGACATGACGTACTGGGCCATTTACTCAACCATCAAAAAAACAAAGACCGTATTATCCGCGAAGGCCGTATTGGATGCGAAGAAATCCGTTATGCCATTTGATGCGGACAGCCAGGCTCAAGTCATCAGCGGGTGCATCCACACAAACAAGGTTTGATCTTGCGACTCGGCAAGCTGGGCCAGTTCCGCCAGCGAAAACATCAAATCCTCCACTTCGTTCACACCCCAGCCTTCCAGTTCATACGCCTCGGTGGCGGCCAGCTCCAGCGCGACCTGTTCCAGCGCCTCTTCGTCCATGTCCGCCAGTTTTTCAAGGACATCATCCGCCACGCGCAGCACCAGCACGCCTTCTTCATTGATATAGACGGGTTCGTACAGGTTGAGCGCGTAGTCGTAATCGTCCCCGGTCAGCAGGCAATGCAGCACGGCCATTTTTGCGATATCAATGCCACGCCGCTCTATCCCGCTCCATTCGTCCAGCGGATGCAGGGACTCGCCGATGGCTTCGATTTCGTCTTCTTCAGCGGCAATGATGTTGGTCAGGATGCCCATGGCTACTCTCCCTGTGCTTGATTGAATGTACGGATGACTTCCAGAAACGCCGTACCATAGGTTTCCAGTTTGCGTTCGCCCACGCCGGGCAATCCGGCAAATTCATGCAGGGTTTGCGGTCGCTCGGCGGCCATTGCCGCCAGCGTGCTGTCGTGGAATACCACGTAGGGCGGCACGCCCTGCTTCTGGGCAAGTTCGCGGCGGCGTTGGCGCAGGGCTTCGAACAGAGGGTCGCCGGTTTTGGCTGCGCCGCCGCGAGATTTTTTCTCACGTTTTGCGGGCGCGGCCTGCTTGGCCAGTTGCAGCGTCTCCTCGCCGCGCAACAGGGGGCGGCATCGTTCGGTGAGGCGCAACCCGCCGAACGCTTCATGGTCGGCGAAGAGATAGCCGCGCGCCACCAACTGGCGAAATACGGCACGCCATTCATTGGCGCCGAGTTCCTGACCGATGCCGAAGGTGGTGAGCGTGTCATGGCCAAGGTCACGGATGCGCTCGTTGTCCTTCCCCAGCAGCACGTCGATCAAATAACCCACGCCAAAGCGCTGCCCGGTGCGGTGCACGCAGGACAGTGCTTTTTGCGCGGCGGTCGTCGCATTCCAGGTTTGCGGCGGCTCCAGGCAGTTGTCGCAATTGCCGCAAGGCTCGGGTAATACATCTCCGAAATAACCGAGCAGTGCCTGGCGGCGGCAGGAGGTGAGTTCGCAATAGCCCAGCATGGCATCGAGTTTTTGCCGTTCGATACGCTTGTGTGCTTCATCGGCGTCGGACTCGGCAATCATGCGCTGCAACTGGATGGCGTCGGACAGGCTGTAGCGCATCCAGGCATCGGCCGGCTCGCCGTCGCGCCCGGCGCGGCCGGTTTCCTGGTAATAGGCTTCCAGGCTTTTGGGCAGGTTGAGGTGCGCGACGAAGCGCACGTCGGGCTTGTCGATGCCCATGCCGAAAGCAATCGTCGCCACCACGATCACGCCGTCTTCATTCAGTAACCGCGTCTGCGTGAGGCGGCGCGCGTCCGCCTCCATGCCCGCGTGATATGCCAGCGCTGTCAGCCCTTGCGAACCGAGCCAGGCCGCGACTTCGTCCACGCGCTTGCGCGACAGGCAATAGACAATGCCCGCCTCACCCGCGTGTTTTTCGCGGATGAAACGCAGCAGCGCCTCGCGCGCGCCGCCCGCTTCCATGCGCACGTGGTAGCGGATGTTGGGGCGGTCGAAGCCGGTGATGAAGTGGCGCGCGTTTTCCAGTTGCAGGCGCTGCGCAATTTCCATCCGCGTCGGCGCGTCGGCTGTCGCAGTCAACGCGATGCGCGGAATATCCGGGTAGCGCTCGTGCAGGATGGAAAGCTGCACATACTCGGGGCGGAAGTCATGTCCCCACTGCGACACGCAGTGCGCTTCATCGATGGCAAACAGGGCGATTTTCGTGCGGTCCAGCAAGGCCAGGAAGCGTTCGGTCAACAGGCGTTCCGGGGCGACATAGAGCAAATCCAGTTCACCCCCCGCCAGTGCTGCTTCAACCCGCCGCGCCTCCTCCGCCGTCAGCGACGAATTCAGGACTTCCGCCCGCACGCCCAGTTGCTTCAATGCCACCACCTGATCATGCATCAGCGCAATCAGCGGCGACACCACGATGCCCGTGCCATCGCGCACCAGAGAAGGCAACTGGTAGCACAAGGACTTGCCGCCGCCGGTGGGCATGATGACCAGCGCATCGCCGCCATCGACGAGGCGGGAAACGATTTCTTCCTGATGCGGGCGGAAACCGGCGTGGCCGAAAACACTTCGAAGCAAATCCTGTGTGCGGATTTCAGTCATGCGCTTGCCTTGGTGCGCTGCCCCAGCACGAATTCCTTGAACGCCTGTGCCACGGGTGACAAACGTTTGTCCGCTCGATGCACGATGTACCAGTGACGCATGATGGGAAAGCCTTCCACTTTCAGCACGGCCAGGCGCTTCAGGCTCAATTCCATCTCCAGCGTCTGCAACGACAGAATGCCCAGGCCGAGACCCGCCTGCACGGCCTGCTTGATGGCTTCGTTGCTGCTCATCTCCATGCTGGTGCGGATTTCCAGTCCCCTGGCGGCAAAGAATCGTTCCATGGCTCCGCGCGTGCCGGAGCCAGCCTCGCGTACCAGAAAGGACTCATTGGCCAAATCGCTGACCGGGATGCGCTTCTTGCGGGCAAGCGGATGATCCGGCGGCGCAATCACCACCAGCGGATTATCCATGAACCGTGTCGCTTCCAGATCCAGTCCTTCGGGCACCTGGCCCATGATGGCCAGGTCGATGCGGTTGGCGGCAAGCTGGCCCAGCACCGACTCGCGGTTGGATACATCGAGATGAATCGACACCTTGGGATGCGTGCCGCGAAATTGCGCCAGCAGTTCTGTCGCCACCGCGCCGACCGTGGAGGTGACGGCAATATTGAATTCGCCGCCTTCCACGCCCTTCAGCTGCTTCAGCGCGCCGCCGAGATCATTCAATTGCGCCGCGATGTTCTGGCTGGCATGAAACACTTCCCGCCCCGCTTCGGTCAGAAAGATTTTCTTGCCCACCTGCTCGGTCAACGGCAGGCCCACAAACCCCTCCAGCAACCGCACCTGCATGGACACCGCGGGCTGGGTCAGATGCAGTTCCGCCGCCGCTTTCGAGAAGGACAAATGGCGGGCAACGGCTTCAAAAACCTTTAACTGGCGCAGGGTCAGACGACGCATTTAAATATAAGTATTAATTTATACATATAATCATAACAATTTAATATTCATTATATAAACCAAACCGTATAGTTTGCCCCTGTCGCGCTCAGGGGATTTGCTCCTGACGTTTTGTTTATCCAACCTCAGGAGTCATGCAATGGATCAATCCGCACGTTATTCCGACTTGTCCCTCAAGGAAGAAGACCTCATCAAGGGTGGCAAGCACATCCTCGTCGCCTACAAGATGAAGCCCAAGGCCGGCTACGGTTACCTGGAAGCCGCCGCCCACCTGGCCGCGGAGTCCTCCACCGGCACCAACGTCGAAGTCTCCACCACCGACGACTTCACCAAGGGCGTGGACGCTCTGGTCTATCACATCGACGAAGCCACCGAAGATCTGCGCATCGCTTACCCGATCGACCTGTTCGACCGCAACATCACCGACGGTCGCATGATGATCGTGTCCTTCCTGACGCTGGTGATCGGCAACAACCAGGGCATGGGCGACATCGAGCACGCCAAGATGATCGACTTCTACATGCCCGAGCGCGCCATCCAGCTGTTCGACGGCCCCGCCAAGGACATCTCCGACATGTGGCGCATCCTCGGCCGTCCGGTCAAGGACGGCGGCTACATCGCCGGCACCATCATCAAGCCCAAGCTGGGCCTGCGTCCCGAGCCATTCGCCCACGCTGCCTACCAGTTCTGGCTGGGTGGTGACTTCATCAAGAACGACGAACCCCAGGGCAACCAGGTGTTCTGCCCGGCCAAGAAGGTCTACCCGCTGGTGTATGACGCCATGAAGCGCGCCCAGGACGAAACCGGCCAGGCCAAGCTGTTCTCCGCAAACATTACCGCCGACGACCACTATGAAATGTGCGCCCGCGCCGACTTCATTCTGGAAACCTTCGGACCCGACGCCGACAAGGTGGCCTTCCTGGTCGACGGCTACGTCGGCGGCCCGGGCATGATCACCACTGCACGTCGCCAGTATCCCAACCAGTACCTGCACTACCACCGTGCTGGCCACGGCGCCGTGACCTCCCCGTCCGCCAAGCGTGGTTACACCGCTTTCGTGCTTTCCAAGATGTCCCGTCTGCAGGGGGCGTCCGGCATCCACGTCGGCACCATGGGCTACGGCAAGATGGAAGGCGAGAACAGCGACAAGAACATCGCCTACATGATCGAGCGCGACGAAGCCCAAGGCCCGGTCTACTTCCAGAAGTGGTACGGCATGAAGCCCACCACCCCGATCATCTCCGGCGGCATGAACGCGCTGCGTCTGCCCGGCTTCTTCGAGAACCTGGGTCACGGCAACGTCATCAACACCTCCGGCGGCGGCTCCTACGGCCACATCGACAGCCCGGCCGCCGGCGCGATCTCCCTGCGCCAGTCCTACGAGTGCTGGAAGTCTGGTGCCGATCCGATCGAATACGCCAAGAGCCACAAGGAATTCGCCCGCGCGTTCGAATCCTTCCCCGGCGACGCCGACAAGCTGTACCCCGGCTGGCGTGAAAAGCTGGGCGTGCACAAGTAATCAAGCACGACATTGATGCAAGCGAGAAACGCCTCCGGTTCACTGGGGGCGTTTTTCTTCCCGCGCAAGGAAATGAAATGACGGACAAAGAGCAATACAAGGTTCAGCAGGAACCCTTCTACCAGCAGCAAAAGAATGAAGTCGCCCTGTACGAGGCCGCCTACCGCAACCGCCTGCCGGTGATGGTGAAAGGCCCGACCGGCTGCGGCAAATCGCGCTTCGTCGAATACATGGCGTGGAAGCTTGGCAAGCCCTTGATCACCGTGGCGTGCAATGAGGACATGACTGCCAGCGATCTGGTTGGCCGGTATTTATTGGAGGCCAACGGCACCCGCTGGCTGGATGGCCCGCTGACCACCGCCGCCCGCATCGGCGCCATCTGCTACCTCGATGAAATCGTCGAAGCACGTCAGGACACCACCGTGGTGATCCACCCGCTCACCGATCACCGCCGCACCCTGCCGCTCGACAAGAAGGGCGAGCTGATCCACGCGCATCCCGATTTCCAGCTGGTGATTTCCTACAACCCGGGCTACCAGACCTTGATGAAGGATCTAAAGCAATCGACCAAGCAGCGCTTCACCGCGTTTGATTTCGACTACCCCGATGTCGAGCTGGAAGCGCAGATCGTGGCGAAAGAGACCAGCATGGACGAAGCCGTAGCCGCGAAACTGGTAAAAATAGGTGGTGTCGCCCGCGGCCTCAAGGGGCACGGTCTCGACGAAGGCATCTCGACCCGCCTCTTGGTCTACGCTGCGACGCTGATCAAGGATGGCGTGGCGCCGGCGGATGCGTGCCGCATGGCGCTGGTGCGCCCGATCACCGACGACGCCGACATCCGCGAGACGCTGGATCACGCGATCGACGCGACCTTTGCCTGATGTTTCTCGTGATGGATTCTGATTGCCCAAGAATTCCCCCCCTTGATAAAGGGGGGACAGGGGGGATTTCTCCCGCCTGCGCCAAAACCACATTCAAATCCCCCCCAGCCCCCCTTTATCAAGGGGGGAGCGGAATCGTTTGCGACATCGCACCTGCAATTCTGCGTATGCCATGACGGGAACCGACTACCAGCACCCCCTCATGGCTGCTTACTGGAAGCAGATCGACACCCGCTTCCCGCAGGTCGAAGAGGTGTTCGACGACGTCATGGCCGAGGCGCTGGCCGTGCTCACGCGTGAAGGGCTGGACGCATATCTCGACGCCGCGCGCATCATCGGCAAGCTGGGGCGCGGCGTCGAGCCGGTGCTGGCGTTCATGGAAGAGTGGCCGTCCGCATCAAAATCGGTAGGCGAATCCGCCCTGCCAGCGGTGATGGCGCTGATCCAGCGCATGCAGAAATCGCCCAACGGTCGTGCGATCACGCCCTTTCTGCAAACGCTGGCGCCGGTTGCGCGCCGGGTGCAATCGCAGGACCAGCTTCAGCATTACCTCGACATCACGCTGGATTTCATGGAGCGCACCACCGGTTCCATCCACGGCCACCACACCACCTTTCCCAGCCCCGGCCTGCCCGAGTTCTTCGCACAGGCGCCAGCACTGCTTGGGCAACTCACCCTTGCGGGGCTGAAGAACTGGGTCGAGTACGGCATCCGCAACTATCGCACCCATCCCGAGCGGCAAAAAGATTATTTCAGCCTGCAATCGGCAGACAGCCGCGCTGTCTTGCAGCGCGAACGCCACGGGACTTTATTGGTGGACGTGGAGCGAAAGCTGGATCTATATCTGCGCGGCCTGTGGCAGGACAGCGATCATCTCGTGCCATACTCCACCGCCTTCGACGAAATCCGCAAGCCGGTGCCGTATTACGACAAGCTCGGCATCCGTCTCCCGGACGTCTATGATGACGCAGGCGAAGTCTCCGGCCTCGACCGCTACCGCGCGACACTGGCTCATATGGTGGGACACCGCCGCTGGTCCGAGGCGCAGATTGCCGACAACTGGAGTCCGTTCCAGCGCATGGCGGTGGAGTTCTTCGAAGACTGCCGCGTCGAGACGCTGCTGATCCGCGAATATCCCGGACTGCGCAAGCTCTTCCTCGCGCTGCATCCGAGACCACATGAAAACGCCTGTGATCCGGAAACCACCTCCTGCCTGCGCCACCGCATGGCGATGCTGTCGCGCGCGCTGCTCGATCCCGATCACGGCTATGTCGACGTCGATCTGAACGACTTCGTCGCGCGCTTCCACGAAATCATGGACAAGGACGAATCGAGCACGAAGGAAATCGCCGCACTGGCCCTGAGCTACGTTGCAAAAACCCGCCGCCAGAGCGACCAGTTCGCCAGGGTGCATTTCGATGACACCGTGGTGGACTACCGCGACGACAACCGCCAGCTGTGGAAATTCATCGAGGAAGGCGACGAGGAAGAAGCCTTCGACGAAAAGCGCAAGATCGAACCGGGCGAGGAAATCCACGGCCTGCCGCCGCGCCACTACCCCGAGTGGGACTACAACAGCCAGACCTACCGCCCCGACTGGGCCAGTGTGTATGAATCGCTGCACGCCAGCGGCAACCCGGCCGACATCGACCGCCTGCTGCAAAAGCACAGCGCGCTCGCCAAGCAGCTGAAGAAAATGCTCGACCTGCTGAAGCCGCAGGACAAGGTACGCATCCGCTATCAGGAAGAAGGCAGCGAACTCGACCTCGACGTAGCCATTCGTTCCCTGATTGATTTCAAGGGCGGCGCCACACCCGACCCGCGCATCAACATGAGCCACCGCACCGACGGCCGCGATATCGCCGTGATGCTGCTGCTGGATTTATCGGAGTCGTTGAACGAAAAGGCAGCTGGCTCAGACCAGACCATACTCGAACTCAGCCAGGAAGCGGTGTCGCTATTGGCCTGGGCGATTGAAAAACTGGGCGATCCGTTTGCGATTGCGGGCTTCCACTCCAACACCCGCCACGACGTGCGCTACCTGCACATCAAAGGCTACGGCGAACATTGGAACGACGATGTCAAGGCACGGCTGGCCGCGATGCAGGCGGGCTGGTCGACCCGCATGGGCGCCGCCATGCGCCACGCCGCGCACTACCTCGGCGCGCGATCCGCCGACAAGAAACTCATGCTCATCCTCACCGACGGCATGCCGTCCGACGTCGACGCCCACGACGAACGCCTGCTTATCGAAGACGCGCGACAGGCAGTGAAGGAGCTCGACCAGGACAACATCTTCACCTACTGCATCAGCCTCGACCCGAAAGCCGACGAATACGTCAGCGACATCTTCGGCCGCCAGTACACCGTCATCGACCACGTCGAGCGGCTGCCGGAAAGGCTGCCGCAGTTGTTTATGGCGCTGACGAAATAGACAAAAATCATTTTGAGGTTACTGGGGCAAACTGACCCGCCTTAGTCGAGACGGCACCCCTTTTACCGCATTCCACCCCACAACACGGATCGCTCCCGCCCGGCGCGCAGGATGACTCGCCGCGCTGTCCCAGCAGGAAATCCAGAAACGCACGGGCGACGACGGAAATTTGCCGTCCCGCGGGATAGACCGCGTACCAGTGGCGCTGAATTGGGAAGCCTTTTGCATCCAGCACGGCGAACTGGCCGGGCTGATGCAGAGTGAGGGCGTGGCAGGACAGGGCTGAGATACCCAGTCCCGCCAGGATGGCCTGCTTGATGGCTTCGTTGCTGCCCAGCTCCAGGCGCGGTTGAATTTCCAGTCCCTTTTCCGCAAACATGCGCTCGATGGCCTTGCGCGTGCCGGAGCCGGCTTCGCGCATGATCCAGGGTTCCTGCGCCAGACGTTCGAGCGTGATGTTTTTCTTTTTTGCCAGCGGGTGATCCGGCGCGGCCAGCACGACGATGGGGTTGTCCATGATGGGTGTGGCGACAACGTCGATTTCATCGGGTGGCGTGCCCAGCAGGTAGAGGTCGTCGAGGTTGTCGGCCATGCTGTCCAGCACCTGTTCCTTGTTGGTCACGCGCAGACTGACGTCAATGCCGGGGTGGAGTTTGGCAAATTCGCCCAGCAGGCGCGGCGCGAAATAGGAGGCGGTGGTAATGGCCATGAGCTTGAGCTTGCCCCGCTTGAGGCCTTTCCGCTCCGCCACCGACATCATGTAGCGGTCGAGGATGGCGAAAATTTCGCGCGTGGCCTGCGCCAGCTCGCGGCCGTCCTCGGTCAGCATCACTTTCTTGCCGGCCTGTTCCACCAGCGGCGCGCCCACGGTATCGGTCAGTTTCTTCATCTGCATGGAAACCGTCGGCTGGGTGAGAAACAGTTCCTCGGACGCGCGGGTAAAGCTGCCCAGCCGTGCGATGGCCTCGAAAATTTCAAGCTGGCGGAAGGTGGTGTGGTGACGCATGGGTGTCAGCCCCGAACATATATAGATAGATTAAAGTCTATCGTATAAATAGAAAATATCGACTGTTATTGATGATTCGTCTCCGGCAATATGCGTTTCATCGTGCATGACCACTTCTGGCGTGGCACGTATCTCTGACTTTTTGCTAGGAGGAATCATGGCTGTAAAAACCTATAACGCCGGTGTTAAGGAATACCGGCAGACGTACTGGACCCCGGAATATACTCCGCTGGACACTGACATTCTGGCCGTGTTCAAGATCACCCCGCAGCCGGGCGTGGATCGCGAAGAAGTCGCCGCTGCGGTGGCCGCCGAATCGTCGACCGGTACCTGGACCACGGTGTGGACCGACCTCTTGACCGACCTGGATTACTACAAGGGCCGCGCCTACCGCATCGAAGACGTGCCCGGTGACGACACTTGCTTCTACGCTTTCGTGGCTTACCCCATTGATCTTTTTGAAGAAGGCTCCGTCGTTAACGTGTTGACCTCGCTGGTCGGCAACGTGTTCGGCTTCAAGGCCCTGCGTGCCCTGCGCCTGGAAGACGTGCGCTTCCCCATCGCCTACGTGAAAACCTGCGGCGGCCCGCCCGCCGGCATCCAGGTCGAACGCGACCGCATGAACAAGTACGGTCGCCCCCTGCTGGGCTGCACCATCAAGCCCAAGCTGGGCCTCTCGGCCAAGAACTATGGCCGCGCCGTGTACGAGTGCCTGCGCGGCGGTCTGGACTTCACCAAGGATGACGAGAACGTCAACAGCCAGCCCTTCATGCGTTGGCGCGACCGTTTCGCCTTCGTGCACGAAGCCACCCTGAAGGCCGAGCGCGAGACCGGCGAGCGCAAGGGCCACTATCTCAACGTCACCGCGCCGACCCCGGAAGAGATGTACAAGCGTGCCGAGTTCGCCAAGGAAATCGGCGCACCGATCATCATGCACGACTACCTGACCGGTGGCCTGACCGCCAACACCGGCCTGGCCAACTGGTGTCGCGACAACGGCATGCTGCTGCACATCCACCGCGCCATGCACGCCGTGCTCGACCGCAACCCGCACCACGGCATCCACTTCCGCGTGCTGACCAAGTGCCTGCGCCTGTCCGGCGGCGACCACCTGCACTCCGGCACCGTCGTCGGCAAGCTCGAAGG
>CAYOJA010000019.1:0-35900 GCA_964404175.1 uncultured Thiobacillus sp. | reverse complement strand
AAACCCCCGCTGCCCCAGCGGGGGTTTTTTTATTGCAGGGGGATAGAGAGACTGCAATGCTATCCAGAAGGTCCTTTGCAAGGCCTGCATCGGAAAGAATCATGGAACGCATGCTAGTATTTCCCGCATGTCCAAACGCCGGATTCCAGTGAATCTGATTCCGCTTCTCAAGCTCATGTCCAATGGCAATTTTCATTCTGGTCAGGACATGGCAGCCCGCTTTTCGGTTTCGCGCGCCACCATTTTCAATCTGCTGAACGAAGCGGAGAAATACGGGATGCGGATTCACGCGGTCAGAGGCAAGGGCTATCGCCTAGCCACGCCGGTGTCCTGGCTTGATGCAGACATCTTCCTGTCCGGTATTAAACAGCATGAACTCGATTACGGCCTGATGTGCCAGGAGTGCGCCGAATCAACAAATTCGTGGCTGTTAAGGGAAGCATCGTCAGGCGCGCCGCATCGAACGGTTGCCTATGCCGACTTTCAATATGGCGGCAGGGGTCGCAGGGGAAGAAGCTGGGAATCCACCCTGGGAGGGGGCTTGGCATTCTCGGTCTTGTGGCGCTTTGATCGTGGCATCAGTCAATTATCGGGATTAAGCATTGTGGTAGGGCTGGCTTTGGCGCGCGCAATGCGCGAATTGGGCAAGATGTCCGTCCAGCTCAAGTGGCCAAATGATTTGCTGGCGGGATATCGCAAGCTCGCTGGAATTCTGGTCGAAGTGCAGGGAGAGATGTCAGGCCCGTCATTTGCCGTCATTGGCATTGGCTTGAACGAGCGCCTGTCTGATCAGCAGCGGCAGGATATTGATCAAGCCGTTGTTGACCTGGCGGAGCTTGGAATAAAGACAACGCGCGCGGAGTTGATGCTGGCAATACTGAAGGAATTGTCACAACTCATGGCAGTATTTGAGCAGAACGGTCTCGCTTCCTTGATGGAGGAGTGGTCGGATTTGCATGCGCATGAAGGCAAGGAAGTGATTGTGCGGATGCCGGACGGAGCGACTCATACCGGCATTGCCTGTGGCCTGGATGAAAACGGCAACTTGCTGCTGTGCGGCGCGAATGGTGAAAAGCAGAAATTTGCCGCTGGCGAAGTCAGCATGCGAGGCATGTCAAGATAATGGGAAAGCGGATTCTTGCGCTGGATGTAGGCAACACCCGCATAAAATGGGGGCTGGCCGATGCATCGGCATGGATCGAAAGCGGTGCGATTGAGCACCATTTTTCAGAGAGACTACAGCATGATTGGAATCGCCTGCCCGCACCCGACAAAATAATCGGCAGCAATGTGGCGGGCGAAAACCAAATCGTCGGCCTGACAGAATACTGGCGCAACCGCGGACTTGAGATCACATGGATCAAGTCGAGCGTGATGTCGTGTGGGGTGACCAGCAATTATGAGCAACCCGCACAGCTTGGCACGGACAGATGGGCCGCATTGATAGGCGCATGGCACAAAGAACGGCGGCCGTGCCTGGTTGTCTCTGCCGGAACGGCGATGACCATCGATATGCTGGATGCTCAAGGCAGATTCATGGGCGGACAGATTTTGCCTGGCAGGCGAATGATGCGGGAATGTCTGGCAGCGGCCACCCACGCCTTGACGGCAGAAACGGGGCAGGTGAAGGAATGCCCGCTGAATACCGCGGATGCAATGGCCACGGGAATTGCCAATGCGCTTGTATCCCCAATAGAATCGGCCTTCCATCGGCTTGAGTCATGGACAAATGCCAAGCCAGTCTGCCTGATTGCAGGCGGCGACGCTGCCTGGCTTGCCGGGCAATTAAAGATAGCGTGCCAAGTTGAAGCCGGGCTGGTTCTGGATGGCCTGTTGATAATGGCGGAAGAGGAAATTCAATCGTGAAGTGGGTTGCAGGTGTGTTGCTTCTGATCAATCTGGCGATTGGCGGTTATTTCATTTGGGTAAGGGACAGCGGTTCCCTGCAGCTTGATCAATACATTCCGCTCAATGCGGACAAGATCATCCTGCAAAGCGCGCACATTGCCGGCGGGCATCGCAACAGGCCCTCCGGCAAGGAAAATGAAGCATCAAGCGAACAGATTTGCGTGGAGTGGCGCGGTTTGCTGGAAACCGATCTCGAAAATGGACGCGAGGCCGTCAAGACACTTGCATCGCAGCGAGTCCTGTCGGTTGAAGAGTTGCCGGTCAACAGGATGTACTGGGTAATCTTCCCGCCCTTGCCAAGCCTGGCGGCAGGCAATGCCAAACTGAGAGAGTTTACGGCGCTGAATGTTCAGGAAGCCTTCATCATCAAGGACGGCAACTGGAAAAACGGGATTTCCCTTGGCTTGTACGAAAACGAGGAGGCGGCACGCCGCCGTCTGCGCGAAATCGAATCAACGGGTGTTTCCGGTTTGCGCCTGGAAACAAAACCCAAGGATGGAACAACTTATTATTACCTTATCAAGAGTGAAGACGTTGCCACCTTGAAGGACCTGGACATTATTCGTCAGACGTTTCCCGCAACCACACTTACCCGGGTGGCCTGCAAGAAGTGATGGGGATCAACTCTTCAGAAGGTAATCCAGCGCCAGACCGGCAAAAATGGCGAAACCAAACCATGTGTTATGTAGAAACGCCTTGAAGCAGGCGGCCTGTTCACGGTTCCTGATCAGCCACAGATGGTATGCCGCGATGCCCGCCGCCACAATCAATCCCGCATAAAAAACCGGTCCGAGCGTCACGCGCAAGCCGGTATAGGCAAGCAGCAGCAGCGAAGCGATGTAACAGAAAGCCACGGCAGCGATATCCAGCTTGCCAAAGGTAATGGCAGACGTTTTGATGCCGATCTTGAGGTCGTCCGGACGATCGACCATCGCATACTCCGTATCGTAGGCAACCGACCAGAACAGATTGGCGGCAAGCAGCAGCCATGCTTCCAGCGGAACCTCGTTTCTTACCGCGGCGTAAGCCATGGGAATGCCGAATCCGAATGCAATGCCAAGATAAGCTTGCGGAATGGCAAGAAATCTTTTTGTGAACGGGTAGCTTGCCGCCAGAAGCAATGCGGGGAGAGAAAGCGCAATCACCAGTTTGTTCAGCGGCAGGATCATGAGGAATGCCAGTATTGAAAGCCCGCCTGCCAGCAGTAAGGCCTCACGCGGGCTAACTTCCCCCGTCGCGAGCGGCCGGGACTGGGTACGCTCGACATGCGCATCGAATCCCCGGTCTGCAAAATCGTTGATGGCACAGCCAGCCGAGCGCATCAACACAACCCCGGCGGTAAATACCAGCAGGATGGCCAGAGGGGGAAGGCCTTCAGCGGCAAACCACAGCCCCCACATCGTTGGCCACAGCAACAGCAGGATGCCAATGGGCTTGTCCAGTCTAAGCAGGCGAAGATACGGGTGAGTCTGGCTAGCCATTTTTGATTAGCGCGATAGCGGGCAGAAAAATCTCCGTGACCATGATTGGTTGACATTGCAATGTGAAAAGCGAGCGCCTGGCCCACAGCGGCTTGCGGCCATCGGATACGCCAGCCAGTGCGGCCTGTCTTGCCAAAGGGTGGCGGGGGGGGATGCGCCTGTACTGTAGTCGTCCACGAATCACTCTGGGGTTGCTGAACAGCGCCTCACCCAGTGGGCGGGTGCCAAGCCGGGTCACGGCTGCCCAGGGCCCGCGCAGGGATTTCAGGGAGACCACGCTGTGGGCGAAAACAACCGGACGATTATCACAGTGGAGTATTACCTCGCGGACATAAGCCAGCCGGTTACTGGTGATCCTCAGCAAGGAATTTTCATCCTGGCCTGCCCTGAAAAGACCTATCCGGGTAGGTTGCACCGAAAATCTCCCACAGCGCTGCTTGAGTCTGCGCGTCAGTGAGCCCTGATCCGTGAGCCAGTTGCGCAATGACCTTGGCAGTAGAAAGGGGTGATGCAGCCAATCAGTTGGGGTGGTTTCGAGTAAAAAACGCAATGCGATCGAACCGGCGGAGAAAACAGCATTATGCCAAAGTGGCGAGCTGCTAGCTTGCAGCCAGCGCGGTTTGTGTGCCAAACCATCGTGTCAGATGGGCTTTAACCGCATCGGGATGGTGCCTGAGTATTTGTGGCGCCTGCTTCTGCGCCAATTCCAGCAAATCAATATCCTGTTCAGGGTTGGCGAATCTCAACATCGGTACGCCGCTCTGGCGCGCGCCGAGCAGTTCGCCAGGGCCACGCAGCAGCAAATCCTGGCGGGCAATTTCGAAACCGTCCGTGGTTTCATAGATGATTTTCAGACGGCTGCGGGCATCTTCCGAAAGCGGGTTCTGATACAGCAGAATGCAGACGGATTCCCGGCTGCCGCGCCCGATTCGGCCGCGAAGCTGATGCAGCTGAGACAGGCCGAACCGCTCGGCATGTTCAATGATCATGAGCGAAGCATTGGGCACGTCCACGCCCACCTCGATGACAGTGGTCGAGACAAGCAGTTGCACGGTATTGGACTGGAACGCCGACATGATGGCGTTTTTCTCGGCCGATTTCATGCGGCCGTGGACAAGACCGATCCGGATATCCGGCAATTGCGCTTGCAGTGTGTGATAGGTATCCAGGGCAGTCTGCAACTGGAGCTTCTCGGATTCCTCTATCAGCGGGCAGACCCAGTATGCCTGGCCGCCGGACTGGCAAACGCCGCGTACTCTTTGCAGGATTTCATCCCGCCGAGAACCGGCGACCAGCCTGGTGGTGACCGGTGTTCTCCCCGGCGGAAGTTCGTCAATGACCGAGACATCCAGATCCGCGTAATAGCTCATCGCCAGGGTACGTGGAATGGGTGTCGCGGACATCATCAACTGATGCGGCTCCAATCCCTTCTTGCTCAACGCCAGACGCTGTTTGACACCAAATCGATGCTGCTCATCGACAATGGCCAGCCCAAGCTTCTGAAAGCTGACGCCCTTCTGAAACAGGGCATGGGTGCCAACCGTCAGCCTTGACTGTCCCGATTCGATTCTTGAAATGGCTGCTTTCTTCTGTGCGGCCGATAATGCGGAAGCCAGCCAGGCGACTTCGATTCCCAGGGGTTCCAGCCATCCGCGCAGTTTCTGGAAATGTTGTTCGGCCAGGATTTCGGTTGGCGCCATCAGCGCGGCCTGCATGCCGTTTTCGATGGCCTGCAGGCAGGCCAGGGCTGCAACAACCGTTTTGCCGCTGCCAACGTCGCCTTGCAGCAAGCGGCGCATGGGTTGTACCGAAGATAAATCCCGGCTGATTTCAGTCCATGACGTCTCCTGCGCGCGCGTCAGCCTGAAAGGCAGGGCATTGCGCAAGGCCTGTTCCAGATGGCCGCCTGGTTTCAGCGGCGTTGCATGCTTCCCCGCGCGCGCCTCGCGAGCGAGGCGCAATGAAAATTGCTGCGCGAGCAACTCATCAAACGCCAGCCGCCTGAAAGCCGGATGACCATGCGATTCCAGTTGCGTCAGCCGGATATCCGACTCGGGCTGATGCAACAGATGGATTGCTTCGGCGAAGCCGGGAAGATTCATGTCTGAATAGACGGAAGGCGGCAGCGTTTCAGACATGTCCACCTTGGCCAGGGCCTTGCCGATCAGCTTGCGCAGCGTGATTTGGCCGAGCCCGGCTGTCGTGGGGTATACCGGCGTCAGCCGCGAAGGCAATGGCGTATCCGGGGTAACGGCTTGAAAGCGCGGGTGCACCATTTCCAGCCCGAAAAATCCGCCGCGCGTTTCGCCCGAAAAGCGCATCAACCGTCCCGGCTGCAAGGCTTGGGCCTGACTGGGGTAAAAGTTCAGCAGACGTATGATGAGCTGGCCGCTGTCATCGGAGACGGTGGCGACCAGTTGCCGCTTGGGGCGGTAGAGAATTTCGGCGCTCTCGACCGTTGCTTGAATGACGGCAGCGTGTCCGGGAACCAGATCGCGGATAAGGGTCAGGCGGGTTTCGTCTTCCCAGCGAAGGGGCAGATGCAGCGCCAGGTCTTCATCGCGATGCAGTCCCAGTTTGTCGAGTTTGCTTTTGACCGAATCGGAAACGGGAAAGGAAAAGCCCACTGAGCAGAAATGGTCGGGCAGAAATGTCCGTTCAGCCTGCCACCATCACGGCGTCGGCTTCCACCAGCGCGCCGCGCGGCAGGGCGGCCACGCCGACAGCGGCACGGGCAGGATAAGGCTGCTGGAAATACTGTCCCATGATTTCATTGACCTTGGGGAAATGAACCAGATCAGTAAGGAATATATTCAGCTTGACGATGTCGGCCAGCGAGCCCCCCGAGGCCTGGCAAACCGCGGACAGGTTTTTGAATACTTGATGAATCTGCGCCTCGATGCCCTCGACAAGCAGCATGGTTGAGGGATCGAGTCCAATCTGGCCGGACAGGTAAACGGTGGTATCGACTTTGACAGCCTGCGAGTAGGTGCCGATGGCGGCCGGTGCGTTAGAGGTGGCGATGATGGTTTTCATGTTGTTTTACGGATGCGGAAATTGGTTTGGGGATTATTGTGAGGCGGCGCGTCCGTCTTTCTTGCCTTTCATGCGGAAAATGCGGACCACCTCGGCAAGCTGACGCAAGGCGCGCATGATGCGCGCGAGATGCATGCGGTCTTCCACCTGAAGCGTGAAATACAGCATGGTGTAGGGACTGCCATCCTCTTCTTCCATGGCGACATTGCCGATATTGGAGCCCTGCTCGGAAATGGCGGCAGCCACGTGCGCGAGCACGCCGCGCTGGTTGGCGACAACCAGTTTGATGGACACGTCGAACAGGCGGCCGGCTTCGGTTTCCCACTCCACATCCAGCCATTTCTCCGGATCGGAGCGGAAATTGCGTATGCTCGGGCAATCATGGGTATGGATGATGAGGCCGCGATCCTTGTGGATGAAACCCAGAATCGGATCGCCGGGAATGGGATGGCAGCAGGCGGCCAGCTCAACCAGGACGCCTTCGGTGCCGCGTATGGTGATGGTTTGCGGATGCGGCGCATGGCCAGTCTCGTCCCCCATGAGGTGCAGCAATTGATGGGCAACCACCATGGCAGGTTTTCGGCCAAGACCGATATCCGCGTAAAGCTCGTCAACGCCCTTGCTGCTGGCTTCCCGCGCCAGTTTTTGCAGCATCAATGAGGTTGGCGCGGGGGCTTCGGGATTGAGTGCCTTGATGGCATTTCCCAGCAAATCACGCCCCAGCCGGATGGAATCTTCAATTTTGGTGGTGCGCAGAAACTGACGGATTTGCGAGCGTGCCTTGCCGGTGACGGCAAAATTGAGCCAGGCGGAATTGGGCGCCGCACTGGCCGCCGTGATGATTTCCACATGATCGCCATTGCGCAACTGGGTACGCAGTGGCATGAGTTCGTGATTGATCTTGACGGCAACGCAGTGGTGGCCGATGTCGGTGTGCACCGAATAGGCGAAATCCACGGCGGTGGCGCCGCGCGGCAGGGACAGGATGTTGCCGCGCGGGGTGAACACATAAACCTCGTCCGGGAACAGGTCGATCTTGATGTGTTCGAGAAATTCGGGCGAGTCCTTGTTGTCGGCCTGGATATCGAGCAGCGACTGCAGCCAGCGGTGTGTGCGTGATTGCACATCGGACAAAGGGGTATCGGAACTCTTGTACAGCCAGTGCGAAGCAACGCCCGTTTCGGCAAACCGGTGCATCTCCTGGGTGCGGATTTGCACCTCGATTGGCGTGCCCTGCGGGCCGAACAGGATGGAATGCAGCGACTGGTAACCATTGGCCTTGGGAATGGCGATGTAATCCTTGAACTTCCCCGGAATGGGCTTGTACAGCCCGTGCAAGGCGCCCAGCGCCAGATAGCAGGAAGGGATATCCTTGACCACGACGCGGAAGCCGTAGATGTCGAACACTTCGGAAAACGCCAGATTCTTTTCCTGCATTTTCCGGTAAACGCTGTACAGGTGTTTCTCGCGTCCAGCCACCACGGCTTCAACGCCGGAGTGAACAAGTTTCTCCTGGATGGACACCTTTACCTTGCCAACCAGTTCCCGGCGGTTTCCCCGGCCAGCCTGTACCGCTTTCATCAGCACCTTGTAGCGGTTGGGATGGAGGAACTGGAATCCCTGGTCTTCCAGCTCCTGGTAGACCGTATGCAGTCCGAGCCGGTTGGCGATGGGTGCGTAGATGTCCAGCGTTTCGGCGGCAATGCGTTTGCGCTTTTCGCTCTTGAGTTCGCCCAACGTCCGCATGTTGTGCAGGCGGTCAGCCAGTTTGATCAGGATGACCCGGACATCCTGCGCCATAGCCAGCAGCATTTTGCGGAAATTTTCAGCCTGCGCGTGCTGCTCGCTGGCGAAGGAAAGCTTGTCCAGCTTGGAAACGCCCTCGACCAGATGAGCGACGGCTTTGCCGAACTGGGCTTGTATGTCTTCGGTGGTGGCGGAGGTGTCTTCCACCACGTCGTGCAGAAGCGCGGCAGCCAGCGCCTGGGCATCCAGATGCCAGTCCGCAAGAATCCCCGCGACGGCGATGGGGTGGGAAATATAGGGATCGCCGCTTTTGCGGAACTGGCCGGCATGGGCATCCCGGCTGACATAGAAGGCGTCGCGGACGAGTTCAATATCCGCGGCCGGCAGATACTCCAGGTGTGGCGCGAGTGCGGAAAAGTCAACCGTGATGTTCATCGCGGCTGACGTATGCGGCGAGGGCGAAGGGTTAGGCCTTGCCTCGGTTGAGGATCTCAAGCCCCACCTTGCCTGCCGCGACTTCGCGCAGCGCGGTGACAGTCGGTTTGTCGCGGCTGTCTACCATGGGTTGAGAGCCTTGGGCAAGTTGCCGCGCCCGGTAAGTGGCCGCCAGGGTCAACTCAAAGCGGTTGCCAATTCTTGCCATGCAGTCATCAACGGTAATTCGTGCCACGTTTTCACTCCAAAGAAACTGATTCAACCCTTGCCAAACGCTTCAAACAATGATGCCAACTTAAAAGTCTGGCGCGAAGTGACAAGACGGGAAGCTTTGACCACGGCGGTCAGATCCAGCAGCGCGTGATCAAAATCGTCATTGACGATTATATAGTCGAACTCGCCTGCGTGGCTGATGTCATCACAGGCGGCCGCCATGCGTTTTTCAATAACTTCCTGATTGTCCTGTCCGCGGTTGTTCAGGCGGTTGCGCAGGGCTGTAAGTGAAGGCGGCAATATGAAAATCGAAACCGCATCCGGGAAGTGCAGCTTTACCTGGGCAGCGCCCTGCCAGTCTATTTCGAGCAGCAGGTCACGGCCGGCGGCAATTTCACCGGCAATCCAGGGTTGAGAAGTGCCATAGTGGTTGCCGTACACTTCGGCGCTTTCCAGAAATTCTCCCCTGCTGGCCATTTCAAGGAAGGTGTCCTTGCTGACAAAGTGGTAATCCTTGCCATCGACTTCGCCCGGACGAGGCGGACGTGTCGTGTAGGAAACCGACAGCCGGATGGAAGGATCGTTTTTCAGCAGGGCCTTGACCATGCTGGTTTTTCCGGCGCCTGAAGGCGCGGCGACAATAAATAGCAAACCTTTGTTCATGATGTTTCCGCGTTACTCGATATTCTGCACTTGCTCGCGCATTTGTTCGATCAGCACCTTCAGTTCGACCGAGATGCGGGTGGTTTCCGCCGAAACGGATTTCGAGCCCAATGTATTAGCCTCCCGGTGCATTTCCTGCATCAGGAAATCCAGCCGCTTGCCCGCGGCGCCGCCCTTGTCCAGGGTACGGCGGACTTCGGCGATATGCGTGGAAAGCCGTGACAGTTCTTCCTCGACATCGCTTTTCTGGGCAAACAGTGCAAATTCCTGGGACAGGCGGTCATTGGCTGCGTCACCCAGGGCTTCCTTCAGGCGTGTTGCCAGTTTGTCCTGCCAGGACGACAGCACATTCGGGAGGATGTTCCTGGCCTCGGCCACGCTGGCTTCCACTCCGGACAACCGTTCCAGAATATGCGCCTTGAGTCTTTCCCCCTCGCGGCGGCGGCTGGCGGCCAGATCGTCCAGCGCGGTACCCACCGCCGAAAGGATGGCGGCGGGGCTATCCTTGTCCGCCGGATCGTCGGTGGCAAGCACGCCTTTCCAGTTCAGGATATCCGCCACGCCGAGGGCGGCAGCGGCGGGAAAGCGCGCCTGAATTTCCTTTTGCCACTTTGACAGGGACTCAAGAACCGTGCCATTCAGGCCGATATCGAGGTAGGCCTCTGGCAGGGGGGTATAGGTCATCCGGCATTCCACCTTGCCGCGGGAGAGCCGCCCGGCGATCGCTTCCCGGACGGCGGGCTCCATGGATCGCAGTTCCTCCGGAAGCCGGAAGCTGATTTCCAGATACCGCTGGTTGACAGACCGCAGATCGATGACAAGATGAGCCTTGCCAATATTGGCGCCATGGCTCGCGAAGCCGGTCATGCTGAAGATCATGTTGGGTATGGTTTCAGGGTGGCGGGAACATAACGTAACGGATGCGGCCAGAGCCGCGCGTATAAAATGATAACAGCTTTATTCCTATTGATTTATGGCGACGCAACCCAATCAGTCACTGCCTAACGGGTACCAGCTGAACGAATACACCATCGTGCGGAAAATCGGCGGTGGCGGGTTCAGCATGGTGTATCTGGCCCGGGACGAGGCCAATAATGCCGTCGCGATCAAGGAATATCTCCCCGGTGCGCTGGTGCTGCGCACGGAAGGCTCGGTTGTGGTGGAAGCCAACTCCGACGACAACCGCAATATTTTCCGTCATGGCATGAAATGCTTTTTCGAGGAAGGCCGGGCGCTCGCCAAGATCAATCATGCCAATGTCATCCGCGTAGTCAATTTCTTTCGTGCGAACGATACGGTCTACATGGTCATGCGCTACGAGCGCGGCAAGACCCTGCAGCAGCATATTCAGGCGAATCGAGGCAATATCCGCGAAAGCTTCATCCGCCGGGTATTTGCCCAGTTGATGACCGGACTCAGGGAGGTGCACACGCACAAGCTGCTGCATCTCGACATCAAGCCCTCCAATATCTACATCCGGCTGGATGGTTCCCCCGTCTTGATCGATTTTGGCGCTGCCCGGCAGACGCTGAATCAGGATGAAATCCGGCTTCAGCCGATGTATACCCCGGGGTTTGCCGCGCCCGAGCAGTATCACAATCGCGAACGGCTGGGGCCGTGGACCGATGTGTACAGTATCGGCGCCAGCATATACGCGTGCCTGGCCGGTTATCCACCGCAGGCCGCGGACGCCCGTTTGCTCAATGACAAGCTGGTTTCCGCGCGGGAAACCTGGCGCGGCGAATATTCCGATCAGTTGCTGGAAACAGTGGACCAGTGCCTGCAGCTGAATTACATGGAGCGTCCGCAAAGTGTTTTCGCGCTGCAGAAGGTGCTGATGGACAAAAACACCATGCATCAGCGCCGTCCTTCCATACTCAAATCGCTCAAAAGATCCCTGAACAAGGAAATCTTTTGATGGCTATCCGATAAACTACGCGCCATGAAGTTCACCATTTATCAGGCATCCCGGCAGGGCGGGCGCAAGAACAACCAGGACAGGGTGGCGTATTCCTATAGCCGCGATGCATTGTTGATGGTGGTGGCTGACGGCATGGGCGGCCACATGCATGGCGAGATTGCCGCGCAGATTTGCGTGCAGACGCTGACCGAGAATTTCCAGCAGCAGGCCAAGCCGAGATTGCCCGACCCGCTGCAATTCCTGAGCGAGGTGCTGACCCGCGCCCACTATGCCATCAACGATTACGCGGTTGAACATGATCTGCTGGAGATTCCCCACACCACTTGCGTGGCGGCCGTGCTCCAGGACAACACCGCATACTGGGCGCACGTAGGGGATTCAAGGCTGTATTTTTTCAGCGAAGGAAAACTGATCGGCCGCACCGAGGATCATACGGCGGTGGCGCGCATGGTGAAGGACGGCCTGATCACCGAAGAAGAAGTTGCGCATCACCCGGACCGAAACAAGGTCAGCAACTGCCTGGGCGGCTATATCGCGCCCGAGGTGGAATGCGCGCCGCCCATGCCCATTCATCAATCGGACAGCCTGCTCTTGTGCACAGATGGAGTCTGGGGGTCAGTCAACACCCAGGAGATCGCGGCCATTCTCTATACCTACAATCTGGAAGATGGCGTGCGCCACCTGATGGACCATGCGGAGTTTCGCGGCGGCGAGAATGGCGACAATCTCTCGCTGGTCGCCATGACCTGGGGGGATGCGAAGCTGCCGAGCGGAGAATCCGTATCGACACTGTCCCTGCCGGAGCACGGCTTTACCACCCAGATCAACAAGCCGGAAGTCACCAGCGCGCCCGCCATATCGGACGAGGAAATCGAACGCGCCATCGCCGAAATCCAGAACGCGATCAAAAAACTTTCCAAGGAAGCGTAAAATCCCAGTCTTTTGGACTGGAGTCTGTCGTGTCCCATCGACCGAGCGGCCGCGCCGCCCACGCCATGCGCGCTTTGCGCATCACCCAGAGTTATACCAAGCATGCCGAAGGCTCGGTTCTGATCGAGTGTGGTGACACCAAAGTCATCTGTACCGCCAGCGTGCTGGAAAAAGTTCCGCCCCACAAGAAAGGCAGCGGCGAAGGCTGGGTAACGGCTGAATACGGGATGTTGCCGCGTTCGACCGGCACGCGCACCGACCGCGAAGCCGCGCGGGGCAAACAGTCCGGCCGTACACAGGAAATCCAGCGCCTGATCGGACGTTCGCTGCGAGCAGTGGTGGACCTGGCCAAGCTCGGCGAGCGGACCATTCACATTGACTGCGATGTCATCCAGGCCGATGGCGGCACGCGCACCGCCAGCATCACCGGAGCCTATGTTGCATTGGCGGATGCGGTGAACTGGCTGATCAAACAGGGCAAGCTGGCTGAATCCCCGCTTCGCGACCATGTGGCGGCAATCTCTGTCGGTATCTATCAGGGTGTTCCGGTGCTTGATCTGGATTACGCCGAGGATTCGGATTGCGATACCGACATGAACGTTGTAATGACTGGCAAGGGCGGATTGATCGAGGTGCAGGGCACGGCGGAAGGGGAAACCTTTTCGCGCAAGGAACTCAATGAATTGCTGGACCTGGCGGCGGACGGCATCCGGCAACTGATCGAGGCGCAAAAAGCCGTACTGGGGGAATAATGCAAAAGATCGTGATAGCTTCCGGCAACCCCGGCAAGCTCAGGGAAATCCGCCGCATACTCGAGCCGCTGGATTTTCAGGTTGTCCCGCAATCCGATTTTGGCGTGCCGGAATGTCCGGAACCGCATGTCACCTTCATCGAAAACTGCCTGGCCAAGGCGCGGCATGCCGCCTTGCATACTGGGCTGCCCGCGCTGGCGGACGATTCCGGCATCTGCGTCGATGCGCTTAACGGCGCGCCAGGCGTTTATTCCGCGCGTTACGCCGGCGAGCCGAAATCCGACCAGCGCAACAACGAAAAACTCATCGAGGCGCTTGGCAACGAATCCAATCACAAGGCGCATTACTACTGTGTCATCGTGCTGGTGAGGCATCCGGATGATCCGCAGCCGCTGATCGCCGAAGGAAGTTGGCATGGCGAAATCATAGCCACGCCACGCGGCGAAAACGGCTTCGGCTACGACCCGTATTTTTATCTGCCCGAGTTTGGCAAGACTGGCGCCGAACTCGATCCGGATCACAAGAACGCCATCAGCCATCGCGGCAAGGCACTGATGATGCTGGTCGAGAAATTGAAAAGCATCTGATTCTTTCAGGCGATTAGCCTGATACGGCCAATCATGCAGGTTATACAGTTTCATCGTCATCCAGCGCCAAGCATTCCACCGCCGCTGTCGCTCTACATTCACCTGCCCTGGTGCGTGCGAAAGTGCCCATACTGCGATTTCAACTCACACGCCTTGGATGTCATTCCCGAGCCGGCATACATTGATGCCCTGGCTCGCGACCTTGAGCTGGCGTTGCCTCGAATATGGGGCCGCAGAATTCAAACCGTTTTTTTCGGTGGCGGCACACCCAGCCTGTTTTCTCCGGAAGGCATCGATCGCATTCTGACCACGGTGCGCACACTTACCATGCTTGAGCCGCTTGCGGAGATCACGCTGGAAGCGAATCCGGGCACGGTCGAGGCCGGACGTTTCAAGGGCTACCGCGAAGCGGGCGTGACCCGCGTGTCACTGGGCATACAGAGCTTTGATGATGAGTTGCTTGGGCGGATCGGGCGCATCCACGATGGGCGCGAGGCGAGAAATGCGGCGGAACTGGCAGCCACCACTTTCGAAACCTTCAATCTGGATCTGATGTATGCACTGCCGGGGCAGAGCCAGGCGCAACTCGAAACGGATATTGAAACGGCGCTGTCATTCCAGCCGCCGCATCTGTCGTGCTATCACCTGACGCTGGAGCCCAACACACCGTTTGGATATGCGCCACCCGCCAATCTGCCGGATGACGAGGTATCTTCATGCATGCAGGACTGGCTTGAAGCCCGCCTGACCGATGCAGGTTACGACAACTACGAAACTTCCGCCTTTGCCAAACCGCGCCACCGTTGCCGGCATAATCTCAATTACTGGATGTTCGGCGATTACCTTGGCATAGGCGCCGGCGCACATGGCAAGCTTTCGTTTCACGATCGCATTGTCCGTGAAATGCGCATCAAGCATCCCGCGCAATACATGCAGGCGGTTGGGAAGGCTGAGCATATTGCGGAAACGCGCGAGCTTGCGAGCAGGGAACTGCCATTCGAGTTCATGATGAATGCCTTGCGGCTTACCGAGGGTGTCAGGCCGGAATTGTTCATGCAACGCACTGGTTTGCCGCTCAATGCATGCGCATCCTCGCTTGAAAAGGCGGAGGACAGGAAGCTGCTGGAGCGCGGGGCGGATTATCTCAGGCCTACCATGCTTGGACGGCGTTTCCTCAATGAGTTGCTAACCCTGTTTTTATAAGCGCAATTTTGGCGCGCTAGTGCTATCTTTCCGTTATTGCGGTTACTGGAGAAACCCATGAAATGGTTGTTGTCTTTTCTGTTGCTGTTGCCTCTGGCCGCGCATGCAGCCGTGGTTGGCAAGCTTGTGGAATATGAAGCGGACGGCGTGAAGATGAAAGGCTGGCTGGCGCATGACGATGCCATCAAGGGCAAGCGTCCGGGCGTGCTGGTGGTGCACGAATGGTGGGGGTTGAATGACTACGCGAAAAAGCGTGCCACCATGCTGGCCGAAGCAGGCTATGTCGCTTTGGCCGTGGACATGTATGGCGACGGCAAGACAGCCGACAACCCCAAGGATGCCGGCGCGCTGGCCGGGTCAATCAACAAGAATCCGCCGGTGGCGCGCGCCCGCTTTGCAGCGGCTGAAAAATTTCTTAACCGCCAGCCGCTGGTTAAAAAAAATGAGATTGCCGCACTGGGCTACTGCTTTGGCGGCGGCGTAGTGCTCAACATGGCCAGAAACGGCGAGCCGCTGAAGGGTGTGGTGAGCTATCACGGCGTGTTGGCAACCGATGTTTCGGTCAGGCCCGGCGGCATCAAGAGCAAGGTCAGGGTGTTCACGGGCGAGGCCGATCCCATTGTGCCGGCGGAGCAGGTGGAAGCATTCAGGGCCGAAATGACCAATGCCAAGGCCGACTGGCAACTGGTTTCCTATCCCGGCGTGAAGCACACCTTCACCAATCCAGAGGCCGATACGTATGCGGCCAAGTTCGGCTTGCCGCTGAAATACGATTCGCATGCCGATCACAGTTCCTGGGCGCACACGCTCGATTTCCTCAAGTCGTTATTCAAATAATGGCGGCCAAATAATGTCGGATTCCTGCGAACACGATCAGTGCGAGCATCACGGCGGCGCCAGGCCGGCCGGATACGGGATTGCGCAGACTGGCAACTTCAACCCGGATGCCTTTGAACGCGCGGTAAAGGACCTGCTCGCAGCCTGCGGTGTGCCGTCGGATACGGTGCATACCGGGCGCACAGCACAGCGGGTTCGGGAACTCTGGCAGAAGCGCCTGCTGGGCGGCTATGTCATGGATCCGGCCGAGGCGCTGGGCGATGGGTTCGCGGATGATCGCCGGGATATGGTGGTTGTTCGCGGCATTGCCATACACGGCGTGTGCCCGCATCATCTGGTGCCGTTTCGCGGCGTGGCGCATGTCGCCTATGTTCCGGGCGGACGTCTGCACGGATTTGGACGCATTGCACGCCTGGTCGACGCCATCGGCCATCGTTTCACCTATCAGGAATGGTTGACGCGCGACATCGCCGAAGCCATGATGACGCACGGCAAGGCGGCGGGCGCCGCCTGCGTCATCGAGGCCGAGCAGTTGTGCCTGTTGCTGGGCGAGGACAGGCGCGGCGATGAACGCGTCGTGACCCAGGCATTCAGCGGCTGCTTTGAAAGCAGCGACCAGTTCCGGAACGAATTTCTGCACGCCATTCAGGCTTCCCGGGTGTGAAAGCGTATCGACTTGCCTTGATCGTGTTGAGCGGGTGCGCGGCAAGCCTCGCGTTTTCCGGCAACTGTTCCGCCACGGCGGTGAAAGGTGAAACCCTTCACAGCATTTCAGACGAAACGGGCCTGGCTACCTGGGAGACCGAAAACAAGGGCATTCATTTCCGTCTGACCCAGATCAGCCGGGAGCAGGCCCAGGCCTTCATGCTTGCCAGGGGCATGGATGAAAAGTCCGCCAATGAATTTGCCGGCACCTGTGTTTTCATGTCGGTGCTGCGCAATGACAGCAAAAAACCCATCAAGTACTGTCTGGCGGAATGGCGGTATGTCCCCATGGAAGATACGCCGCAACTCATGTTGACCAAACATGACTGGCTTGCCCGCTGGCAGCCCAGAAATTTCAGCAAACAGGTCAAGACCGCATTTGAATGGTCACAGTTTCCTGTCGAGCAGACATTCTCGCCCGGGGACTGGAACCAGGGCATGACAACTTACGAGATTCCACCTGGAACCAGGTTTGATGTGAGCTACCGCTGGTGGCAGGGTGGCAAACTTCATGAGGGAACACTACGGAATGTTGAATGCCACAAATAAATTCGCATTGGGCTGGCTGGCGGGCGTTCTTTTCCTGGGGTTGACTGGCGCTTCCCGGGCCGCCGATCCGCCGCTTCAGATTTCCCTGATTCCGTATAAACCGAGATTGACGGCACCCGGTCTTGCGCTCAAAGACATCGATGGTCAATTGATGTCGCTGGCCAGTCTGAAAGGGAAGGTTGTCGTGGTGAACTTCTGGGCGACCTGGTGTCCGCCTTGCAGGCGCGAATTCCCTTCCATGGAGAGGTTGAGAGAAAAAATGTCGGGGAAGCCGGTCGTGATTCTGGCGGTCAATGAGGGAGAAATCGCGGAAACGATCGAGCAGTTTGTTTCCACACTTGATTTGCAGCCCGCGTTTCCCATCCTGCTGGATATTGATAGCGGCGCGATGGCTTTCTGGCCTGTCAGGGGGTTGCCAACCACCTATATCATCGACAAGAAAGGGCGCATGGCATACCAGGCCATAGGCGGACGCGAGTTCGACCATCCGGAAATCATCAAACGCATCAGTCAATTGATCCTGGAAAAATAGACCGTGATTCTTGTTTGTTTGAAGCGTCACCCGGAAAAATCGAGATCATGATCGACAGCAAAGCAGAAGCCATCCGGCCGCGTACCTTGATATTGCCGCCGGCACCCTACGCAGCGGCACTGCTGGGTGGCTGGTGGCTGGACCGCAATGTCCTGCCAATAAGCCTGGATTGGGGTGAGATAAGCAGATCGCTGGGCTGGCTGCTGGTGGGCACGGGCTTTGCCTTGTTCATTGCAACACTGATCACGTTCTGGCGGCATCACACCACGGTCAATCCATACAAAGCTGCCAGTGAACTCTGTACCAGCGGGCCGTTCCGCTTTAGCCGCAACCCGATTTATCTTGGCGACTGGTTCATTCTCGCGGGCGTGTCATTGCTGCTGAAAAGCTGGTGGCCGCTGGTGTTTGCGCCGCTGATCTGGGCTTTGCTGCGTTTCGGCGTGATTCGTCATGAAGAGGCGCATCTGGAAGGAAAGTTTGGCGACGCCTATCGTCAATACAAGACCCGTGTACGCCGCTGGATTTGAGTATTGTCAGTCTTTAAGCCGGAGCACCTCACGGGCGTTCGCGGTTGTTTTTTGCGCGACATCCTCGGGGCTGGTATTCCGGAGAGTCGCCAATGCGTTGGCGATGGGCGCTATCTGGGCGGGTTCGTTGCGCTGACGCGTTATCCACTCGGGCGGTATGTCGGGGCCGTCTGTCTCCAGCACGATGGAATCCAGCGGCAGCTCCATGGCCAGATTGCGCAAGTTTGTGGCACGGGTGTAGGTAAAGGCGCCGCCAAAACCCAGTTTGAATCCCAGCTTGATGAATTCCCGGGCTTGCTGCATCGAGCCGTTGAATGCGTGGGCGATGCCGCCTGGTACCTTGATGCGCCTGAGGAATTTCAGTATCTGATCGTTTGCGCGGCGGATATGAAGCAGCACGGGCAAATTGTAATTGCGGGCGAGTTTGAGCTGTTCAGAGAAATAAAATTCCTGCATGGTCAGATCGTGCTCAAGCACGCCGGGCCGGTCAATGCATGACTGAAAGCGGTCGAGGCCAATCTCGCCAATGGCAACCGGCTGGCTGTCTCGAATCGCCTCCTCAAGCTGTCGTAGATGTTCTTCCCGATGGACATGCACATACATGGGATGCATGCCGAGGGCGATTTCAACGCCGGGATAGCGGCGGCAATCTGCCGTTGCCCGGAAGTTGAAGGCCGCAATGGATGGAACGATGATGTGCCCAACGCCTGCCTCGAGCGCGCGCCGTGCGACCGCATCGCGATCGGCGTCATATTCGGCGGCGTCAAGATGGCAATGGGTATCGATCAGCATGGGATGTCGAAATCAGACTTGCGCGAGGTTTTTCAGGATGCGTGATACCGGTTTCGGGATGGCGGCATGGATGGCGTCCTCTACCGGTAGCCACATTCTCCCGGGTTCTTCGATAAGCATGGGCCGATGATCAAGCATGACTTCCTGCGGCAGAATGTGAAGGCGGAAGTGGGTAAAGGCATGGGTGAAGGCGGGTAGCGGATGAATCCGTGCGGGGCTTGTTCCTGTCAGGTTCTGACAGGTGCCGCCAGGCTCTGCATCCATTTCTATCTGCGGCAGGCTCCATAAACCGCCCCAGATGCCGGGCGAAGGACGCTTCTCCAGCAAGACGTCAGTCCCATGCCGAATAACAAGCAGCTGAGCCTGCTTTTCGGGCAGCGCTTTTCGCGGGCGCGGTGCCGGAAATTTATCGGTTTGCCCTTTCCCGAAGGCAATACATGAATCGTTGACCGGGCAAGCCTCGCACCGGGGACGGGTACGGGTGCAAACCGTGGCGCCCAGGTCCATCAGCGCCTGGGTGTAAACCTCGATTGAGTTCTCCGGCAGCAGACTTGAAGCGAGCTGCCATAAACGCGTTTCCACTTTTTTATCACCTGGCCAGCCCGCAATGGCAAATGCCCGGGCAAGCACACGCTTTACATTGCCATCGAGGATTGCGCCGCGCGTCCCGTATGCGAAAGCCGCGATGGCGGCGGCCGTCGACCGGCCGATGCCAGGCAATGCGCAGATTTCATCAGTGTCATATGGGAATGTTCCCGCGTACTGCTCGACGATCTGCCGGGCAGCACGGTGCAGGTTTCGGCCACGTGCGTAATAGCCAAGGCCAGCCCAGTGAGCAAGAACCTCATCCTCGCTGGCGCGGGCCAGGGCAGCGATATCCGGGAACTGCGCCATGAAACGCTGGTAATAAGGGATTACTGTTGCAACCTGGGTTTGCTGCAGCATGATTTCAGATACCCAGATGGGATAGGGGTCGCGCGTGCCCTGCCAGGGCAGATCATGTCGCCCATCCTGCTTTTGCCATTTGATCAGTTTTTCCGCTATCCCCATCCGGACATGCTAACAAAAAGGCCGGCTGCTTGCGCTAGCCGGCCAGAAGGGACCCCAGAACAACAAACTATCAGGCAGGTGACAAGCGTTGCTTGAAAAAGGCAAACAGTTTGCCAAATGCGCTATCGGTCGGAGAGCGGCGCTCGACCAGAACGGCCTGTCCGCTGCGCAACTTTTCGGCAAGTCTTTGCGGCGTGGTGGAGAACATGTTCAGGCCATCGGCGTCGGAAAACAGGTACTGGCCTTTCAGGCCGCTGATCCAGCCCAGTCTTGCCCAGCGGAACGTGCCGTCTTCATAATGGAACTCGACCCAGTCGCCCTTTTGCAGGGAGCGGGCTCGTTCGGCGAATTCGTCTTCGACTTCCGGTTGGGTCATTTCGGGTTCTGCCGTGCCTGCCGTTGTGGAGGAGGCAGCAGATTCGGTTTCGGGAGCAGGAATGTCGTCCAGCAGTGTTTCGGTCTCCGGAAGCGGAACGCTTTGCGGATTGGCGCGCACGGCATTGGCGTGGAGCGCAACCAGCTCGGAAAAGAACTTTTCGGCGGATTCAAGGCTCATCGGTGAAGCCTGGACGCCTTCACGCAAGCGTTTGAGCAGCCCCGGAAGAATGCGCACCAGCATCAGGCGGCTATCCATGTCGGGTTTGGCTTGAACGCTCCAGAGCAGTTCACGCATGGTTTCAATGTGGGCGGAGAGGTGAGGTGCGCTCTCGCCGCCTTCTATGTATTCGCGCTTCAGCAAGTGTGTCCAGACATCACGTAGGAAGGTCACGATGGCGGGAGGTGAAGGCTGATCAGCCAGTGCACGGCGGATATGCTCCAGCGCGACGTTTTCTGCGGACTCGGTGCGCTCCGCGCGCTGAATGTCGGCAATCTGCCCGGCCATGCCGGAATCAAGTTCCTGTTCACGGCGCGCCTGCAATGCCAGCAGCGTGTAAACGGCCTGCTCGAAAATGGAGGCATCCTGGTCATATTCGGAAATGATGCGCTGGATGACCGACTCGACTTCGGCAAGCAAGGGATCGGAACCGGCTTCTTCGTTGCCTGTTTTCACAACCAGCGAACCAATCAGATCCAGTACCTGGCGCGCCGGATGATCGCGGTTGTTGAAGAAACTCCGGTCAATGATCGCAGCCTTGAGAACCGGAACCTGAAGCTGTGCGATCAGGGATTTGATGTGATCGGGGATTGCGCGATCCTCGAACAGGTAGTCGAACAGCATCGCCACTGCATCGATCATGACAGTTTCGAGCTGGCTGGCCGACAGCATGACCGGGCTTTGCTGCAATTCACGAACCACATTCGAGAATCCGCCGCTGGGTTGAACCGGACGCAGGTCGATGGTGACGCCACCCGGCAAAGACAGCGCGCCGCCTTGCAGGCGATGCAGGGCTTCCATCATGGTCATCCCCAGCATGGCGGACACGCCAGCGCCTCCTGCATGGTAGGCGCTGCCGGTTCCGCCGCTGCCCCCCGCCAACGGCATGCCCGGGGCACCCGTAACATGGCCAGTCGGTGATTGCACCAGTTGTTCAAACAGATTCATGATGTCAGCCTGTTCATCGTTTCTGCCCCGGGCAGCGCGGTTTCCATCGGGCCGGGTTCTCATGCCCACCTTGAAGTCAGGCAGGATGCCCTTGTTGACCAGCAGTTTGTTCACTTCCTGATAAAGGCCGGGGAGCTCCGGGTAGAGCATCAGGTCAAATTGATTAAGCAGCACCAGTTGCACTTTCACGTCGATGCCAAGCGATTCAAGACCATCCAGAATCGATTCGCATACGATCCGCGGCCCCATCGGATTGTCGTCGGAAGCCATTTGCGGCCTGCCTGTCAGCACGCCCATGCGCACGTCCAGCCCTACGAGTTCTTCGGCGCAATGAAAGCGCAGGCGCGATCCGGATTTGTTGACGGCAAGCGTCGCCTCGAAATCCGTGTCGCCTACCAGTGAAAGTTCATCGGTTGCAAGATTTGAACGGCCGGAATCCTGCGACTGGGTCTGATTGTCGAAAGCCTTCAGGAAAGCCTGTTTGCAAGCCTGGAAGAGTTCGGTTCCTGTCTGGTTGAGTATGCCTTGCGCGCCGAAATAGAGATTGCGGGTTTCCATCAATGGCGAGCGGTCAGCCAGTGAAATCAGGCTGTGCTCCATGGCTTCCGCCTGTCGTGATAGCACGCGCGCCATGCCGCTGGCGAGCATGTCGCGGCATTCAATCAATATTGCCTGGTTTTCAGCGGTGATCGGCGTACGACGCTTGCCGTATTCGTTGAGGTTGACAACTTTTTGCTCGGTCATATTGTGCTCCATGACGTACTCTCTCAATAGGCTTGGATAGCAGCCGGTGTGATCTGAGAATTCAAGGAGCAAGCAATGGAGATGGGGAAATGTATCCCCATTCTTCATCCGGCGATCCCGCTATCTGAATCCATGGACAGCGACTCAGACCGGAGATTTTGCGTCCCCGCCTCGCGACGGGTTTGCCCTTGTCAGATGCAAACCGGTACTGGGCAAAGCTACCCACAACCAGTTAACTTTGCTTACGGTTTTGCTTGGGGAAAAGTTGAGAGGCGGACTGCCGAAAAATGTCACTTCCCGACGAGCGGTGTCACATTCGGCAGGAATGGAGCGGGCGAAGGGAGTCGAACCCTCTTCATCAGCTTGGGAAGCTGAGGTAATGCCGTTATACGACGCCCGCGTGGTAAAATTGCCAGCTGTTCAAGGGCAGGTTTGGCCCGCATCTTACTGCAAGTTTCCCGGCATATGGAAGCATTTTCCCTGGTCATAAACGGCGAAAGCCGTGTTTTCCCCTCACCGCTTACGGTGTCCGGACTGGTGGTGGCGCTGGACCTGGCCGGCAAACGCGTGGCGGTCGAACGCAATGGCGAAATCGTGCCGCGCAGCCAGCATGCCGATGTGCAACTTGAAAGTGGTGACAGGCTCGAAATCGTTGTCGCGGTCGGCGGCGGCTAGGTTTTAAAGGTATCTATGGATCAACTGATTATCGCAGGCAAGGCCTATTCATCCCGTTTGCTGGTGGGCACGGGAAAATACAAGGACTTTGACGAAACCCGCAGGGCGGTGGAAACAAGCGGCGCGGAGATCGTTACCGTGGCGATCCGTCGTACCAACATCGGCCAGGATGCCAGTCAGCCTTCATTGCTGGATGCGCTGCCGCCGTCAAAATACACCTACCTGCCCAACACCGCCGGTTGCTATACCGCTGACGAGGCCATTCGCACGCTGCGCCTCGCACGCGAACTGCTGGATGGCCACAACCTGGTCAAGCTGGAGGTGCTGGGCGATCCACAAAGCCTCTACCCCAATGTGGTGGAAACAATCCATGCAGCCGAAGTGCTGGTGAAGGACGGTTTTCAGGTCATGGTCTATACCTCGGACGATCCCATCATTGCGAAACAACTGGAAGACATCGGCTGTGTTGCCGTCATGCCGCTGGCTTCGCTGATTGGTTCCGGCATGGGCATCCTCAATCCATGGAACCTGCAAATCATCATCGACCGCATCAAGGTGCCGGTGGTCGTTGACGCAGGGGTGGGCACGGCCTCGGATGCTGCCATTGCCATGGAACTCGGCTGCGATGCCGTGCTGATGAATACCGCCATCGCGGGTGCGCAAAATCCCGTGTTGATGGCGTCCGCCATGAAGAAGGCGGTTGAAGCAGGACGTGAAGCGTTTCTTGCTGGGCGCATGCCGAAAAAGGTTTACACCGCCAGCCCTAGCAGCCCGACCAGCGGAATGATTGGTTCCTGAACTTGGAAGGCAGTAGGGACGCAGCACCGCAAAGGCGCATCAGAAGTTATGTCCTGCGCCAGGGCCGCATGTCCGACGCGCAAAAGCGCGCCTATGAAGAAAGCATGCAGCATTGGGGCATAAGCTACGTACCGGCCATCCTGGACTTTGAAAAAGCGTTTGCACGCAAGGCGCCGGTCATCCTTGAAATCGGTTTCGGCATGGGGCACACCACGGCGGAAATTGCCGCCGCGCATCCTCAAAACAATTACCTCGGCGTGGAAGTGCATACGCCCGGCGTGGGCAGTCTGCTCAAGGAAATTCAACTTCGCGGTCTGTCGAATGTCCGCATCATTCAGCACGACGCGGTCGAAGTGCTCACACACATGATTGGCGATGATTCCTTGTCGGGCATCCACATCTATTTTCCCGACCCCTGGCCGAAAAAACGCCACCACAAACGCCGCCTGATTCAACCCGAATTGACCAGGCTGCTTGCGCGAAAACTTGCACCCGGCGGCTACCTGCATAGCGCCACCGATTGGGAAGACTACGCCATGCAAATGCTGGAAGTCCTGTCAGCCGAACCGCTGCTGAAGAATACGTCAGACGGCTTTTCAACCTGTCCGGAATGGCGGCCCGTCACCAAGTTCGAACAGCGTGGTCTGAAACTGGGCCACGGAGTGTGGGATGTGCTGTTTAGCCGTTCCTGAGAAAGCACCGTACCAGAGAAAGCATAGGCAAGCCGAATTGCTGGCATCGTTTTGGCGAATCAATTTTAATTTTTCAAACTGGGTGAATGCCAGCCTGGGCATTCACCCAACCGTGCATTAATGCTTCCAGCGATCGTCCCACCGCCGGCTTTCCTGGTCGCGGCCCCTGTAGGTTTGATTGGCAGGTTGTCCAGGAAGAGACTGCGATCTCTTGTCCTGGCCAACGTCGCGGTGTACTGAGGCCGGCCCGGATTGCGTACGTTCGGTTCGCACGCTTTCCTGGCGTGAGGACGGCGCCTGATGGCTTGGGGACGGTGGAGTGGCAACCGGAGCTTGAACCGGGCGTGTTGTTGTACGCACTTCCTTGCGTTCGGTGTTTTGTTCGCGAGTCGTGCTTTGGCTGCGTACCGTACTCTGGTCGCGCACTGTTGTCTGGCTGCGAACTGTTTGTGGCGGTGGGGAAGGAGTCATCGTCCCAGCCTCACCAAAACGCGGCGGCAGCGGGGGCGGGGTCCGCTCCGGGCCAGGCTGGGGTGCGTAGATGGGCCGAGGCATGGTGCGCGCATCCTCATCCTGCCGTGAGGGAGGATTTACCAGCCGCGGTTCGGGTTCAGCCTGGGTTCTGACTTTGACCTTATGATCCACCCATGGCAATGTTCTTACGCGTGGTGGCCGGGTGGACACTACCGGCCTAGAGACAATATCCCTTGGCGGCTGAACTCCCTTGGGCGCACCGCCAATCAGGCTAGGACGGGAAGGCTTGACGGGCAGGTTGCCCCGCACAGTCCTGAAGTTTTCATCACGGAAACGTGTTTCAACTGTCGCACGGAAACGTTCACGTCCAAACTTGTCTTCTGGCACGGTAAGAATTGCGCGGGGCAGGCGGGCGTTGCGGTAGTGGATATCACCCACGTTGATAATGGTTGTGCGGTTGATTGCCACGTTATTGATAATGCGCGGCCCACCCCAGCCAGCCCAGCGAGGATGGCCTCGATGAGTGTGATGTCCCCACCAGGGCAGTACAGGTTCTCCCCAGCTCAAGGCAACCCACCATAGACCCGGCAGGCCTATGCTGATCCGTGCAGAAATATCACCATCGCGGATCATGAAAGCCACCAGTGCGGGAGAATATATTGGCCGTCTTATCACCGGACCAGGCGCCCAGGCCCAGAAGCCATCGATAAAGACCCAGCGGCCGTAATGGAAGGGCGCCCATCCCCAGGGTGCATCATCAATCCAGGTCCATTCGTAATAAGGATCCCAAACCCATGAACCGGTGCTGTAAGGGACCCAGTCAGGCCCAACGTTATAGGGAATCCATACCGAACCGTATTCAGGAACCAAGCGCCAATGACCATAATGGTCGAGTTCCTCGGCGCCATAAATGCCGGGTGGCAAATAGCGGGCGCTTACTGAATCGCTCATTCGATCCGTGCGCGCATCGTTCCAGCGGTCCCATGCGTCAGCATCCGGCGCGGCATAGGTGGCAACCTGAACCGGATTGCCAGGCTTGACCACGATATCTTCAGAAGGGTAAATGCTCATGCTGCGGCCATCAGCCGTTGTTACCGTGGCCCGGCCGCCACGGCGGGTGATGAAATGCGTGGTCGAATTCACTTCCACCCGGTAGTAACCGGGATGCTCGATGATAAATACCGCATCGGGCGTACTCACCTCCACCGTATCGCCAACCGACATGCTGCGGATATCAAAGGAAACCAGCCCGCTGGTCACCTTGAACTGGATGTAATTCGATTCCTGGTTCGTCAGCGTCAACTGACTGTTCTCGTCGGCGCGCACAAAACTGCGGCTATCGAACTGCAATTCCAGATTGGACCGCTTTCCCGTGTACAAGGCATCGCCTTCCGCCAGGGCAAGATTGGGCCTCGCGGATACCCAGTCGTCCGAGCCTTGCCGCCAATAGGAAACTTCACCATCCATGTAACTGAGACGGGGCGGAGTGGGTGCCCACAAATCATCCTCATCATCCGCCATGGCCGAAGCGCCTGACAAGGCAAGCAGAAACAAAAAGGGAATCACCAGAAATCTACGAAGGTATGGCATTTTGCCTCCCCAAAATTCATGAAATGTGTAATTCATTTTTCCTGACTCTTTTTCATTACCTTGGGAAAACCTATAGCCATGAGAGTCGTGCGGGATTGAAATAGTTCAGACAAGACACTTTGAGTGGAGCAAAAAATAAAATTTAATTCTTTCGGACCGTTCGGGTGGCAGCATTCATGCGAATTGAATCCAGTTCGCTGCGTAACCAGGCAGCGCTGGGAATTTCAGGCTGTTTGTTGCATCTGACCAGATAGGATTTTCCGCTGATACTGCTTTTGCTTGCGCCAATCTCAATAAATTCCTCGGCTGAGCCTACCTGATGTTTATCAATCAGATAGGCAAGTTTTTTTTGCAGGTGCGCCTGAGCTTTGCTTGCGTTATGCCAGGCGCCATTCCGGTAAAACTCGCAGGAAGAGTTGCCAAGCTTTTCAAGGAGCAAGTCGATTTCCTGCCTGGATGAAATTGAAAGTTCAGCAGCCTGTGCCAGCACAGGCAAAAGCAATCCTGCGAACAGGAGCGAAGCAAGTTTGTGTGTCATGGAGTACTTTCTGTCCGGCGGGTTAAATCAATCAGAGGCTCAACTTCGAGGGTGTTGGCAGCCATAAGTTGCATGGCATGGGCAATAATGACAGACATGAGAAAGGCACACATTACAGGCAAATCGTCGGGACATGGCTCCAGATTGGCAATGGGGGGCTATCTTTCTGGTGCCTTGCTGATGATGGCATCAAACCTTGCATGGGCAGCCGAGCCCACGGGATCGTACACGCTGCTAATCGAAAACGACGTATTTACCGGCACCGATCAGCATTACACCAATGGGCTGAGATTGTCCTACCTGTCACGTCAAGACGACGTTCCGGATTTCATCCGCAAGTTTGCATCCGCCATGCCGTTTGTGGGGCTTGATGCAAGGCTAAGGGCGGGCTTTGCGATGGGGCACAACATTTATACACCCAACGATATCCAGACAACTGCGGTAGTTCTGAACGAACGTCCCTATGCGGGCTATCTCTATGCCGGGATTGCGGTGGTGGCTGAAAGCGACAGTGAATCCGGCAACATCCTGGATACATGGGAACTGGATCTGGGTCTGGTCGGCCCCTCGGCTTTGGGAGAGGAGGTTCAAAACAACTTCCATCAACTGATTGGTTCGCCTGAAGCACGGGGATGGGCCAACCAGCTGGAAGACGAACCCACGCTGTCATTAACGCACGAAAGAAAGTGGCGTCATCTTTGGCGGCATCCGGAATCAGGTCTGGGTTTTGATATCACGCCCCATCTGGGCGGCAGCATCGGCAATGTGGCCGCCTACCTTAATGTAGGGGCAACGGTCCGTGCAGGCAAAGGGCTTGCTCGTGACTACGGCCCGCCCCGCATTCGTCCCAGCCTGCCGGGGGCTGGTTTTTTCATGCCGCAGGATGGAATGGGCTGGTATGTTTATGCGGGCGTGGATGGCCGGGCGGTTGCCCATAACATCTTCCTCGACGGCAATACCTTCAAGGACAGCCATAGTGTGGACAGAAAGATATGGGTGGGCGATGCCCAGTTTGGGCTGGTGCTGACCTTCAGCAAAATGCAGGTTGCCTACACCCATGTTTATCGAACCCGGGAGTTTGATGGCCAGGAGTCAGGCGATCATTTTGGGGCGGTCAGTATCTCCGCGCGATTCTGATTTCATGCCGGGCCATGTTGTAACAGAGTTAGAATTCTTTCATGGATAGCAAATCTCCCGGTGCGCTGGCCGCGCTGATCGAAGCCCTGCGTGCCTTGCCCGGAGTAGGCCCGAAGTCGGCGGCGCGCATGGCTTACCACCTGTTGCAGCGTGATCGTGCGGGGGCGGAGCGCCTGGCTGCTACGCTTCATCACGCGCTTGCGCACTTGCAGCATTGCAGGCTGTGCAACAGCTTTTCCGAATCCGAAATCTGCCCGACCTGCGCCAACCCGCGACGCGAAAAGCGTTTGCTGGCCGTGGTGGAAATGCCGGCGGATCTCAACATGCTGGAGTCCACACAAAGCTACAACGGGCTGTACTTCGTGCTGATGGGCAGGCTGTCACCGCTGGATGGCATCGGGCCGCGCGAAATCAGTATGGACAAGTTGCTGAACCGCGCACTGGATGGCGTGGTGGAGGAAGTGGTGCTGGCCACCAATTTCACGCCGGAGGGCGAGGCCACGGCACACATGCTGGGCGAACGCCTTCGCGAGAAAGGACTGAAAGTCTCGCGGCTCGCCCGCGGCGTGCCGCTCGGCGGCGAGCTGGAGTATGTTGATCCCGGCACGATTGCCCAGGCGTTCCGCGACCGGCGGCAGGTTTGACCCGACCTGTGGATTCATGGAAATCAATATATTTCGGCACAGTGTGCTATCTTGAAAATCAATAACAAAACGTAAACATCCGGGGCTCGCGGCTTTTTCCAAACTCGGGACAATTCTGTCTAGAAGGGGTAGCGATGGCCATCGAATTATTCAATGACGGCAAGCATGTATGCCTCATGTTCAACGATCTGGTTGGCGAAGAGGGAGAGTCGGCGGTTCAGGCCAACCAGTTTCTGATTGTGTCCGATGGGGAAGGGGCGCTGATTGACCCGGCGGGCAACATGACCTACAACGCCCTGCTTCTTGCCATCCAGAAATACTTTCCACCCACCCAGCTCAAGTACATCTTTGCTTCGCACCAGGACCCGGATATCGTGGCATCGCTAAATCGCTGGTTGTCGGGTACGCCAGCAACGCTTTATGTCTCCAAGCTTTGGGCGCGGTTCGTGCCGCATTTCTGCACGCTAAACCGCGCGGAAGGAAGGATCACGGGTATCCCGGACGAGGGCATGAAAATCCCCATGCGCGATACGATGGTATACGCTGTTCCTGCACATTTCCTGCATGCGGAAGGAAACTTCCAGTTTTACGACAGCAAATCGAAAATTCTGTTTTCCGGCGATATGGGTGCCTCGCTGGTCGAGTCTGCTGAAATTCTTGAACCTATCAAGACCGCCGAGGCGTTCCGGGCAAATCTTCCCGCAATGGAAGGATTCCATCGGCGTTACATGGTATCGAACAAGGTATGCCGGCTTTGGGCGAGCATGGTCAGGGGCATGGATGTATCAATGATGGTGCCGCAGCATGGCCGTTATTTCGTTGGCAAGGAGGCGATTGGCGCTTTTCTCGACTGGATCGAAAAACTCGAATGCGGCGTTGATCTGGTTACCCAGGCAAACTACCGTTTCGCAGCCTAGGCAGGCAGTATCCGCAAGTCTGACTCGCCGGTCGCAGTCCGGTAAAATAGCGGTTTTCGAGAACACCTTCCGGAAACCGCATGGAACTCTCCGCACTTACCGCACTTTCTCCGCTCGATGGCCGCTATGGCGGCAAGATTGCATCGCTGCGGCCGTACTTCAGCGAATTCGGCCTGATCAAACACCGCGTGCTGGTGGAGGTGGAATGGCTGAAGGCGCTTGCCTCCAACACGGCCATCGCCGAAGTGCCGGCATTCTCGAATGCGGCTGTGGTTTTTCTCGATGCCATCGTGGCGAACTTTTCCGAAGCCGATGCCGCGCGGGTGAAGGAAATCGAATCCACCACCAATCATGATGTGAAGGCGGTGGAATATTTCCTCAAGGAGCGCTGCAAGGACAACGCCGAAATCCACAAGGTCAGTGAATTCTGGCATTTCGCCTGCACTTCCGAGGATATCAACAACACCTCGCACGGCCTGATGCTGAAAGGCGCGCAGGAAGAAATTCTCGCGCCCGGCCTCACCCGCATCATCGACAGGCTGCAAGCCATGGCACACGACCTGGCGTCGCTGCCCATGCTCTCGCGCACGCACGGCCAACCCGCCAGCCCCACCACGCTGGGCAAGGAAATGGCCAATGTGGTCTATCGGCTGCAACGTGTGCGTGTGCAACTCGCCGACCGTGAATACCTTGGCAAGGTCAATGGAGCGGTGGGCAATTACAACGCGCACCTTTCTGCATACCCTGATGTCGATTGGGAAGCCTTTGGCAAAAAATTTGTCGAGAGTCTGGGGCTGACCTTCAACCCCTACACCATCCAGATCGAGCCGCACGATTACATGGCCGAACTGTTCGATGCCCACGTGCGCGCCAACACCATGCTCATCGACCTGTGCCGCGACGTGTGGGGATATATTTCCCTTGGCTATTTCAAGCAGAAAGTGAAAGCGGGCGAGGTGGGTTCCTCCACCATGCCGCACAAGGTCAACCCCATCGACTTTGAAAACGCCGAGGGCAACTTCGGCATCGCCAATGCCGTGCTCACTCATATGGCGCAAAAGCTTCCCATTTCGCGCTGGCAGCGCGACCTCACCGATTCGACCGTCTTGCGCAACATGGGTGTGGGCCTGGGGTATACCCTCTTGGGCTACGAATCCTGCCTGCGCGGTCTGAACAAGCTGGAAGCCAATCCAGCAGCGCTTGCCGCCGATCTCGATGCCAACTGGGAAGTGCTGGCCGAGCCGATCCAGACCGTGATGCGCCGGTATGGCGTGCCCAACCCCTACGAGCAGCTCAAGGAACTCACGCGTGGCAAGGGCGGCATCACCCGCGAGACGCTGCATGCCTTTATCGACAATCTGGCAATTCCCAATGGCGAAAAATCTCGGCTAAAGCAGATGACACCGGCCAGCTATACCGGCATGGCCGAGGAACTGGCGAAGCGTATCTAGAATGTTCGAACCGCTGGAGGTGCTTCGCGCCAAACTCAATGGCGAAACCGCCAAAGTCGCCTGGGCAGAATTGCAGCGCCATCATGCGCGCGGCGTTGTTGTCCGAGTGGCAGGCGAACTTGATTTGGTCGACGTTGCCGTAGCCATGGCGCAGGACAATGGCGTGGCGGTCAGCCAGTGGATGCATGCCGGTCAACTGGAAAAGCCAACCGATGACCAGGCACGCGACTGGCTGGCGCGCGACCCGGATTTATGGAGCGTGGTGGTGGCGCCGTGGGTGCTTGTGCAGGAACGTACCAGCCATTGAAATCCCCGCTCCCTGGCCGGATATATCAAATCACGAACCATCAGCAAGAGTAGGAATATGTCCGCATTCGATAAAGATGTCGGCCTGACCGATTTCCAGCAGGAAGTCATCGAGGCCTCTTTCAAGCAACCGGTTGTGGTTGATTTCTGGGCACCATGGTGCGGCCCATGCAAGTCGCTCAAGCCCATCCTGGAAAAGCTGGCCGCGGAATACGGCGGCAAGTTCGTTCTCGCCAAGGTCAACGCTGACGAGAACCAGGAACTGTCGGCGCAGTTTGGCGTGCGCGGCATTCCCGCCGTCAAGGCGGTGGTCAAGGGCAAGATCGTCGATGAATTCTCCGGCGCTCTGCCGGAAAGTGCCGTGCGCGAATGGCTGGATCGCATCGTCCCCAGCCCGGCAGAGGAATTGCGTCAACAGGCGCAGAAACTGCGGGGCGCGGGCGACGATGCCGGCGCCCTCAAATTGCTGGGCGAAGCCTCGCAGCTTGATCCCGGTAATGAGTGGGTGCGCGTGGATGCCGCCGAAATCATGTTCGTGAAAAGCGAACTGGAAGAAGCGCGGCGACTGTTATCCAGCATCCGCAATGAAGAGGTGAGCAAGGATGCACGCACCGTGCAACTGCTGGCCCAGATCAAACTGGCGGAAATGAATGCCGGCGGTGAAAACGAAGGTACCCTCATTGCCGCCATCGAAACGGATGCCAATAACCACGATGCCCGTATGAAGCTGGCCAACCTGATGGTGGCTTCAGGCCGTTACGAAGAGGGCATGGACCAGCTGCTGGAAATCGTCCAGCGTGACCGCGGCTTTCAGGACGACATCGGCCGCAAGACCCTGCTCGACGTATTCAACCTGCTGGGCGGGCAGGGCGAACTGGTGTCCAGATACAGGCGGTTGCTGGCCAGTGCGCTGAATTAGGCGTGGGTCAAGCCCCACAATAAGTAAGTTTTAGCCTTTGATAAACCATTTCTAAGTCAACCGCCCCAAGCTGACCGCCTCAACGGTTTATCATTACAGGTTTTCAAAATCCGTCCAGGGCAGTCTGGCGGCGGCTTGAGTCAACGCGTGCGTGACAGCGCATGCGCTTTCGGGAACCTGATCATGCACCATACCGATATTCCGGGCGCGGCCCCGGCTTCCGAGACAGCGCGCGCGCAGGAAAACCTGCGTCTCTATATCAATCTCAAACTTGCATCTTCCGGGCAAACGCCCGTGCGCGGCCTGCCCAGCGACGAGTTCATGGATACCGCGCATGACCTGCTGATGGCCTACCGTGCCAAGAACTGGCTGCTGTCAGGCTACCTGTGCCCGCCTGACCGGCGCATCCAGGATTTCCTTGAACGCTATCTGGCCGGCGTGCAAACCATGCCGCACCTGCCGGGTCAGACCTTTATCCTCGATCATCAGGGCCTGGCGCGCGAGCTGTCATTGCCGGCGGATGCCGATGTGTTCCGTTCCGGAATCGTATCCAGCTATCGTGTGCGCCAGGGCGTGCTGCACAACCCGGCCAGCGACCGCCGCACCACCCAGGGTCTGTTCCATGTGACCGAAGGCGGACTGCCCATTCCCGGCGACAAGAAGGCGGTGCCGCGCGAGACTTTCGCGCGCATGCTGAGCAAGGCCTTCAATCCTCCCGCCGAGCTGTCGACCCTGCCTTACACCGTCAACCAGCCGGAACCCTCGCGCATGTTCGTGTCGCTCTTGCTGCGGCCAGTGGTGTGTCCGGCCATTCCAGGCGTTGCGCCGGAAAAAGCCATGGAAATCCGTTTCTTCGCGCCCGGCAATCTGGTCAGCAACCTCGATTTCGTCGAAAGCATTTTCGGCAACGGCGGCAATCCCACCTTGCCCGAGCACGACGCCGCGCTGGATGTGGAACACTGGAGCGGCCACACCGGCTGCGTGGTGCTGGCCCCGCATCTGGTCGGTTTGACCAAGCGCGAAGTCGGCCTGCCGCACTGGGATGAAGCCAGCGAACGCCAGCGCCGCGACGGCATGTGCTGGAAGGACGAAGCCGAGCTGTACAACAACGGCCAGGCCTTCAAGCTTACTGCGCGCGATGCCAGCGGGGTCATGGTCACCATCCTGGCCGACAACTACTTCGGCTACTGCAAAAAAGAGGTCAAGACCCAGATCAGCTTTGCCGCCAATCTCTACGGCCTGGCCGAGGAAGAGCACGCCGGCGGCGCGCTGGTGTTCCAGTGCCGCAACCACGGCGAGGAATACGGGGTGGACAGCCGCACGCGCGAGCCCGGTTTTTCCTTCCAGGAGATGCTGGCGCTGCACGGGGACTGCATGAAGCAGATGCCCGAGGGTCATGCCATCGACATCCAGTATCCCGACATCCTCTACGTGCCGCAGGACGTGCGCTTCGACCTCAACGCGCAAAGCATTACCTGGGAGCGCGACGGCAAGACCAGCCAGATTCGTCTCATGCCGGGCAAGATCTACATGCAGCCAAACGGCTACAAGGTGGAAATGCGCAAGCATCCCGGCGCGCCGTCCTGGAGGCTGATCGGCATCGAGCCGGAAGGCACCTTCTGCCACAAACCCTGCACGGTATCCGGCGGCGGCAAGTCCGAGATATCCAAATCGCTGGAAGACGCCGTCATCTACGGCCCGCTGTTCATCGACAATCTTCAACGCGACCTGGAATGGGCGCGCAGGATTTTCGATCACGACTACACCAGCCGCTTTCGTCCGGGCTTTGAAAGCGAAGACCGCGATCCCGCGCGCAAACCGTTGTCCACCGAGCGCAGCCTGGGCTCCGTCATCAAACTGCTCACACCCTCATCCAGCCATACGGATGAATACAATGCCTGGCTGGACAGCATCCCGCCGCGCATCCTTGCGCTGGTTTTTCTCATCAAGCGCTTCCACCGTCCGGAGTGGGGCGAGCAGTGGGACCGGCAACTGACCGTCGATGTGGTGGACGGCGCGCCCGGCCACGAACTGAAAATGTTTGGCCGACGCATCGTCGCCAGTTATCTGCGCGTGGGCTTCGATACCGAAGGACACTGGCGCACCTTCAAGTTGCGCCAGGATTTCATCCCGGCCGAGAAGGTGCAGATGGAAGATGACATCACCGCTTCCGTTGTCGCGCCTGTCAGCCAGCTGGCCGGCTGCAAGTCAGAGCTCGACCCGGCAGGCAGCGTCAAGCTCACCTACAACTGCGAAACCCGCCTGTTCCAGCGTCCGGATGACGCCATCACACCCGGCTACGACAAGCAGACCGAGGAGGACATGGCCCGGCCCGGCAACTTCATGGCCAACTTCGAGCCGCTGACCGGCGAAACGCTCAATGAGGAAGTCGGCAACGTCATGCGTCTGCATGCCTACACCGATCCCATGCGCGAGCTGCTTTCCGCCGCATCGCAGGCTGGCCAGACGGTGGTCTCGTCCGCGCGACCCAGGATGGTCGATGGCAAGCCATCCAAGAACCCGCGCTACCTGCAACTGCGCCCGGACATCGCCAACCCCATCCGCAAGTACGCTGCGGAAATGGGCATGCGCATGCACCGCAAACTGGCCAACGACATGCCGGTGGCGGTAAACGTCGATGCCGTACTGTCCGGACGACGCAACAATCCGCCCGAAACCGGCATCCGTTCCCTGGCCGTATACAACCCCATCCATTATCAGGACCTGCCGGAACTGTTCATGGATTACGTCTGCTCGCTTACCGGCAAGTCGCCGTCCACAACCGGCGCGGGCTCCGAAGGCGCGCTGACCAAGGGGCCGTTCAATGCCCTGCATCCCACCGCCGACCTCAACAATGCGCTAGTGTCCATGATCCTCACTGGCCACGACGGCTTTTCCACCGCCGCCGGCCACGTCGGCTCGCATGTCAAGGTCGAGCACGACATCAGCCTGCTGGTGCCGGAAATCTGGGCGCGTCTGCGTCCCGAACAGCGCAAGGCTTCCTGGCTCATCGAACAGGGCTACATGGAACCGCTGCGCGATTTTGATCACGATGGCAAGCGTGTGCTGTCCAGCCGGCTGGGCTACCGCATCACCGAGCGTTTCGTCGCCCACTTCATGGGCAAAATCTTCGACAACCCACGCGCTGTCTTCACCGAAGCCATCCTCAAACCTGAAATCCAGGATCGGGACAACTTTGCAGACGGCGTGCACAACATCGTCGAGGCGCAGGAACGCGTGGCCCGCCGCTACTTCGAGGATGGCAGCATCGAGGAAGCCTGCCCGCCGCTGAAAGCCCTGCTCTCCATCATGGCCCACGGCCACTATCAGGGCCTGGATGTGCATGCTCGGCAAATCCGCGCCCTGTTCACGCGCGAAGCGATGCTTGCTTCGGACTGGTACCGCCAGCGCCTGCAAACCAAGCGCGAACGTGACCTCGCCCTGTGGCGCCGCAACCTTGACGAACTCACGCGCTTCCGGCAAAACCCGCACAACAGTGAAGAGGCCGCACGGCTCAATGTGGATGCCCGCATCGCCTACGCCCAGAACCAGTTTGCCAAACTGGAACAGCCCGATTCCTGGAAACAGTTCATCGGCACCCTTGG
>CAYOJA010000018.1:0-40188 GCA_964404175.1 uncultured Thiobacillus sp. | reverse complement strand
ATGTCATGAATGATGGAACCATCAATCTTCAGGTAATCCAGCCCCAGGTCATGCAGCTCGCCGATATGATGAATCTGGTTGCCGACATGCTCCAGCCCGATCTTGCATCCCAGTGGTTTCAAACTTGCACAAAACTCTCGGAATGCCCTGGCGTGCAAATAGGCGCCGAATTCCGGGATGTCGATCCAGAGCCTTCCGGCCAGTGTCGGGAATCGGCTGAGCGCCTGATGCATGCGTTCTGTCAGTGCGGCATCGCACATGGATTGCGGCGACAGGTTGATGCAAAGTGATCCGGTTTCATTTTCGAGCCACGACATCGCGTGCCCGAATATCGCCTGATCAATTTGCTTGATCAATCCCAAACGGCTTGCCCAGGGGATGAATTCCTGCCCGGACATCCATAGCGCATCCTGGATGATCTGCATGCGCGCAGGCGCTTCATAGTGAATCAGCTTGCCCTGCGCGTTCAGAACGGGAAAAGTGGCAAACTTGATACGGTTCTTCTCCAGCGCCGTTTCAATCAGGTCTTTCCAGGCTGCCAGGCTGGAAGCAGGTTGCGTGTCGATGTTTGACGACTCGGTTTCAACCGCGCTGCCGCCTTTCTGTTCAGCTCGCGCCAGCGCGGTATCCGCGTGCGCCAATAGTTGTTCCACCGAATCGCCATGATGATAGACTGCCGCACCCACCAGAACTTTCTGTTCGGAAGGCGTGCTGGGATCGTTGATCGACAACAGGGTGTGCGAAAAAATTTGATGCGCCAGCATTTCAACTGAGCTGACATTGGGCGACAGCACGGCGAACTCACCGCCATTCAGGCGGCCGATCTGACATCCTTCCCACTCACCGCAAAATTCATCCAGCGCCTCGGAAATCCTGCGCAGCAAGGCATCGGTCGAATCCCGGCCAATATCCTTGTTCATCTGCACCAACTCCGGCAAACGCAAAACAAACAGCGCTCCCGTTGGCGCCATGTTCTCACCTTGCAGCGCCTGTCTGGTTTGTTTCAGGAAATGCTCGCGATTCAGCAATCCTGTAAGCGGATCGTGCTGAGCATCGCGCCGTAACTGTTCGAGCCGCACCGATTCATCTTCCAGCATGGTGCGAACTTGCGTCGCATGAGTGTTCATGGCGCGAACAAGGCTGCGGAATTCCAGGGTATGCGGCTCGCGAAGCGTGATAAACCGCCGCGCGCCAATCGCTTCTGCCTGTTCGACTACGTCACGAAGCGGTCGGGTGATAAGCCGAAGGATAACCGTGCCGATCAGCCCGATGGCAACCGCGCAAGCCAGAAACCAGTACAGCAGGTTCAGGCTGCCCTGCCACAGTGCCTGTTGCGCAAAGCGGCTGTGGCTGTTAATGGTCAAGGTGCCAAACTGGCGCCAGCCATCCTGCACCTTGGCGATGCCGGGCTCAGCGTGAATCGGGATCAGGCTGGCAAACCAGGCGGGTACCTTGCCGCCGCCGGCATCGCTCGTGCGCGACACCATCACTTCTCCTGTCGGGGAAGTCAGGCCAATGTACTGGTAATGTCCGCTGTCAAACTGGGCCGCGATCAGCAATTCGATTGTGACGGGGTCCTTCTGCATTTGCGACATTGAGAGGGCCAGCGAATTGGCGTTGTCGATATTTTTCAGCCGCAACTGATCTTCCAGATAGTTCCTGGCGGATAGCGCGCTTATCAGAAAACTCACGCCGAAAGCGATGGTCATGATTGCCAGAATGGCAAACCAGAGTTGCTTGGTCAGTGACATGGCATTTCCTTACGGAACTGTTGGTTCAATCGATTCCCTCCTCACGCATCCTGGCAAGCAGCTTCCGCCACCTGGACAATCGCTCAGTAGAGTGAGTCTCCCTGGATTGCGACCCGCCAACCCATAAACCTTCCGTATTAAAACTGAAAACGGGAGATAAATCAGGCCGGCGTGAGGCAGCACGAACGTCGGATACCAGATTATCCAGCACCAGAGGTTCATCATTGGGGGTTTGATAATAACTAAGCACCATGTGAGCCTGGGTGGTGGTGCTGTGGGCGCCGCCAATCCGGGCCTTGACATAGGTAAGCTGAAGTTTCTGGACTGGAATGCCAAGAATCCTGAGCGTCGCGAATTTGGCTATGGCGAAATCCTCGCAATCGCCCTGTCCCCGCCCAAGCATTTCGACAGGCGTTGCCCAGTAATCCCGCTCGCCCCAGATATTGATATCTTCCTCGAACTGGACTTTTCGATTGAAAAACTCATTTACCTGACGAATCTGGACAGACTCGGCCTGATTGGCCGCATCCAGCAATAATTTCCGCCAGGCACTGACAGATTCCAGGCCATGGTTGCCATACTTCTGCGCAGCTACCAGCAAGACTTTGTCCAGATCGGCCCCGGCGAATGTCAGGGTTGAACCGAAAATCAGAAGCAAGGCCAGCCGCCATCGGTCCAGATTTCGAAAGTATCGCTGAAAATTCGACATTGGGCGGCTGGTCTAGTAGCGGTGGCGTCAGGTTTCTTGGTTATTTTTTACAAAGCGCCCTTTACTCCGGGATTGGTCGCCACGTAATATCTTCAAACCCCCCCCCTTTCTTAGGGGTTTCAAGCCCGGCGAATCCCGCTTTCAAGACAACCCGCGCCGCGCCCAGGTAAAAAAATATTAATAAATCATGCAGGTACAATAGTTGCTGTCACATGTTCGCACCGTCCTACATTTAAGTAATCGGCTCGAATCAAAAGGGTTTTATAAAAATGCAAAAAAGAAAAATTTCATTGGCTCTGGCCTTAGTCGCAGCCCTCTCGGCAGAAGCGGGCGCGGCGCCTGCCAGCACGCTTAAGGATGCCGTCAAGAAAGCCATTGTCAGCAATCCCGAAGTGCAGGCGCGTTGGCATGATTTTCTTGCATCGCAGGACGAAGTGGATGTCGCCAGGGGCGGCTACTATCCCCGGCTCGATTTAAGCGCAGGCGTTGGGAGGGAAAACCTCAAGCAGCCCAGCCTGCCAAGCGACAGTTTTACCCGTCGCGGCGCGGCGCTTACGCTCAACCAGATGATTTACGACGGCTTCGCCACAAAAAGCGAAGTCACCAAACTGGCCTACGCCAAACTGACACGCTACTACGAAGTTCTGGACGCAACGGAAACAACCGCTCTGGAAGTGACCCGGGCTTATGAGGATGTGCTGCGCTATCGTGAACTTTCAAAACTGGCGCAGGAGAACTATGCCCAGCACAAACAGATTTTCGACCAGATTCAACAGCGGGTTCAGGCAGGTGTCGGTCGGCGTGTCGATCTTGAACAGGCGGGTGGCCGTCTTGCACTGGCGCAATCCAACCTGCTCACGGAAGCCAGCAATTTGCATGATGTAAGTGCACGCTATCAGCGCATTGTTGGCGAACTGCCGCCCGGCGAGATGGTTTCCCCGGAATTGCTCAAACAGGGCATCCCTCCCTCCATTGAAGAGGCGTTGAGGCTGGCCTTTCAGGGTAGCCCCGCTTTCAATGCCACCCTGGAAAACGTCCGCGCCGCCCAGGCCGAAATCGGCACCGCCAAGGCCAACTTTCATCCCCGTGTTGACCTGCGCGCCAGCAAGGACATCGCATTCAATGACAACGGAGTCTCTGGCCGCCGCGATGATGAAATCATCGAGCTGGTGCTGAATTACAATCTGTTCAAAGGCGGTTCTGACCGTGCCCGGGTCAACCAGTTTTCCAAGCGCCTGGAACTGGCGAAAGACCTGCGCGACAAATCCTGCCGCGACATCCGCCAGACTCTGGCGATCGCCTACAACGACGTGGGCCGTCTGTCCAAACAGCTCGCTTTTCTCGATCAGCATCAGCTTTCCATCGAGAAGGCTCGCGAAGCCTACCGGAAGCAGTTCGACATCGGACAACGCACCCTGCTCGATTTGCTTGATACGGAAAACGAATATTTCCAGGCCCGCCGCGCCTATTCCAATGCCACCTATGATTACGCCATTGCCCACGCCCGCACCCTGGCAGGCATGGGAGCGCTTGTCCCCGCGTTGCAAGTGGCAAGAGAAGGCATGCCGACCGCCCAGGAACTGGGGCAGGATCGTAAAAGTGTGGATGCGGCTGATATTCAGTGCCCCGGAGAAGCACCTGTTCTGGCTGTGAATGAACTCGATATCGCTCAAGCCAAGCCGGTCCCGCCTCCACCTCCACTACCTGAAAAGCCCATTGCATCTGTTGGTCCGACAGTACAGCAGGCTTTGAATGACTGGGCCGCCGCGTGGTCCGCCAAGGACACGCCGCGCTATCTCGGTTTTTACTCGAAGAACTTCCAGCCAGAAGACGGCCGCCCACTTGAGCAGTGGACAAAGGAACGCCGCTCCCGGCTGGCCAAGCCAGGCGACATCCGGGTGGACATTTCCGACCTGAAAGTAGACCAGGCCAGTCCGGACAAGGCGGTTACAGAATTCCGCCAGGTTTATACATCTCAGGATTACAGGGACATTGTCAGCAAACGCCTGGACTGGGAACGTGAAGCAGGTCAATGGAAAATCCAGCGCGAGCAAGTGCTCTCTTCGCTGGCCAGCCTGGACGGCTCGCAGAAACCCCTGACAAAGAAGGCCAAAAAACGCGTCAAGTACTGCCCCTGTCCGGTTTCCGCGAAATAATCGGCCGCTCCACTAACACAAGGATGACCGCTGGCCATCCTTTTCTTTTTATAAAGCGGTTGAAATAAGCGCAATCGTGGTTCAAAGTAAGCCGGCACGCTCGGGGAACCTGGGAAGCGGGCTATGCTCTGAATGTCTATTGATCGGGGAAACTGGTAATGAACATGACCGGGTGGCTCAATGAATCGACGTGACGCTCTTCGCGCCTTGCTGGCTTTTTCCGCGCTCGCCGTTTTTACGCGACCCGCTGCCGCATACCAACCCAACGCGCGCGCGCGAGTCGACCGCAGCCTGATCCTGGGCGATATCGATATCGTTGCCTTTGTTGACGTTCCCGCGGATGCCGCCGTTGCCTGGTCGGTATTGACCGACTACAACAAGCTGGCTGATTTCGTTCCCGACATGCATGTCTCCCGCGTCATCAGCAAGCCTGGCGAGGTGCCGCATGTATACCAGAAGGGCGACAAAACCTGGTTGCTCATCGGCATGCCGCTGGAGATGGTATTCCGCATGGACGAAACCCCAAGTTCGCGCATCAAGTTCCGCCTCGTATCAGGCAACATCAAAAAAATGTTTGGTGAATGGCTGATTGTCCAGAAAGGCGCCATTACCCGCATCAACTATCGCGCCCACATGGAGCCTGGCCTCCTGTCACTTCGCGCGCCCGGCGATCATTTGCTCATCGAGTCGGACATCGAAAACATGATGAATGCCATCGGCAAGGAAATCCTCAGACGCACATCTTCCGCATCCAGCCTATGATGGATTGGCGGAACGCAATCCGGCTCGCGCTTTTAACTGTTTGCCTTTGCGGTTCCGCGATATCGCGAGCGGAGGCAACAGTCACGGTTGAAGCCAACGCAACCACCATCCACGTCAGCGCCGAAATTGACACCACGGTCAATCGCGACACTGCCTGGAAAGTGCTTTCCGATTACAACCGCTGGGCCGAATTCATTCCGGACATGCTGGTCAGCCGCGTGGTTTCAAAACCAGGCGAACCCTTGCTGGTCGAACAGCGCGGCGTGATCCCTTGGATGCCCAACTTCCCGCTGGTGGTGATCGCAAGCGTTCAGGAAACACCCGGAAAGGGCCTGCGCTTTCAGCGCGTCGCGGGCAATATCCGTGCAATAGAAGGCGAGTGGGAAATTCGTGGCTGGCGCAAGGCCCGTCTTGTCTATCGTTCTACGGTCGAGCCCGGTTTCCCCATCCCGCCGCAAATGTCAGTCGAAATATTCAAGCAAGACGCCAAGGCCAAGCTTGAAGCAATGGCGCGAGAAATGGCGCGGGTAAAGAGCCAGAAGACCGTGAAAAATTAAGCCGTCCTGGCAACAGCAGGCCTGCTCCGCTGCATCCCGTGTGTCAGGAAAAGCGATATCCCCCGGCCCGCGCAGACCAGGAACAGCGCCAGAAACAAGCCGTACACAACATTGTTGACCAGCAGCAGGCCATACATGGTGGCAACGGCCAGTCCGAATATCGCCTGATGGGTTTTCTTCAGCGGCGTGGTCGCGGGATCGGGGATCATGTACAGCGTGAACAGCATGAAGGCCACGCTGGTCATGGGCGCGAGGGGAACCACCACGGGGATGTCATACAGCCAGCTGCGAGTCAGCGCCTGCAGCACGAATCCGTTTATCCATGCCATCACCAGGACCAGCCGGCCAGTGAACAGGGCGTGGATCACGATTCCGGAAGTCAGCAAAATGCCCGGCGCAACCCAGTCCCACGCGCCGGTGATGCCCTCGGTGAAATGATAGGGCGGCGCGACTCCCACGAACGGGAGCACCAGCAAGGTCGCCGTCATGCCGAAATTGGACGGATTGAACACATGCTGGGTCAGGTTGTTACCCACCGGCGCTCGCACGAGCACTTTTGAGGCGATGGACAGCACCGCTGCGAAAGCCACCGGCCAGAGTTGGTCGTTGGGATAAAGCAGGGTGGCGATGGCCAGGCCGGGAATAATGGCAGGCGGCAGGAAATTGACGAGGTTGGACATGCCACCCGCAAACCGCAACGGACGGCCCTTGGATCGCGCATCCACCCATTCCAGAAAAACATGCGTCGACACCGCCGCGCCCAGACAAACCAAATGATGCGCCCAGGCCTGTTCGAAGCCGAGGATGGTGTGGCCAAGAAAGGTGCCGATGATGAGCAGGATGGTGAAGTACCAAAGCGCAAACAGCCGCATGCGCGGGTCGTTGCGCGGGTAGAACTGAAGCGTGGCCAGCGTTTCCTTCATGACTGTATCTTCTCCGGCCCCAGCAGGATGGTATGCCAGCCGGGAGAAAGTTTCAGGGTCGTGCTTTGCAGTACACCCCCCGCTCCGCGCCAGCGCAATTCCACCTTGAGCGATTCGTCGCCCAGCCTGCCCAAACCGAAATGCAGTTCTGGCGCACGTTTGCCCGAATGACCGGAACCGCCGTCCACCTGTGCCACCTTGCGCTGCCCGTTTGGCAGGATCACGGTTGCCTGGGCGCCGATGGCGGGGCGTCCCTGCATGACCACGCGTCCCTTGCGCACTGCCAAAATTGAGTTCTGGCCGGTTGCAGGCAGTAGCAGATTCAGCCCCAGAAAATTGCCGGCTCTCGGGCTGTCATTCCGGTAAAACACTGATGTTTCGTACTGATTGGCCAGGGCCATGTCCAGATCGCCATCTCCATCGACATCGGCGATGGCAATGCCGCGGCTGACCACGGGCTTGCCCAATCCGATATCGCGGGCAATATCATGGTAACGGCCATTCTTGTCACGGACGAAGAAACAGTTCGGCTCGTGGCCGGAAAGATCGTCGCCAGGCTTGAAGCGCGGCCAGTTGCGCGGGTCATTCACCAGCGTATCGTTGACCGTCCCAAGCGCCTGCATTTCCGGCCAGCGGTTGACCTTGCCCTTGATGAATCCGGTAGCCTGTACTACTTCCACCGCGCCGTCATTGTCGAAATCAGCCAGACGGGCATCCCACGCCCAGCCGCTGCGCGACAGGCCATGGCGCTCGCTCTCCTGCCTGTAGGGCGCGATGCCTTGGCGCAGTTTTTCCGGCTCGCCCGTGCTCACCCACAACAGGTGGCTTTCCTGAAACGCGTAAGGCGCAGCGATATTGCTGACATACATGTCCAGCCAGCCGTCGCCATTCATGTCGACGTAATCGATGCCCATGCCCTTGAAGGAATCGCGGCCCAGAACGAAGGAAGCCGGCGTAATGAAATCTTTTGTTCCTTCGGCCAATGCAAAACTCAATTGGCCAGGCCGCGAACGATTATGCAAGAGGCGGTCGGGACCGTAATCGTTGGCGAAATAGATTTCCGGCAACAGGTCGCCATCGAGGTCGGCCATGCCCAGGGCCAGCGTCCAGCCGCGCGCAACGTCTTCCGCCAGCAGGCCTTTTGCTTCGCCAAAAACAACAGATGGCGCTTCACCCGATGACGCGCCAGACCATACAAGGATGTGGTTCCAGCCGCCGTTGAATGCTCGCGAACGGCTTTCGGGCAGGACTTCGACACCCGTCCCGTGCGCATCGAGGATGTGCGCGCCATCCTGCGAGGTGTTGCCGATTACCAGATCCAGATGCCCGTCGCCATCCAGATCGGCAAAAGCGGCCGAATTGCTGTACCAGCGCTCTCGTCCAGGCATGATTTCCCGCGCGACAAATGACGATGCATCGAGATTTGTTCCAGGCCTCCTGAGAAACACGACAGGCGTGCGGCCCCAGTAATAAACCAGCAGATCGGGCTGGCCGTCTTCGTTCATGTCGCCGGGCAGACAACCCATGGGCGCCATTGTGGCATCCATCGGCAAATTGCCTGCATCAAGAAAGAAAGGTACATAACGGTTGCCTGTTCCCGGCACTGGCGAGAGCGTCACCCGGTCCGTGCGCGGGTCGACATGACAAACATCATTGGCCAATCCATCGCCATCCAGATCGTGAAGCGCAACCGCCGCCCCCAGCGCGGAAACCATTGCCGACAGGCGAGAAAAACTCGGGTGGACCTGACGGACGTTCTTGTATTCAACATCCTCCCACTCGTATAGAGGCAATTCGGAGAACTTGAAGCGTGCCGCGGCGTCCTGCCGGGCCGCATCCGGCAATGCGGACTCGGACGTGAACCAATAACCTGCTGCAACCAGCAATGCCGCGGCAATGGGTGTGGCATAGCGCCAGAGAAATGTAGACTTGCCTGCCTTGGAACTCATCGGGCCATACTTGATTGAATAAACTCAACGCGAGATTTAACGCCCCGGGCAACTGGTTTTTTATTCTATCCGTTAATTACTCCAGTTATGTCACCAGTAATTCCCAATGGAACCCACATTGACAGATTTGGATAAAAATCCTGATTCCTCAGATTCTGCTTTCGTATCTCAACATCGCAACCCCGTGACAGACAGCCGAAAAAGCCAGCAAGCCAAGCGCTTCGGGCATGGCTTGAGTCACCCCGCCGCCGCGAACAAAGACATCCTGAAAACCATCCAGCCCCCATGACAGGGGCGAAAAGACCGCCAGATTCTGCATCAGAGGCGGCATGACCGTCTTGGGGACAAGAATGCCACCCAGCGCCGCCATGATCATTACCACGGCAGAACTGAAACTGGCTGCCTGTTCCGCCGTGCGCGCATACATGGCCACAGCGATGCCAAATCCGATGGCAGCAAGGCTGGCCGACGCGCCCATGACCAGAATCGCCAGCGGGGAATGCCCCAGGCCAAGCCGGTCGCCGCCCAGTAGTGGCAGCACATAAACACTCACCGCCAGGATGGACGCCATCTGAATCAGGTTGATGACAAAATAGGGCAGCGCCTTGCCGCCCAGTACCACCCAGGCCGGCACGATCATGGTTTGCAGACGGAACAGGCTGCCCTGCTCGCGTTCCTTGATGAACGACACCGACAGCGGCACGGTCAGGAAAAACATGGCCAGCAGCGTCCATGCCGGCGCATTTTGCTGCACCGAGGTCGGCGTGGGGTCGCCCAACTCCCTGGTAACCACCTCGCTATCGATGGGCGTAAACACTGGCGTTTGCTCCATGTCGGGTATCGGGACATAGCGTTCGCCCAATGTGGATTTCAGCATTTGATCCAGTTGCTTTCCGCCCATACGCATTTCCAAGCCGTGCAAGGCCAGGCTCAGCGCCCCTTCCAGCACTTTTCGGTAATCACCGCGCAGGGCAGGATCGGCCAGCACCCGAACATTCACCGGCTTTTCCATCAACAGGTCTTTTGGAACGCGCGCGGCAATTTCCCCGATTCTCCGTTTGGCCTGTTCCGTCGCACCAGGTGGGATCAAAACGGCAAACATGTAGCGGCCCTCAATCAGCCACTGGCGCACTTGCGCTTCGGAAGCATGCTCGGACTCGGTTAATTGAAGATGCGAATTGGATCGAAAAGCCTGAATCACGCTGGCACTGATTTCGCCTCGGTCACCCGCCACCACAAGCACCGGAAAGCTCGCGCCCGGACGTTCGCCAAAGGCGTCACGCAAAGCCAGGGAAAGGATCAGTACGAACACCACAGGCATGACAAAAAACAGGAACAGGGCCTGCCGGTCACGGCCGATGATGCGCGCTTCCTTCAGAATGCTGGCTGCCAGCTTGGCCAGGTTCTGCTTCATTTTTCCGCTCGGCTTTCGGTCAGCGAAAGGAAAACCTGCTCCAGGCTGGAAGCACCAAAGCCCATCGAATGCACACCCAGTCCGTACTCATGCACGATCTGCATCAATCGAACAGCTACTTCATCGGGCCGTTCCGCCGTCACCATCACGCATCGCCCGCTGACAAACGCATTACGCAATCCGGGAAACTGTTGCAGCCTGCGCGCCAGCGCTTCCGGCGGATCGCCGGTTAGCTGCATCTGTATGGTTTCATTGCGCTGCAAGGCAAGCAGATCGCCCACCGTGCCCTGCACCAGAATCCGTCCGTGATGCATGATGGCGATTTCCTGGCAAAGCTGCTCCGCCTCCTCCATGTAATGCGTCGAAATCAGGATGGAGATACCGGCAGCGTGAAGTTCGCGCAGGCGCTGATGAATCAGCGCGCGCGAATGCGGATCGATGGCCACCGTGGGCTCGTCCAGGATCAGGATCCTCGGCTCATGGATCAGGCCGATCACCAGATTCAGCCGCCGCTTGAATCCACCGGAGAAATGCTCCACCCGCTGATCGGCCTCGCCGGAAATTTCGGCAACCCCAAGACAGGCTTCGACACGGGACTGAAGGTGTTTGCCGGACAGGCCCTGCATGCGGCCAAAATATTCAAGGTTTTCGCGGGCGGTAAGCGTAGGATAAATGGCGGGTTCCTGGGGCACCATGCCCAGCACGCGCTTGACCTCCTTGCGATGACTGGACAGTTCCTTGCCATTGATCCGCACCTCGCCGGAACTCGGTTTGAGCAGGCCGCCCAGTACCGACATCAGGGTGGTCTTTCCCGCGCCATTGGGGCCAAGAATGCCGAAAAAACCGCCCTCCCTGACCATCAGGTCAATGCCATTCAATGCCGGGGCGCGTGCGCCCTTGTATACCTTGGACAACTGCCGCAATTCGATAGCAGCCGCGCCACCTTTCTTGACGGCGTGCTGCATGGAAAACGGGCAGGGGTTATTCATTGCTATGGGCTTTGGGAAATGAAACTGGCTGATTTGAATACAAAGCTTGGCAACAGGCCGTCATTCTAGCAGTGAGCGCCCATGCAACCGCGGACCACCTTAAACCCATCCGACACAGGCCTTAATTTAGTTTGCGGCTGGAAGCCCTTGTGGCTAAAAGGGAATTCCCCCTTGCCATTGCCCCAGCCCCCGGCTTGGCGCTAGAATATATGCCCTTTTTGCCCGTTTTCCAGGTAATTTTTCGGGCAACTTCTAACGCAGTTTTTAACGCGGTTTTTACGTGAGCGTCATGAACAGACAAGATTGGCTCGAGGGCACGCTTTACTCCCCCGACTTTGAACAGGATTCCTGCGGCTTCGGGCTGATTGCCCAGATGGACGACCTGCCCTCGCACAAGCTGGTGCAGACAGCCATCCATTCGCTGGGCTGCATGACACACCGTGGCGCCATTGCCGCCGACGGCCTGTCAGGCGACGGTTGCGGCCTGCTGTTCAAGAAGCCGGATGCCTTCCTGCGCGCCGTGGCGAAGGAAGCCGGCTTCGCACTGGCGGAGCACTACGCCGCCGGCCTGGTGTTCCTGTCTCAGGATGAAGTCACCCGCAAGGCAGCCAAGGATGTGCTGGCCCGTGAGCTTCAGGCACAGAAGCTCGTCGTTGCCGGTTTCAGAGCCGTGCCGGTCAACACCTCGGTCTGCGGCCAGTACGCGCTGGCCTCGCTGCCGGTGATCGAGCAGGTGTTCGTCAACTGCCCGGATAGCCTGGATGAAGAACACTTCGAACGTGCGCTGTACATTGCACGCCGCCGCACGGAAAAAGCCCTATCCGCAGACAAGACCTATTACATCCCGACCCTGTCCTCGCGCGTGATGTCCTACAAGGGCTTGGTCATGCCGGAAAACCTGCCGGTTTTCTACCCGGATTTGAACGACGAGCGTTTCGCTTCGTCGCTCATCGTGTTCCATCAGCGCTTTTCGACCAATACGTGGCCGCAGTGGAAACTGGCGCAGCCCTTCCGTTTCCTGGCCCACAATGGCGAGATCAACACCCTGCAGGGCAACCGCAACTGGAGCCGCGCGCGGGAGATGAAGTTCGAATCCGATCTCATCCCCGACATGGGTGATGTGCGGCCGATCGTGAATACAGATGGCTCCGACTCCAGCTCGCTCGACAACATGCTCGAAGGTCTGGTCATGGGCGGCACAAGCCTGTTCCGCGCCGTGCGCCTGCTGGTACCGCCGGCATGGCAGAACGTCGAGGACATGGATCCCGACATGCGTGCCTTCTACGAATACAACTCCATGCACATGGAGGCCTGGGACGGTCCGGCCGGTCTGGTGATGACCGACGGCCGCTACGGCGTCTGCGCGCTGGATCGCAATGGCCTGCGCCCCGCGCGCTGGGTGCTGACCAGGGATCGCATCCTCACAATCGCCTCGGAAGTGGGCGTGTGGAACTACGGCCCGGAAAACGTGGTGATGAAGGGCCGCGTGCGCCCCGGCCAGATGGTGGCTGCCGACCTTGCCACCGGCAAATTGCTGCTGCCGGAGGACATCGACAATGAACTGAAAAAACGCCACCCCTATCGCGAGTGGCTGAAGGAAGCGACCAAGCTGGAATTCGGTGCCTACCCCGATGGCGACATGCAGCCCATGGATGCCGCCTCGCTGCGCACACACCAGAAGCTGTTCAACGTCAGCCTGGAGGAACGCGACCAGATCCTTCGTGTGCTGGCCGAGGATGGGCAAGAGGCGATTGGCTCGATGGGCGACGACACGCCCATGGCGGTACTGTCGCAAAAGGTGCGCTCGCCATTCGACTATCTGCGCCAGCAGTTCGCGCAGGTGACCAACCCGCCGATCGATCCGATCCGCGAATCCATTGTCATGTCGCTGACCACCTGCTTTGGCCCCGAGCGCAATCTGTTCAAGGAATCGAAGCAGCACGCGCACCGGCTGGAAGTCAGTTCGCCGCTGCTGTCGGAAACTGCCTTCAAGGCCATCACCGCGCAGAAAGACCCCGCTTACAAGAGTCATCGCCTGTCGCTCAATTTCGATTCCGGCAAACAGACATTGAAAGCCGCCACGGAAAAACTCGCCGCCGATGCCGTTGCGGCGATCAAGGGCGGCGCGGTCATCCTGGTGCTGTCCGATCGCGCTATCGGCAAGGACACGCTGCCCATTCCCGCGCTGTTCGCCGTGGGCGCGGTGCATCACGCGCTGATCGACGCCGGCCTGCGCTGCGACGCCAACATCGTGGCCGAAACCGGCACGGTGCGCGACCCGCACCACTACGCCTGTTTGATCGGCTACGGCGCAACCGCCGTCTATCCCTACCTCGCCTACGAAGTCATCGCCGATCTGGTGAAGACCGGCGAATGCAGGGCGCCGCTGGACAAGGCGTTGTCCAACTACCGCAAGGGCATGGACAAAGGCATCTACAAGGTGCTGTCGAAGATGGGCATTTCGCTGGTGGCGAGCTATCGCGGCGCGCAACTGTTCGAGGCTGTGGGCTTGAATGAAGAAGTAATCGACCTGTGCCTGAAGGGCACGGTTTCGCGCGTGTCCGGCGCGGACTTTGCCGATTTCGAAGTTGATCAGAAACAACTGCACAGGAATGCAAACAACCCGCTGAAGGGACTGCCCGCCGGCGGGCTGCTCAAGTTCATGTTCGGCGAGGAATTCCATGCCTACAACCCGGACGTGGTACAACAGCTGCAGAAGGCTGTGCAGACCGGCAACTACGAGGAATACAAGAAGTATTCCGAGATCGTGAACACTCGCCCGGTGGCGATGATGCGCGACCTGATGAAAGTGAAGTTCGGTGCCAAACCCATTTCCATAGACGAAGTCGAACCGATCGAAAACATTCTGAAGCGATTCGATTCGGCGGGCATGAGCCTGGGCGCACTGTCGCCCGAAGCGCATGAAGCCTTGGCTGAAGGCATGAACCGCATCGGCGGCCGCTCCAACTCGGGCGAAGGCGGTGAAGATCCGAAGCGCTACGGCACCATCAGGATGTCCAAGATCAAGCAGGTGGCGTCCGGCCGTTTCGGTGTCACGCCGGCGTATCTGGTCAACGCCGAAGTCCTGCAGATCAAGATCGCGCAGGGCGCCAAGCCCGGCGAGGGCGGCCAGCTGCCCGGTGACAAGGTATCCGCCACCATCGCCACGCTGCGCCACTGCAAGCCCGGAACGCCGCTGATTTCGCCGCCGCCGCACCACGATATTTATTCGATCGAAGATCTGGCGCAGCTGATTTTTGATTTGAAACAGGTCAACCCTGCCGCGCAGGTTTCGGTGAAACTCGTTGCCGAACCGGGCGTGGGCACCGTGGCCGCGGGCGTGGCCAAGGCCTATGCCGACCTCATCACCATTTCCGGCTATGACGGCGGCACCGGCGCCTCACCGTTGACCAGTGTGAAATACGCGGGTACGCCGTGGGAACTGGGTCTGTCCGAAGCACAGCAGGTTCTGCGCGCCAACGGTTTGAGAGGCCGTGTGCGCGTGCAAACAGATGGCGGTCTCAAGACCGGCCTCGACGTGATCAAGGCCGCCATTCTTGGCGCGGAATCCTTCGGTTTCGGCACCGGCCCCATGGTCGCGCTCGGCTGCAAGTATCTGCGCATCTGCCACCTCAATAATTGCGCGACCGGCGTGGCTACGCAGAACGACAAACTGCGCAAGGAATACTTCATCGGCCTGCCCGACATGGTGGTGAATTTCTTTACCTTCATGGCCATGGAAACACGCGAGCTGATGGCGCAGCTTGGCATTCGCAAGCTGACCGACCTCATTGGCCGCACGGATCTGCTTGAACTGATGGAAGGCCAGTCCAGCAAGCAGAAGAAACTCAAGCTGGATGTGCTGCTTGATCAGGGCAGCATTCCGGCGACCGAACCGCGCTTCGCGCAGCAGGACCGCAATCCCTCGTTCGACAAGGGCGAGTTGGCCGAGAAAATGGTCAGCGATGCATTGCCGTTTATCAAGAAGCACGAGAAAAAGTCGCTCACCTACGCCATTCAGAACGTGAATCGTTCCATCGGCGCGCGCGTCTCCGGCGAAATTGCCAAGATCTGGGGCAATGCGGGTCTGCCCGATGACACGCTGCACATCAAGCTGCTGGGCTCGGCCGGCCAAAGCTTTGGCGTGTGGAACGCCAACGGCCTGACGCTGGAACTGGAAGGCGACGCCAACGACTATGTGGGCAAGGGCATGAACGGCGGGCGGCTGGTGATCTACCCGCCGAAGCAATCCAGCTTCGAACCGCATCGCAACATCATCATCGGCAACACCTGCCTGTACGGTGCAACCGGCGGCGAGCTGTTCGCCTCCGGCATGGCGGGCGAACGATTCGGCGTGCGCAACTCCGGCGCCTTTGCCGTGGTGGAAGGCGCGGGCGACCACTGCTGCGAATACATGACCGGTGGCACCATCATCGTGCTGGGCGACACCGGGCTTAATTTCGGCGCCGGCATGTCCGGCGGCATGGCCTTCGTCTATGACGAATCGGAAAAATTCGCCACCCGCATCAACCGCGAACTGGTCGACGCGCACAAGCTCGTCGGCGACGAAACCGAAGCCTACCGCGTCTTCCTCAAGGCCCGCATCGCGCGCCACGCCGAACTGACCGGCTCGCCCCGCGCACAAAGTTTGCTGGCGAACTTTGATGCCGACATCGGCAAATTCTGGCTGGTGAAGCCCAAGCGCGTTTCGCTCGAAGCCCTGCTGGATGATCTGCCCGGCGCCAGCAAGGAAGCCGTAGCCGCTTAACCGAAGACAAGAACATGAGCGACGTATTTCAATTTCTCGACAAGCCCCGCCGCGACGGCGAAAAAACCGCGGCCGTCATCCGCATTCACGAATTCAAGGAAATCTACGCCAAAATGGACGTGGATCAGGCGAAGGAACAAGCCGGGCGCTGCCTCGCCTGCGGCAATCCGTATTGCGAATGGAAGTGCCCGGTGCACAACTACATTCCCAATTGGCTGAAGCTCGTTGACGAGGGCCGCCTGTTCGAGGCGGCTGAACTTTCGCACCAGACCAATTCGCTGCCCGAGGTCTGCGGCCGTGTCTGTCCGCAGGATCGTCTGTGTGAAGGCGCCTGCACGTTGAACTCGGGTTTCGGCGCCGTCACCATCGGTCAGGTCGAAAAGTTTATTTCCGAGGAAGCGTTCAAGGCGGGCTGGCGTCCGGACGTGTCGAACGTCGCCGCCACCGGCAAGAAGGTTGCCATCATCGGTGCAGGCCCTGCCGGCCTGGGTTGCGCGGATGTGCTGGCGAGGAACGGCGTGAAGGCCGTGGTTTTCGACCGCTATCCCGAAATCGGCGGGCTCCTTACATACGGCATCCCCGAATTCAAAATGGAAAAGTGGGTCATGTCCCGCCGCCGCGAAGTATTCGAAGGCATGGGCATCGAGTTCCGCCTGAACACCGAAGTCGGCAAGGATGTTTCCATGGACAGCCTGCTCAAGGAATACGATGCCGTGTTTCTTGGCATGGGCACCTACACCTACATGAAGGGCGGCTTCCCCGGCGAGGATCTGCCCGGCGTGCTGGAAGCCCTGCCCTTCCTGGTTTCCAACGTCAAGAACTGCCTGGGACAACTCGGCGGGAACGAAACCTTTCACGACATGAAAGGCCAGCGTGTGGTGGTGCTGGGCGGCGGCGACACCGCCATGGACTGCAACCGCACCTCCATCCGCCAGGGCGCTTCCAGCGTCACCTGCGCCTATCGTCGCGACGAGGAAAACATGCCCGGCTCCAAGCGCGAAGTCGCCAACGCAAAAGAAGAAGGCGTGAAATTCCTGTGGAACCGCCAGCCGGTGGAAATCGTTGGCGCCGACAAAGTCGAGGGCATCAAGCTTGTCACCACCGAACTCGGCCCGCCCGATGCGCGCGGCCGCCGCACCCCGGTCGTCGTGCCGGGCTCCGAGGAAATCGTCCCCGCCGACCGCGTCATCATCGCCTTTGGTTTCCGTCCAAATCCGCAGCCGTGGTTCACCGAACTCGGCATCACCACCGACCAGGGCGGCCGGGTTATTGCCAAGGGCAACACCCATCCCTTCCAGACCGCGAATGAGAAAATCTTCGCCGGCGGCGACATGGTGCGCGGTTCCGACCTCGTCGTCACCGCTGTGTGGGAAGGGCGCGAGGCGGCGAAAGGCATCCTCGGCTATTTGGACATTGCCTGAACTGCTTGGGATTCGGTTGAACAAAGGCCTCGATCGAGGCCTTTTTTGTGGCCGATACAAACCGGTTACAACTCCTTACACACGGTTACCCACTCAAAACACTCCGCAAACAACTCGCGCATAAAGTGCAATCGTGCGCTGTTGATTTGAATCTGCACCAACCAAAAAAGATTCCGGCGGCACAACCCTTAAACTGAATAGGAGTGAGAAATGAAAACCAAGATGATTCTGAAAACCCTGGGCCTGGCTGCCGTGATGGCGGTGTCGAGCGGCGCCTTTGCTGATGGCTGGAACGATGATGGCCCGCGCTTTGGCTTCCCCGGCTACAACAATGGTCCGGCCTTCAAGCAAAACCTGGAGCTGATCAAGAACGTCAATGATCGCCAGGATCAGCAGCTTGAGCGCATCCTTGGCCGTTACTACGAAGGCCGCCTGACGCAGCCGGAGTTCCGCAAGCTGATGGACGAACAGACCGACATCCGCAAGATGGAACGCAGCTTCATGGCGGATGGCTTCCTGAACCGCTTCGAATACCAGAAGCTGGACAATGCCCTGGAAACCGCCAGCAGGAACATCTTCCGCGAGGCGCATGATGGCAATGGCAAACCTGGGTATGGATATGGTTACGGCAAACCCTACAACGGCCCCGCCCCCTGGAACCATTAATCACTGACGCATCCAGCCAATAGCAACCTGCCGGGGGAACCCGGCGGGTTTTTTCGCGCTGTCCGTCTGTCGTAATCGGCTTAACAATGCATGCCGATATCCGTAATTGAATACATGTTTGACCAAGAGGAAACCCGCATGAAAACCGCCTTAAGCCTTGCCCTGATTGCCTTGATGTCCACTGGCGCCGCGCTGGCCGATCCGCCACGTCATGCCCCCGCGCATGGCTATTACAAGGACAAGCACCACGACGACGATGACGACCGCCATCATCGCAAGCACAAGGAACACAAATATCACGGTAAAAGCGGTGCCTACTACGTCCGCGACTATGGCATCAGCTCAGGTAAGTGCAACCGTGACGAAATCGGCGCGGTGATTGGCGGCGTGGCCGGCGCGGTAATCGGCAGCCAGGTTGCCGACAAGGATGATCGCGTGGTCGGCATGGTGATCGGCGGCGTGCTGGGTGCGGTGCTGGGCCACGCCATCGGCGACGAGATCGACGACAACGACCGCGCCTGCATGGGCCATGCGCTGGAACTCGGCCGCCCCGGCGTTCCCGTCGTGTGGAGAGGAGACGGTCATCATTACCACTTCACCCCGCGTGGCGAAGCACGCGGCGGCTGCCGCTACGCCACGATGGTTGTCGATGGCCGCAAGCCAAGAGAAGTGCTGGCCTGCCCGCGAGGGCGCGGTGAATGGGAGTTTCGCAAGTCTTGATGCATGAGCAGGTCGGCCCGCTTATCGGCTTTTAACTGTTTGTTGAAAACGTAGCGAGAGGTTGTCAGGCTAGGAGGAAAGCGGCGAGCAAGCGGAGTGTATGTTGTTATACATGAGCATTGCGAGCCGATTTCTGACGCCGAATCACGCCCTCGCAGTAGTTTTCACTGGCCTGTTAAACTTGGGGCTTTGCAATTAACCGCTCATCCCCATGTCCGCCCTTAAAAACGATACCTTCCTGCGCGCGCTGTTGCGCGAACCCGTTGATTACACCCCCAGCTGGCTGATGCGCCAGGCCGGGCGTTACCTGCCTGAATACAATGCAACGCGCGCAAGGGCGGGCGACTTCCTCACGCTGTGCAAAACACCGGATCTGGCGACCGAGGTAACGATGCAACCACTGGCACGTTACCCGCTGGATGCCGCCATCCTGTTTTCGGACATCCTCACCGTGCCGGATGCGATGGGGCTGGGACTGTATTTTGCCCAAGGCGAGGGCCCACGCTTTGAGCGGCCCCTCAGGGAAGAGTGGGCGATCCGCGATCTGGCCGCACCCGATCCCAATGACAAGCTCGGCTATGTCATGGATGCCGTACGCAGCATCCGCAAGGCCCTTGATGGCACCGTGCCGCTGATTGGTTTCTCGGGAAGCCCGTTTACGCTGGCCTGCTACATGGTCGAAGGCGGTGGCTCGGACGATTTCCGCACCGTGAAAACCATGCTGTACCAGCGGCCCGATCTGCTGCACCACATTCTGGAAGTGACCGCCAAGGCAGTAACCGACTACCTTAACGCGCAGATTGAAGCCGGCGCGCAGGCGGCGATGATTTTCGATACCTGGGGCGGCATGCTGAGCCATCGCGCCTATCGCGAATTTTCACTCCCTTACATGGCGCGCGTGATCGAAGGCCTGAAGAAGGAAAACGAAGGCCGCCGCGTACCCAGCATCCTGTTCACCAAGGGCGGAGGCCTGTGGCTGGAATCGATGGCGGACACGGGCTGCGATGCGCTGGGACTGGACTGGACGGTGGACATCGGCGAGGCCAGAAAACGCGTGGGGAACAAAGTTGCCTTGCAGGGAAATTTCGATCCGCTGTGTCTGATGGGCAGCCCGGAATCCATCGTCAAGGAAGCCGAAACCATTCTGCAAAGTTATGGCCAGGGCTCGGGGCATGTATTCAACTTGGGACATGGCATCAACCAGTTCACCCCTCCGGATAGTGTGGACTTACTGTTGAATACCATCAGAAATACCAGCCGCCAATATCACCAGAAATAATCCATCAGCGCTTACTTATGCACAATTTGGGCGCATGGTGGAAATTTTTTGATGTTCAGGCTTGACAGGTGCGCGTACTTTACAACTTGTTGTTTTTAAATGGTTTGGCGCTGCGCCTGTTTTTTAACCGATTCGTCATGTTGGCTTATTGACGCCTTATTGGGGTTATTCAGATCAATCATCCACAAAATTATCCACAGAAACCGTGGACAACCCAGAAACCTTTAATAATCATAGAGATTTACGCAAGATTTCACGAATAAACTCCAGCTTCCGCCGCTAACTTTCCCAACTTATCCACTAGCAATGCTCCGCTTCGCCCGTATAGCGCTGGATGTTCCGCTACCCCGGCTGTTTGAATACCAGGCGCCGGGCATTTCGGCCGGGGATGTCGGCCGCCGGGTACAAATTCCGTTCGGGAAAAAAAATGTGGTCGGGCTGGTGCTGGAAGTTACGGATTCGCCGGATTTCCCCGAGGAAAAACTCAAATCCCTCAAGGCCATCGACACCGCACAGCCTCCTCTGCCGGATGACGTGCTCGATCTGTTCCGGTTCTGCGCGAGTTATTACCACTATCCAATTGGCCAGGTTGCGCTGTCCGCCCTGCCCACCGCATTGCGGCGCTGGGAATTTGAACCACCGAAACCCTTACTTCGCTATGCATTGACCCTTGAAGGCCAGCAAGCGTTGCCGGATGCCTTGCCCGCCCGCGCCGTGGCAAAACACAGGCTGGCCACGCGCCTGAAGTCCGGCAGCGCCGATTCGACTGAACTCAGTCGCCTGTGCGGCGATGCGCCGAAAGTCATTCAGGACTGGCTGGAAAAGGGCTGGGCGATCCTTCATGAAGATGCTCCGGCGGTTACCATTATTCGTCCCGTACTGCTCAAGGAACAGCAGGCAGCTGTTGAAACCGTCACGCAGACCTTGGACAGGTTTGCCGCGTTTCTGCTTCACGGCGTCACCGGCAGCGGCAAAACCGAGGTGTATCTGCGTCTGATGGAAGAGGCGCTTTCCAGTGGCAAACAGGCGCTGGTTCTGGTGCCGGAGATCGGGCTTACGCCGCAATTTACCCAGCGGGTTGCCGCGCGGTTCCCCGAAACTCCAATCAGCGTGCTGCACAGCGGGCTGGCCGAAGGTGAGCGCCTGCTCCGATGGAAACAGGCCGCGGCAGGCAAGGCGGGCATCGTGCTGGGCACGCGGCTGTCGGTATTTACGCCCATGCCGGATCTTGGGTTGATCATCGTGGACGAAGAACACGATGCCTCGTTTTCCCAGCAGGAAGGCTTGCGCTATTCGGCACGCGACCTGGCGGTTTTTCGCGCCCGACAGCGCAACATTCCTGTGGTGCTCGGATCAGCCACGCCCAGCCTGGAAAGCTGGCACAACGCGGAAAGCGGGCGCTACACCCGTCTTACCCTTCTCGAGCGCGCAACCGGGGCGTCGCTGCCTGAACTATCGCTGGTCGACATCCGCAACCAGCCGCTGGATGAAGGACTGAGTCCGCTTGCCGTCAAGGTTATAGGCGAAACCCTGTCGCGCAAGGAGCAGGTGCTGGTGTTCATCAACCGGCGGGGCTACGCACCTGTATTGCACTGCCCCGTCTGCGCCTGGGTGGCGCCCTGCCCGCGCTGCTCAACCCGGCTGACTTTGCATCGTCATGGACATCGATTGCGCTGCCATCACTGCGGTCATGAAGAACGCATTCCAACCGCTTGCCCGGCATGCGGCAATCCCGACATTCGCGCCATTGGCCAAGGTACGCAAAGAGTGGAGGATGCGCTGGCGCGGCACTTTCCGGCTGCACGAATTGTGCGTGCCGACCGCGACAGCACCCGTCGCAAGGGCAGCTGGGACGCCATGCAGGCCAGCATACACAGCGGGGATGCGGACCTGATCGTTGGCACCCAGCTCGTCGCCAAGGGTCATGATTTCCCCAACCTGACACTGGTGGTTGCACTGGATGCGGATGGCGCGCTGTTCAGCCTGGATTTCCGCGCGGAGGAAAGACTGTTCGCGCAACTCATGCAAGTGGCTGGGCGCGCGGGCCGGGCCGACAAACCCGGCAAGGTGCTGATTCAGACCGGCTTTCCGGACCATCCGTTATTTTCCAGTCTGGTCACGCATGACTACGCAGGCTTTGTCCAGGCACAGCTTGCAACACGGAAAGCGGGCATGCTGCCGCCATTTTCTCGTCAGGCGGTTCTTCGCGCGGAAGCGCATGAATTGGGCACGGCAATGAAATGGCTGGCGCGCGCGCGTGAACTGATCCCGGCTCATCCGGATGTCGAGGTATTCGAGCCAGTGACCGCACCCATGCTCAAAAAAGCTGGACTGGAACGAGGCCAGCTCTGGCTTCAATCTCCGTCGCGCGGTAGTCTGCAAAAGGTGTTGCAGGAATGGGCGCCACGGCTGCATGCACTGCGCGCGGCCGGCACACGATGGCACCTGGACGTGGACCCGATTGAAAACTAGTAACCGGCAATCTGGTAGAAATGACACTTGCCAGCCAGCCGCCGGTAACGCATAAACAGTACATTGAACCCGAGGAGATCGCCATGTTCCGCACATTTTCAAGCGCAACGCTATTCCTTTTATTCTGCCTGCCAGCCATGGCCGAGGAAGTCACCGTGGCTCATCAGGGCCTGAACCTAAAAGCCAACCTGGAAATGGCCGACGGCAAAAGCCTGAAGGACGGCGTGATTCTGATGACGCACGGCACGCTGGCGCATGGCCGCATGGAAATCATGTCCACGTTGCAGGAGAACATGAAGGCCCGCGGCTACAACAGTCTGTCGATCAATTTGTCTTACGCAGTGGACAGCCGGCCTTTCGCCATGCAGGAATGCACGGCACCGCAAACTCACCGGCACGAGGATGCCGTCGGTGAAATCGCTGCCTGGACAGCCTGGCTGAAATCGAAGGGCGCCAGCAGGATCGCCGTGCTGGGCCATTCGCGTGGCGGCAACCAGACGGCCTGGTATGCGTCGGACAAGCCCGATGCGGCCATGAAGGCGGTGGTGCTGATCGCGCCCGGCTCCTGGACCGAGCCGTATCTGGCCGAGGATTACCAGAAGCGCTTCGGCATGGCGCTCGCGCCTGTGCTGGACAATGCGCGCAAGCAGATCAAGGCCGGCAAGGGCAAGGAGAAAATCGCCAAGGGCAACGTGGTGTACTGTAAGGATACCCAGACCACGGCCGAAACCCTGGTTTCCTATCACGGCTTCGATCCGCGCCTGGCCACGTTTGATCTGCTGAAGAAAATGCCCGTGCCGGTGCTGGTGATCGCCGGGTCAGCCGATGAAACCACGCCGGGCGTGGCGGAAAAAGCCAGACCGCATGCCGATGGCACGAAAGTGCAACTCGTCAGCATTGATGGCGCGGATCATTTTTTCCGCGACTTGTATGCCGAAGAAGCCGCGGATGCCATCCAAACCTTCCTCAAGGGGCAGAAGTTCTAGTCGCGGTATAATTTTGCCCTTACATTCCAGGCGCGCCCGCCACATCGAAACATTCGGCCGGACGCGGATTTTTGCATGACACTGAAAGAACATCTCGCCAACTTGTTGGAACAGGCGGTCGCCGATATCCTGCCCGGCCAGCAGGCGGCTATCGAACTGGAGCGTCCAAAATCGGCTGACCACGGCGATTTCGCCTGCAACATCGCCATGCGCCTGGCCAAGCCGTTGAAGAAAAATCCGCGCGAACTGGCCCAGGCAATTGTCGGCGCATTACCTCATTCCGATCTCATTGAAAAGATGGAAATCGCCGGCGCGGGATTCATCAACCTCAAGCTCAAGCCCGCTGCATGGGCGGGAATCGTGCGGGCCATCCATGAACAGGGAACACGGTTCGGCCGTAGCAATCTGGGCAGTGGCCAATCGATCCAGGTTGAATTTGTTTCCGCCAATCCCACCGGCCCGCTGCATGTCGGGCATGGGCGCGGCGCGGCCTATGGCGCCAGCCTCGCCAATGTGCTGGAAGCGGCAGGTTATGGCGTCACGCGCGAATACTATGTGAATGACGCGGGCCGGCAGATGGACATCCTGGCGCTATCCGCCTGGCTGCGTTATCTGGAATTGCAGGGCATTCTTGTTCCCTTTCCTTCCAACGCCTATCAGGGCGAATACGTCCGCGACATGGCGCAAGCCATTTACCAGGAACATGGCGACCGCTATGTGGATGATCCATCGCGTATCCTCGATGGCGTGCCGGCACGGCCAGACAGCGAACTGGTGGAAGGCGGCGACCCGCAGGCCAAAGCGCAAAACGAAGCCCATCTTGACGGCCTGATCGCCGCCGCAAAAAAACTGCTCGGCATCGACTACGGATATTTTCACGGCTTTGTGCTCAACGAACAGCTATCCGATTGCAAGGAAGACCTGCTTGAATTCGGCGTGGGCTTTGACGAGTGGTTCTCGGAAAAAAGCCTGTTCGACACAGGCAAGGTCGCCGAGGCCGTGAAAAAGCTGGATGCCGCCGGCCACCTTTACGAGCAGGATGGCGCGCGCTGGTTCAAGGCCACTGCATTTGGCGATGAAAAGGATCGCGTGGTGCAGCGCGCCAATGGCGAATTCACTTACTTTGCCTCGGACATTGCCTATCACGCCAACAAATTCGAGCGCGGTTTCAATCAGATCATCGATGTCTGGGGCGCCGACCATCACGGCTACATTCCACGCGTGAAGGCCGCACTGACCGCGCTGGGACTGGATGCGGAAAAACTGGTCGTGTCCCTGGTACAGTTTGCCGTGCTCTATCGCGGCGGGCAGAAAGTGCAGATGTCCACCCGCTCCGGATCGTTTGTCACGCTGCGCGAGTTGCGCGGCGAAGTCGGCAATGACGCGGCGCGTTTCTACTATGTGCTGCGCAAATCGGATCAGCATCTGGATTTCGATCTCGATCTGGCCAAGTCGCAAAGCAACGACAACCCCGTTTACTACATCCAGTACGCACATGCGCGGATTTGCAGCGTACTGACAGAATGGGGAGGCAACCCCTCAGCCCTGACCCATGCCGATCTCGGTACGCTGACTTCGCCATACGAGCTGGATCTGATGAAGCGATTGATGGCCTATCCGGAAACACTGGAAGCCGCCGCAAGAGAATTGTCGCCACACCAGATCGCCTATTTCCTGAAAGACCTGGCGGGCGACCTGCACACCTATTACAACGCGGAAAAATTTCTTGTTGAGGATGATGCATTAAAACTGGCCCGGCTTTCACTCATCACCGCCACCCGTCAGGTATTGTCCAGCGGCCTGGCCATCCTGGGTGTGAGCGCACCCGAGAAAATGTAATGGCCGCGGCAAAACGTCCTTTCCTAAAAGGTTTCCTGACCGGCCTTGCGGTTGGGCTGAGTCTCGCCCTCGCCGTTGCAATCTGGGTTGGATTCAGCAATCCATTTGTCGAACCCCCCGCCGCCACCGTATCACCGAGTGAAGGCCAGGCGGCGCCCAAGGAAGCGCCCAGCTACGATTTTTACAAAACATTACCCAGCGAAACTGTCCCGGATGCACCGAAAGACGCCGTCCCGTCCAAAGCAGAAGCCACCTACTATTTGCAGGCAGGTGCTTTCCTGAATGTGGCGGACGCCGAGGAAATGAAAGCCCGGCTGGCCCTGCTCGGATTCGAGGCCATCATTCTCAAGGTTGCAGATGCCGAAGCCATCCATTTGCACAAGGTCCGTATCGGCCCGTTCAAGGGCATGGATGAACTAAATAAAACACGGGCGCGTCTGACACAAAACAGCATCGAAACCCTGTTGATTAAAGTTGCGCCCGAAAACCCTACCAAGGAGACCCCGTAATGCGTGTTTCAGTGATTTCTCGCGGATTTGCCATGCTGGCATCGATCATCTTTGCCGGCGCGGCGCTGGCTGCCGATCCCGCGGTCGAAGGAACCGATTTCAAACGGTTGTCAAAACCCCTGGCCGTGGAAACCGGCAAGCAAATCGAAGTGGCTGAGTTTTTCTGGTATCGCTGCCCGCACTGCAATCAGCTTGAACCCGGCTTGAAGGCCTGGGCCAAAAACCTCCCCGCTGATACCAAATTAAGACCCGTGCCTACCGTATTCAACGATAACTGGCTGCCAGGCGCCAAGATTTATTACACCCTGCAGGAAATGGGCGTACTCGACAAATTGCACGGAAAAGTCTTTGAGGCCTATCACAAGGAAGCCCTGAATCTGAATGACGATGCCCAGCTCATGGCCTGGGTCAAGCGGCAGGGATTGAACGAGGCCGCCTTCCAGAACGCTTACCGTTCATTCTCGGTTCAGACCAAGGCCATGAAGGGCGCCACTGCCGCCCGCGCGGCAGGGCTGGACGGCGTGCCTGCTCTGCTGGTGGATGGCAAATACCTGACCTCCGTATCCATGACGATCACGGAAGACCGCCTGTTTGAAGTACTCGACGAATTGATCGCGCGCGCGCGCAAGGAGCGCGGCGGCAATATCGTCAAAATCAAACCCGCCGCCAAAGCAGCCGCAACAGCCAAGCAGCCGGCCAAGCCCGTTGCAGCGGCCAAATAAGCCACCTGTAGTCTTCATCACCGGTGCCTCCAGCGGACTGGGCGCCGCACTGGCCCGGCATTACGGAGAACAGGGTGCCATACTCGGCCTGACCGGCAGGCGGGCCGGCGCACTTGAAAAAGCCGCTGCTGGATTGAACGCGCATTGCCATGTCGCTGAAGTCCGCAACCCTCAGGCCATGCAAGAAGCCGCGCAAAGTTTTATCAGCGCCGCCGGCACGCCGGATATAGTCATTGCCTGCGCGGGAATTTCCGTTGGCACGCTTACCGAAGAGAAAGAGGATCTTGCAGTTTTCCAGGCCGTCATGGATGCCAACGTCATGGGGCTGGCGCACACTTTTCATCCCTTCATCGCCGGCATGAAAGCTCGAGGCTCTGGCGTTTTGTGCGGCATTTCCAGCGTGGCCGGAATACGCGGCCTGCCGGGCGGAGGCGCCTATTCGGCCTCGAAGGCGGCGGTTCGCGTTTATCTGGAATCCTTGCGGCTTGAGCTCAAATCCTCGGGCATCAGCGTGGTTTCAGTCTTGCCGGGCTATATCAGCACACCTATGACACAGGTCAATCCCTATCCCATGCCGTTCAAGTTATCTGCGGAAATGGCTGCGCAAAAGATTGCCCTGCTGATTGAAAAACGAAAATCTGAAAGGGTGATTCCCTGGCAGATGTCCATCGTTGCATCACTCCTGCGCTGCATGCCGCGCGCCATTTACGACCGCCTTTTCGAAAAAGCACCCCGCAAGCCGAGAAACCTGCCAACCTGAGCGGTCTTGGCGGGATGGAACATCTGTACTATATTCACTTTCACCTGACATAAATCAAAAAAACCACGGGGGAGAAATGGGAAGTGCATTAAATGTGGTGGTGGTTGATGACCACCCACTGTTAAGAATGGGCGCCGCCAACTCAATCAATCAGGCTGAAGACATGGAGCTGGCCGCACAGTTTGCCGATGCGGCCTCGCTTAAAGCCTGGGTAGTCGAGGGCAACCGTGCCGATGTGGTATTGCTTGACCGTTCATTGCCCGATGCTGACGGACTCGACCTCGTTTCCGACATCCGCGAAGCCGGCATGAAAGTCATCATGCTCACCATAGCCGATTCAGAGGAAGAAATTTCCGAAGCCATCAGTGCCGGCGTGGATGGCTATGTCATAAAAAGCAGCGAACCGGATCATGTCCTTTCCGCTATCCGCAGCGTATGCGCCGGACAAGGCAGCTTTCCGCTGAATGTCATGCAGCGCATGGCCAAGGGTGAACTCGGCCAGTATGCGCTGGACGCCCTGACCCCGCGGGAACAGGAAATCGTCGAATTCGTGAAGCAGGGGCAAAGCAACAAGATGATTGCCTACAACCTCAAACTTTCGGAAAACACCGTGCGCAACCACCTGCGCAACATCATGGAAAAACTTGGGTTGAAAAATCGCGTGCAGGTCGCGACACTTGCTTTAAAGGAAGACCGGCGGCGGCGGTAATGTTTTCTCCGTTGGTAAAGTCTTGCCTGCCGGGCATCGTTTGGCCAGGTCTCCCCGAGCCAGCCGGTGCCGCCCAACTCGCGCTTCTTTATCAGTTTTCTCAAAGCGAGCGCTGGTCAACTGAAGAACTGGTCAATGCTCAGTTTCGACAGCTTGACGCTTTGATCAAACATGCCTGGCACACCTCACCTTTTTATCGCGATCGATTTGCTCAATCCGGCTACGATCCATCGCAGGATCTCAATCCTTCCTGGTTTTCTTCCTTGCCTTTGCTGAGCCGGCAGGCGCTGCAGTCTGATTACGACCAGATTGTCTCAACACAACCACCCGTTTCACACGGAGCGACCATTGAAGGCGCCTCTTCGGGATCGACCGGACGCCCCATACGATTTCTGAGTACGGAATATACCCGCACGATCTGGCGAACACTCAGCATGCGAAGTCACTTGTGGAACAGCCGGGATTTTTCCGCCAAGTTTGCCGTCATTCGCGCCAAGGTAAAAAATCAAACTGCCGTAGACTGGGGCGTCAGCATGAACCAAGCATTCAATACAGCACCCAGCCCCACGCTTGACATACGAACGCCAGTGGCAGAACAGGCCGCCTGGTTATTGAAGCAGAACCCTCACTATTTGCTTACCTTTCCTTCAAATCTTCGTGGGCTTGCCGAACGATTTCGTCTATTGGACACTATTCCATCCGGTATTGAGGAAATAATCACGATCGGCGAGATGCTCACACCCGAAAGCCGTGCTTTTTGCGAGCAGGTCTTCAAGGCCCCCATTCGCGATGTTTATAGCGCTTCGGAGGTTGGATATATCGCATTCCAGTGTCCGGAGGGTCATTACCATGTGCAGGAGAACCTGCTGGTGCAAGTTCTCGATGAAGAGGGAAAACCCGTCCCTGATGGCAAAGTTGGACAGGTGGTCATAACCGATCTGCACAACTTCGCAACACCGCTCATTCGTTATGCCATCGGAGACTACGCGGAAAAAGGCAACTGCACCTGCAAATGCGGAAGAAAATTGATGCAGTTGAATCAAGTCATGGGTCGAAGCCGCAATCTCATTACGCTGCCCGATGGCAACAGGTTCTGGCCATTGATGGCCGTTCAGGAATGGCCAAAATCAGCAGGGATCACCCGACATCAGGTTATCCAGAAGAGTCTTGACCTGATTGAAGTGCGCCTCGAAGTACCGCGCCCGCTCACGGATGATGAGCGTAACGGGATTGTCACTGCCCTGTGTGGCCGGCTGGGTCACCAATTTGATATCAAGTTTGCCGAAATGGCCTTCATGCCAATTCCGGATAATGGAAAGTTCGAAGATTTCATCTCGGAAGTATCGCAATGAGCAACAAGCAACGTGTCGTAGCAATCGCTCTGGACGCTGTTTCATATCCTGTTCTTGAGTCATGGATGGCGGATAGAACCTTGCCCAATCTGGCGAAAATCAGAATGCAGGGTGCTTACGGACGTTTGAACAACCCGGATTCGCTGCTCTATGAAAACAGCTGGCTTAATTTCCTGCAGGGCAATTTGTCCACTACAAACGGTCAATGGGGCCACCAATCCTTTGATAGGGAAAATTATTCGTCGATCGAATATCCGGGTTTTGACCTGGCCGCCTCTCCCCCTTTTTATGCCCAAGCCCCCTTTCCCCGCACAGCGGTATTCGACCTGCCCCTCACTCCGTTATCCGGCAATGTGAATGGCATTCAGGTACTGGGCTGGGGCACAGAGGAGAATCAATGCCAGCAATTTTCATCCCCTCCTGGGCTATTAAGAGAACTGCAAGGCAAATATGGCGAGGCCCCATTGTTTGAACGCAATACTCGCAGAGTCTCACACAATGGATCAATCCTGTCATTCCGGAACCCCAACCTATATGACGATATGGCTTTGGCAAACCTGAAAGATCTCCTCCTAGAAGGCATCAGACGGCGAACAGACATCATGTTGGATCTTCTGAAGCGCGATGCCTGGGATCTGTTTCTGGCGGCATTTGCCGAAGCGCATATCGCTGGGCATCTGTTGTGGCACACCGACCTGTCCCATCCTATTGATTCAGTCACGCCGTCGCGCGGTTTGTTGCGTGAAATCTATGTCACCCTGGATAGGGCGATTGGAGAACTCACTGCAGATATTCCGAAAGAGGCCATGCTGCTATTGTTCGCCGTTCATGGAATGAAACCCAACAACACCGATCTCAACTCGTTGTTATTTCTGCCAGAGGCACTTTACCGATGGCAATTCGGCAAGGCTGCTATAGCTGATGGAGGCTCCGCTGAGATCAACAACAAACTTCCTCTGCATTACCGGGCTCACTGGAAAAATGAGGTCTGGGACCTTGCAACACCTTCGGGACGACGGGATTTGATTTCGCCAGCGCAACTCGAATCAGAAGAAGATCCGCATGACTGGTGTCCATTACGCTGGTACGCGCCGCTTTGGCCATGCATGAGCGCTTTTGCGCTTCACAGCTACTCTCACGGCATGATAAGAATCAATATTGCCGGACGTGAAGCCAATGGCTGTGTGCAGTCTAACGACTATGATGCGATCTGTTCCAGCCTGGAAGACATGCTGCTGAAATTACGTTGCGCAAGGAGCGATGAACCACTTGTTGGCAAGGTGAAGCGAACACGCAGTGATCCATTTGAGGAGGGAAAGCACATCCCCCCCGCCGACATCATGGTGGAATGGACCGACCATGTTACGGACATTGCAACGAGCCCGGTTATAGGTCAGATCGGCCCTGTGCCTTTCTTTCGAAGCGGAGGTCATGGGCCGCGAGGCTTTTGCATCATGCGTGGCCCGGGCATTTCCGAAAACTCCAACTTGCCCGCAGAAATGCAGGTTACCGAGCTCTCACGCCAGATAAGTCATTGGCTTGGGATACAACCAATTCAATAGGGAATCAATTTGTCATTGTTGAAATGATCATCTTGCGAAACGGTATGCGCGGATATCTTCCAGTTGGCCGCATTGTGTTAAACGCTCGACGTTTTCAAGCCAGGGCAATATCCGAAAATTCACTTTCACCTCGAAGTCCGTTGCCACACATTGGTAATAATTTCTTGCATCTTCAAGCAGGTCCTCAACCAGTTTCGGTATTCCCTGACTTGCCGCAATTTCAATCCTAAGCATGTGACAGTTCAGACACTCGACCGGAAAAAGCGCAGGCTGCGCGGAAATGACCTTGTCAAAATGCATGCAGGCCTCTTCCCATTCGCCCGCCTGATAATGCATGTAACCAAGAAACCAGTTGTATCGTAGCCACTCCGGTTGGTGCGTCAGTGCGCATTCAAGACGTTTGCGATACAAATGCGTCTTGAATTCATGCTTGGACGGATCCGGATAATGGTGGACTTCGAATCCATGTAGCCAATCGGCAGTCAGGCCTGCTTCTCGAATATCCAACTGCACGTTTTCATGCACCAAGCCACGCTTTCTCAATCCCCGGCGAAACAGGAATAATTTATAGTCTTCAAAATCCTGGTGCCCTTGCAAATGGTTGATCCATTTTCCAAAGAATCCTGCCGGCGCATTTTTGTCCTGAATTTTTTCAAGAATCCGCTTTATGGAATCAGGATACACTCGCTCGTCGGCATCGATACTCAATATCCAGTCAGCCTTGCATTGCAAATACGCGTAGTTGCGCAAATCGCCTTTGCACAGGCAACGGGAAGGCTCAAGACGTCCATGCAAAGGTGCAATCCCATATCTCAGTTCAAGTAGCTCGATCGTGCCATCCGTCGAGCCAGTATCGACGATGACCACGTCATCGACATGATTCAGCAAAGGATCCAGGCAAGCCTCCAAACGGCCAACCTCATCCTTTACCACCATACACAAGGCAAGCATGGACATGAAAAAGGGCGTCCGGGGACGCCCTATTTTTTTAAAAATAGAATGTAGTTAACGAGGCGCAAACCAGGTGCCGTTAGTACGATTCTCGGTAAATGATGGCAGAGGCCCTTCTCCGCCCGTTGTGCCCCCATTGTCGTTTTCAGAAATGATCGCCAAAGCCGCAGCGGCCGCAACCGTACCGCCTACAACCCACCATACCGTCGAATCCCCTTCAGCGGCTTTCAAGATGGCCGGTGTGGCCGTATTCACGCCATAGACATACACGCCTTTGAGTCCCTTGTCGTTGAAGCGAAAATCCACGACTGCCGGCCTGAGCGGCGCCGAGAAAGAAGATACCAGATTGCCGGTGTTGTCACGCACCACTTGGTCCATGCGGAAACCGAATGCATGACGATCCTTGCCAGTTTGGGAACTTGCCAACGGAATTTGCCAGTAGGCAGTTGCTGAAGGCTCTGCGGTAAATTCACCCGCATACGCTTGAGTAATGGCCAAAGGCAGCATGCATATTGCCGGAATAAACTTTTTCATGATGACCCCTCCCTATGAATAAGGCTTAATTGCCCGTTCAATTTACATTTCAGGGGGGCTTTGGTCAAGACTTGCCTGGCCAAGACAAGAATCATGCGGATTTTCAGTGGTATATAGGCATCAAGTGTGCCAATTTAAACTGGCTTAACCAAGTGAGATTGGCATCAGATTTATTCCACTGTCACGCTTTTTGCCAGATTGCGCGGCTTGTCCACATCCGTGCCTTTCTGTAGCGCTGCGTGATAGGACAGCAGCTGCAACGGCAAGGTATGCAAAATGGGTGAAAGTGGTCCGGCGTGGCTGCCCAGCTGGATGACGTGCACGCCTTCTTCTTCCCGGATGTGGGTTTCCATGTCAGCGAACACATAAAGCTCGCCACCACGCGCACGGACCTCCTGAAGATTTGATTTCAGTTTGTCTAGCAGTTGATCATTGGGCGCAACGGCCACCACTGGCATGTCCTTGTCCACCAATGCCAGCGGGCCGTGCTTGAGTTCGCCGGCGGGATAGGCCTCGGCATGGATATAGGAAATTTCCTTGAGTTTGAGTGCGCCTTCCAGCGCTATTGGGTAATGCTGGCCACGGCCCAGAAACAACGCATGATGTTTATTGGCGAATCGTCTTGCCCATTCTTCGACCGCGGGCTCAAGCTTGAGCACTTCCTGCGCCTGCAAGGGAAGCTGGCGCAGCGCCTGAAGGTGTGCGGCCTCCTGTTCCGGACTCAAACGTCCACGCAGCTTGGCAAGCACCAAGGTCAACAGAAACAAGGCAGCCAGCTGGGTAGTAAAAGCTTTCGTTGATGCCACGCCAATCTCCGGCCCGGCACGGGTTAGAAACTTGAGTTTACTGGCGCGCGTTAGCGCCGACTCGGGCACATTGCAAATTGTCAGCGTGTGGGTGTGTCCCAATTCGATGGCGTTTTGTAACGCGGCCAGGGTATCGGCTGTTTCTCCGGACTGGGAGATGGTCACGATCAGTGCATCCGGATTGGGAATGGTGTCGCGATAGCGATACTCGCTGGCGATTTCCACATTGGCAGGTATGCCGGCGATGGACTCCAGCCAGTAGCCGGCAACGCGCCCCGCGTGATAGCTGGTACCGCACGCCAGAATGGTAACGGCCTTGACTCTGGACAGCGTGGCTTCAGCCTCGGGGCCAAATAACGCTGGCGAGAGCGTCGCTCCCATGACGGCGGTTTGCAGCGTGTCCGTCAATGCTCGCGGCTGTTCGTGAATTTCCTTCTGCATGAAATGACGGTAATGGCCCAACTCGGCCATATCCGCTGTCAGTTCGGAAACATGCACGTCCCGGGTAATCTCCTCACCCTTGCGGTTATAAATGTTGGCGTGGAGAAGACCCAGATCGGCGATGTCTCCGTCTTCCAGATAGATCAGCCGCTGGGTAACCGGCAGAAGCGCCGAGGCATCCGATGCGATGAAATGTTCCTCGATACCCATACCGATGATGAGCGGGCTGCCCTTGCGCGCGCAGACAAGCTGATGCGGTGAATCCTTTGCGATGACGCCGATGGCATAGGCGCCCTGCAGTTCGGCCACGGTTTGCCTGACGGCATCAAGCAGATTCCGGCTCTGATAATAATAATGATGCACGAGATGGACGATGACTTCGGTGTCGGTCTCTGACTCGAAGTGATAACCCAGACCTTTCAATTTTTCGCGCAATTCCTCGTGGTTTTCGATGATCCCGTTGTGCACCACCGCCACCTCGTCACGGCTCAGATGAGGGTGCGCATTGGATTCGGTAGGCGCGCCATGTGTTGCCCAGCGGGTGTGGGCAATACCCAGATGCCCGTGCACGCCCTGCGCCCTGGTATCTTCTGAAAGTGATGCCACACGGCCCACGCTGCGCACGCGCTTCAACCCACCATTTACCGTCACCAGCCCGGCGGAGTCATAGCCGCGATACTCAAGGCGACGCAAACCTTCCAGCAGAATCGGAACCACATTGCGCTGTGCTACCGCACCGACAATGCCACACATGATCAGTTTTCCTTTTTCGTTTTTACCGGCCGTTTCCAGCCGGTAATGGTAAGTTGTTTGCCGCGCGCAAGCGTGAGCTCGCCCGCGGGCGCGTCCTTGGTGATTACGGATCCCGCCCCGATCGTCGCACCATCGCCTATTGTCACGGGTGCGACCAGCGCTGTATTGGAGCCAATAAACGCGTTTTCTCCAATGATGGTCTTGTGCTTGTTGGCGCCATCGTAATTGCAGGTGATTGTTCCGGCACCGATATTGGTCTTGGCACCGACTTCGGCATCACCCACGTAAGACAGGTGATTGACCTTGGCACCTTCCGCCACCACGCTGTTCTTGATCTCGACGAAATTGCCCACATGCGCATCACGCATGAGTCTTGTGCCGGGACGCGTGCGGGAAAAAGGCCCGATGCGCACGTCTTCACCGATATCAGATTCCACCAGGTGCGAGAAGGCATCGATTTTCGTGCCGGAGGCAATCCGCGCATTCTTCAGCACGCAATAGGGCCCGATCGAAACGCCGTTGCCAATTTCCACCCGGCCTTCAAAGATGCAGCCTACATCAATCACGACATCGCGGCCGCAAACCAGCTCACCCCGAACGTCAATTCGTGCCGGATCGATCAGCGTGACACCGTCATCCAATAATGCTTTGGAGATATTGCGTTGATGAATTCTCTCCAGCTCGGCCAGCTGGGATTTGCTGTTTACACCCAGCACTTCCCATTCATCCGCCGGGTGGCTGGTCAGCACATCCACACCGTCAGCAACCGCCATGGCGATAATGTCCGTCAGGTAATACTCGCCCTGCGCGTTGTTGCTTTTCAGTTGGCCCAGCCAGGCATGCAACTTCGCGGTGGACGCAGCAAGTATGCCGGTATTCACCTCGCGAATTTCCCGCTCGATTTCCGTGGCATCCTTGTGCTCGATGATGCGCGTCACCCGTCCGTTTTCCCTGACGATGCGTCCATAGCCCGCGGGATCATGCAGCATCACCGTCAACAACCCCAGATTCCCTGCCTGCGCCGCGGCGATCAGGGGCTTGAGCGTATCCGGGCGTGTCAGCGGCACGTCGCCATACAACACCAGCGTCACGCCATTTGCATCGAGGGCAGGCAAAGCCTGCTGCACGGCATGGCCTGTACCCAGCTGTTCCGCCTGCAACACGAACGTCAGACTTTCATCATTCAGCATTCTGGGCACTGCATCGCCACCAAAACCATAGACCACGCAAATCTTGTTGCCGCCGATGGCCCGCGCTGCCGAGATTACATGCGATACAAGCGGCCTGCCCGCCAGCGGGTGCAGCACCTTGGGCAAATCCGAACGCATGCGGGTACCCTTGCCTGCGGCCAGAATGACGATATCGAGTGGAAACTGGTTCATGGTTGTACGTTATATCCACGCATGGCGTGCAAAATGCAGGCCAAGTATAAACAATGGTTCAGGGTTATTTGCGTATCAGTTGATAGCCTGCCGGTATGGAAAACACATCCTGTGCGATGGGTTCTCTGGAAAAATCCTGAAAGGTAATGCTCAGCCTGGCCGGAATTCTGCGGGCCAGGTTTGCCATCGGGCCATTTCCTTCATAGCTCGTCTCCACCTCCCCCGAGCAAAGCAGCCCCTTGGGCGCCAGCCTGCGAATGACTTCACTGAGCGCCGCCGACTGCGCGGGCGACACCTTGGCAACCGCCGGAATACCCAGAAAAAAATCCGGCTTTCTGGCCATCCTGGTCAGCGCACTGATTTCGGCCAGCTCCTTTACCTTGCTCGCAACCCATAGCTGTCCTTTCAAATGAAATACCGTTTCTTCATTGCCCAGGCGGGCCGGCATGCTGGCAGTCAAGGTGTGTTCTTCGCATTTCCAGTGCTTCAAGGGCCTCGCATTGCCGGTTTTCTCCAGGGTCATTTTCAGGCCCTTCAAGGGCGCGCTGACTTCGGTTGCGGCCTGCACTGCGGACAAATCATGAACCTCGGCCACTCGCGTCATGTGATCAATGATGGCCGCCTGCCGCTGGACCAGATCGTACAGATGCGTATAAGCGCGGCCCCGGTCAACAAAATCCCTGCGCAGGGTCGTTTTGCGAATCCATATCTTTTCCTGGCTGGACATGGGCATGTTTACCGTACCTGCCATGCTGTGGCCAGTCAGCGTCAAATCCGCACCGCTGAAAGACGGCCACAAACCCAGCATCGCCAACAAAATCAGCACGCCTCTTCTTGTTGTCATCGGTATTTTTCCTCGTTTTCCTGCTCGCTCAGGCTCAACCGCTGATATATCCGCATCAAGGGCTTGGGCGCCCACCAGTTCAGCCACCCCAGCAAGCGCAACGTGGAGGGAACCAGCAGCATGCGTACCAGTGTGGCATCAACAAACACCGACAGCAACAAGCCGAGTCCGATTGCCTTGATGAACACAACCTCGCCCATGGCGAAAGCGCCCAGCACCACTCCGATCAGCAGGGCTGCGTTGGTGATGATGGGCCCGCTGCGCTGCATGCCGATGGAAACGGATTTCAGGTTGTCGCCCTTGGTCGCGTCGCAAACTTCCTTGACGCGGGAAAGCAGGAATACCTCGTAGTCGATGGACAGGCCGAATGCGCTGGCAAAAATCAGCACCAGTATGGTTCCATCCAGCGCGCCCTGCGGTGTAAACCCAAGCAGCCCGGACAGGTGGCCCTCCTGAATGATCCACACCAGCACGCCGTATGTGGCGGACAGGGACAGCAGGTTGGTCAGCACGACTTTAACGGGAACCAGAAGGCTGCCCAGCATCAGGAACAGCAGCACGAATATCACGATCACGATCGCGGCAAATACCTTGGGCACTTCGCTGCGAAGCGACGCGAGATAATCAAGATGAAACGCGGAAAATCCACCGACCTGCATTTCCGCCAATGCGGGTGGCAAAGGCAGCGCACGAATACGTGTCACCAGTTCCCGCGCTTCGGCCGAAGTTGAATCCGGTTTGATATGGACCGTTATCAATGTGCTTTGCCCATGCCCATATTCCGCCAGCGCACCTGATGCCTGCGGAAACTGTCCGGGGTTTTGATACAGCAACTGATAATCGGACAAGCCCAGCGAATCATCCAGGCTCATCAGGCCGGCGACGCGCGCGACACCCGGCAGTTGATTGATTTCGTGCGTAAGCTGGTACAAGGCGGACAGGCTTTCCGCCGACGCCAATTCCCCCTTTGTCCGCACCACCACCATGACCGGCGTCAGCTCATTTGCAGCAAATTCCGTCTGCAGCATCTCCTGGACCTGACGGCTTTCGGCGGATGCCGGCAGTGAGCGGCTGTCGGCGGGTCCCACTTTCATGCCGGCGACCGGCAATCCCATGACCAGCAAAATTGCAAGGGATGCCGCCAGGATGAGGCGGGCATTTCGCATGACGAAATGACTGAATTGGTACCACCGCCCCTCTTCACTGAGCATTGATGACTGTTTTGCCAGAAACGGCGGCACCCATTGATTGACCCGTTTTCCAAGCAGGAACAGCATCGCCGGCAGTAGCAGGATGGTTACAAACATAGCCGATGCGACGGAAATGCCGCCCGCCAGCCCCATGTTGTGAAAGAAGCGCTGCGGAAGCAGGAAAAGACAGAACAGACTGGCCGCCACGGTCAGTCCGCTGAACATGAGTGTGCGCCCCGCCGTCAGCATCGTGGTTCTCAGCGCTCTGTCTACTGGATGGCCCAGCACCAGTTCTTCGCGGAAACGCGACACCATGAACAGGCTGTAATCCACGGCCAGGCCCAATCCCAGCATGGACACCACATTGGGTGCATAAACGTTGATGTCGGTGAAATTTGTCGTCACCTTCAGCCAGGCGGTGCTGCTCAATATCGTGACGGCTCCCACCACCAGGGGCAGCATGGCCGCCACGGCGGAACGGAATACCCAGACCAGCAGTACTGCCAGCAACATGAAACTGATCAGTTCGGCTCTTTTCAGATCGCGATCGAGCTGTTCCCGAACATCCACATACACGGCCAGTTCGCCGCCCAGCTTGATTTGCAGCTGCTCGCTGGCAACACTTTCCCTCAACCGGCGATAGGCGGCCACGCCCTCATCCTCACCACGCTTGAGATTCACAATGGCGTATGTCATGCGGCCATCATGGGATTTCAGCCTGGCATTGCCGGTGGAGTAGTACGTAAAAACACTGTTGACCTGGGCGCTGCTGAATAATGGCAACAGAGCCATTTCGACTGCCTGACGATAGGCAAGCTGATCAACATGGTCTAGCTCGGCCACCTTCGGACTGAAAAGCAGAATCACTGGTGTTTCATCCCGACCAAGATCGTCGCGCAATTGCCTTGCTGCGCGTTCCGATCCGCTGCCGGGCGCGTCCCAGCCGGGATTGAGTGTCAGCCGTTTTTCAATATCAAGCCCGTAGAGACCGCTTAGCACCGCCCACAAGACGATAAAGCCGATCAGAGCCCAGGGAAATCGGTTGGCCAATCTGGCCAGCAGGGAAAAAATCTATGGCTCCTCGATGCGATATTGATTGAAAATTCTTGTTTCGATTTCGAGCCAGACGATTCCGGTCAAGCGCACTCCGCCATCACTCGACCGTATTGCCAAATGCAGTGAAAACGTGATTTTCTTCCAATCTGCCGCCTCATGCCAGCCCGGATCAGAGTTATGTTGATGGTTAGGCAACAACATATAAAAAAACAAAGGCAGCCGAAGCTGCCCTGGTAAGCCCTCAAGCCATGCTGCCGCGATCAGACCTTTTTACGCAGTTTCTGAATCGCCGCCAGCTGCGCCACGGCGGAAGCCAGTTCCGCCTGTGCCTGGGCAAGATCCATGGCGGCGGATTTGTCCTTCATCGCCTCTTCGGCGGCGCGTTTGGCCTCCAGCGCTTTTGCTTCATCCAGATCGTGGCCGCGAATGGCGGTGTCGGACAGGATGGTGACCACATGCGGCTGCACTTCCAGCACGCCGCCGGAAACGAAAATGAGTTCTTCATCCGCCGCATCCGGTTTCTTGATGCGCACTGCGCCGGGCTTGAGCCGGGTCAACAGCGGCGTGTGGCGCGGATAGATACCCAGTTCACCCATCTCGCCCGGCACGGACAGGAATTCCGCTGTACCGGAAAAAAGCGAGCTTTCCGCGCTGACGATATCGACGTGTAGTGTCATTGCCATACGGCCTTACCTTTATTGTAGGGTTTTGGCTTTTTCAACCGCTTCTTCGATCGGGCCAACCATGTAGAAAGCCTGCTCGGGCAGGTGATCATACTCGCCGTTGACGATTGCCTTGAAACCGGCAATGGTGTCCTTCAAGCCAACGTATTTGCCGGGGGCGCCAGTAAATACTTCCGCCACGAAAAAGGGCTGCGACAGGAAGCGCTGAATTTTACGTGCGCGTGCCACGGCCAGTTTATCCTCGGGCGACAGTTCGTCCATGCCCAGAATGGCGATGATGTCGCGCAGTTCCTTGTATTTTTGCAGCGTGCCCTGAACGGCGCGGGCGACGTTGTAGTGCTCTTCGCCCACGACCTGAGGGTCAAGCTGGCGGGAAGTCGAATCCAGCGGATCCACCGCAGGGTAGATACCCAGTTCGGCGACCTGGCGGGACAGCACCAGCGTCGCATCCAGGTGGGCGAAAGTCGTGGCGGGCGACGGGTCGGTCAGGTCGTCCGCCGGCACGTACACGGCCTGGAAGGACGTGATCGAGCCGGTCTTGGTCGAGGTGATGCGCTCCTGCAGGCGGCCCAT
>CAYOJA010000017.1:28331-44327 GCA_964404175.1 uncultured Thiobacillus sp. | reverse complement strand
TGAGGCTGCGCTTGTAGTTTTTAAGCAGCAGGTAGATGACCAGGCCCAGACCGATGAGGAACAGTATCTTGCCCAAAGCATCTCCTAAATGAATTCTGGTCGGGGTGAGAGGATTCGAACCTCCGGCCTCTACGTCCCGAACGTAGCGCTCTACCAGGCTAAGCTACACCCCGAAATGAAAACAGTCAGCCTTTAAAAACTCCTGCTGACTGCAAAGTCGGCCAATTGTAGCAAAGCTGACTTGTGTTTTGAATCGGGAATAACAGTTAATGCCGCTTTGGCGACATCGATTTCGCGCTGTGCCTGCTCGCGCGTGTATTGCAGCGCGCCGGTTTCATGAATGGCCTTGAGCACGGTCTGGAATTCAGTGAGGCCGCCGTTTTCAATTGCATGCCGGATGGCGGTGGCCTGTACGGCGTTGCCGTTTTTCATGGCGTACAGTAGTGGCAGGGTGGGTTTGCCTTCGGCCAGGTCGTCGCCGATGTTCTTGCCGGTTTCCAGAAAGTTTCCGGAATAGTCGAGCACGTCATCCACCAGTTGGAAAGCGGTTCCAAGGTGCATGCCATAGAAAGCCAGGGCTTCTTCCTGCTCTGCGCTTGACTTACCGATGACGGCTCCAAGGCGGCCTGCCGCTTCAAACAGCTTGGCAGTCTTGTAGCGGATGACGCGCAAGTAGTTTTCCTCGTCAATATCTGCATCATGGCAATTCAGCAGTTGCAGCACTTCACCCTCGGCGATGGTGTTGGTGGCGTCCGACAGGATTTGCATGACGCGCATGTTGTCGACCGACACCATCATCTGGAAGGCGCGCGAATAGAGGAAATCGCCCACCAGTACGCTGGCAGCGTTGCCGAACAGGGCGTTGGCGGTTTCCTTGCCGCGGCGGAGCTCGGATTCGTCCACCACGTCGTCGTGCAGCAGGGTGGCGGTATGGATGAATTCGACCACCGCGGCCAGTTCGTGGTGCGCCTTGCCCTGATATCCAAAACAGCCTGCCGAGAGCAGCACCAGCACCGGGCGCAGCCGCTTGCCGCCGCTGTTGATGATGTATTCGGAAACCTGGCGGACAAGGACGACTTCGGAATGCAGCCGGGCGCGGATGACCTGGTCCACTTTGCGCATGTCGTCGGCCAGAAAGGCTTGCAGGGACTCAAAAGACACGATTTGTCACTAATCCTGTAAAGGCGGCCATGTTACCAGATTGGAGGGGCCGATTTCCGGTATTTGGGACGGCAGCTTGCCGGATTTGACCCAAGTGCCGATTTTGATTAGAATTTCACGTTTTCCGTAACAGTGCTGGAGACCATGATGTATGCGGTCATTAAAACCGGTGGCAAGCAGTATCGCGTAGCCTCGGGCGACAAATTCAAAGTAGAAAAACTGGAAGCCGATGTCGGCACCGAGATCACCTTTGATCAGGTGCTGATGGTTGCCGATGGCGACAACGTCAAGGTTGGCGCGCCCATGCTGTCCGGCGCGGCTGTCAAGGCAACCGTGGTGTCTCATGGCCGTGGTGACAAGGTACTCATTTTCAAGATGAAGCGCCGCAAGCACTACCGCAAGACCCAGGGTCACCGCCAGCATTTCACGGAAGTCCAGATTTCCGGCATTTCCGCTTAAGAGTTAGGGGATAAGACATGGCACACAAAAAGGCAGGCGGCAGTTCCCGTAACGGCCGCGATTCAGAATCCAAACGACTGGGCGTCAAGCGCTACGGCGGCCAGGAAGTCGTTGCCGGCAACATCATCGTTCGCCAGCGCGGCACCGAGTACCACCCCGGCGACAATGTCGGCATGGGCAAGGATCACACCCTGTTCGCCAAGGTGGACGGTGTAGTGAAGTTCGAGGTCAAGGGCGCGTTGAAGCGCCGCATGGTTCGCATCGAGCCTTCCGCGGCGTAAGCTGCGGACTGTCCGGACAAGGCCCTGCTTCGGCGGGGCTTTTTTGTTTTGTGGGTAAATCCCCCCAACCCCCCTTTCTCAAGGGGGGCTCAAAATCAGCCCCCTTGATAAAGGGGGTGGCGAGCTTCGCGAGCCGGGGGATTGGTTTTCGTAGGGCGGGAATACTTTCCCGCCGAATGGGAATGATGACGGCAAGGGATTGCCGACCTACAGATTGAAGTTTGCCATCGGTAAGCTTTTCCGGTGTAAGTGGAGTGCGTTGTAATGAAATTCGTCGACGAAGCAAAAATTGAAGTCCTTGCCGGCAAGGGCGGGGACGGCTCGGCTTCGTTCCGGCGCGAGAAGTTCATTCCCAAGGGCGGGCCGGATGGCGGTGACGGCGGCAATGGCGGCAGCATTTACGCCGTGGCTGACCGCAACATCAACACGCTGATCGAATTCCGCTATACCCGCATCTTCAAGGCAAAAAATGGCGAACCGGGGCGCGGTTCGCAGTGCTACGGCAAAAGCGCGGATGATGTCTTGATCCGCGTTCCCGTGGGAACCGTCATCAGCGATGCCGAAAGCGGCGAGCCTCTGGCCGACCTGGACTGTGACGGCGGGCGCGCGCTGCTGGCCCAGGGCGGCAAGGGCGGCCTGGGCAACCTGCATTTCAAGTCCAGCGTCAACCGCGCGCCGCGCCAGCACACCAAGGGCACGCCGGGCGAAGAGCGAATGCTTCATCTCGAACTGAAAGTGCTGGCGGATGTGGGCCTGCTGGGCATGCCCAACGCCGGCAAGTCCACTTTCATCCGCGCGGTTTCCGCCGCCAAACCCAAGGTGGCGGATTATCCCTTCACCACGCTGCATCCCAATCTGGGCGTGGTGCGGGCCGGGCAGGACAAGAGCTTCGTCATCGCCGACATCCCCGGCCTGATCGAGGGCGCGGCCGAAGGAGCAGGACTTGGGCACCAGTTTTTGCGCCATCTTGCGCGCACCCGCGTGCTGTTGCATCTGGTGGATATTTCCCCCAACTGGGAAGGCGCCGATCCGGTGAAGGACGCGCGGGCCATTGTCGAGGAATTGCGCAAATACGATGAATCGCTCTACAACAAGCCGCGCTGGCTGGTGCTGAACAAGCTGGATTTAATCCCGGTTGAAAGCAGGGAAACCCTTGTGCAAGACTTTGTCCGTGATTACGGCTGGACGGGTCCTGTGTTTGTCATTTCCGCCATCAACGGCGAGGGATGCCAGCCGCTGGTGCACGCCATCCAGGCATATCTGGATGAAGTGAAGAAAACTGAAGAGTTTGCCCAGCCAGAGAACGACGCCGCACAATAAACAGCGCAGCAGGAAAAAACGTGAGAACCGAATTTATCGAAGCCGCGAAGCTTTCCGATATTGCGGAATCGGGCATCTACAAACTCAAGCTCAAAGGCGAACCGCTGATTCTTACCCGTGTCAACGGCGAAGTGTTCTGCGTCATCGACCGTTGCAGCCACGAGGATGTGCCGCTTTCGCTGGGCTGCATCAAGGGTGACCGCATCAAGTGTTCCTACCACGGCAGTTATTTTTCCCTGCGCACCGGCGAGCCCACCGACGAGCCGGCGGATAGCCCGATCAGGGTATATCCGGTCAAGGTGGAAAACGATAAGGTCTACATCCAGTTTGATTCGGAGAAATGAACCATGAGTGTTGCCATCGCGATCGATCCCAAGGCTCACATGCGATCTGTCATCGGCCGCATTGCCACTGGCCCGGAATACTCCAAGGACATTTCCGCCGAGGAAGCGCGCGACGCCATGCGAGCCATTCTTCACAACCAGGCCGATCCCGTTCAGGCGGGCATTTTCTTCATCGCACTGCGCATGAAGCGCGAAACCGACGATGAAAACATCGGCGTGCTCGATGCCATCCGCGAAGTTGAAATCAGTGCCACGGCCAGCACGGATGAAGTTGCCATCCTTGCCGACCCCTACGATGGCTACAATCGCAGTCTGACCGCCGCCCCGTTTCTGCCCGCCGTGCTGGCCGCCTGTGGCTTGCCCACAGTGGCAACCGGCGTGGAAGACATGGGCCCCAAGCATGGCGCCACGCACAAAAAAATTCTTCGCGCCGCGGGTGTCAATGTCGATATGACTCCGCAGGAGGCCGCCGCGCGCATGAGCGGCGCTGGCTGGGCCTATTGCGACCAGAGCCGCTTCGCGCCCAGGCTGTACGACCTGACCAGCCTGCGCACCACCATCGTCAAGCGTCCTGTGCTGACCACCGTGGAAGTCCTGCTCGCGCCGGTCAAGGGTGCAAGGAAAACCCACTTCATCACCGGCTATGTGCACAAACCCTATCCGCGCGTGTATGCACTGCTGGCGCGACATGCCGGGTTCGACGACACCCTTGTCATCCGCGGCACCGAAGGCGGCGTCATTCCCTCGCTGCGGCAGGATTCACGCATGTACGTCGTGCACGACAAGGGCGCGGAACAGCTTGTCGAATTCAAGCCGCAGGCCATTGGCATCGAGCAGGACGTGCGCGCGCCGCTCATTCCCGGCATGGACGATGCCAGCGAGCTTGAATCCCACGTCGAAGCATTTGATGCAGCCAGAGTGTCTGCCCAGGCTGCCGAGGCCGGTCTGGCCGCGCTCAACGGCCAGAAGGGCCCGACCCATGACAGCCTGGTGCTGGGTGCCGCCATCATGCTGTGGGGCCTGAAAAAAGCTGATAGTTTTTCGGCAGGCGCGGACATGGCCAGGAAAGCCATTGATTCCGGCGCGGCAAAAGCAAGAATTTTGGCTTGATGGAAGTTTTAATCAGAAAAAGGGGGCGTGGCCCCCTTTTTTATTTGGAAATATTCACCCGAGAATGCCGACCAGCTAGACGGGCTGGCTGCGACTCATCGCACCCAGGCCACGGAACATGCGGACGAGAAAAAAGAACACCACGAAAATGATCAGGACAAGCGGGATCATCAACGAGCTTTCCGCCAAATCCGGAGATACTACGGCAAGACCGGTTAGCAGTGCGGCCGGCAGCAAAGAGGCAATGGCCAGCGCCAGACTGATCAGATAAGTGCGCAATTGCCAGCGGAAATGCGATTCCAGCCAGGTTCCCCTGGCCCTGTGCCTGCGCAGCAGATTGATGAAGATGGCGACAAGCGCCACGGGCGGTATAAAAAACCCGACGATGAACAGGAAATAACATGTCCTGGCCACCATGCGGGTAATGGGCAGATTGTCTCCGGATGCTTGAGTTGTGTTGTTGATTTGGGTTGAGTCATTGTTCATGGATATTTTTGGGTTTTAATCTAGGGGACAAACTTCTGGAATTCGCGCCCGGCATTCTATCAGGGGTGTCAGGATGGCGGAGTGCTCATCAGACGGTTTGCAGATTATTCTGTTTCAGGTCGTCAGCCTTCGATAGATGTCCGCGACTTTCAGTGGCAGTTTTTTAACATCGTCGATTTCCACCCAGTTCACGTGGCCGTACATGTGGGGCAGGTAGTCCTTGCCTTCTTTGTCGATGGTGATGCAGAAGGGGTGGATGCCGCTGCGGCGGGCTTCGAACAGGGCCTGGCGGGTGTCTTCGATGCCGTACCGGCCGCGGTAGATGTCGAAGTAGTCGTCGGGTTTGCCGTCTGAAAGCGTGATGAGAAGTTTGGTTTTGGCTTCGACTTCGTTCAGCAGTCTGGAAAGGTGGCGGATGGCTGCGCCCATGCGGGTGTATTCCTGCGGGGCGATGCCGGCGATGCGGGCCTTGACGTCGAGCGTGTAGGCTTCGTCGAATTGCTTGATGCGGAAGATTTCGCAGCGCTTGCGCGTGGTGCCGGAGAAACCGTAGATGGCGTAGCGGTCGCCGAGGGTTTCCAGCGATTCGCACAGCATGATGAGGGCTTCGCGTTCGGCGTCGTTGATCCAGCCCTTGGTCGAGCCGCTCATGTCGACCATGAACATGACGGCCATGCTGCGGTCGGTGCGGTGGATCTGCTGGAACAGCCTGTCGCTCATTTCGCGTCCGTCGGTGCTGTCGGCCAGCGCTTCAACCAAGGCATCGATGTCTACATCGTCGCCCTGCGGCTGGCGTTTTTCCAGCCGGTTTTCGTCTCGCATGGCTTCGAAGGTGCGGCGCAGGTGTTTGACCAGGCCCAGGTGTTTCTCGATTACCTCACCAACATAAATCGGGTCGCCGGGTTTGACGTCGACCTCGCGCAGCACGCACCAGTTTTTGCGGTAGTGCAGGCGCTGGTGATCCCACTCGTCATACAAATGCGCGCCATCCTCGTGGTAGGTGCCTTGCCAGACGTCGTTGGGGTCGCGGATTTTTTCTTCATATAGTGAAGGGTCGTATTCGCCATCGCCTGCCGCGGTCAGCATCTCGGGTGGGATCTCGCCCCAGTCCAGAGAAACGGACGTCAGCAATTGCCTGACGTCATCGGGCGGAGCGATGGGCTGGTCATCAAGCGTGAGCTCCCAGCCTTGACCATTCTGTTTTTCGCGGGCCTCGAATTGTTTGGGCGCGGTTTCGGTTGGGGCAGGCTTGTCTGTCTGTCCGTCTGCCTGTGCATGCTCCCTTGCCAGATCCGCAAGTTTGACCCGAAGCAGCATTTTTTCACGCGCCATGCGTGCGTCACGCACAGCGGCGATGGCCCTGGGGTCAAGTGCTGTTTGATAGATGCATGGCGCGGGCGGAGGAAGAGCATAAGCCTTTGCCAGCAGCGCCAGCACATCCTCTGGTTCATCAAGCAAAGCGGCCAGTTCAGACCAGGCGTCTGGCAACTCCTGATCGCCGTGCTCGACTGAAAGCCGCTGCATGTCACGCCACAGGCCGGGCAGTTCCCGGGCGAGATGTTTTTCCAGCCGCAGGGTGTCCAGTGTGTGAAGAGCATTCAGCGCGACGGTCCTGTCTTCAAATGGCGCGAGCGCCTCGTCGAAATCCAGCCGGAAGGTGCCAAAGCGGGTTTGCGCCCACATGAATGCAACCTGCGCCTTGCACAGCAGGAAGTTGTCTGCCTGACGGCTCATGCGTGCGGTGACATTGGGCAGGAAGATTTTCTCGCTGTCGGTGAAAACCTGTTCGCCCTGTTCGAGTTTCAGTCTTCTTCCGGAAAGCCCGCACAGAAAGGTCGAGAGCACGGATTTCACTTCGTTGAAAAACGCGCCGGCCGAGTGGGCATGGGCATGCTCAAGAAAGTCATCGACCTTGAACAGCACTTCCAGCGCGGGCCTCAGACCCACGCGGTCGTATGTATCCATCGCGTGTATGGCCCAGGCTTCGATCACGCGCCGGTCAAGACGGTCGAGCGCTTCCACCACGCGGCGGGTGAATTCGTAGCTGATCTGGATGTTGGTACTGGCGATGCGGTCCACCCAGTTGAGGATGAAATCCTGCGTGTCGCGGTCGAGCGGGGTAAGAATATCGACGAGCTTGTCGACCTTGTGGAAGGTGAATTCGACGTCAAAGGCTTTCTCAAGTCTTTGCGCAATGATTTCAGGCGTATGAACTGATTGCACGGTTAGCCGGACGTGGGTTCGTCCACGCGCTTCCAGTCGTTTTCGACCAGCCGGACTTCATATTTTGCCCAGCGCAAGAATTCATCAATCGCGAGGCTGCCAGTTTGCCTGCGTGACGAGCCGGCCACACCCTTGAAATGCACCCTATCCTCGCCGGTGTCGGGGTCGGGTTGAATGGTCATGACCATGCGCACGCCCCAGGTTCGGCCATAGGCGCCGTTGCTGTAATAGTGGGATGACTTTATTTCCATTACCTTGAATTTACCCAGGCATCGCCGGTAACCCCCCCGGCTCGCGTTGCTCGCCACCCCCTTTATCAAGGGGGTGAAACGGCCACCTTGATAAAGGGGGTGGGGGGATTGCAGTTTCCGATTTGCCCACGAAAAGCAAATCAAAACAGCGCGGCTATTAACTCATCAACCGCGGAAATCATGTCGCCGTCGTCGGTAAGTGCCAGCGACACCGCGCCCTGACAGGCGGCGCGTGGCGCGACGCCACTCGATATCAGTTTGCCGGCGTGTACCAGCAGACGGGTGGAGGCGCCTTCTTCCAGGCCGTTGCCCTTGAGGTTGCGGGTCATTTCGGCAAGCTTGAGCAGCTTGTCAGCCGTGCCGCTCTCCAGTCCGGTTTCGTGCATGATGATTTTGCGTTCGAGCTCCGACCGTGGATAGTTGAATTCGATGGCGACAAAGCGCTGGCGGGTGGATTGCTTGAGTTCCTTGAGCACACTTTGATAGCCGGGGTTGTAGGAAACGGTCAGACAAAACTCGTCCGGCGCTTCGACAAGCTGGCCGAGTTTTTCGATGGGCATGATGCGGCGGTCGTCGGCGAGCGGATGAATGACGACCATGGTGTCCTTGCGCGCCTCGACAATTTCATCCAGATAACAGATGCCGCCGGCGCGCACCGCGCGGGTCAGAGGGCCGTCCACCCAGGTCGTTTCGCCGCCCTTGACCAGGTAGCGCCCGACCAGATCGGAAGTAGTGAGGTCGTCATGGCAGGAAACGGTGATGAGCGGGCGCTTCAGTTTCCACGCCATGTATTCCATGAAGCGGGTTTTGCCGCAGCCGGTGGGGCCTTTCAGCAGGACGGGAAGATGGTTGGCGTAGGCGGCTTCGAAGAGTTCAACTTCGTTGCCGACGGGTTCGTAGTAGGGTTGCGCTTCGATGAGGTAGGTTGACGGATCGTGTGTACGCGCAAGCATCAGAAACATCCAAGTTTGTTTTTATCGGCCTGCAGTTTTTTCAGCTTGGCATTCCACTCGGCTTCCTGTTTCGGGGTGTAACCCTGGCGACGCGCGGCATCCATCTCGTCCATGGTCTTGCCAAGGGTGTCATTGAGTTTGGCGCATTTTTTGTCGCTGGATTCCTGGGACTTGATCAATTGCAGGCTGGTGCCGCCCTGTTTCTTCCCGGGTTTTGCCGGCTGTTTCTCATCGGACACGGACTCGGGAGCCACTTCGGACTTTTTGGCGGAAGGCATGCCGGCAACGGGCTCGGCGGGCGGCGGCGCAGGAGGAATGATCCTGGTTTCCTTCAATCCGCTCTTGTCACAAGCCAGGTTGGTGTAGGTCACTTTGCCTGCCGCGTCCTGGCATTTATAGAGCGTGGCATGGGCGGGCAGGCACAGGAAGCAGGCGGCCGAACAGAACAGAAGGGACAAAGTACGCATTGGTGTAGACCTGGTTTTCAACATATCCCTGCTACGTCCTCAAGCTGGGTTAACTTGACGGTCAGGAATCCGAAAACTTGTACTTGTCGTATTTTTCTTCTTCCGGGATTGGCTTGACGAATTCCTCGGTCGGCAGCTTTTCCACGATCTTGTCCAGCATCTCTTCGCGTTCCTTCTTGCGGGCAAGGCGCCGTTCCATGGCATCGGGGCGCATGGCGATGGTCATTTCATTGAACAGTACCTGGCGCACGAGCTGGAAACCGAAGTTCATCATTTCCAGATCGTCTTCCCATTTGGCCTGTTCTTCGGCGGGCACATCGTACACATCCTGGAAACCGTCGGACTTCACGAATTCGCGGAACTGGTCGACATCGTAGCAGGCCATGAAAAACAGTTGCAGGCTGCGCTGCGAAGCATTGCCAACGGTTGGGCCAGCGGACTTTTTCTTGAGGATGAGCTGACGCCAGGCGCGGCCATGCTCGTCGTAATCATTCAGCCCCTGTTCCGCGCGGTATTCCTCCACGGTGAGCGAACGCGGCTCGAAGTGGCCCTTGCAGTGGGATTCCTGCACCAGCGCATATTGGGCGCGGTCGGTGAATTCGTCGGCGCGGCGTATCGAAAGCAGCGCGACGGGGTAATACCGGCAGGCGGTTGGCCGGTCTTCATACACGCTGCAGCCTTCGGGGCGCATGAACTGGCAGGCTGTTCCGCCTTCAACCGGTTTGTATTTGACGCCCGCGATGTCGTTGCGGCCGAACTCGAACGGGTAGGTGTATTCCTTGAGGAATTCGGTCGAGGTCATGCCCAGCCGCTTTTTCAGACGGATGATGTCGTAGGGCGTAAGCATGATGTCGATGTTGGAACAGCAGGCATTCCAGCAGTCGATGCCTTTCCGGCACTGGAACTGGATGACCTTGTCGCCCTCGAAGCTTGTCGGCATGACCGGGCTGGGGGTGAAGGGGGAATCGGAAATAAATTTGTCGTCGCTCATGATGCACCTACCTGACTGCTTGGCTTGCTGGAAGCGTATTTTACCGCGTTGGGAGTGATTTTCGGCCAATAACCTTGTGGTGAGGGTGGGCAAGGCGCGACCCCGTAGCGGGATGCGCGCTCCGTTAACGGTCGCCCTTACGCACTCCTCCGCTGCCCGATCCCCAAAGGGGCCCCTCGTGCCACGCTTCGGAGCGCACTTTCTTGTCTTGCCAAGAAAGTAACCAAAGAATCGCTCCCGCTGTGCTGCCCCCAATTCAAGTCCCCGACCGAGGCAGCCCAGAGGGGGATAACCCCTCACCCGGTCCTTCGGGCCACCCTCCCTTGCAGGGTGCGTTCCGGCGGGTACGCCGGAACCGCTCGACGGGCGCGGAGCATGCTCCGCGAATTCCCCGCCTCGCCCCGCAAGGGAAGAGGCAAAATCCCCCGGCTCGCTTTGCTCGCCACCCCCTTTGACAAGGGGGTAACAAACTAAGCCCCCAGCGATCAAGCCCCCCTTGAAAAAGGGGGGTTGGGGGGATTTGCTTTTGGGGTTTGAAGTTTCCCGTCTATGCCGCCGCAGCCTGGAGCTTTCGGGCGGAACAACGCGGCGCAGCCTGTCTGAGCCCCGCTCACTTCTGCAAACAAATACAAGCGGGGCGAGTTCTGCGCCGCCCGCCCGGAAGCTTCAGGCTAAGGGAAGCCGAAGGCCGGCATAGTTGGGTCGTCTTTCTTTGGTTCCTTTCTTTGACGAAGCAAAGAAAGGAACTTGGTGTCGAGCAACCCTCGACCAAGCATCGCTTCACTTGCAAAGGCCGGTGGCTAAATCCCCCGGCGCTTCGCGCCACCCCCTTTATCAAGGGGGATAAAAAAACGGGCGCCTCGCGGCGCCCGTTCAATCTACTGACTTACCTGCTGCTTAGTGAGCGGCGGGCTTGAACAGCTTGGACTTGTCAACCAGGTCATAGTGCTTGCGCTTGAAGCAGGTCCACTTCTTGGTTTCCTTGTCGTAGATGGAGTTGACGAAGCACTTCCAGTTTTCTTCATCCACGAAGTTCTTGTCCATGCGGTAGTAGAAGCCGGGGTAGCGGCTTTCCTGACGGAACAGGATGTGCTGCAAGTGGGCTTCCGCCGTGAGGATACGGTGGTAGTTTTCCCAGGCGCGCAGCAGTTCGTGCAGGTCCTTCGCACGCATCTTCATGGCGTCTTCCTTCAGCATGTCCAGCTTGTCCTGCGCCACTTGGAGCATGTTGCCGTTGGTGGTGTAGTAGGTGGCCACGCCCGCAACGTACTCGTCCATGATCTTCTGCAGGCGGAACTGCAGCATCTTGGGGGTGATGTAGTTGGGGTTGACGTCGATCGCGGTGGTGTAGTCCTTGAACTCCAGGTAGGTGCGAACCGGACGGTAGATCTCTTCCACCAGCTGCTCAACGGAGGTGTCGAGCTCGGGCTTCATGTCCTTGTTGTCCACGCAGTACTTGACCATGGACTTGGCGGCCATGCGGCCTTCGGCGTGAGAGCCGGAGGAGAACTTGTGGCCGGAAGCGCCCACGCCGTCGCCGGCGGTGAACAGACCCTTCACCGTGGTCATGCCGCGGTAGCCCCAGTTCCAGCCCTTGGGCAGGTGTGCCGGGATCTTGGCCGCGTCGGCGTGATCTTCGGTGGTGGGGGCGCCGACGTCGGTCGGGCCGGAGGTCCAGATGCCGCAGCAGCCGGAGTGCGAACCCAGCAGGTAGGGCTCGGTCGGCATCAGCTCGGAGTTCTTCTTCTCGGGCTCGATGTTCTCGCCAACCCAGATGCCGCACTGGCCGACGCACATGTCGAGGAAGTCTTCCCAGGCTTCGGCTTCGAGGTGCTTCACTTCACGCGGAGACAGGGTTTCGCGCAGCTTGGCCAGCGCGGTCACGGTGTCCATGTAAATGGGGCCGCGGCCTTCCTTCATCTCTTTGAGCATCAGGTGGTTACGCAGGCAGGAAGCGGGAACGGCGGCCTGGCCATAGGGCGGGTAGTCGTTCAGCATTTCCTTGTTCTTCTGCATGTACACTTCGCCCAGCGAGTTGGTGGCCTGAGCCTTGAACAGCAGGAACCATGCGCCAACGGGGCCGTAACCGTCCTTGAAGCGGGCGGGCACGAAGCGGTTTTCCATCATGGTCAGCTCGGCGCCGGCTTCAGCCGCCATCGAGTAGGTGGAACCGGCGTTCCAGACGGGGTACCAGGCGCGGCCGGTACCTTCGCCCACGGAGCGGGGACGGAAGATGTTGACGCAACCGCCGGCAGCCAGCAGGATGGCCTTGGCCTTGTAGACGAACAGCTTGTGGTCGCGAGTGGAGAAGCCGACGGCACCGGCGATGCGATTCTTGTCGTTCTTGTCGTTGACCAGCTTGACGATGAATACGCGCTCTTCGATGCGATCCATGCCCAGCACTTTCTTGGCGGCTTCAGCGACGATCCACTTATAGGATTCGCCGTTGATCATGATCTGCCATTTGCCGGAACGCACGGGCTTGCCGCCGTCCTTCAGCGCGGGCAGGCCCTTGGAGCCGTCGTGACGCTCGCCGTTTTCGTCGGTTTTCCAAATGGGCAGGCCCCACTCTTCGAACAGGTGCACGGAGTCATCCACGTGACGGCCCAGGTCGTAGGCCAGATCATCGCGGGTGATACCCATCAGGTCGTTGGAGACCATGCGGGCGTAGTCGGCGGGATCCTGCTCGGTGCCGATGTAGGTGTTGATGGCGGACAGACCCTGAGCCACGGCGCCGGAGCGGTCCATGGCGGCCTTGTCGACCAGCTTGATTTTAAGATTGACGCCAGACTCGGATGCGGCTGCATCGGCCCAACGCTGGATTTCATATGCGGCGCCGCAGTTTGCCATGCCGCCGCCGATCATCAGGATGTCTACTTCTTCCTGGACGACTTCTGGATTTCCAAATTCAGCCATTTCTATTACCTCGTTCTAAATTCGATTACTTGCGGATCAGTTCGGCAGGGTTGCCGGCACGATAGCCCTTGGTCACGCCGCCATCCGCGCTGCCGGTAAAGAAACCGGTGTTGGCGATGTTTGCCATGGATGCGGTGGGCTTGCCGCCGTAAGGATCGATGGAGCCTTCGGGCGTGGTGCGGATCGGGAACTTGAAACGCTTCAGGGTGCCATTGCGGAACTTGATGGTCCACATGATGGAATCGGTACCGCGCAGGGGCTGAACGGAACCGCCCAGGGGCACGACGTCGGCGTAGTGACGGGCTTCAATAGCCTGCTGCGGGCAAATCTTCACGCAGGAATAGCATTCCCAGCACTGCTCGGGTTCCTGGTTAAAGGCGCGCATGGCGTGGCCGGTTTCGGAACCGTCCTTGTCCAGCTTCATCAGGTCGTGCGGGCAGATGTACATGCAGGCGGTCTTGTCCTGACCCTTGCAGCCGTCGCACTTGTCGGTACGAACATAGGTTGGCATTACACAATCTCCTAGTTAGCTAACTCCGCGATCGTCGCGGTCCGTATTTCGAACTTCCACCTGACCTTGGCCGGGGCGTATCGCGAATCCGCTTCCGGCAGGCTTAAGTCCTAAAAATTCTTCACCCTCTCTCCTGCTCTCTCCCCTCAAGGGAGAGAGGGGCAGGGATATCGCTTTCGCGATACAGCTATTACGCTGCCGAGTGTCCCTTCAACTCGACCTTGACGTTCTGCTCGGCGGACAGGCCGGCGTAGTACTTCTGCAGCACCTTGGCGACTTCCGGACGGCTGAACTCGACCGGCAGATCCTGGCCCTCGGACAGCATGGCGCGAACCTTGGTGCCGGACAGCAGGATGCGATCATCCTTGGAGTGCGGGCAGGTGCGCTGGGAGGCCATGCCGCCGCACTTCTTGCACCAGAAGGTCCAGTCGATGTTCATGTTGGTGGTTTCGAGCGAGCCCTTGGGAATCTCGTCGAAAATTTTCTGTGCGTCGAAGGGACCGTAGTAATCGCCCACGCCTGCGTGGTCACGGCCGACGATGAGGTGCGAGCAGCCGTAGTTCTGGCGGAACAGGGCGTGCAGCAGGGCTTCGCGCGGACCGGCATAGCGCATGTCGAGCGGGTAACCGGCCTGGATCACGGTGTTGGGTGCAAAATAGTTCTCGACCAGGGTGCTGATCGCTTCCGAACGCACTTCGGCGGGAATGTCGCCCGGCTTCAGCGCGCCCAGCAGTGAGTGGATCAGCACGCCGTCCATGGTTTCGATGGCAATCTTGGCCAGGTACTCGTGCGAGCGGTGCATGGGGTTGCGGGTCTGGAAGGCGGCAACCTTGGACCAGCCGGCTTTCTCGAAGGCGGCGCGGGTTTCGGCGGGGGTCATGAACTGATCGCCGTATTCTTCCTTGAAGTTGCCGGTGGACAGTACCTTGACGGGACCGGCCAGGTTGACCGCGCCCTGTTCCATGACCATTTTCACGCCGGGGTGGGCAAGGTCGGTGGTCTTGTAGACCTGCATGCATTCGTGGGCCTTGTCGATGGCGTACTTCTCGCTCACCTTCATGGTGCCCATGATTTCGTTTGTTTCGCCGTCAACCAGCGCCACGTCCGCGCCGACATTGATGCCCTGGGCGGTGACTTCATCGGCTGACAGCGTGACGGGGATGGGCCAGAACAGGCCATTGGCCATCTTGTAGCCGTCGCATACGCCCTGCCAGTCGGAGTGGGTCATGAAGCCTTCCAGCGGAGTAAAGCCGCCGATGCCCATCATGATCAGGTCGCCGGTTTCGCGGGAGCTCATTTTTACCTTGGGCAGGGACTGGGCACGCGCCAGTTCTGCATCGCGGGCTGCGCCTTCCAGTAACAGGGGCTTCAGCTCACCGCCGCCATGGGGCCTGACTAGTTTGGACATGCTTTCTCCTTAAACAGGGCTTCTCAAGAGCGTCGGAGCATAGCAATGTCAGAGAATGCTGATAAATCGTTTGTTTTTATTCCGGGATAAGGGATTTTTCGGTCTGAAATGAAATGGCCAGACAGCAATAAAAAAGCCCGGATAATCCGGGCCTTGTGACAGTTTTCTGACGTTGAATCAGGCATCGAAGAATGCCGGCATATCCGATTTCTCAACCTCGATCACGTCGACCCAGCAGGGCTTGTTGGCGCCACCCGCAGAGGCGAGTATGCGGGTCTCTTCGTAAAGCATTTTCCAGCGGTTATACAGGCAATCACTGACCTTGTGCATGCCGGAATCAAAATAGGAATTATGCAGGTCGCCGATGGTGCGGGTGAACGATTCCATCTGCTCCAGCAGGTTATGCGGATAGCCCTGGCGCTGCGGATCCACATACTTGATTCTTTCGCGCTTCACCGCGCGCAGGAAAACCTTTTGGCCCTCGGTCAGATCGGATTCCTTGCGCAGGCTGCCGCCAAGGTGCATCACTTCGTGAATAAAATCTTCCAGACGCCGGCCAAAGTCATAGTTGCTGTAATCCACTGGCTGCATGAGGTCTCCTGGGGTGGTTATGTGCCGATTGGGCTTGTTTGTGGCAGGCATGGTGCCTTGAGATGGCGATATTGTCCACTTCCTGCAGCGCGCTTATTTTTTGAGGCCTTCAATCCATTTGCCGTAAAGCTCGTCGGCGGCCTCATGAAGTTTTTCCAGCCGGACAGGCATGTCATCCTGCATCGCGGCGGGTTGCTGGACAGCGGGACTTTGTGACGCCTCGCGTATTTCTTCCGCGCCGACATCACACCAGGCCTTGATCATGGGAGCAGTCATTTCAATGTGACATTGCAGGGCCAGGTGGCGATCGTTTAGCAGCCAGGCCTGGTTTGCGCAAAAGGCGCTTTCCAGCAGGCGTGTCGCGCCTTCCGGAATGGAAAAGGTTTCACCATGCCACTGGAAGACCTCGAAAGACGAGGGCAGATTGCCAAGCCAGGCCGGGGCGGGGTTGTGTCTTACCTTGGAAACTTCGCCCCAGCCGATTTCCTTGATGGGGTTGCGGGTGATTTGGGCGCCAAGCGCCT
>CAYOJA010000017.1:0-28231 GCA_964404175.1 uncultured Thiobacillus sp. | reverse complement strand
TCGCCCCAGCCGATTTCCTTGATGGGGTTGCGGGTGATTTGGGCGCCAAGCGCCTTGCTCATCAGTTGCCCGCCCAGACAATGCCCCAGTACCGGAATGTCCTGTTTGATGGCCTGCCGGATCAGTTCCAGGAGAGGTGGAATCCAGGGCAGGTTATCATTCACGCTCATCGGGCCGCCCATCAAGACCAGGCCGGAAAAGCCGTTGGTATCGTTGGGCAGGCTGTCTCCGGCATCGATATTGATCTGGGTCCAGAGAATGCCTTTTTCCGTCAGGAAATCACCAAGGTAGCCCGGACCCTCGGTCTGGGAAAATCTGAAAACCATTACTGGGCGCATATGAATGAATTCCGGAAAGTAAACAAACAGCTTTTGCATTGTATGGCATGGACGCTGTTCTTTTTAAGCGGCCAGTCAATCAGCGCGTCCGTGGGAGTCGTGGGTCTGTTCAAGGACAAGGCCATGGTTCGCATTGATGGCGGTTCGCCCAAGGTTATTGCAGCCGGCCAGTCCATCCAGGGGGTGAAGCTGATATCGGCCAGTTCAGAGGGGGCAGTGTTCGAGGTCGAGGGCAAACGACGCACCTTGAGCATGGGACAGTCTTTTGCTGCCCAGGCGGGTAATGGCGGCAAGCCGGAAGTCATCCTCAATGCCGATTCGCGCGGACATTTTTCCACGCAAGGCGCGATCAACGGCGGCAGCATGACTTTCCTGCTCGATACCGGCGCGACAAGCATCGCCATTCCCGCCAGGGACGCGACACGCCTGGGCATCGATTACAAAACGCAGCGGCCGCATGCGGTGAGCACCGCCAACGGCATCGTGCCGGCGTGGCGCGTGACCTTCAACTCGGTGAAAGTGGGCGGCATCACGCTGCATCAAGTCGAGGGAGTGGTTCTGGAAAGCGGCCTGGATGTCGCCCTGCTGGGCATGTCCTTCCTGAATCGCACGGACATGAAGCGGGAAGGGCAGACGATGACACTGACTCAAAGGTATTGATGAATTTGTCTTTCCAGCGACAAGGCCCGCTCAAGCGGGCCTTGTCGCTGGAACCGGCTGATAATCAACCCTTTTTAGTCTTGTCCCGCTCAATCAGCGCGTAAGCTGAATGATTGTGGATCGACTCGAAGTTCTCGGCTTCCACGACATAAGCATCGATCAGCGGCTCGGCATTCATGGCGGCGGCGACGTCGCGCACGATGTCCTCGACGAACTTGGGGTTGTCGTAGGCACGCTCGGTGATGTACTTCTCGTCCGGGCGTTTCAGCAGGCTGTACAGTTCGCAGGAGGCCTGGTCCTCGATTTTGCGAACCAGGTCCTCGATCCACAAAAAGCCGTTGGTACGGGCCGAGACGGTGACATGCGAGCGCTGGTTGTGCGCGCCGTACTCGGAAATTTTCTTCGAGCAGGGGCACAATGAAGTCACCGGCACAACAACCTTGGTGGTGTGCCGGTAGACGCCCTTGTCGATTTCGCCGATCAGTGTGACTTCGTAATCCATCATGCTTTTCACGCCGGAAACCGGGGCAGCCTTGTTGATGAAATAGGGAAAGGTCATCTCGATATGGCCTGATTCGGCCTCCAACCGGTCGACCATGTGGCGCAGCATGGCCTCGAAATTCTCGATGGAGATTTCGCGCTCGCGGGTGTTGAGGATTTCGACAAAGCGCGACATGTGCGTGCCCTTGAAATGCTGGGGCAGGTAGACGTACATGTTGAAACTGGCGATGGTGTGCTGCACGCCTTCGGCCTTGTCCGCGACCTTGACGGGATGGCGAATGGACTTGATCCCAACCTTGTCGATGGCGATCTGGCGGGTATCCTTCGAGCTTTGTACGTCCGGCATGCAGACGGCATCGGTGCAATCGTTCATGGCAATTCCTTAGTTCCTGTCGGAAAGCGCCTGCCTGGCAGAGTGTTGAAAAACTACTGCGAGGGCGTGATGCTGCGTCAGAAACCGGCTCGAAATGCTCATGTATACCGCATACACTCCGCTTTCTCGCCGCTTTCTTCCTTGCCTGACGCCCTCTCGCTACGTTTTTCAATACCCTGCCAGCGGGCAATTTAGACTCAGTATAAGCTGTCCGAATAGTTGAGTAAACTAGTCGGATAAAGGTTCCCGGCTAGAAGCCTGCTTCGTGAACGCGCCGGATCAGGCTTTCCGCGTCCAGATGGCTTTCAAGGCGCTGATTTTCCTGGGTATTTTGGTCGAGAAAGCGGTCGGGAAGCCCGCAAAGCAGCATCCTGGCCGTGCCGCCGGAATTTGAAATAAGCTCGGCTACGGCTGCGCCGGCCCCGCCCATGACAGCGTTTTCCTCGACCGTGACCAGCAGCTCATGGGTGTTGGCAAGCGACAGAATCAGTTCCTGGTCCAGCGGCTTCACGAATCGCATGTCGGCGACAGTGGCATCCAGCATTTCGGCGGCCCTGAGGCATTCACTCAGCACGGTGCCGAAGGCGAGAAACGCCACGCGCTGCCCCTGTCTCCGGATGAGGCCTTTGCCAATGGGTAGCGCATCGAGTCCCGGTTCAATGACTGCTCCAGGGCCGGTGCCGCGCGGATAACGCACGGCGCCGGGACCCGGATGGAGAAATACCGACGTCAGCAGCTTGCGGCACTCATTTTCGTCCGACGGCGTGGCTATGACCAGATTGGGCACGCAGCGCAGGAAGGAAAGATCGAAACTGCCGGCATGTGTCGCGCCATCCGCTCCAACTGGACCCGCCCGGTCAATGGCGAACGTGACATCCAGATTTTGCAGCGCGATGTCATGTATCAACTGGTCATACGCACGCTGCAGGAAAGTCGAATAAATCGCCACTACGGGCTTCATGCCTTCGCAGGCAAGCCCGGCTGCAAAAGTAAGGGCGTGCTGCTCGGCGATGCCAACATCGAAATAACGGCCAGGGTATTCTTGAGAGAAGCGCACCAGTCCTGAGCCTTCGCGCATGGCGGGCGTGATGCCGGCGAGCCTCGAATCCTGCGCGGCCATGTCGCAGAGCCAGTCGCCAAAAATCTGCGTGTAGTTTGGCTTGACGGCGGTTATCTCGGCAATGCCGGCCGAGGGATCGAATCGCGTGACGCCGTGATACAGGCAGGGATTGGCTTCGGCGGGATCGTAGCCCTTGCCCTTTTTGGTGACGACATGCAGGAACTGCGGTCCCGAAAGCTGCCTGATGTTCTTCAGCGTTTCCACCAGGACGTCGAGGTCATGGCCGTCGATGGGGCCGATGTAGTTGAAGCCGAATTCCTCGAACAGCGTGCCGGGCGTGACCATGCCCTTGACGTGTTCTTCCGCGCGCTTGGCCAGTTCGCGGATCGGCGGCATTTTCGACAGCACGATATCGCCCGCCTTTTTCGCCTTGGCATAGAACTGCCCCGACATCAGCTTTGCCAGGTAGTTGTTCAGCGCGCCCACCGGCGGCGAGATCGACATGTCGTTGTCGTTAAGAATGACTAACAAGGGCAGATCAGTGGCGCCTGCATTGTTCAGCGCCTCGAAAGCCATGCCGGCGGTCATGGCGCCGTCGCCGATGACGGCAATGGCGCGCTGGCTGGAGCCGGTCTGGTGGAAGGCTTCGGCCATGCCCAGCGCGGCGGAAATCGAAGTGCTGGAGTGTCCCGTGCCGAAGGCGTCGTATTCGCTTTCCTCGCGGCGCGGAAAGCCCGCCAGTCCGCCACCCTGACGCAGGCTGCCCATGGCTTCCCTGCGGCCGGTCAGGATCTTGTGGACATAGGTCTGGTGGCCGACATCCCACACGATGCGGTCACGCGGCGTGTCGAACACGTAATGCAGCGCGATGGTGAGTTCGACCGCACCCAGATTGGAAGAGAGATGACCGCCGGTCTGCGATACCGAATCGATCAGGAAAGCGCGCAGTTCTTCAGCCAATTGAGGCAGTTGCTGCGCGTCCAGTTGGCGGAGGTCGGCGGGAAAGTGGATCGTGTCCAGCAGGTTCAGCTCACTCATTCAACTGATTCGCTCAATGTTTGCGCAGCACGATATAGTCAGCAAGCTGTCTCAAACGTTCCGCGCCGGCGCCAAATACAGACAGGGCTGACAGCGCATCGCCGCGCAGTTCCTCGGCCAGCTCGCGTGAGCGCGGCAGCCCCAGCAGGCTGACATAGGTCGGCTTGTTGCTGGCTGCATCCTTGCCCGCGGTTTTTCCCAAGGTGGCGGTGGGGGCCTCGGCATCAAGCACATCGTCAACAACCTGGAAGGCAAGGCCGATGCATTTGGCGTAATGATCCAGCCGGCCAGCTTCGTTCTCGCTTAACGGCGCGCCGCACAAGGAACCGATATTGACCGAGGCGCGGATCAGGGCGCCAGTTTTCAGTATGTGCATGAATTCCAGCTCGGTCAGTTCGAGCGGCTTGCCCACGCTGGCCAGATCGATGGCCTGCCCGCCAGCCATGCCGCTGGAACCGGAAGCCCTGGCCAGCATGCGCAGCATGCTGACTTGCGTTTCGGGTTTCGCCAAACCCGGCCTGGCCAGACATTCAAAAGCCAGGCTTTGCAGCGCATCACCCACCAGCAAAGCAGTCGCCTCATCAAATTCGACGTGGACGGTGGGTTTGCCGCGACGGAGGACATCGTTATCCATTGCGGGCATGTCGTCATGGACCAGTGAATAGGCATGGATGCATTCCACTGCCGCGGCGACATTGTCCACACATTCCGGATCAGACTGAGTCAGTTCGCCCGCCGCATAGGCGAGCAGGGGTCTTACGCGTTTCCCGCCATCCAGCACGGCGTAACGCATGGCGTCATGCAGGCGTTGAGGTGCATGGACAGCATCGGGCAGCAGCGCGGCGAGCACGCTCTCGATGCGGGATTGCCTGCTAGACGCCCAGCTCAGGAAATCACTCATCGCTGCCTGTCATGAAGGGTTTGAGCACGCCATTCTCAAGCACCTGGACTTGCTGCTCGGCGCGGGAAATGGCTTCCCGGCAATAATTCAGCAGCGTGGCGCCGCGTTCGTAGGCGGTCAGGGAGTCTTCAAGCCCGAGCTTGCCGGACTCCATCTGGGCGACGATTTTTTCCAGTTCGGCAAGGGCGGATTCGAAGTCCTTGGGTGTAGCGGCTTTGGCCATGGGCGGAGCTTGGTGGGGCGAAACACGGTACTTTAACAAAAGCGGGCGAGTGAGTCTGCTACCCATTCAAAGTAAACAAAGATTGTCAGGCTGGAAAGTCTTTGCCTTGGGGGCTTGGCCGTGTTATTGTCAGGCCACATTGGTGTGAAGCCAATGTAATTGGGAACCTCCGGTTCATTGGGCGGACTGAAAGCCGCCGGGTGTCGGGGGTTTTTGTTTTCTTTGCCGTATACAAATTCGGTACTGGACCAGGGTGGGTAGGGATGAGCAATCTCGCTGATTCTGTTTCGGCGCTGTCTACAACAACGCCTCAACTACCGGTGTCGTGGTATCTCGACCCGGAAATATACGAACTCGAAAAGAAGCTGCTATTCGACAATGGCCCAGGCTATGTCGGCCATGCCCTGATGGTGCCGGAGGCAGCGGATTATCACGCGCTGGAACGCTTTGAAGGCGCCAGGGTGCTGGTGAACAACCGCAATGGCATCGAGATGCTGTCCAATGTTTGCCGGCATCGTCAGGCGATCATGCTGAATGGCCGCGGCAAACTGCCCTCCGACAACATTGTCTGTCCGATCCATCGCTGGACCTACGATGCGACCGGCCAGTTGCTGGGTGCGCCGCACTTCCCCGGCAACCCCTGCATGAATTTGTCACGTTCGCCGCTGCAAAACTGGAATGGCCTGCTGTTCAACGGCCCGCGCGATGTGCGTGCCGACCTGGCCGGAATGGGTGTGGCGGGCGATCTGGATTTCTCCGGCTACATGCTGGATCGCGTGCAGGTTGATCATGCGCCCTACAACTGGAAAACCTTCATCGAGGTTTATCTGGAGGATTATCACGTTGAGCCCTTCCATCCCGGCCTGGGCAGCTTTGTCACCTGCGATGACCTGCGCTGGGAGTATGGCGAATGGTATTCGGTGCAGACCGTGGGGCTGGCGAATGCCTTTGGCCGGAAGTTCGGCTCGCCGGTTTACCGGAAATGGCAGGAACAGGTGCTGCAATATGGCAGCGGCGAAAAGCCGCGTCATGGCGCGATCTGGCTGACCTATTACCCCAACATCATGGTGGAGTGGTATCCGCATGTGCTGGTGGTGTCCAGTGTCTGGCCAACCGGCATCGAGTCCATGGTCAACATTGTCGAGTTTTATTATCCCGAGGACATCGTCCTGTTCGAACGTGAATTCGTTGAAGCCGAACAGGCTGCCTACATGGAAACAGCGGTGGAAGATCACGAGATTGCCCAGCGCATGCATGACGGGCGCCGCGCGCTTTATCGCCAGGGCATCAGCGAGGCAGGGCCTTACCAGTCACCGATGGAAGATGGCCTGGTGCATTTCCATGAGTTCATGCGGAAGCAGATCGGGCCGCTTGTTGGGCGCTGAAAATCCAGTAATGGAAAGTAATGGCGGCAATAGCCGCCATTCTTTTTGATTGATGGGCAAGGCGAGATGAAATCCTCCTGGATGCTGATCGCATCCTTTCTGTTTGCCGTCATGGGCGTGCTGGTCAAACTGGCTTCCGGACACTTCAGTTCGCCAGAACTGGTGTTCTATCGTTCGCTGTTTGGCTTGCTGTCGATCTATATATTCATCGTGCTGGGAACACGCCAATGGCTTGCCCCGCTCAGGACGCGACATCTGACTAGCCATGTCAAACGCAGCCTGTCCGGTTTTCTTGCGCTGGTCATGTTCTTTTACGCCATTGCCCACCTGCCGCTGGCGACCGCAATCACGCTGAATTACACGGCCCCTTTGTTTCTTGCGGCCATTACCGCCTGGTGGCTTAAAGAACGGCATGGGAAGGGTCTGGTGGCAGCACTGTTGCTGGGATTCGTGGGCGTGGCGGTGTTGTTGCAGCCGGGCTGGCAGGACAAGGATATTTTTGCGGGGGGAATCGGATTGACTTCCGGCTTGCTCGCGGCCGTGGCTTACCTCAATGTCCGCACGCTGGGAAGGCAAGGTGAACCGGAATGGCGGGTGGTGTTTTATTTCACTCTGATCGCCACGCTGGGTGCCGCGCTCTGGATGCTGACTGCCGGGTTTGCCAGGCCACGGGCACAGGACTGGCCGCTCCTGCTGGCGATGGGGCTGACGGCCACGCTCGCGCAACTGGCCATGACGCGTGCCTACCGGCTGGGCAACACTCTGACGGTCGGGACACTAGCCTATTCCAATGTCGGATTCTCTGCCGTCTACGGCGTGATTCTGTTTGGCGACCGCTTGCCGCTGACCGCATGGCTAGGCATGGCGCTTATCGTGCTGGCGGGTCTGGTCAGCGTCTGGGCCGGACGGGCTGTCGCGCCAGCGGAATAAGGCTATATTGTAGGGAAGCATGACAACAATCGAGAGGCGATCATGATTTCCGTCAATGTGCACAACAACGTTATCAGCATGACAGTCCTTGGCCAGTTCACACTGGATGATTACAAGGAGTTCGAGGAAGCAGTGCTTTATGGCATCAAATTCCAGGGCGTGGTGAACCTGCTGATCGATCTGCGGGACATGCTTTCCTTCAGCCTGGATGTGGCGTGGGAAGAGATCAAATTTTCTCGCCAGCACGCGAATGATTTTGACCGCGTGGCGGTATTGACCAGCAACGAATGGATTGCCTGGAGCACTTGGATCAACCGCCTGTTTGTCAATGCCGATATCCAGTTGTTCGATGATATGGGGGAAGCCGAGAACTGGGTCAGGGAAACCGTTGTCGCGCCGCATGCCGGATGAAGCGGGTTTGGCGTATTGCCTGCGGAGTTCTGCTCGCCGGGATAATGAATGCCGCGCAATGCGGCGAAGCATGGCAAGCGGTTTACGAGGATGCGACGGTACGTGTAGCGGTGGATGCAGCCAGTATCCGGCGTGAAAAACAAACCGTGTCGTTTCGCGAGCGTCATGCTTTGACAGTTGCAGAAGTCGACCCGGAATCGCTGCGGCGCATCGTCGAGATTCAGTACCGGAGGCTGGCTGACTGCCGCAAAAAGCGTCTCGCGGAATTGTCGAAGGCGATGTTCTCCGAACAGGATGCACTGGTGCACTACGAAGCCGCCAGGCCTGAAAAGCTGAACTGGCTGGCGCCGCGTAATGAGCGTGAAGCCAGGCTTTATGAATGGGTTTGCGGCGCCAGGCCCGGCTCTAAATCCTGAATACCTGGGTGTTCTGGTAGTAACGGATATTGTTGTTGTCGTCCCAGCCCGGAATCCCCAGTACAGGCAAAGGCGGCAGTGTCAGCATCGATGCGTGTTCAATCTCGCCCGCGGCCAGCGAGTCCAGTTTTTCCGGCAGGGTTTCCCGGGTTTCCATCAACAGGCATTTGCCCGTCATGCTTGCAAAGGGCTGCATGCATTTCTCCAGCAAACCGTGGCCCACGACAATGAATGTCATGTGCGCCGCAACTTCCTCACGGGCTTGCCAGAACAGTTCCACCCAGCGTTTCTCCTGAAGCAGATTGAGCATATCCTGCATGGGCGAGGCGACCAGTACGCCGCTTTCATCCAGCAGCGTCAGCTGGTCGCGAACCTTGCCGCGCTGTTTGCGCTCGTCCGGATGCTCAAGCATCTTGCAGTGCCGGATATTCAGGGCCGATTTCAACTTGGGAAAACGCAGCCAGACCAGCGCATTCAGAAAATCGTGCGGGTTGTTTTCGCGTGTGGGAATGCGTCCGCTCCTGAAAATGCGCTGTTCATATTCCGCCGCATGGCCCGGCATGTCGCCGGATTCAAAATGAATCGGGTTGCCGTTGTCATGGCGAAGGCCGAGTCGTTCCGCAAGTGTGTTGAGCGAAGCCATCGGGCACGCCGGATCGATCTGATCGATCAGGTCTCGATAGGGCGAAAAGGCCGGGTGCGAAAAAACCACGGGATGGAAACTGGTCAGCTCAAATTTTGCGCAAGCAGCGCGCGGAATTTCCTGACAAGCGGATGTTCGTTGCCAAGCAGATCAAACAATGCCAGCAGTGCCTGGCGCGGCAGACCGTTTCGATATTGCGGATGATCCAGGTCAAGCTTCAACAGCAGATCGAGCGCAGACTCAAGGTCGTCATGCGCAAGCCTGACTGCAGCCTGCCGGAACCGGGCTTCGGCAGTTTCGCCTGTCATGGGGTCTGCATCCGCCGCCAGGGCCAGCGAAAAATGTACGTGCAGATGGGAAAGTTCCATGTTTGCACGCAGCTCCTCAGGCAGGCTTTCAAGCAGGTCAAGTGCCTGTTCACGCTCGCCGTTCGTCCAGAGCGTTTTCGCCAGGTCGCGAGGAATGGCCGGATTGCCGGGCTCTTCCACGGCGGCCGCTGCAAGCAGTTGTTTTGTATCCTCGACCCTGCCCTGCTGTTTTGCGATCAGCCCCTGTGAATAAAGACTGCCGGAATTTCTGGTGATGAGCCGGTCCAGAATTTCGCGGAAACTGCGGTCGGGTTCGGCGCCGTGGATGGTGTGAACCACCTCGCCGCGCAGAAAAAATTTGACGGTCGGCACGCTGTTGACGCCATATTGCCGGGCGATGCGTCCCAGCTCATCCGTGTTGAGCATGACCAGCAGGAATTTGCCGCCATATTCGGAAGCAAGCTTGACCAGACGGGGCATCAGGATCATGCATGGGCCGGCCTTGGGTGTCCAGAAATGCACCAGCACCGGCCCGCGATGGGAATTTTCCAGCACCAGTCGCGGGAAGTTTTCCGCTGTGGCATCGAAAACGTGAGGCGAAAGATTCATGCGGAGGCTGTTTTCTTGCGAACGGGTTTCTTGCGTCCGGCGGTCTTTTTCTTTTTGGGGGGCATGGGGAGGATGCCCAGCATGTCCCTGAAGGCATCGGTGGCGCCAATCAGGGCGCGGGCAATGCCGGGCTCGAATGCGGAATGTCCCGCATCCGGCACGATTTCATAAAACGCCTCCGGCCAGGCGCGGGCCAGTTCATCGGCGGTGACAATCGGGCAGACCCCGTCGTAGCGGCCCTGCACGATGACGGCGGGCAGATGGCGGATTTTGTGCAAATTATCGAGCAGGCTGTTCTCGGGCAGGAAAATGTTGTTTACAAAGTAATGTGCCTCGATGCGCGCAAGCGACAAGGCAACCGCATCGGATTCGAAACTGTTTATCAGCGATTCATTTGGCAGCAACGTGGAGCAGGCGGCTTCGTAATGCGCCCAGGCTCTTGCCGCAGGGATATGAACAGCCGGATCGGGATCAACCAGGCGCGCATGATAGGCAGCCAGCAAATCGTTTCGTTCGCTATCGGGGATGTGGCCGGAAAATTTCCGCCAGGCCTCGGGGAAAATCGCGCGCAGGCCGTACAGAAACCAGTCGATTTCGCTTTTGCGGCAGAGAAAAATGCCGCGCAGGACAAACCCCAGACAGGCCTCGGGGTGCGCCTCGCCGTAAGCCAGCGCCAGCGTCGAACCCCACGAGCCGCCAAAGACCAGCCATTTTTCGATACCGAGCGTTTTTCTCAGCAACTCGATATCCGCTATCAAGTGCGGCGTGGTGTTGTCCGAAATTGAGGCATAAGGCGTGGATTTGCCCGAACCGCGCTGGTCAAAAAGAACGATGCGGTAATGCGCTGGATCGAAAAAACGCCGTTGCTGAGGCGACGTGCCGGAGCCCGGGCCGCCATGCAGGAACAGCACGGGTATGCCATCCGGATTGCCGCTTTCTTCCCAGTAGATGCGATGCAGGGAATCGGGTTCGAGAAAGCCGTGGCGGCTGGGGAGTATTTCCGGAAACAAATCGGGCTGGACAGGCATGGTCGGCTGAAACGGGCAGAGGCGACATTATCGCCCGGCCAGGACGGATTGGCGAATGCCGGCGGTTAAAAGCCAAGGAGGGACTCGGGGTTTCGCCCGAGCCGGAAATATGGTTACACTCACTTAGAGTTGAATGACAAGAGGAGACAACATGACTGTCCATGCGCTCAAAAACGAAGAAGTCCAGATGCTGCGTAAAGAAATAGAAATGCTGATGGGAGAGCGGCAGAATCTGTTGCAGGTTGTGGGCGCGGCCGCCGTGCTGGTCGCAAATCTGGACAGCGATGCCCTGCCTGACGATGAAGACACGATCGATGCGGCGGAAATGCTTGCCGAACAATTAAACAGCCTGTCCGAAGAAACGCTGAAGGATGCACTGGAGTCCGTCCGGGCTCAGATGGATGACAGGGTTGATGCCTGATCCTGCCTGATTTGGGCAAGGAATTGAAACAGTCCGGTTGGTGACTGGCATGGAAATGCCAACACTACCTTCACTAAGCCAGGCCAGGCGATTCCTCTACCGTGTTCTGGCCACGGCTGCTGCTTATTATGTCGCGGCGCATTTGGGGCTTTATCTCAGCGCCATGATCAATGGCGCGGTTTCCGCGATCTGGCCCGCAGCGGGCATTGCCGCGGCAGCTTCAGTGCGTTTTCGCCTTGCCGGAGTAGTCGGCGTTTTTGCCGGCACCTATGCGGGGAACTGGGGAGTCGTGCCGGATCAGGCACATGTCTACGTAGCGGCGGGCGCTACACTGGGCGCATGGCTGATGGCGTGGATTCCCCGGCGGATCGGCGCGTCCGATTTATCACTGGAATCGATAGGGGATATCGCAAGGCTCTGCTTGCTTGGCATGCCTGTTGGCGCAGCCGTATCGGCACTTGTGGGCACGACAGCCATTCTCCATTTTGGCGGAATGGAGCAGGGCGATTTCCTGCAAGCGCTATGGTACTGGTGGTCAGGGGATTGGGTGGGCGCCATCCTGTTCGCGCCAGTATTGCTGACAGCCAATTCAAGAAGCTGGATATCGGGTGCGAGGGCGCCCTGGCTGGAATGGGTGGGGGCCGCGGCAGCCGCGGTTGTGGTGGGTATCCTGTTATTGAATGCCGATGGCGGACAGTCCCTCCAGACGGGTGATTTTTTGCTGTTTCCGCTGATTCTGTGGGTGGCGCTGCGATTTCCAATTGGCGCGACATCCATGCTGATTCTGTTTGTTGGAGCGGTTCGCATCATCGCGGCCTTGATGCAGTACGGGCCGCTTGGTCCCGAAGTCCCTTTATCCAGTATTTTGTCCCTGCAAGTGACGCTGATGAGCCTGAGCATCGGCGGTCTGCTGGTCTCGGCCGCGCTATCCGAACGGCGGCAGTCGGAACTCAGACTGGACATGCTGGCCAACCATGACCCGTTGACCGGGCTGCCCAACCGTTCCTATTTTCAGGATTATTTGCAGCACACGATTGCGCAGTGCCTGCGCCAGGGCGGGCAGGTGTCCTTGCTGTTTATCGACCTGGATCGTTTCAAGCATATCAACGACTCCCGTGGACACGAAGTCGGCGATCAGGTACTGAGAATCGTCGCCAGCCGCCTGGTCGATACCTTGCGGGCGGATGATTTTGTCGGCCGTCTGGGCGGGGATGAGTTTGCCGTGGTGATCACCCATCCCAAGACGCATCGCGGCGCGCGGCGCGTGGCCATGAAACTGATCGAGGCGCTGTCTCAGCCTTTCAAGGTGGAAGATGTGCGCTACGCGATTTCAGCCAGTATCGGCATCAGTGTCTGTCCGGACGATGGAACGGACGCCAATACCCTGCTGCGGCAGGCGGACCTGGCAATGTATCAGGCCAAACAGCGCAAGAGCGGGTTTGAATACTTCAGCGACGAGATGAACCAGATCGCGCATGAGCAACTGCAAATTGAAAACGGCCTGCGCCACGCCTTGCAAAAAGAAGATTTCGCCCTGCTCTACCAGCCCAAGGTGGACTTGCGCACGGGCAAAGTAGTGGGCCTGGAAGCGCTGATTCGCTGGATGGCGCCGGGGGGAAAAGGCGTGGTGGGGCCGGACAGATTCATCCCGATTGCCGAGGAGACCGGGCTGATCATCCCGATTGGCCGCTGGGCGTTGCGCAAGGCCTGTCAACAATGGGTTTCCTGGAGTAATGCAGGCCTGAATCCGCCCGCGGTCTCGGTCAATCTGTCGCCCAGGCAATTCAGCCAGGGCGGGTTGGCGCAGGATGTGCTGGGCGCGCTGGAAGAAACCGGCATGAACCCGACATTTCTTGGTCTGGAGATTACAGAAAGCGCCGCCATGGATAATCCGGAAATGACCACGGAAGTGCTGACGGAACTTGGCAGCCGCGGCATCAAGGTCATGATCGATGATTTTGGCACGGGGCACTCGAATCTGCGCCAGCTCAAGCGCCTGCCCATCGACACGCTGAAAATCGACAAGGGGTTTGTGCGCGACGTGCTGGACGATCGCGAAGATGCGGAAATTGCCAACGCCATCATCAGCCTGGCGCACACGTTGAATTTGCGCGTGGTGGCCGAAGGTGTGGAAACCCCGGAGATCGCCAGGTTCCTGAAGGAACGGGGTTGCGACGAAATCCAGGGTTATCTGATTTCCAAGCCCTTGACGCCGGAAATCGTGCAGACAGTCTTCGACAAGACTTACAGCGTTAGCTAGCAGTCTGCCGTCAGCCGGTTTTTTGCCATCAATTCCTATAGCAGACGGCGGATGACAATCGCGCCGCGCAAATCGCCAGCCTGATATCCCGTTGCCTGATCGTTCGGATATTCCTGCTTCAAGCGAGCCTTGACGCCTTCAGGAATGGCTTCGGACGCGCCATGGCAGGTCACGCACATCGGCTGCAAAACGATGGCTTTTGCGTAACGCAAATAATGTTTGCCACCATCCTTTTCAATCTGGGTAAATTCCATGGCGTCGGGTTTTTCGCCCTTGGCAAGTCGATCGCCGAACTGCTTGAGCGCTTCCTGCTGCCAGCCGTTCGGTGCATTCGCTGCATTGCGCAAGCGGGTTCCCACGCGGCCAACCTGCCAGTTCTTCTCGGCGGAAAGCTTGCCGGTAATTTCAGGCGCAGCCTGTTTGCAGACGGCAATGGCCGACTCCGGGCCGTTTGCCGTCAGTTCGGCTTTGAGTCGGCCGCCAAGCTGAGTGGCCAGCTGGCCGGCAACCGCGCGGGCTTCTTCCACTACCTTTGCATCCACAGCCTTTTCGGCGGGCTGAAACATCGAACAGCTGGCAGCGCCAATCGCGCAAAGCGTTAGTACGAGAGAGTTGGCAAGAGTCATCGGTATTCTCCAGTCAGGGTAAACAATGAAATCGTGATTGATGGGTGAATGTTATTTCAGCTTCTCCTGCTCCATCAGCAGGTAGGTATTGTAGGCGTTGGGCCGGTTGGCTTCCTCGAAGGCAGGCATGTTTCTGTATCTTGACCAGTCCGTGCGCGTATAGGCTTCCTCGAAAGTAATCAGGTCATCGACAGCCTTGCCCATTTCGCCTCGCACGAAGTTCAGATAGTCGCGCGTCAGGGTCAGGTCTTTCAACGGTGTGGTGCTGGCGGCACCGTGGCCGGGAACCATGACGCGCGGCTTCAATGCAATCAGCTTGTCGAGCGAATTCAGCCAGGCTTTCGAATCCGCTTCTCCAACGAAGGGCACGCGGCCCTTGAACACCAGGTCGCCCGCGAACAGCACGCGGTCTTCCCTAACCAGCATGGCCAGATCCTCGTCGCTGTGGGCCGGCCCCACATGGCGGATATTGAAATGCACGCCGCCGAGTTCGAAATCGGTATCGCCCTCAAGGAATTTATCCGGCTCGGTCAGTTTCGTGTTTTCGTTTACCCAGGGAAACAGCACTTCCTTGCGCTGTGCAAAACGAAGCGCGGCATTTTCGGTGCGAGTCTGGCCTTCGGCATTGCGGTGTGCCCAGATTTCCGCGCCCTGCCCCTTGAAGACTTGAACGCCGTAATAGTGGTCGGCGTGGTAGTGGCTGACAATGACAATCCGGACAGGCTGCTTCGTTATCTTGCGGATGATGCCCAGCATCTTTTCCGCCAGCGGCGGCGTGCCCAGAGTATCAAACACCACCACGCCCTTGCGCGTGACAACGAAGCCCGCATTCGACATGAAACCCTGGTTCTCACTGGAGGCGGCGCCGGACAACCCCTGAATGTAGTAGCTATGCGTGCCCACGCGTGTGGCTTTCATGGATACGCTGGCGCTGGTATCGACAGCCTGGGCAAGGTTGAACGAAAACAGCAGGATCATGAAACCGAGAATTCGCGGCATAAGCGCTCCTTGAATCGAGATTGAATTATAGTGGGGCGGCCCGTCTGTGCTATCTTCACTGGTAAAGAAAACCGGAGAATCAGGATTGTTCAAGAAGCAGTGGCCAGCCTTTCTGCTGGCGTTTGTTCTTCCTCTAATGGGTGTTTACTGGTGGTGGGGCGGTTTCAATTCGGCAACGGTTACGGAAGGCGAATCCGGTCCGTATTTTTATGCCTATCTCGAACACAGCGGCGACATTGCCAAGCTGCCCAAAACGCAGGAGAAGGTTTTCAGATTGCTGAAACAGGCTGGCATCGAACCTGCCGAGACCGTCACGGTTCTATTGACCGACCCGCGCACGACCGCCAGACCGGACCAGCAGGCCAGAACAGGATACCGCGTTCCTCTGGATGCAAAACTGCCCCCCGAGCTCTTGAGCGATGTGCTGCCGCGTCGGCGCGTGTTGTCCGCCAAAGTCCAGGCGGCAGCGACGCTGGCGCCAGGCAAGGCCTATCAGGCGCTTTACGATCATCTCCAGAAACAGGGGCTGGATATCACCCTGCCCGCAGTGGAAATCTATCGTCCATCCGGCACGCCGACGCGAGTGGGTGAACTGACCGTGGAGATCGAGCAGCCATGATTTTCTTCAGCCTGTTGATCACGCTTGCCCTGGAGCACTACCGGCCGCTCAAGCAGCCGTTGCCGCATTATGTGAGCTATGCGCAATACGCGCGCCTGCTGCAGGACAAGCTGGATGGCGGCGAATCGTTTCACGGCATGCTTGCATGGAGTGCGGGCGTGCTGCCGTTTGTTCTTGTCGTCTGGCTGACTGGAACCTGGCTGTCGGGCCTCAGCTCGCTGCTGGGCCTGGCATGGGGCGTCGGCGTGCTCTACTTCACCATGGGATTCAGGTACTACAGTCTCAATGCGGAAGAAATCGCGGACAAACTTCGCAGCGACAATCTGGCCGAAGCGCGCCAGATGCTGGAAAACTGGCGCGGCGGCGAAACCGCAGACTTCAGCGAGCAGGAAATTGCTTCGCTCACCATCGAGCAAGTGTTCACGCACAGCCACCGGCAGATGTTCGGCGTGCTGTTCTGGTTTGTGCTGCTGGGGCCGGCGGGCGCGGTACTGTTCAGGCTCTCATCGATCCTCTCGCGCCGCTGGGTCGAGTCGTCGACTGCATTCAGCCAGGTTGCGACTTCGGCGTTTCATCTGATCAACTGGCTGCCTGCGCGTTTGACGGGTCTGACCTATGCCGTGGCCGGTAATTTCGAGGACGCCATGTACTGCTGGCGCACCCAGCCGCATGCCTGGCCCGAAGCCGAGGAAAGCATCGTGCTGGCGGCCGGCGCGGGGGCGATGGGCGTCAAGCTGGGCCAGCCGCTGAATGTGGGCGGGCAGTGGATCGCGCGTTCCGAAATCGGCCTGGGCGAAGAGCCGGATGCCGACCAGATCGACAGCACCATCAGCATGGTGTGGCGCGGGCTGGTGGTGTGGCTGGTAATCGGCCTTTTGCTTCTAATTGCAGGCTGGGCCACTTGACCCATGCTTAACGCCATCTGGGTCGGCTTCTTTCTCGTCGCTTTTCTCCTTGCGCTGATCCAGTTTCTGTTTGCGGGCAATTCGGCGATTTTTGCCGAGCTGATGAAGGCCGTCTTCGACAGCAGCAAGACCGCGTTTGAAATCGCCCTGGGTCTCACCGGTGTGATGAGCCTGTGGCTGGGCGTGATGAAGATCGGCGAGAAGGCCGGTTTCCTCGAACTGCTCACCCGTCTGCTGGCGCCGCTGTTCGCGCGACTGTTTCCGGACGTGCCGCGCAATCATCCGGCGCTGGGCGCCATTACCATGAACATGGCGGCGAATGTCATGGGCCTGGACAATGCCGCCACACCGCTGGGCATCAAGGCCATGAAGGAACTGCAAACGCTGAACCCCTCGCAGGACACCGCCAGCGATGCGCAGATTCTTTTTCTGGTCATCAACACCGCTTCCGTCACGCTGCTGCCGGTGACGATTTTCACTTATCGCGCGCAACTCGGCGCCGCCGATCCGACCGATGTATTCATCCCGCTGCTGATCACCACCTATTGCGGCACGCTCATCGGCCTGCTGACCACGGCGTTCTTCCAGCGCATCCGCCTGTTCGATCCGGTGACGCTGCTGTATTTCGGCGGCATGACGGCAGGCGTGGCGGGGATTGCGGCCTACTTCTATAATCTGCCACCGGACGAGATGCAACGCCAGTCCTCGCTGCTGTCGAACTTCATCCTGTTCTCCATCGTGGTGGCTTTTCTGGGCGGCGCGCTCATCCGCAAGGTCAATGCCTACGAAGCCTTCATCGAAGGCGCGAAGGAAGGCTTTCAAACGGCTGTCACGATCATTCCGTATCTTGTTGCCATGCTGGTGGGCATTGCCGTGTTTCGCGCCAGCGGCGGGCTGGAAATGCTGACCGACGGCATGCGCTGGCTGGCCGTGCAGATGGGCTGGGACACGCGCTTCGTCGATGGCCTGCCCACGGCGCTGATGAAGCCGCTTTCCGGCAGTGGCGCGCGCGCCATGATGATTGATACCATGAACACGCATGGTGCTGATTCGTTTGCCGGCAGGCTGGCCTCCATCATCCAGGGCAGCACCGAGACCACGTTCTACGTGCTGGCCGTGTACTTTGGCGCCGTCGGCATAAAGCGCATCCGCCATGCCGTCACCTGCGGGCTGATCGCCGACCTGGGCGGATTTGTTGCCGCGATTGGCGTGGCATATCTGTTTTTTGGTTGAATTGATCGAATGAGTTATCAAACACTAGCCGCCGTTGACCTCGGTTCCAACAGCTTCAAGTTGCAGGTTGCCCGCGTGCAGGGGGAACAGCTCTATCTTCTGGATGCGCTGAAAGAGCCCGTACGTCTGGCTGCCGGACTCGACAAGAAGAAACGCCTCGACATGGACTCGCAGACTCGCGCACTGGATTGCCTGCGGCGCTTCAGCGAACGGCTGCGCGGTTTGCCCGAAGGGGCCGTACGATGTGTCGGCACCAGTGCGCTGCGGGTGGCGAAAAACGCCCCCGAGTTTCTGGATCAGGCCGAACAGGCCCTGGGTTTTCCGATCGAAATCATTGCCGGGCGCGAGGAAGCGCGGCTGATCTATCTGGGCGTGGTGCACAGCCTGCCCGCGTCCAGCAAAAAGCGATTGGTCATCGACATAGGCGGCGGCTCCACCGAATGCATCATCGGTGCCGGACTCAAACAGCAAAGCCGCGAAAGCCTGCTGATGGGCTGCGTCAATTTCTCCATGCGTTTTTTTCCAAACGGGCGCATCGAAAAATCCGCCCTGAAAGAGGCCGAGCTGGAAGCGCGGCTGATCGCGCAAGGCGTCGAGTCGGATTTCAGCCGCGACAACTGGGATGAAGCCATTGGCTCGTCGGGCAGCATCCGTGCGGTGGCCGACCTGATCGAGGCGAACGGCTGGGGCAGCGGCATCACGGCAGACGGCATGGCCAAAGTGCGCGAGGCGCTGCTCAAGGCAGGCCATGTCGACAAGCTGGACCTGCCCGGCTTGCGCGCCGACCGTCGCCCCGTCATCGCCGGCGGCTACGCCATACTGTCCGGCCTGTTTGCCGAACTGGGCATCCAGAGCATGGTCCCAGCCTCCGGCGCATTGCGCGAAGGCATTCTCTACGACCTGCTGGGCCGCATGTCCGACCACGACATGCGTGAAGAAACCGTGGCCGAATTCGCGCGCCGCTACCACGTCGACGAAAAGCAGGCCGCCCGTGTCGAACAGACCGCCGTGCAACTCTTCAGCGGCATCGCGCCGAAGAACAAGGCAGAAAAAGAGGAATCGCGCCGCTTCCTGTCCTGGTCCGCGCGGCTGCACGAAATCGGCATTTCCATCGCGCATTCCAGCTACCACAAGCACAGCGCCTACATTCTCGAAAACGCCGACATGCCGGGGTTTTCCCGCACCGATCAGTCACGCCTGGCCCTGCTGTCACGGGCGCAACGCGGCGCGCTGACCAAGGTGCCGCAGTTCTCGCAGGAAGACATGCCGCCCGTTCCCGAAAGCGACCGTCTGCTGATCTGGATGCTGCGCCAGGCCGTCATCCTTTGCCGCAATCGCGCCGAGCCTGAGATCGAAGAAATGGCCGTCGAGATGACCTCAAAAGGCTACCGCCTCCGGCTGCCCAAAGGCTGGCTGGACAGCAACCCCCTGACCCGGCTTGCGCTGGAAGATGAAGCCGCATACTGGAGTGCGGTCGGGGTGAGTTGCCAGTACGAGTAGGTTCGACCGATATATTGCCTCGTAAGGATATATTGGCTATCCTTTGAATCATGAAGGCCGTCCTGATTTACCGCAAGACAGAAATCCGTCCAGACGGAATCAAGCTTGAAATGGTGATCTGGCAACTTCCGGCACCCACGCCCAACAGACCCCATGGATTGAAGTACCGGCTTTGGGCGGGCAGGGATGGCAAGACGCTTGTGCGTTACGACAATGAGGCAGGCAAGAGTGACCACAAGCACGTCGGGCGTGCCGAAAAGCCTTATGTCTGGAAGAGCATGAGCGAACTGGTGGAAGATTTTCTGAACGATGTGGAGGCGCTGAAATGAAAGCCGTGATTGGAATCTCCAGTTGGGATCAGACGCGTAATGAGTTGCGCAGGCTGGCAAAAAAGATCGATGCCGGCAAGCGTCTGCCCGAGGCAGACTATCAGCTTGATTTCCCCAGCCCGGTGGAACTGCTCGCCGAACTGCCGCCCAAGCGATTGCAAATTTTGCGCGAGCTCAAATCCGCCGGGCCGATGTCAGTCTATGCACTGGCCAAACAACTGGGCCGCAATTATTCAAACGTGCATGGCGATATCCAGCGGTTGATTGCGCTTGGCCTGGTGGAAAAAAATGCGGATGGCCAGGTGCTGGTGCCGTTTGACGACATCGTCGTGCAGGTTGATGCCTCGCTCATGGCAGCGGCGTGAGGCGAAGTAATTCGAGCCTGAGCCTTTTATATTCGCCGGAAGGCATGCCGCCTGTTCCTGAAAGCGACCGCCTGCTGATCTGGATGCTGCACCAGGCCGTCATCCTCTGCCGCAACCGCGCCGAACCCGGAATCGAAGAAATGGCCGTCGAGATGACCTCTAAAAGCTATCGCCTTCGGCTGCCCAATGGTTGCCTGGAGAGCAACCCCCTGACCCGGCTTGCGCTGGAAGACGAAGCCACGTATTGGAATGCGGTAGGGGTGAGTTGTCAGTATGAATAGAGTTCAGAGCGGTAACAGACTGCCGGTATATGGACAGAAGCGGAAGTTCAGGAAGGTGTGGCATTAAGACTGGTTATCGGCTTTAACTGCCCGTGGCGGTAGAATATTAGAGCGGCCGGTGTTGCGCAGGCTGCCGACATTGGGTCAATTGTCAAACTCAGTGGCTGCTTATCCATCGCCCTTACGGACACCGAATCGTTGATGGATGAATCTATCGAAAAATTCCTTATTAAGAGATATGCCCATGATTCGGCGACCAGGTGTTCCACACGCCGTGGAAGCTTCAGTAAGTTCCTTTTTTAGAGATTCGAGTTGCTCAGCTGTAGGCTGTTGTCCAACCAACTTGCCAACTTCATTTGCGTTATAACGGGGCTTCCCTAGAGCGTCACAAGTAAACAGATATCCTAGATAGTGCACGAGGGCTATCGGAAGCGAGTCAATGACGCTGCTGCGCTTGTGAATTGCGTTTTCAACCGCCTTGGTGATTTCGAGGGATGCAAGGAAGACCTCGATATCCCATCTTTCGTCGAATATCTGTTTGTAAGTGTCATCGTCTCTAAGAGATTTCGAGCGTTGTCGTTGTGATCTCGCAGGGTCCCCGAGTGCTATGGCTCGGACGGCAGCAGCAAGGTATGGGACCGTGACAATACGGTCAATGGGTTTGCCCTGATTCTTATAAAAGTTCTTTCGTCTGTCATAGAACCAGCCGTGTTTGGCCAAGAAGTCCTCAATGTCCCTCTGAATCTTGTCAAGCCCTCGAAGTGACGCTAGGTCAACCGAATTCTGGTAGTTTGTGGCCTTGATTATTCTAGACCTTACAGTGTCATCGCTAGCTTGAATTACCTTTACCAAGATTGCTCGGTTATCGCTCATGGCAGAGGGGAATGAAGGGGAGAAGTGGCGGTAAATTGTTTCGGTTGTTTGAAGGCCATTAACGATCTGGACATTTTCAATGCAAAGTTCTTTACCAGCGACAAAGGAATTTGTAGCCAAAATCGTGACTCCGTTGTTCAGCCACCAGAAATCTTCAGAAGTCGAAGAACAGTAGTTTTTCAGTGTTGAATCGATGTCATTATTGATTTGTACTTCACCGAGATAGTCGCGTACATTAGACTCAAACAGATACCTCCGAAGTTTCCCCTCCTCATCAGTAACAAAACGGAAGTAATCCTCTAGGGGCGCAAGGAGCAAGTAATCGCGTCCATCCCTGGTGATGGGTGGTTCGGCGAACGCCAGGCGTAGGGTGTAAGCAAGCTGTTTACGTGAACGAACCAGAAGCTCTGATGCGCCAATGAAATTGAAAGTGGAATGTGTGTCGCTGAACAGTCCGCGAACTAAGGTCACAATAGCAGAGCCACGTTGTTTGATATTTTCAGGAAGGTGATCCGTCGAACCTCTCGAGCAGTAATTTATCGCGACAGTAAGCTCAGGTTGCCGATCAGCGAGCGTGGTAACGACTTTGCGAAACAGTTCTCGCTGGTCCAGTATGTCTTGGTTGTAAGGATAGGTGAGTTCGGATTCGGTTTTTGTTAGATCAAGCAGCTCGGACAGGCTGCTGTACAGAGCGTCAATGGGCTGAAGCTGGAAAGAATCGGTTCGGCGTACAGAAAAGATATGAAGGTCTATTCGCGGATTCCGACGTGCCGCGTACTCAATTACATCGTCGGTAGCGAGTCGTCCGTCAATCAAGACGTAGAATCCATCAACTCCACCGTCGTCCCCGCCATCCGTCCATCCTGTTTCAAGCTCTTCATAGCTCAGGTCGTAGTCCTTCATCACCTGATCAAAGACAAATAGCTCAAACAACTCGGCATCATCCGTTGCTTTCCCGAGCTGGTGTCTGGCCTTTTCGACCAGACTATCAAGTATTACAACGTCATTGCGAGCCATGTTGAGTCCCAGAAAAGGTTAAAAGGTTGAAATGTGGGCAGAACTGATCCATCCTTCGCCCATCGAGAGGCACGATCATGGCTCAATCACCCGCATGTATCAACATGGCAAAGCAAGTTACATGGCATGCGGCCTGCTACGACTCCTCATCGAGGCTGATTCTTTGCGAAGGGGAGCATGCGGACTATGCCTCCTCTCAATATGGATGCCCTACAAGCCGCTTCGTGGCATTCCGGGCTCCCGTAAGCGCCACGTTAGCCCCCAAGAGATCGCCCGATGAAACTCTGTTACTTCGATGAAAGCGGTACCGGCCATGAGCCTATTGCTGTTGTCGTCGGAGTAGTCGTCGACTCCCAGCGAATGCACGTTACCAAGGAGCACTGGGCGGAACTAATGGAGCACCTTTCCGGAATCGTCGGAAAGACATTGCTTGAATTGCACACGAAGGACTTCTACGTTGGTGGGGGCCCATTTCGTGGAATTTCAGGAGCCGATCGCGCGCAGTACATATCGGAAATCATCGATTGGTTTTGCGAGCGCAAGCACTCCTTCGTTTACAGCGCTGTTCACAAACAGACATTCGAGCAAAGGCGTGCCGATGGCAATGTACCCACTGATCTAAAGTCGCCTTGGCAAGCTGCTGCGTTTCACGCCGTATTGGCCCTTCAGCGAGCACATCAGGGGCAGGAGAAAACCAAGGGGCACACGCTGCTTGTATTTGACAACAAAGGTCACGAAGAAGCGCCGCTAGCAGATCTAATCGCGGCACCGCCCGAGTGGAGCGACAGCTACTACTCAAGATCAACCAAGCAAGAACGGCTATCCCATATCGTCGATTCGCCGTACTTTGCGGAATCACACCGAGTCCCGATGATTCAAGTCGCAGATTTCCTCGCGTATTTCTTGCGGCGCTATACTGAGCTTCAAGAGGGACTCGCCCCTCCGAAGTATCCCGAAGAAGAAGAGCGCATTGCAGAGTGGGTTACGACCGTTTCAAGTCGCTCCATTGGCTCCAACCACATCTATCCCGCCAAGGGCCGCTGTGCCACAGCGGAAATGTTCTATGCACATTGCCCTCGATCCCTCCGAAAACTTGGAGGCTAACCTGCCTTTAGGGGACGCCCGAGAAGCTGTGCTTCTTGGCTCCCTTCGGATTGCGGCCTCTGGTCGCCCCGGAGCTAGCACGTTATTGACCGGTAAGCGCCGAACACCGGACATATTGAATGGTCAATCTGAGGGACAGCTTAGGCCGAAAAGTTGAAGCTCGACCCGCCTCCCTCCAATGTCTGCTTCTCGCCGATTGCGCAGACGGCCAATTAACATGGTGTATTCAATTGGCCACTGGAATCATTGGCTGGACAACGGCTTGACTTGCTACTATCAATAAACCATCTCTGGAAAAGTCGCATACCCGTCATTCAGCAAGGGAGCGCCAGTCGCTGCCTGTTCATATCAACCAAACGGATTCACATTAACCCTTCCAGTCATGGGTATATGCATCCGCTAAAAACGTGAGGTCAGATCGATGTCCAACATGATTTTGCTTGGTACGCGCAAGGGAACTGTCATCCTTGATCGCGCGAATTCCGCCTGGCGTCCGCGCGCCATTTCACATGGGGGCATCCCGATCTGTTACGCAGCGCGCGATCCGCGTGATGGCACGTTGTGGGCTTCGCTTGATCATGGCCACTGGGGACCGAAGCTGTCGCGCTCGCGCGATGGCGGTTCGACCTGGGAGGATGTGCTGTCTTTGAAGTATCCGAAGGGCGCACGCTACATCGTCAAGGTGTTGCCCACGCCGGATTTCGATCCGCTGGCGCCGGCAGGGCAGCCCGAGTATGCGGACGCAACCGTGTTCAAGATCTGGCACCTTGCCTTTGGCACGGCCGCGCAACCCGGCAGGCTGTATGCGGGCACGATTCCCGGCGGCCTGTTTGTCAGCGATGACGGCGGCGACAGCTGGGAACTCAACCGGCCGCTGTGGGACCATGAAAGCCGTGGCGGCGATCTGTTCGCGGGCGATGCGACGAGCGAGAACCGCTGGTTTGGCACGCCGGCCAGTATTGATTACGGCGTGTTCGAACCGGGCATTCATTCGATTGTGGTTGACCCGCGCAATCCGGACCATATCCATGTCGCGGTATCTTCAGCAGGCGTACTGGAGACCACGGATGGCGGCCAAACCTGGGCGGGACGCAATCGCGGCATGCTGAATGACTACATGCCGAACCCGGAAGCGGAGTGGGGCCACGATCCGCATTTCGTGACGGGCTGCGCCGCGCAGCCGGATCATCTTTGGCAGCAGAACCACTGCGGCGTGTTTTACAGCGATGATGGCGCGCAAACCTGGAAAAAAGTCAGCCAGCCCGATGCCGGCGTGCATTTCGGCTTTCCGGTTGCCGCCGATGCTCAGGACGGCCGCACCGCGTGGGTGGTGCCTGCCCAGTCGGACATGGCGCGCATGGCGATTGGCGGCGGACTGCGCGTGGCAAGAACAACGGACGGCGGACAATCCTGGCAAACCTTCCGCAAGGGCCTGCCGCAGGAAAATGCTTACGACATCGTGTTACGGCATGGACTCGACGTGGCCGGCGATAGCCTCTGTTTTGGCAGCTCGACGGGAAACGTCTATCTGTCCGAAGACCGGGGCGAAACCTGGCAATGCCTGGGCAACAATTTCCCGCCGGTGTATTCGGTGCGGTTTGGCTGAGTATTATCCTGGAAACCGCAGTTGACCGCTGACAAACGCTGGAGAAGCCCTTTGGATATTGAATTTCATGGCCCCGCACTGCCTCACCTGTCTGGTGAGAGCGCTACGCACCCGATTGCACGGTTTTCGGGTCGCCTGGCCGCGTTGCTCTTCGTTGCAGGGAGCGGCCATGTGCCTCATCGCGCCTTGCCAGGCAACCCGAAAACCGCACACTCAAATGCGTCCAACTGCGGTTTCTAGGATTATGCCGACGGTGAAAATGACGCCCCATCTTTACCGGTTCTTCCCGATGTTCGAGAACAGAACGATCAAGGTGCCGGCAGGCTCGGTCGCCGAGGTTCTGCGCGCGGTCAACGAAATCGCGCCCGGCTTCACCGATTACGTGCTTGACGAAAGCGGCGCGTTGCGGCGGCATGTCAATCTAAGCGTCAACGACACCCTGGTCGTTGACCGTAAATCACTGTCTGATCATGTTCCGGATGACGGGACGGTCTACATCTTTCAGGCGTTGAGCGGGGGATAGGCTCGGCCGATCAAGGCGGGTATTGGCCGCAGCCCGTAGGGCGGATTAGCGTAGCGTAATCCGACGAATGGCTTGAACCAACACTCACCATCTTTCCAACAGCTACTCAAACTGTTTGAGTCGCCACCTTTGCCAATCCGGTTTGTGTTGCAGGCCGCAAATGACTCACAAACTGCTCCGTAGCGGCATGCCATGAAAACTTTTCCGCGTGGGCGCGGGCGGTCTTGCGGTCGATGTTGAGCGCGGCGAGGCAGGCTTCGCGCAGATCTTCGTGCATGACGCCGGCATCGGAATCGCCCAGCACGTCGATAGGGCCGGTGACCGGATAGGCGGCCACGGGCAGGCCGCAGGCCATGGCTTCCAGCAGCACGAGGCCGAAGGTGTCGGTCTTGCTGGGGAAGACAAACACGTCCGCCGAAGCGTAGACCTCGGCGAGTTCCTGCTGGTTCAGCACGCCCAGATAATTCACGTCGGGATATTTGGACTTGAGGCCGGTCATGGCAGGGCCATCGCCGGCGACCCATTTCGAGCCGGGCAAATCCAGTTCAAGAAACGCCTCGACGTTTTTCTCGACGGCCACGCGGCCGACGTAAAGAAAAATCGGCGGTTTGGAATCCAGTTTGTGCGCTTCCTGAAGCCTGAACACATCCAGATCGACGCCGCGTGTCCACAGCACTGCATTGGTGAAGCCCCATTCTTCGAGATCGGATTTTACTTTTGGCGTGGGCGCCATCATCGCGCCGGAGGGACCATGAAACCAGCGCAGGAAGCGGTAGGTCCAGGACAGCGGAATACCGAAGCGCGCCTGCACGTATTCGGGAAAGCGTGTGTGGTAGGCGGTGGTGAAGGGCAGCTTGTTGCGCAAGGCGTAACGCCGTGCCGCAATGCCCAGCGGGCCTTCGGTGGCGATGTGCAATGCATGCGGCGCGAACTCGCGGATGCGCTTTTCGACGGCATTGCCAGGCAGCCAGGACAACCGGATTTCCGGATAGGTGGGGCAGGGAAAGGTGCGAAATTCAAGCGGCGAGAGCAGATCGACCTCGTGCCCCATTTTTTCCATTTCCCGTTGGGTGGTGGTGAGGGTGCGCACCACGCCGTTGACCTGCGGGCGCCAGGCGTCGGTCACGATCATGACTTTCATAGTGTTTCCTCAGGCAGTAATAGTGGTTTTGCGTAGCTTCTTTGTATTGGCTGGCGCTTCCAGACACTGCGTCCAGTGGATGATTTCAAGTTCGCCGTCGGCGGTTTCGGCCAGCGCCGACAGGCTTTCCACCCAGTCGCCATCGTTGCAATAGAGCAGGCCCTCGATGTCGCGGATTTCCGCCTTGTGGATATGGCCGCAGACCACGCCGTCGCATTCGCGGCGTTTGGCTTCCTCGGCCATGACCTTTTCGAATGCGGTGATGAAACTGACCGCGTTCTTCACCTTGTGCTTGAGATACTGCGACAGTGACCAGTAGGAATAGCCGAAATGCGAGCGTATCCAGTTGAACCAGCGGTTGAGCACCAGGGTAAAGGTGTAGAGCGAGTCACCCAGATAGGCCAGCCAGCGCGCATGCTGCATGACCCCGTCGAACAGGTCGCCGTGCGTGACCAGCAGGCGCTTGCCCCGGGCAGTGACGTGGATGATTTCATCGGCGACCTCGATTTCACCGAAGGCCAGGCCGATGAACTGACGCACCATGGAATCGTGATTGCCGGGCACGAATATCACGCGTGTTCCCTTGCGAGCCTTGCGCAGGATTTTCTGCACCACGTCGTTGTGCGCCTGCGGCCAGTACCAGGCCTTCTTCAATTGCCAGCCGTCGATGATGTCGCCGACCAGATACAGCGTGTCCGAGTCGTTGTGCTTCAGGAAATCGAGCAGGAAACCGGCCTGGCAGCCAGCCGTGCCGAGATGGATGTCGGAAATCCAGAGCGTGCGGTGGTGGCGATGGTTCTCGGGGGAGGGGGGCGAATCCGGGGAAGAAAAACCGGGAAGCAGGGCGTCCGCTGTCAACGATGCGGAAAGTGACGAGTAAGTCTGTGCTGTGTCTGTTCTGTTAAAGGCATGCTGCTGCATGCGTGTATCAGGCCACGGTGGCGTTAAGGCCTCATGACGAATATGTGATTATTTTGTTAAAAACACTGTGGCATTCATTGCTGGAGGAATATCAGACTTCTGTTTGAGTGCTATCTACATCTCGCACCGCTGTGGATTGCCGCCAGGCAGATCGCATACCGACAGGCGACGCAGCAAGGGGCGATGCTTGGACTGGTGTTCGCTCATGCGCCGAAGCACGCCAGACAGGAAGCGAAGCGCCTCGACAACGTAAGGCCCCTTGTTCAGCATGACGCATTCGGCGCGGATACCCTTGGCGGCGTCGGAGACTTCGGCACGCGAGGGCACGCCGCGCTTGACCAGGGTGTCGAGCACCTGTGTGGCCCAGATAACGGGAATATGCGCGGCTTCGGCCAGCCAGAGGATTTCTTCCTGCACCTCGGCCAGACGCTCGAAACCCACTTCAACGGCGAGGTCGCCACGCGCGACCATGATGCCCACCGGCGGCAGGCGCATGGCAGTGAGCATGATCAGCGGCAGCTGTTCAAAGCCCTGGCGGGTTTCGATCTTGAGCACAGTGCCGAGGTGGCTGGCATCGAGTTCTTCCAGCTCGGTATGCAGATCCAGCAGGTCCTGCGGACTGCGCACAAACGACAGGCCGACAATGTCGATCTGCTTCGCCAGCACGCGCAGGTCGGCGCGGTC
>CAYOJA010000016.1:0-47307 GCA_964404175.1 uncultured Thiobacillus sp. | reverse complement strand
ACCTGTTGTCATGTTTGTTGAAGTGTCAATTTCCACTGGAAACGACATAGGGCCACAAATATCTGGTCGATCTTGAGCTCGTCCAGCGGAAATCGCTTGAGGTAGGACAGGGAAGAATAGCCCGTGCCGAAATCATCCATGGACAGCCGCACGCCCAGCAGTTTGATGGCACGAAGCATGTCGATGTTGGATTGCGCGTTTTCCATCAACAGGCTTTCCGTCAGCTCGATGATGAGGTTGCCTGCCTGAAGTCCGGTGGATTGCAGAACGGATTGAATGATGGCGGGCATGTCACCCCGGCGGAATTGCAGGCTGGAGACGTTGACCGACACCGGCAGGTTGCATCCGCCTTGCTGCCATTTCACCGCATCCATGCAAGCCTGGCGCAGCACCATTTCGCCCAGCGGCAGGATGAGACCGGTTTCTTCGGCCAGCGGAATGAAGCGGGCGGGAGAAACGGCACCCAGTTCCTTGTGGTTCCAGCGCAGCAGGGCCTCGGCGCCGATGACACGTCCGGTTGCGGTTTCCACCTTGGGCTGGTAATGCAGTTCCAGTTCCATCCGTTCGATAGCCTTGCGCAGGGCGGTTTCCAGTGTCAGGCGCTCGAAGGAGCGGGCGTTGGTTTCCGGAGAATAAAACGCGTAGGTGTTGCGGCCATGAAGCTTGGCCTGGCCCATGGCCAGGTCGACATTGGTCAGCAGATCCGTGCCCTGCTGGCCATCCTGCGGAAACAGCACGATGCCCACGCTGATGGTGATGAACAATTCATGCCCGTTCAGCATCAGCGGGGACTTCATCGTCTCCAGCAGGCGGCGAGCGATGATCGAGGCGTCTTCCGGATGCTTGATTTCCGATACCAGCACCATGAATTCGTCACCGGCCAGGCGCGAGAGGCTGATGGCGTCCTCGCGGTCATCCAGCATGCTGAGGGTGTCGGACTCGCGCAGCGTGGCGGCGAGCCGTTTTGAAACCGCTTTCAGCACCTCGTCGCCGGTTTCGTGGCCCAGCGTATCGTTGATCTGCTTGAAGCGGTCCAGCCCGATCTGCAGCAGCGCGCATTGCTTGTTGTGGCGGCGGGCCAGCCGCAGGGTCCAGGACAGGCGCTCCAGAAACAACTGGCGATTGGGCAGACCGGTCAGGGCGTCGTTGTAGGCCAGCTGGTCCTGGTAGGCCTTGAAGGCCAGCGCGTTGCGAATGCGCAGGCTCAGTTCGCTGGGGTCGACCGGTTTGGCCAGAAAATCGGTGGCGCCCAGCTCCAGCGCCTGCAGCTTGGTGTCGGAATCGCTGGCGGCGGTGAGCACGATGACCGGCATGTAGCGAAGCGTGGGTTCACTGCGGATTTCAGCCAGCAGCTCAAAACCGGATTTGCCGGGCATGATCAAATCCAGAAGCAGCACATCGGGCCGTTCCTTGAGCATCATCTCCAGCGCGCTATCGGAATCGTCCGTGGTCAGGAAATTACTGTAGCCCGCGTCTTCCAGAAAGGCCTGCACCACATCCATCATGATGGGCTCGTCGTCCACGATCATGACCCTGGCATCGCGCAGGGCCTGCATCGAGATCAGTCTTTCGGGCGACTGCGTGTCGATGTCCGCGGTGTCGTTCAGGTAAAGCGCATTCAAAGGATTGGCTGCCATGATCAAGACCCTATTTCAGCGCCGTAACGGACGGCTGTGCGTTGTTGTTCTCATCTGCCACGGGACGGACAAGGCGCGACGCCAGGTCGCGCAATTCACCGATCACTTCGTTCATGCCATCCTCCGTGCCGGCTTTTGCCAGCTGTTCCAGTTCTTTCGCGGGTTCGGTAAAGGCATCGAACCCGACCGTGCCGCCCGCCCCTTTAAGCCAGTGCGCCAGTTCCGACAAGGCCTTGAAATCGTGCGACTTCCAGGCGCTTTCCATGGCGTCGAGCTGCTCGGGCAGACGGTCGACAAATTTCACTACTGCCGGTCGCAGCCGGGGGTTGCCGGCCAGACGCGAGGCGATTTGAGCCCTCGGCACGCTTCCCGCCTTATAGGTAGTTATCGGCATCTGGACGGGCTTCTTCATGCTGGACGAAACCTGCTCGCCGCCGGTCAGGCCGGCGACAGTGGCCATCAGCTTGTCCAGATCGATGGGCTTGGTGAGGTAGGCCGTGCAGCCTGCGGCGAGGATGCTTTCCTCGAATCCCTTCATGGCGTGGGCGGTGAGCGCCACGATGGGGGTTTTCAGGCCGCGGCTGCGCAGCAGGCGGGTGGCGGTCTCGCCATCCATCTCCGGCATTTGCAAATCCATGAGGATGAGGTCGTAGGGTCGGGACAAAGCTTTTTCGACCGCGACGCGGCCGTTTTCCGCCTGTTCGGTGAGTGCACCGGCCTCTTCCAGCACCAGTCGCACCAGCTCGCGGTTTTCCTCGCCGTCGTCGACGATCAGCACATGGGCCTTGGGCAGTTTCCAGCTGGCGCCCGCCGGGGTGACAGTGAGCGATTGCTGGCGTGTGATTTCCTCCGGCGTCAGCAGTTTGACCTGCTCGATCGGCCCGGCGGGCAGGGTGACGGTAAATGTGCTGCCTGCGCCCGGCGTGCTCTTCAGGGTGATGTCGCCGCCCATCGCGCGGGCAAAGCGGCGGCTGATGGTGAGGCCCAGCCCGGTACCGCCAAAGCGGCGGGTGATGGAGCTTTCCGCCTGGGTGAACGGCTCGAACACGCTTTCCAGCTTGTCGGCGGCGATGCCGATGCCGGAATCGCTGACTTCAAACTGCAATTGCGCGACAGGCCGGCTGGGCACAAATCGCAGCGTGAGCTTTACACCGCCCTTTTCGGTGAACTTGATCGCGTTGTTTACCAGGTTGGTGAGAATCTGGCGCAGGCGCGCGGGATCGGTATCAATGCTTTCCGGCGCCGAGCCTGGGCATTCGAGCGTGATACCAATGCCTTTCTCGGCCGCCTTCACCCCTTGCGCCTGCACCACTTCGTGGGCGATTTGGTAAGGCGAACAGGCGATCTGCTCGGTTTCCATGCGACCGGATTCGACCTTGGACAAATCAAGAATGTCGTTGATCAGGCCCAGCAGGTGCGTGCCGCTGGCATGCACGATGTCCAGGTGCTTGCGGTACTCGGTTTCGCTCTTGGCCTGACCGCGGCGCAGCAGCTCGGTAAAGCCGAGAATCGCGTTCATCGGCGAGCGGATTTCGTGGCTCATGTTGGCGAGGAAATCGCTCTTGGCCTGGTTGGCGTGTTCCGCCTCCTGCTGCGATTTGCGCAGCTCGATTTCCTTTTCTTCCAGCAGCGTCACGTCGTCGAGCGAAACCATCACGCCGCCGTATTCGCCCTTGCCGACCAGAATGGGCGAGCAGTTGGTCATGAAGGTGCGGCGCTTGCCGTCCGCGCCGGTCAGCCACAGCATGCTGTTGCGAATGGGCGCGCCATTTTGCAATGCCTGCTGCCAGGGGAAATCCTTTGCGGCGGGCTTCGCGCCCTCGTCGTTTTCCCAGGCCAGGCTTTCGGCGGTTTCGCCAGTGAGGCTGGTCTGCTCGCGGCCGAGCAGATCGGCGAAAGCCTGATTGGCCAGCACGATGTGGCTTTCGGTATCCATGACCAGCAGGCCTTCGGTCAGCGTATCGAGCGCGGAGCGCACACGCTCGGGCACGGCGCGCGAGGGGTCGAGATGCTTGAGCATGCGGCCCAGATAAAAATAGAACACCGCGAAGCCAGCGATGGCGAGAAACAGCGAAAGCTGGACACGCAAATCCTGCAGCCAGCCCAGCAGGCCGCCGGCATGCAAGGGTTTGAACGCCAGCTCGACCTGGCCCCAGGCCGTGTCGCCGGCATAAATCGGTACGTGGATGTGAGACTCGGTGGATGCCTGGTTGCCGGCGCCTTGCCAATGTCTGTCGTGCTCGCCTATCGCGGCCACCAGTTGCCCGTCGACCGTGCGTATGCCGGCGGACAACAGATCCGGATTACGCTCGACGACAAAAGCCAGGGTCGCCTGCAAGGGCTCGACCTGTTCCTGGCTCAGCAGGGCGGTGCTGTAGGCAGCGATGGATTCGGCCAGCGCGGCGCGGTTTTCCCGCACGATGCGGCCCTCGTCCGGCACCATGCCGAAGAAAAAGGCCAGCAGCAGCAGGCTCATGACCAGGGACACCAGGCCCAGACTGAGATAGAAGCGTGCGCTCAGTTTTTTCAGAAGTCGTTTCATGGGGCGTGTTGGTCCTTGGGTGGTGTCCTGGCCTTGTTAGCGGACTTTTTCAGCATGCCTTCAAGAGAATCGTCGTCTTCGTCGCCATGTTTCTGGCGGTTGAGGTGGGCGAGAATGGGCAAGGGGTCGATGAGTCGCCAGGCGGGCAGCGAGGACAGCAGGCTGGACAGCAGCACGCCGCCGCGCACCAGCCACAGTACGTAGCCGACCGACAGGCCGGTGGAAACGGCCAGCGTCGAGGCCACGGTGTTTTTGTCCAGATTCAGCTGCTGGCGGATTTCTTCCTGCAACTGGTTGAGCTGCTGCTGGAAGCTGTTGTTGCCCAGACTGGTCCTGAGCGATTCCAGCGCGTTCAGGTCGCTGGCAATGGCATCCAGCGCACGGTTTAGCGAGGCGAGCAGCGGCATCGTGGCGGGCGCCTCGTTTTGCAGCAGATAGCTGTTGAAAGCGACTTGAACCGGGTTGAGCGAGTTGGCCCGCCGGTAGGTTTCGGTAAAACCGTTTTCCCCGTCTTCCTCGAAGAAGCCGCCGGTTTTTTCCTTGTCGTCTTCATCTTCAGTCAGCGAGCCAGTGGGCAAGTCACCGGTTGCTGCGGATGCCTCTTCTGCAACAGCCTCGGTCTCGCTGACAGGAGGTTCTGCCGTGGGTTCAGGCGCAGGCTCGGGTTCCGGCATGGGCGCGCCAGCTTCCGCAAGACCGTGAGGAGGCGCCGAGATGGTGATGGCCAGCGTGCCGGATGATTCCGCGCTGGCGATATCGACTACCTTGATGCCGAGGCTGTCGGGCGCGGTCGTGGCGCCGGCATGGGTATAGCTGACAAGCCCGGCATCCACGTCTGCCTGGGTGAAAGTATCGTTGACCGCGAGCGGCGTGCCGTTCAGGGCCAGCGTCCCCTCGGCGGGAAGGGCGGTCACCACATAAGTCAGCTCATTGACGGCGTTGTCCACATCGCTTGCCGACAGCTTGCCGGCATTGAGCACAATGGTTTCACCCTGAGTGACATTGAGTGAACCGATCGAAAGCGTGGGGGCGTCGTTGGTTGCAGCGACATTGACCGTTACGGTGTAGGTCGCCGTTCCGCCGTGGCCATCGTTGATGGTGTAGGCAAAGCTGTCGCTGCCATTGAAATTGGCATTGGGCGAATAGCTGAAGCCGCCGCCCGCGCTGACGGTCACGCTGCCATGGCTTGCACTGCCGTTCAGGCTGTAAGTGACGGCATCTCCATCGGCATCCGTCGCGGCTGGAAGGCTGCCACTGTATGCAGTGTCTTCAGGCGTACTGAAATTGGTATTGGCAGCGGCAGGCGCATCATTGACCGGATTCACCGTCACGGTGAATGTGCTATCCATCCACAAACCACCTGTATCCGCAGCTCGGACGGTGATAAATGACGAACCATGAGCGTCTGCGTTGTAAGCAAGGGTGAGCGTGCCGGCGATGCCATCAATGGCCGCCGTATTGAACAGAGACGGGTTGGTGTTGGCGACAATCGTGTAGTTGAGGGATGCATCGGAATCTTCCGCATCGGCAAAAGCCGCGAACAGATCGATCACTGTGCCGGGTGCATCCTCGTCCACCGTGACATCGGCGATGCCTGTTGTGCTCGGGGCATCGTTGACCGGGGTAACGTTGATGGTCAGGGTGCGTGCGACCGGGTCGGTATCGATGCCGCCATCAGCAATGCCACCGCTGTCATGGATCTGGAAGGTGAAACTGGCATAAGCCATTCCATTCTCATTGACGGTGGGTACGAACTGAAGCTCGCCAAGGCCAATGTCGTATGCATCGATGACCTGTCCCGCCAACACCGGTGCGCCCTCATATAACAACGTGCCTGAAGCAGGCAGGGAAACGATAGTGACTGACTGCAGGTTGTCAGCAGGGCTGTCGCTGGGATCGCTGAAAGCAAAATCAGTGACCTGGAAGGTGTAAGTCGCATCCTCATTTGTGCTCACGACTCCATCCGTGCCAACAGGCGCATCGTTGACGGGCGATACCGACACATCGACTGAATAGCTATTGCTGCCGCCATTGCCGTCGCTGACGGAGAAACTGAAGCTGTCCGCGCCATTGAAATTGCCGGTAGGGGTATAGCTGAAGCTGCCGTCTGTGGCGATGCTGACGATGCCATGACTTGCCGGAACAGCCAATGCATAGGTGATGGGATCGCCATCCGCATCAGTCGCCGCGGGCAGCGTGCCGGTGTAAGGCGTGTCTTCTGTGGTCGTGAAGCTGTAAATGCCTGCAAGGGGCGAGTTATTGACTGGCGTGATGTCGAGGGAGGCGGTTCCGGGGGTGCTCAGGCTGCCGTCGCTGATGGAATAGCCAAAGCTGACCGAGGTGCTGTCATTCAGAGCGGGCGTGTACGTCCAGGTGCCGTTGCCGTTATCGACCAGCGTGCCATTGCCACTGGTAATGGCGAGGCCGATGGCGGTCAGCGTATCGCCATCGGCATCGCTGGCATTGGCCAGCAATTGAGCCTGGGTGATCAAGCGTGGACCGCTGTCTTCCGCAATCGGCGTAAGCGTCACGAGGCTGGTTTCAGGCGTGTCGTTAAGTGAATTGACCGTGATGGTTACCGTGGCAGCTGTTGAATTGTCCGTGCCGTCGTTCGCCTGATAGGTGAATGTATCGGTGCCATGCCAATTTGCATGGGGCGTGTAGGAGAAGCTGCCGTCGGGATTGAGCGTCAGGTTGCCGTGGGCAGGGCCGCTGAGAACAGCGGCTGTCAGTGCATCACCCTCGATATCGGTGTCATTGCCCAGCACGCTGCCGGTGATAAGTGAGTCTTCATCGCCCGCTGCACTGTCGTCAGCGGCCACCGGCGCATCGTTGATCGCTGCCACATTGAGGGTAACGGTCGCCATGTTGGAATCAGCCGCGCCATCATGGGCCAGATAGGTGAAACTGTCTGTGCCGTTCCAGTTGGCGTTCGGCGTGTAAACAAAACTGCCGTCGCTGTTGAATGCCAGGATGCCGTTGGAAGGTCCGCTTGCCAGCGTAGCCGTCAGCGGGTTGCCATCCGCATCGGTATCGTTGTCCAGCACATTGCCAGTAACGCCCGTGTCTTCATCGCCGGAGGCGGTGTCGTCATTCGCCACGGGCGCCGTGTTGATCGAGCCGACATTGATGGTGACGGTGTAGCTGTTGCTGCCGCCGTTGCCATCCGACACCATGTAGGTAAAGCTGTCGGAACCGAAGTAGCTCAGAACCGGCAGATAGGTGTACGAGCCGTCAGTGTTGACAGATGCGACACCATGGCTTGCCGGTGTGCCCAGGGCGTAGCTGACAGTATCGCCATCAATATCCGAGGCTGCAGGCAGTGTGCCGGAGTAAAGCAGATTGATTGGAATATCAATGTTGGCATTGGCGGCTGTCGGCGCATCGTTCACCGGCGTGACATGAATGGTGATCGTGTTCGGCGTGGGGTCGAGCCGGACGCCGCCGTTGGCCGTGCCGCCATTGTCGCGAACCTGGAAGGTGAAACTGGCGTAGTTGCTGCCGTTGGCATTGGCCGACGGAATGAACCTGAGCTTGCCGCTCGCAATATCCGTTGCGCTGATGTTGTCGCCAGCTGATACGGGATCGTCGTCGATCCACAAGGTCCCCGCTGCAGGCAGGCTGGTGATTCTTACTACATTGAGACTGTTGGCGGGCGTATCGTTGGGATCGCTAAATCCGAAATCGCTGGTGCTGAACGTATAGGTTGAATCTTCATTGAGGGTCAGGGTTTTGTCCGTGCCGTCGGGGGCATCGTTGACGGAGGCGACCGTGATCGTCACGGTGGCGATGTTCGAATTGTCCGTGCCGTCATTGGCCTGATACGTGAAGGTATCAGTGCCATTCCAGTTTGCAGCGGGCGTGTAGGTGAAGCTGCCATCGGTATTCAGTGTCAGCGAACCATGGGACGGGCCGGTGACTACTGCTGCCGTCAGGGCGCTGCCTTCCACGTCAGTGTCATTGGTCAGCACATTGCCGGTAATGGCTGTGTCTTCGTTGCCGGATGTACTGTCGCTGGTGGCGACCGGCGCATCGTTGACGGGCGTGATGGCCAGTGACGCGCTGCCAGCCACGGAACCGCCATGTCCATCCTCGATGGTGTAGCTGAAGCTGATGGAACCGGCGTTGTTGAGTGCCGGGGTGTAGGTCCAGGTGCCGTTGCCGTTATCGACCAGCGTGCCGCTGCCGCTGGAAATGGCGAGGCCGGCTGCTGCGAGCGTGTCGCCATTCGCATCGTTGGCGTTGGCCAGCAGTTCTGCCTGGGTGATTAGCCGCGCGCCGCTGTCTTCGGCGATTGCTGCCAGAGTAACCGGCGATGTCGTGGGCGCGGCATTGGCTGGCGTGATATTGATTGTCACCGTGGCAGTGCTGGTCAGGCCGCCCGGGTCGGCAACGGTGTAGGTGAAACTGTCTGCGCCACTGTAGCCAGGGTCGGGGGTGTAAATGAACGAACCGTCAAACACCACATTGCCGGTCTTGATCTCGTTGCCGTGAGTGAACAGCAGCTTCGATCCGTTTGGCGACCAGTCTGGAAATTCGACATTGGTCGTAGCATTCGTGACCTGGACTACGTTGGTGCCATTGGCATCCATCATGTAAATCTGATAGATGCCGGTACGATTCGAGGAGAACGCGATCTTGCTGCTGTCTGGCGACCAGACGGGAGAACGGTCGGTGCCGCTGCTGTTGGTCAGACGCGTCTGGCCGGAACCATCGGCATTCATCACGTAGATTTCGGTATTGCCGTCGCGGTTGGAGTAGAACGCGATTTTCGAGCCGTCGGGCGACCACACAGGCTCCGAGTCGTCGCCAGAAGCGCTGGTCAGCTTGGTGACATTGCTGCCGTCGGCATTCATGACGTAGATGTCATAGCCTGTGCTGCCTGTGCGGCTGGAGGTGAAGGCGATCTTGCTGCCGTCCGGTGACCATGCCGGCTGGCCGCTGACTTGCGCGCCACCATTCGTGGTTGTGAGCCTGGTTTTGCCGCTGCCATCGGCATTCATCACCCAGATTTCATATTTGCCGCTGCTGTTTGACATCCAGGCGATCTTGCTGCCATCAGGCGACCAGGCTGCCTGACTGTCGTCGGCGCTTTGATTGGTCAGACGTTGCAGGCTCGTGCCGTCGGCGTTCATGACGTAGATTTCATTATTGCCGTTGCGGTCGGTGTCGAAGGCGATCTTGCTGCCATTAGGCGACCAGTCTGCTCGCGTATCAACCGCGGCGTTATTGGTCAGGTTGGTGAAGCCGGTAATGACGGCAGGAACAAGCGATACCGTGCCGTGAGCCGGCTGGGTGGCTGATAGCAGTGTCACGCTGCCGCCCGCCGGATCAGAGTCATTGACCAGCAGCCCGGCGCCCGATGCCACTGAGAGCGCCGTATCCTGGCTCACGGTATAGCTGTCATCCTGCGGGGTCGGAGCAGTATTGCTGACCGTCACGTTGATGGTTTGCGAGTCGGTGCCGCCATGTCCGTCATCCACCTGCACGATGACCTGATATACGTTGTTGGTATTGCTGTCGCCGGGCGTTTCATAGTCAGGCGCTGCAATGAAGGACAGCACCCCCGTTGCCGCGTTGATGGTGAATTTAGCGAGGTCGGTTCCACCCGTCAGGCTGTAGGTCAAGGTCTGTGAGGGAATGTCGGAATCGGTTGCTGATACCGTTGTGACGGAGGTCGTGTTTTCGGCGATGGAAAGATTCGCTGTCGAGCCGCCGCCATCCGAGGTAATGGCGGGCGGTGTGCCGATTTCTGCCTGCCGGAAATACACGCCCTGGCTGTCTTCTGCACCAAAGCCGCTCCAGATAAACACGGCCTGACTGCCCTCCCAGGAAAGGCTCGGCGCATACTGATTGGCAACTGTAACGGTATTGATGATCTGTTCGTCCGTGTAGGCCGAATAGTCGGACTTGAAATGCCGGGCCACGATGCCGTAGCCATCGCCATCCTGATTCTGACTTTCCCAGACGGCAATGAAGTCACCGTCGCTGTTGATGACGACAGACGGATTCTGCTGGATGCCGCTGGAAGTCTGGTTGAGTTGAGCGCCTATTCCTTGCCGGTTGCCGGCAGCATCGAACAGCCAGGCACTGACGTTGGGGTTTCCCCAGAATTCATCGACCAGCGCAATGACGAATTCACCGTTGTCGTTCATCGCCACATCAGGTGAGTGCTGGTTATTGGCGGGGAGAGGATGAAACTTGAATTCGTTTTTCACCGTGTTGCCGGAAGAATCAAACAACCGGGCGACCACGCCGTCACTCGTCCCGCTGTCGATGTCCTCGCTGGTCCAGGCAATCACGAATGCGCCCGAAGCGTTCATGGCAACGGCAGGCTGGGATTGGTTTAGGCCGGTCGTGCTGTTGACCAGAAACTCATTTTCACCGGCAGTCAGAATCTTGTTGCCAAGAGAGTCGAAGCGCTGGGCGTAAATCCCCAGACCGTCGCCATCCTGGTTATTGCTTTCCCACACCACGATAAAATTGCCAGCTGCATCCATGGCAATCGATGGAGACGTTTGGTCATTGCTTACCGTGGCATTGACCTGGATTTCACTTTCCAGCTTGTTGCCTGAAGAGTCGAAGCGCTGGGCGAAAATGCCCCAGCTATTCCCGCCACCTGATTCCTGCTTGGAGCTTTGCCATACAATGACATAATTGCCGTTCGCATCCATGGCAATGGCCGGGGCCATCTGGTCATCGCTGGTTGTGGTGTTGACCAGGATTTCACCGGTTTGTGGATTGCCGTTTGAATCGAAATGGCGGGCATAGATGCCGCTGCCGCTACCATCCTGTGAGTTGCTGGACCAGACCATGACAAAACTGCCGTCGCTGTGCATGGCCACCTGCCTTGCGGAAGGCGTGGTGTCCTGGGCGTTTGGGTTGGAGGTGTTTCCGGCATTCTGATCGGTTGAAGGGTTGATGCTGAGCGCTCCCTGCCACACGGTTTGCACCGGGCCAAGCAGCATGCCGGTTTCAATGTTGCCGGTCTGTTGTTCGAGTTCCCAGTCGCTATCGGCTTTGCTGCCGGTCTTGTCCGTGCTGGCGGCGACATCGGCGCCGGTCAGCTTCGACAGGGCGTCGACGAAATGAGCACCGGCGCTGCCGGATGCCACGTCGCAGCCGTACAGGAGGATGTCGGCCTCGTCGCCGAAGGCGGTTTTCCAGACGGCAAGTTCTTCCGCGCGGGACTGCAGGCTGTCGTTGTCCAGTTCGCCGATGCCCAGTTGCAGCATTCCTGATTCGCCATGGGAGATGATGTGCAGGGCGTCCAGGTTGCTTTGCCTGCGCAGGATTTCCGTGAGTTGCTCGACGCCATCGCGTGTGGCGTCAAGCGTGATGATTTCGATACTGCGATTGCCTTCTGACTGCTTGAGGATGTCGCTCAGGAGCGTCTGGTAATCCTCGACACCGGTATCGACGATGACCAGTTCATGCCGCTGAGTTTGGGTACTGGTCGCGGAAAATTCACCGGCTTCATTGACCACGCGTTGTTCCGGCGCGGGCTGCAGTCCATCCAGCGCCAGCGGCACGAGGTCGGCCGAAAACAACAGGCGCGGTTCCAGTTCCTCGATCAACGGGCGGCGGCGGAAGGGAATGTTCAACATGTCTAATCCCTGAACACGGCCTGGCGGTCGAGTTGTTTGTCATAATGCAGCAATTGCGCGCGTTGCGCCTGCTGGCACGACTCTTCCATGCGCTGGGTGAAAACAATCATCAGCTTGCCGAGCCAGCCGGGCAGATGTCCGCCGATCTTGTGCGCCTGTTTTTCTGCCAGCCGCTTGAGCCATCCCGGCAGGTTGCGCTGCATCAGTGCGGCATCCAGGCTCAGCACGGTTTCCACGCTGCCGGGATCGCCCTGGCGCGCGCAGCGGCCTTTCAATTGCCGGTCGATGCGGCGCGAGCTGTTCATTTGGCAGGAAATGACGTGCAGGCCGCCGCGGTTTTCCACGCCAGGGCCGAGGGGAATGTCGGTTCCTCGTCCCGCCATGTTGGTGGCGACAGTGACGCGCCCGCGATGGCCGGCGAGCGCGACAATGGCGGCTTCCTGACTGTCATTGCGGGCATTGAGCACCGCATGGGCGATGCCCTGCTGCGTGAGGTGAGCAGACAGGCTGTCGGAATCGGCGACCGAATCCGTACCGATCAGCACCGGACGTCCATGACGTGTCAGTTCCGTTACGCGTTGCGCTACGTGCCGCCATTGCTGTTCGCGATGCGCGAATACGCGCTGGCCCAGTTCGATCCGGCGGCCGGGTTTGCGCAGCGGCACGCGAACGACATTAAGGCCATACACGCGCGTGAGTTCGCTGCGCGACTCCGCCAGTGTGCCGCTCATGCCGCAGAGCCGCAGGTATCTCGGGAAAAAACGCTGATAGGTGATCTGCGCACGGGTGACGGCTTCGCCGCTAGGCTTGCATTGCTCTTTCATTTCGATGAACTGGTGCAGTCCGCGCGACCAGGTGCGGCCGGGCGCCAGGCGGCCGGTGGTTTCGTCGATGATGTGCACACCGTCGTCGCGCACGAGGTAATGCCGGTCGCGCTGGAACAGATGCAGCGCGGCCAGCGCCAGGCACAGGTTTTCGTCGCGGTGGCGGCGGTTGTGCCAGGCCGGATGCAGTGTGCCGGCTTTTTCATCCAGCGCGGCCTTGCCTGTTTCGGTCAGCGTGGCGGACTGCGCGTGGCGGTCGAGTTTGAAATCCTTGCCGTCACGCAGGCTGGCGGCAAGGCCAAGAATTTCTGCGGCGGCTTCCTGCTTGCCCTGGTTTTCGTGCAATTCGGAAATGATCAGCGGCACGCGGGCTTCGTCGATGAGGATGCTGTCGGCTTCATCGACCACCGCCATGCACAAGCCGCGCAGCAGTGTGTTCTGGCTGGCGCCGGTCTCGGAGAGTTGCGCGGCATGCCAGGCAAGATCGGTGCGGTGCTGGCTGCGCACCGGCATGTCGCGCAGGTAATCGAACACCAGTTCCTTGGCGGTGCAGTAGGTGATGTCGCGGGCGTATTCCGCGCGGCGCCAGTTGCTGTCCAGGCTTTGTTGAATGGCGCCAACCGTCAGCCCCAGCGCCGCATACACCGGACGCAGTCTGGCGGCGTCGCGTGTGACCAGGTATTCGTTGGCGGTGATGACATGTACGGGGATGCCGGCCAGCGCACCGGTGGCGGCGGTCAGCGCGGCGACCAGGGTCTTGCCTTCGCCGGTAGCCATTTCCGCCAGCCGGTTGTCGAGCATGATGGCTGCGGCCATGCGTTGCGTGGCAAACGGTGACATGCCCAGATGGCGGCGGCAGGCATCGCCGGTGAGCGCAAAGGCCTGGGCGATGGTTTCAGCGTTAAGACCTTTCTTTGCAATTTGCTGCTGGAGTGCGCGAACAGCTTCGTTGAATTCGGTACTGGAAAGCGTGCTCACATGCTGTTCCATTTCCATCGAGCGACGGGCGATCAGTTCATGACGCCGCAATCCCGGGCGTCCAGGAAGCTGGCCGATGGCACCAAGGTGCTTGAGCCAGGCGCTGTTATTTTCCGGGCGGCGATTTTCCGGATACAGACCCCAGATCAGGCCGGGTTGCGGGAGGGCATGTGCCTGCATGACCATCCGCTACTCCGCCGCGCTGAAGTGTTTGAGGAACAATTGCCGCACGCTGCGCGTCCACTGTGCGATCAGGGGCGAAGCGCCGTGATCGAAATGCACCCAGGCACGTCCGCCGACACGATTTGTCGCATTGGATGGCAGGGTCAGGTCAACCAGAAACACGGGTTCCAGGGTTTTGACGCCTTCCTTGTCGCCGGGGTCGGTGATGCGGCTGCCACCCGCGCGGTCGCCCAGTGCAGGGCTGGGCAGGGTTTGCGTGGCGGCAGGCGTTTCGCGGGTCAGGCCGGCGTCAAGACGCTGCCAGGCTCTTTCGGCCAAAAGAACATCCACCGACTGGGTGCGCTCGCGCACCAGAGCGATGTCGTGCTCATCAACCACCGCACGCACGCGAACCTGATCAGGGCTGAAGACGTAGCCGAGCATGGCGCCCTGCTTCATGAATGTTCCCGGCAGGTTTTGCTGGCGGGGCATGACCAGGCGGCCTTCGACCTGGGCGCGCACTTCAAGCTGCGCCAAACGCTCCTCTACTCGGGCCAGTTCGGCGCTGACGCGCTGCATGGCCTCATCCGCATTTTTGGCCTTGAAGGGATCGCTGAGGAAAGTCTGATAGTGTTCGGCGCGCAGACCATCCAGCTTGCCCTGCAATTCGCGGCGGCTGGCTTCCAGGGCAGGATCTTCCAGCACGGCGATCAGCTGGCCCGGCTTGACCGTGTCGCCATCGCGTGCCGCGATGCTGATAATGAAGCCGCCTGTTTCCGCACGGAGTTGCGCGCGCTCGGGCAGCCACACCACGCCTTCCGCGACGGTGGTCGAGGGCATGGGCATGACGCCGATGGCCAGAAGGACAACTGCCGCCACGCCTGACGCGATCATGCGCGAGCGCATGCGCTGCGTGCCCAGCACGGGCGAGAAAAACGCGAAGCGCAGCACTTTGTGAAGCGGCTGCGCGAGGGTGGTGACGAGCAGGAACAGGCCGGCGGCGAGGCCGAGGAAAAATGACTTCGATGCCACCCAGAATGTGATCATCATGCCGATGAACAACTTGTACAGCCAGGACAACGGTGCGTAGATCAGCAGCCATACCCGTTCGCCGCTTGCGGGTTCGGGCGACTGCGCGCCGGGCAGCTTGAGCAGGTAGCGCTGTCCAAGATAAGCCCAGTAGCGGCTGCTGCGCGGTGCAAGGTTGGGAAGATTCAGCGCATCGCTGAGCATGTAGTAGCCATCGAAGCGCAGCAGCGGGTTGCCGTTGAACAGCACGGTGGACACGCTGCCGATGAAAGCGAAGATAAAGGCGATGTCACGCAGCAGGCCGGGTTCGACATTGAGCCAGACGAACAGCGCCAGCGCGGCGATCAGGAGTTCGGTCATGATGCCGGCGGCACTGACCATGACGCGCTGGTACACGGGCCGGAACGCGGAGGCCGCGGAGGCATCGACAAAGGGCGCCGGAATCAACACCAGCAGGGCGATACCCATTTGCGTGACTTCGCCGCCCCAGCGGCGCACGGCCAGGCCATGCGCCAGTTCGTGTACGGCCTTGATGACGGGGAAGCACAGCCACATCAGGATGAGGTAGCGCGGCGTCAACAGGTAGGTGGCGGCATGGGCGCGCAGCTCGTCCCAGTGCGCGAACCCGCTGAACAGCGCCAGGCCGACGATCAATGCCCATGCGCCCAGCACCCATGTGCGGAATATGTGCTGGCCAATGCCGTCGAATTTGCGCAGCAGGCGGTCGGGGTTGAACAGGTTTAGACGGAAAGACAGCGGATTCAGCGCGCTGCGCCGCTGCTTGCTGGCACGCTCTTCATGCCGTTCGAACAGGGCTTCCACGTCGGACAGTTTTTCGACCTGCAGCATGCCACCCTCGGTCAGCTGTCCGATGAGGTGAATGATTTCTTCCTGCGAGGGCGCGTGATCGCCCAGTTTCCGCAGCAGCGCTTCCCAGATTTCGTTGGCGGAATGGCGGCCGTTGCAGCGGCCAGCGAACTGATAGGCGATGTCGTTCAGCCGATGCTGCCGGCCGGTGGCGGTGTCGGTAAACACATACCAGAGCGCATCGCGGCTGGACTGGCGGCGCACCTGCACGTGGCCGCCCAGTTGCGGGTGCAGATTGGCGACACGAAACCAGTTGGGACTGAACAGCGATTCGGAAGCCACCTTACGCTCCCCAGGACCACAGCTGGATACGGCTCCAGTTCAACATGCGGCTGGTCCAGTTGACCAATAAGGGCCGTTTGTCCACTTCGATTTTGGCGAAGCCCTGCATGCCCGGGCGCAGCGCGGGCAGCTTGCCTTCCAGCGTGGCGTAAACAGCAAAGAAGTGATGTCCTTCTTCGGAGGTGGCCAGCGGAGTAATGCGTTCGACGCGCACAGGCAGCGCCTGGGAAGGCAGCGCAGCCAGTATCAACCGGCCGGTCTGGCCGGGTTTGAGATCGGCAACTTCGGATTCTTCCGCCTCGATCATTACGCGGTAGCCGGTGGAGGGCGCCAGGGTGATGAGTTCGGCGCCGCGTTCGACCGGGGCGCCAATCGACTGCGTCAGATCACCCTTGATGACCACGCCGTCAAACGGCGCACGCAGCTGGCTGCGTTCGATTTGCTGCTGCAGTAATTCGAGCCGGGCGCGGGCTGCTTCGGCGCGGCCCTGGCTGACGCTGTATTCCGAGCGGTCGCCGTGCGCCTGGGCTGAAATCAGCGCATTCTGGTGTTGGGCGAACTCGGCTTCCAGCCCGCGAAGTTCCACCTGCATGTCCTGGTCGGCCAGTTCGGCCAGCACCTGGCCGGCGGTCACATGGTCGCCAGGGCGGACATGAACCTGATGCAGATAGCCGTCAGCGGGCGCGGTGAGCACTCGCTGAATGGCGCCTTCCAGTTGTGCGGGCGCGCTGACTTGATAGCTGATGGGAACCAGCAACACGGCAGCCAGAAGCACGAAGGCGCTGGCGATGCCGATGACAACCGGCTTGCGCGCTGGCGTGTCGGTTTTCAGGAGATGATCAAGGCCGTTTTTGAAACCGGCTGCGAAACGGCGCCAGAGTGGCAGGCTGTTTTCATATTTCAGCGCAAGCGAAGGCGCCAGCATCGCACCCACGCGCTCGATATGCGATGCCTCGGCCGGACTGAATTCCCGGTCGCGTCGCTCCATGGTCAGTGCACCGACGATGCGGCCATCGTACGCCAGCGGAACGGTGCATATCGAATAACCCTGGCGGCGTGCCAGTTCGTCATGTGCCAGCAGGATATGCGGCTTGCCATTGGCGGGTTCGGGATGGACGAGCCTGACACCCTGTTCGGCGGCTTCTTCCATCGCGGCCGCGATCAGCCGGGCGGTTTCCTGGCGGGTGTGCACTTCGGCCACATACGAGGCGGCAACTATGCTCATGCCGTTCTTTTCCTGCCAGCCGATACTGGCACGCTCACATTTCAGGCTGCCAGCCAATTGCTGGGCCAGCGCGGTGGCGGCCTCGTTGAACCGCTTGCGGCCCAGCAACTCTGCCTGCAACTGTAGAAGCTGCTCGGCCGACAGCACCGCGCGCGGGGCCTGCACAGCAATTTTTTGCTGCGACTGCGCGGGGGCGGCGTGTGCCTGACTGGGCTGGAGCGGTTTGGCCTGGGGTTGCATAAGGGTTCAAATTTCTTGTTTTACAGTTGCCTAAATCACTTATCGGCGCGGCCTGTCATGTCTTGAAGCGGCGGGCCGGGCGAATGTCAGGCAGATGGCCTGGCATGCTTTTCCCGTTTTGTTTGTGCATTTTTCATAGCCGGCGTTTTTTTTAGGATGCGAGGAGTCCTTGCCAGAAAAATCCTTTGCTATCAACAAGTAATGAGCGTCGACCCGCGATGGCGAATCAGATCCGCTTCAGCGCCATGGCTGATGTTGACGGTAGCGCAACAGGCCTGTCGGGATATTGGCGAAATGCGGCTGATTACCCGGCCAATTTCATTTAAAGGCGAGCCGACGAACGGTCGTTAAGCGTTCATGAAGAAGCGGCTTTTCAACTTGAGAAGACGGGTCCAGAATCAAACATGATGAGTTCCACGTCCGGCCAAATTCATACTTACGCCCAGCGGTTGCTTAATCCCTTCCGCGGGGTGGTCAATGTCATCAAATACGAATCCGCCGAGGCCGTCACCATGGATGGCGTTCATTGGGATATCTACGTCGCCAATGACAGTCTTCAGGCCGGCCTGAAAGGCCGCGCGCAGATCAGCGATATCCGTTATGGCTGCTGGAGCAAGGCCGAGGGACTCAAGCGCGGGCCGCTTTACCCTTCGGACGACTTCAAGAGGCTGGAAGCGCAGGGGCACGTCGTTTATGCCTATCTGCGCACGCATCATCTTGATGTTCCGTTTGCCTTTACCGATTTTTTCGAACAATGGCTGGTGGACGCGCAGAAGCAGCCGATGGCTTTGCTGCACAGCGTGCTCACCGAAGAAGAAGCGCGGGCTGAAATGAGTTCAAAGACGCCCGCACACTGGCGCGCGGGATATGCGGCCGAGGAGCAGTTTCACAGCTCGTTTTCCAGCAAACGCAATGCCGCCGAAGTGTTGAATGACTGGATCAACCGGCGCGCTTTCGGGGTGGAATGGGTGGCGCGCCTGCCCGACGGCAGCGGGCTTAGCCTGCTGGATGGACACAGCATGTCAGCCAGCCAGTTTCCGGATTTGTTTCTGGAACCGGATCAGCATGAGCCGCCATATGCGCAATTGATTTCGGATTATCTGGGCTGGCAGGCGCCCTGGCTCCTGTTGCTGGATACGCTGGCGCCGGAAACGCGGCGCGTCATGGAGACGCTTGCACGTATGCGGGCGGCGGAAATGATCAAACATCACCACCTTTATCCGGAGCTGATCGACCCCGCGCAGCTCAAGGCGGCGCAGGTGGAAATGGCCCTGCGCAACCGGCGGCCGGAGCACGAGGAAGCCTCGCATACCAGCATGTCGCCGTTTTACATCGAGCTCAATCCCGCCAGCGGCGAATACAATTGACGGGTGTGTTAGGCGTGAGGAGTGAGGGTGAAAGGTATACTCTTTCTGACCCCTTCCCCCTTCCCCCTGAATGATTTCCCAGCAAGACCGCTCGCGCCAGTTTCTCTGGCACCCCTGCACGCAGATGAAGAATCTGGCGGCGGTACCGCCGCTGGCAATTGTTCGAGGAGAAGGCCCGTGGTTGATCGATGAATCGGGCAATCGCTATGTGGATGCGATTTCCAGCTGGTGGGTGAATCTGTTTGGCCACGCCAATCCGCGCATCAATGCGGCCATCATCGACCAGCTTTCAAAAATCGAGCATGTCATGCTGGCGGGCTGCACGCACGAACCTGTTGTGGAGTTGTCGGAACGGCTGTCGAAGCTGACGGGGCTGGGCCATGCCTTCTACGGCTCGGATGGCGCATCCGCGACCGAAATTGCGCTGAAGATGAGCTTTCATTTCTGGCGCAATACCGGGCAAACCGGCAAGACTCAATTCATCAGCCTGCAGAACGGCTATCACGGTGAAACGCTGGGCGCGCTGTCGGTGACGGATGTGGCGTTGTTCAAGGATCAGTATGCGCCGCTTTTGCGTCAATCCGTGCAGATGCCATCGCCTGATTTCAGGCTGGCCGAAAGCGGTGAAGGCGCCGAATCCCATGCCTTGCGTTGTGCCTCGGCGCTGGAAGATCATTTGCGGCAGCACGCGGACAAGACGGCGGCCTTCATTCTGGAACCGCTGGTGCAGGGTGCGGCCGGCATGGCCATGTATCACCCGACTTACCTTGCGCGTGCACGCGAGCTGTGCACACGCTACGGGGTTCACCTGATTGCGGATGAAATTGCTGTGGGTTTCGGCAGAACCGGAACGATGTTTGCGTGCGAACAAGCTGGCGTACAGCCAGATTTTATCTGCCTGTCCAAGGGCATCACCGGCGGTTATCTGCCACTTTCCTGCGTGCTGACGACCGACGATATCTACGCTGCCTTCTATGCGGATGAAACGGCCAGAGGGTTTTTGCACTCGCATTCCTATACCGGCAATCCATTGGCCTGCCGCGCGGCGCTGGCGGTGCTGGACATCTTCGAGCAGGACAGGGTGCTTGAAGCCAACCGCGCCAGGGCGGAACGGTTTTCTGTTTTGCTTGAGCCTGTCAAAGGGCATCATCGTGTCCGGCATTTCCGCAATCGAGGCATGATCTGGGCCTTCGATGTGGCGGATGCCACACCGGGTTTTTCCACCCGCGCCTATCAGGCCGCGCTGAAGAACGGTGTGCTGCTGCGGCCGATCGGCAAAACGGTTTATTTCATGCCGCCATATGTAATTGGCGAAGAAGAGATGATGCAAATGGCGGCCACCGCACTATCCATACTGGACGAAATCAAATGAATATCACTTTTCTTGGCGCGGCCGGTGAAGTTACCGGTTCCTGTTTTCTGGTGGAAACGGAATCGGTGCGGTTTCTGGTCGATTGCGGCTTGTTTCAGGGGCTGGGGGCCGCGCAGAAAAACCGCGATGCGCTGCATCTGAAAGCCAGGCAGGTTGATTTTGTGCTGTTGACGCATGCGCACATCGACCACTCCGGATTATTGCCCCTGCTCGTTGCACGCGGGTTTGACGGACCGATCTACGCGACGCGCGCAACCTGCGATCTGCTTGAGGTGATGCTGCTGGATTCCGCCCACATCCAGGAGAAAGAAGCGGAACGCGCCCGCGAGTGGCAGCGGCGCGGCGAGACGCTGCGTGACCCCGATAGCGTGAATCCGATCTACACCGTTGCGCAGGCGCGGGACTGTCTGCGCAAGTTGCATGGCGTGGGCTATGACATGGAAATCCAGCCCCATGCATCCGTGAAAGTGCGGTTCAGGGATGCGGGGCATATTCTGGGGTCTTCCATTCTGGAGGTATGGCTGGAGACAGAGGGCGTAACACGGAAAGTCGTTTTTTCCGGCGACCTCGGACAGCCGGGTCATCCCCTGGTGAACGACCCGACACCCATCGAGCAGGCGGATTATCTGGTGGTGGAGTCCACCTATGGAAACCGTTTGCACAAGCCAATGAACGAAACGACAGACGAACTGGTGGAGGCTGTCAACGAGACACTGGAACGCCGGCGCGGCAACATCGTCATTCCAGCTTTTGCCGTGGGCCGCACGCAGGATCTGCTGTTTATCCTCTCAGACCTGGCGCAGAATGGCCGGCTTATTGGCAAGCCGCGCATTTTCGTGGATTCGCCGATGGCGCGCGCGGCAACGGAAATCACGCTCAGACACCATCGGCTGCTGGACGAAGAAGCACGCGGTTTCGTCAGCCACATGCAGGCCGGACGGCATACGCCTTTATCGGTGACGTTTACCGAAACGGTGGAGGACTCCAAGGCCATCAACCGCATTTCCGGTGGCGCCATCATCATCGCGGCGTCCGGCATGTGCGATGCGGGGCGCATCAAGCATCACCTCCGGCACAATTTGCCTCGCGATGAAAACAGCGTGATTTTTGTCGGCTTCCAGGCGCAGGGCACGCTTGGGAGGCGGCTGGTGGATGGCGCGAAAAGCGTGCGCATCATGGGCGAAGAAGTTCCGGTGCGGGCGCGCCGACATACCATCGGCGGCTTGTCGGCCCATGCCGATCAGGACGCGCTGATGGGCTGGCTTGGCAGGTTCCGCGCTGCCCCCCGTAAATGCTTTGTGGTGCATGGCGAGGCGGAAACCGCTGACCTGTTTGCCGGAAAAATCCGGCATGACCTGGGCTGGGAAGCGCAGGTGCCGGAAGCGGGCGAGAAATATCTACTGGCTTAATCCAGCCCGCTTCATCAAGTCCCTGATGTAAGTGGCGGGAATGGCATAACTGATGCCGCTGGGGTCGGTGAGTACGGTTTCCTTCGCGCCCTTGACGAACACCGAGTTGACCACGCCCATCACCTCGCCTGTCTGCGGGTGCCACAGGGGGCTGCCGCTGTTGCCGGGATAAGCGATGGCATCCAGCTGAAAAATGCGGTATGGATTGTCAGCCTGACGGATGGTGCGGGCGTTGAGTCTGCCTGCCTGCCCCAGCGGCTGGAATATGGGCACGATGGCGGCCAATCCCGCACGGTGGGTGGAAGCATTGAGGCCGAGCACCGAACCGATGGGATAGCCGGTGAAATAGAGTTGTTCGCCCTCGCGGGCTGCCGTTGCATCACCCAGTTTCATCGCGGGGAGGGGATCGCCTTCGATTTTCAGCAGGACAAGATCGTTTTCTTCGTCAATGGCGACCTTGGTTGCGGCACGGTACTGGATGTCCCTGCCTTGTCCAAGAAAAACCGCCCAGGTTTCGTTTTTCTCGATGTCGGGCAAGGCTTTGACGATGTGATAACAACTGACGACGTGACGCCCGTCGGCGACGACAAACCCGGTTCCCTTCAGATGGCCGCGCGGGCTGCGCAGCGGCTGATAGGTGCCGATGCCGACCACGGCGGGCTTGATTTTCAGCAGGGTATCGGCGACCTCGGCATGCGCCTTGCTCAGTAAAAATCCCGAACAAACTATCACTCCGGTCAGTAAAGCCATCATCTTTGGGTAAAATCGACCGGCCAGGATATTCACTTTTTTCATAGGAGCGCTTTCATGAGTGTGGTTGCAGTGGTCGGGTTGGGCTATGTAGGCCTGCCCCTCGCGGTCGAATTCGGCAAGAAATATGACACCATTGGTTATGACTTGTCGACTGAAAAAATAGACAGCTACCGTCGATTTTGCGACCCCACCGGCGAAGTTTCAACAGAGGATCTCAAAGCCGCCACCCGCCTCAAGGTGACGACCGATCCGTCCGAACTCTCAAAAGCCGATTTCATCATCGTCGCCGTGCCCACGCCAGTCGATGAGGCACACATACCGGATTTTTCCCCCCTCGTCGGGTCTTCCACGACAGTGGGCAAATACATGAAAAAAGGCGCCACGGTGGTGTATGAGTCCACCGTGTATCCAGGCGCGACCGAGGAAGTCTGCATTCCCATTCTGGAAAAAAATTCCGGCATGAAGTGGATGCAGGATTTTCATGTTGGCTATTCGCCCGAGCGCGTGAATCCGGGTGACAAGGAAAGGACGATTACAAAAATCGTGAAAGTGGTGTCCGGCGACGATGCCGCCACGCTGGAAAAAGTCGCTGAATTGTATGGCAGCGTGATTACCGCCGGCGTGCACAAGGCCAGTTCGATCAAGGTAGGCGAGGCCGCCAAGGTTATTGAGAACACCCAGCGCGATCTGAACATCGCGCTGATGAACGAACTGTCGCTGATTTTCCACAGGCTGGGCATCGACACGCTGGAAGTGCTGAAAGCCGCCGGCACCAAATGGAATTTCCTGCCCTTCCGGCCGGGCCTCGTTGGTGGCCACTGCATCGGCGTTGACCCGTATTACCTCACGCACAAGGCCGACATGCTGGGTTACCACCCGCAGGTGATTCTGGCCGGCCGCCGCATCAACGACGGCATGGGCGCCTATGTGGCGCAGGAGACCGTAAAGAAGATGATCGGCAACGGCGTGCAGGTCAAGGGCGCCAAGGTTAATGTGCTGGGCCTGACCTTCAAGGAAAACTGTCCCGACCTGCGCAATTCCAAGGTGGTGGACGTGATCCGCGAACTGAAATCCTTTGGCTGCGTGGTCAATGTGCATGATCCTCTGGGTGAACCGAAAGAAGCCGAGCACGAATACGGCATTAGCCTGACGAAGTGGGAAGACATGCCCGAATGCGATGCGGTGATCGCGGCCGTGGCGCACAAGGAATATCTGGACAAACCCTTTGGCGGTTTGACCGCGAAGCTGAAAAAAGGCGGTGTCTTCACCGATGTGAAATCCGCCTATGATCCTGACGCCGTGACCGGTGCCGGCTTCAAGCTCTGGAGGCTTTGATGTCGCGCTATCAGGATGTTCAGGCGCAGCTTCTTGCCGCGCCAAAAACCTGGCTGGTGACAGGAGCGGCGGGATTCATCGGCTGCAATCTGGTCGAAGCCCTGCTGAATCTCAATCAGCATGTGGTCGCGCTGGACAATTTTGCCACCGGCCATCAGAAAAACCTGGACGAAGTCGCGGCCAGTGTGGGCGAGGAAAAATGGTCGCGCTTCACCTTTCTGCGCGGGGATATCTGTAACCTGGAGACTTGCCGCAAGGCCGTATCCGGCGTGGATTATGTGCTGCATCAGGCCGCGCTGGGCTCGGTGCCGCGTTCCATCGAAGATCCGCTGACTACCAATGCGTCCAATATCGACGGCTTTATCCACATGCTGGTGGCCTCGCGGGATGCTGGTGTCAGGCGCTTTGTGTATGCCGCATCCAGCTCGACCTATGGCGATCATCCCGGCCTGCCCAAGGTGGAAGATGTCATCGGCAAACCCTTGTCTCCCTACGCGGTGACGAAATACGTCAATGAACTGTACGCCGACGTATTCGGGACTGCCTATGGCATGCAGTCCATCGGCCTGCGCTACTTCAATATCTTCGGCCGCCGCCAGGATCCGGAAGGCGCCTATGCCGCGGTGATTCCAAAGTGGGTTGCCAGCATGATCCACAACGAAACGGTGTACGTGAACGGCGACGGCGAGACCAGCCGCGATTTCTGCTATATCGACAATGTCATTCAGGCCAACATCCTGTCCGCGACAGCGGAAAACCCCGAGGCATCCAACCAGGTTTACAACGTGGCGGTGGGTGATCGCACCACCCTGAATGACTTGTTCGAAGCCATCCGCGTCAGCCTGTTGCCGCACTTCCCGCATCTGCAAAGTTTCAAGCCCGCTTACCGCGATTTCCGCGCGGGCGATGTCCGCCACTCTCAGGCCGATGTTGGCAAGGCGCGAAATCTTCTGGGCTACGAGCCGTCGCACCGCATGGCGGAAGGGCTGAAAGAAGCGATGGCGTGGTATGTGAATGACCTGAGCTGATTGCGAAATTGCTTGGCATAATGGGGCCGATGAAGGCCCCATTTTTTTTCATTCGCCGCGCTGCATTTCTGCTGGCTGTGGTGCCCCTGCTGGCGGCCGCGCAGAATTTTCCTCCGCAAATCAGCGGCGCGCTCAAGTCCGCGGGCATTCCGGAAAGCCGTTTTGGCGTGGTTGTCTGGGAAGCAGGCAAGGCCGAGCCGGCTTTTACGCACCAGGCACAATCAGCGTTCAATCCGGCTTCGGTAATGAAGCTGCTGACAACGTTTGCCGGACTTGAGATTCTAGGACCGGCATATGTCTGGAAAACAGAAGCATATGCAGATGGGCCCGTTGTGAATGGCAAGCTCGACGGCAATCTGTACCTGAAAGGCTATGGTGACCCCGCGCTGACACTTGAACGTGTGTGGCTGTTGGTGCGTGACCTGAGGCAGCGTGGGGTGACGGCGATTGGAGGCGACTTGGTAGCGGATGCCACCTGGTTCGATCTGCCCGCGTTCGACCCGGGGCGATTTGATGGTGACCCCCGCCGTGCTTACAACACACCGCCATCCGCTCTGCTGGCCAATTTCAATTCAACCACGGTTCGTGTGAACGCAGAAAATTTGGGGGTGAAACTGAGCGTCGATCCGCTTCCCTCAGGATACAGTGTTGTGAACCAGATGCGACTGACCAATGGCTACTGCAATGAAGAGGGCCGGCCGGAGTTTGATCTGATATCCGGAAACGGCGGGCAACTGCTGGTTGTGTCAGGCAATTTCTCGCGGGCATGTGGTGAGAAAAGCTATTCGGTCAATCTCGGTGATCCCGCCCTTACTGCCGCGGGTGTATTCCTGACGCTGTGGAAGGAAGCCGGCGGCAGCTTGTCCGGTAAGCTTGTGCAGGGCGCGACTCCCGCGACATCAGGGCTTCTGGCCCGGCAGGATTCGCCGCCGCTTGCTTATGTCATTCGTGACATCAACAAGTGGAGCAACAATGTCATGACGCGACAGTTGCTTTTGACGTTGGGTGCCGAAAAACTCGGTGCGCCCGGCACGCCGGAGAAAGGCGCGAGAGTGGTGCGTGAATGGCTGCTGGGCAAGGGACTGAAATTTCCCGAGCTGGTCATTGAAAACGGTGCCGGGCTTTCACGCATGGAGCGCATCAGCCCCCTGTCAATGGCCCGCCTCCTGCAATCAGTCTATCAAGGGCCGCTGTTTGCCGAGCTGGAGTCCTCGCTTCCCATTGCAGCGGTTGATGGCACCATGAAGACCCGCGTGAAAAACAATGGCGTTGCGGGCCACGCACACCTCAAGACCGGCACACTCACTGGTGCGAAGAGCCTGGCGGGTTATGTGTTCGACAATCAGGGCCGCCGCTGGATATTGGTCAACTTCATCAACCACCCGAATGCCGAACGTGGTGGCACCGCGCAGGATGCGCTGGTCGAATGGGTTTATCAGGGCATGCCGCAGTGAAGATGCTTCTGCGGGTTTTGTATTTTCTGCTGTTTGGCATGGCGCTGATTCATGGGTTTGTGACGGCCATACGCTGGTGGCAGGGTGAAGCGCTTGCGCAGTGGGAGTATGGTCTACTCGCAATCTATCCGGTGTTGCTCTATATCTTCATCACGCGCTACTCGATTTTCAGGAAAGGTTGCACAAGCTGCCAGGAGGAATGAACACATGAACAAAACACTCAACGCCGGGGTGCTATCGGCGCTGCTGGCGGCTTTTACCTTGACTGGCTGCGAAGGCGTGACAACGGGCGAGCGGGATTTTCAGATTCCTGTGGCGGCCAGCGAGGATGGCAGTTACGGACCGGTATTGATCCAGCTTTCGTCCGACATGTCTCCCGTGGCGATCAACTTCAAGGCCCAGCATGGCGATGACCCGGCAGAGATCGGAAAATGGAACAGCTACCAGGCCAGCCTGAGCAGGAACGGTTCGGTGGTAACAAGCGGCGTTTTCAACATCAACCACACTGGCACGATTGATTCCCCGATGGGCGCGACCTATGTCACGCAAACCATGCTCAAGCTCATGTCACCCGAGACCGGGGAATATGAACTGCGCATCTTGCCTGTCAAGTCCGTGGAGGTCACGCTGACGCACACGGAAATCGAGGTCAGGAAAAATATCCAGACCGGGCCAGCTAACCTCTAAAGGGATAGCTGACCAAAAAGATCGTCCACCCTGGCTTTGACGTTTGCATCCATGGTGATCGGCGTGCCCCACTCCCGACTGGTTTCGCCCGGCCACTTGTTGGTGGCGTCGATGCCCATTTTGGAGCCCAGGCCGGAGACCGGGCTGGCGAAGTCGAGGTAGTCGATGGGCGTGTTTTCGACGATGAGGGTGTCTCGTGCGGGATCGACTCTCGTCGTCAATGCCCAGATGACTTCCTTCCAGTCGCGCACGTTGACATCTTCGTCTGTGACGAGGATGAACTTGGTGTACATGAACTGGCGCAGAAAACTCCACACGCCGAACATCACGCGCTTGGCGTGGCCGGGATATTGTTTCTTCATGCTGACCACGGCCATGCGGTAGCTGCATCCCTCGGGTGGCAGATAGAAGTCGGAAATTTCCGGAAACTGTTTTTGCAGCAAGGGCACGAACACTTCATTCAGCGCGACACCCAGAATGGCGGGTTCGTCCGGCGGTTTGCCGGTGTAGGTGCTGTGGTAAATCAGATCGCGCCGCATGGTGATGCGATCGATGGTGAAGACTGGAAATTTCTCCACTTCGTTGTAATAACCGGTGTGGTCGCCGAAAGGCCCTTCAGGTGCCAACTCATCCGGATGAATATGGCCTTCAAGCACGATTTCCGCGCTTGCCGGCACTTGCAAATCCGAACCGAGGCATTTCACGACTTCGGTTTTCGAGCCGCGCAGCAATCCGGCGAACTGATATTCGGATAACGAATCCGGCACTGGCGTTACCGCGCCGAGGATGGTGGCCGGGTCGGCGCCCAGCGCGACGGCCAGCGGGAACGGTTGACCGGGATGCGCCTGCTGAAATTCGCGAAAATCCAGCGCGCCGCCACGGTGAGCCAGCCAGCGCATGATGACCTTGTTCGGCGCGATGACCTGTTGCCGGTAGATGCCGAGGTTTTGCCGTTTCTTGTGCGGGCCGCGTGTAATAACGAGCCCCCAGGTGATGAGCGGTCCCGCATCACCCGGCCAGCAGGTCTGGATGGGCAGACGCGACAAGTCCACGTCCTTGCCTTCCCACACGACATCCTGGCATGGCGCGCTGCCAACTTCCTTCGGTGACATGTTCATCACCTGCTTGAGCAGCGGCCATTTTTCCCAGGCGTCCTTCAGACCCTTGGGCGGTTCCGGTTCTTTCAGGTGGGCAAGCAACCTGCCGATCTCGCGCAATTTCGCCGGATCTTCCTCGCCCATGCCCAGTGCCACGCGCCTGACCGTGCCGAACAGGTTACCCAACACCGGGATCGAATGCCCCTTGGGTTTCTCGAACAGGATGGCCGGGCCTTCGCGCTTGAGTATGCGATCGCAAAACTCGGTCATTTCCAGCTTGGGGTCGACTTCCAGCGCGACACGTTTCAGTTCGCCCATCTGTTCAAGCTGGGCGATGAAATCACGCAAGTCTCGGTATTTCATGGATGGGCGAGGGGCGTGTTCGAATTGGTTGCTATCAGTTCAGGTATTCAAATACCTTCACCACGCGGGTGGCGCCCTTGGTGGACGCGGCAATCTGCGCGGCTTCCTCACCTTCTTCTCTGGTGACCAAACCCATCAGGTAGACCACGCTGGCCTCGGTGACGACTTTCACATGGTTGGAGGCTACCTTGTCGCTGCTGACAAATCGCGCTTTCACCTTGGTGGTGATGGACGCGTCGTTGGTTTCCGAGGTGAGTGAAGTGACCCCGGAGACGGTGGTTTCGTCATAAACCTTGGCAACATTGGGAATGACGCGGATGGCTTCCTGCACCCGGGCCCTGGTTTCCTGGTCGGGCACCTGGCCGGTCAGCAGCACTTGATGATTGAAGCTGGTCACGGATACGCTGACGGTTTTTTCCGGGAACTGGCCGCGCAGACGGTCCATTGCGCGCAACTCGATCTCTTCGTCTTCCAGATATACGCCGGTCTTGCGGCGGTCGTCCGCCATCATGACGCCGGTTGCGGCGCCGCCGACCACGACGGCGGCACATCCATGGAACAGCGGCAAACTGGCCACCAGCAAGGCAGCCCACGTGATTTTTTTCATGTTTCAACTCCTAGTAATGCGCTGTCCACGGCATCGCACAGACAGTGTATGGTCAATAAATGGATTTCGTGAATGCGGGCGGTGGAATCCGCCGGCACGCAGATAAGAACATCGTTGTCACTCAATTGTTCCGCAAGTCCGCCTCCATCTCGTCCCGTCAGGGCGATGACCGTCATGTCGCGCCGGCGCGCAGCCTCGGCGGCGGCCAATATATTGGGTGAATGACCGCTGGTGGAAATGGCCAGCAGAATGTCACCCTGATGACCCAGCGCCGAGACCTGACGGGCAAACACCTGTTCGAAAGCGTCGTCATTGGCGATGGATGTCAGTACCGATGTGTCGGTGCTCAGGGCGATGGCTGCAAGACCCGGGCGATCAAGTTCGTAGCGATTGACCATCAGCGAGGCAAAGTGCTGCGCATCCGCGGCCGACCCGCCGTTGCCACAGGTCAGAATCTTGCCGTCGCGCAGGATGCATTGCAGGATCTGATCCGCTGCCCGCGCAATGGCGGGTGGAAGCAGGTCAGACATGTCCAGTTTCAAACGTGCCGATTCATTGAATTGTTCGATGATGCGGTCAATCATGCTGGCATTATCCCCGATTATCCGAAATCATCGAAAGCCGATTTGATCCATTCGGGTTCATGGCCTTTGTCAAGGGTAATGACATCGAAGCGGCAAGCGGGAGTCGCTGGCAGCGTAGCCAGATAATGTCTGGCTGCCTTGATGATTCGGCGTTGTTTGGCAAGAGTGATGCTGTCGGCGGCGGTGCCGAATTCACTGTGTTTGCGGCTGCGCACTTCCACAAATACCAGGACGCTGCCCTCGCGTGCAATCAGATCGATCTCGCCTTGACGGCAGCGCCAGTTGCGCGCCTCGATGGCGAGGCCGGCGGATTTCAGCAAATTTTCCGCGCGGTTCTCAGCGAATTTTCCCAATAGTTGCTTCAGCATTTGCGACAATAGACGAATGAATGAAGGCCCGTTATCCCCCGGATTGTACGTAGTCGCCACGCCCATCGGAAATCTGGGCGATATTACCCTGCGTGCGCTGGACATATTGAAGCGGGTGGATCGTGTCGCCGCGGAGGATACGCGAGTCAGCGGACAATTGCTGTCGACACTTGGCATCAGCAAACCGCTGCTTTCTGTTCGGGCGCACAACGAACAGCGGGGCGCCGAAAAACTGATCGAAACGATCCGCAATGGCGAGTCCGTGGCTTACGTCACCGATGCGGGAACCCCGGCCATCTCCGACCCGGGAAGCAGACTGGTTGTGGCTGTTCGTGGCTCCGGGTTGCCCGTGATTCCTGTACCAGGCGCCAGTGCTGCAGTTGCCGCGTTGTCGGTTTCAGGGCTGTCCCACGGTCCCTGGCTGTTTGCGGGTTTTTTGCCGCCCAAGGCAAAAGCCCGGCAGGAAGCGCTTGCTTCCTTGAAACCACTGCCCTGTTCGCTGGTTTTTTATGAAGCGCCGCATCGCGTGCGAGAAACCCTGGCGGACATGGCACGGATGCTTGGTGGAAATCGCAGGATATTCATCGCGCGCGAACTGACCAAACAATTTGAAGAGCTGTCCGAGATGAAACTGGCCGAGACAGCCGATTGGCTGGATGCCAGCGACTATCACGAAAAAGGGGAATTTGTGCTGGTTGTGGAAGGCGTGGAAAATGAAATTCCAGTGATAGCCGAGGCCGGGCGTATTGCCAGAATGCTGGCCGAAGAACTGCCGGCAAGCCAGGCGGCGAAGCTTGCAGCGAAAATCACCGGCCACAAAAAATCCGAGCTCTATGAACTGTTGATGCAAGAACATGAATGAACTGACAATCACTCGCCCCGACGACTGGCACCTGCACTTGCGTGACGGCGAAGCCATGACAAGCGTGCTGCCCGATACCGCGAAGCGCTTTGCACGAGCCATCGTCATGCCCAACCTGAGACCGCCGGTGACAACTGTGAACGCGGCGCGCGGCTATCGTGATCGAATTCTTGCGGCCGTGCCATCCGGTGTTTCATTCGAACCCTTGATGACGCTTTATCTCACCGACAACACGCCACCCGCCGAGATTGCCAGGGCAAAACAAAGCGGCTTCATTCATGCCATCAAATATTACCCGGCGGGGGCTACAACCAATTCCGATTCGGGCGTCACCGACATGCACAAGGCCTATCCCGCCATCGCCGCCATGGAAGAGCACGGCGTGCCTTTATTGCTGCATGGCGAGGTGACCGATGCCGATGTCGACGTGTTCGACCGCGAAGCCGTGTTCATCGACCGGCATCTCACCCGGCTGATGAAAGATTTCCCCAAACTGAAAATCGTGCTGGAACACATCACCACCCGGCAGGCCGCCGAATTTGTCAAATCCGCGCCTGCGCATGTCGGCGCGACCATTACCGTGCACCATCTGCTCTACAACCGCAACGCCATGTTCAGGGGCGGCATTCGTCCACACTACTACTGCCTGCCCGTGCTGAAACGCGAAACGCACCGAGAGGCGCTGATCGCCGCCGCCATCTCGGGCAATCCGAAATTTTTCCTCGGCACCGACTCCGCGCCGCATGCACAAAATACCAAGGAAACCTCCTGCGGCTGCGCCGGCATCTACACCGCCCACGCCGCCATCGAACTGTATGCTGAAGCCTTTGAGCAGGCCGGTGCGCTCAACAGACTCGAAGCCTTCGCCAGTTTCTTCGGCCCCGATTTTTACGGCCTGCCGCGCAATACGCAGAGAATTACTTTAAAAAAAGCAAGCTGGCCGGTGCCCGAAAGCCTGGACATGGGTGGGGAGAAACTCGTTCCGTTGAGGGCGGGTGAAACTGTGGATTGGAAAGTTTCTGATTGACAAAACAACGGCAGGCTTTTTTTGCCTGCCGTCATACCTGAAAGCCTTGCGCTTCAGGTCAAGGCCGCGACAGGGGAATCGCGGCAGGGAGGTTGTGGTTCAGGGGAACGCCGGTATGGTGGGTTCCTGCAAGGTGCCGCTGATTTCCGGATGCCGCGAGGCAACGAGTTTCCTGATTTCGTCCACGCGGCCCGCGGGTACGTCCACCATCATAAGAATGCGGCCCGATTCAATACCGGCTTCAAATGTCTTGAGGCGTGAATTGGGGATGGAACTGGCCACCATGCTTGAAACCCAGGCGCCAAAGGCAGCGCCAATAAGGGCAGTAACCAGAATCGTCACCAGTTGCAGGTTGACACCAGCAGGCGGGAACAAAATGGCAACCAGCCCGGCCAGAATGCCAATGCCGCCACCGATTACAAGGCCCGTTTCCGCGCCGTGCACGAAATCGGTTTTCTGCAGAATCGACGCCTCGTGCAGACCTTCCATCGGTACGCCGTCTTTTGCCAGCACGTGTATGTGGCTGTCTTCAATGCGGGCGAGCAGCAACTCGTCGCGAATAACACGGGCGCCGGTTACATCCGGCACCATGAAATATAGCCGTCGTCTCATGATGGTCTCCTCAAATAATATTGAGCCCGCTTGAACAGGCTTCCAGAGTCGTATCGCGGCTCCTTGTTATGTGTATTAGTCAATAATCAGGCACTAAACAACCCTATAATTGGCAGGGGAGTTGGTCAGGCAGCCGCTGCGTGCATCCGCACGGAGAGGAAAGTCCGGGCTCCACAGAGCAGGATGCCGGCTAACGGCCGGACGCCGCGAGGCGAGGAACAGGGCCACAGAGACGAGCCGGTTAAGACCGGGGTGAAACGCGGTAACCTCCATCCGGAGCAACACCAAATAGGCAGGCGATGAAGCGGCTCGCTGAGTCTGCGGGTAGGTGGCTTGAATCCGCCAGCAATGGCGGATCTAGAGGAATGGCTGTCACAGGGGCAACCCTTTACAGAACCCGGCTTATCGGCCAACTCCCCATCAATCAATTCAATAAGTTATGCAACTTATCTGTGCATTGTAGTTAGAATGCATAGATAACCCCATTGTTTTATATGACAAGCCTGATCTGTGGATAGGTTCTGTAAGTCTTTGACCTTACAGGAAAATTTTCAATTAGTTGCTTGACAGTGCGGATTTCTTCCCTCTATAGTGGGTAAAAGTGCCATTTGGTGGATGATTATGGGTATGCCCGGTTATTCATGGCGTCCAAGGTGAGTGATCACCCACAATCAAAAAAGGAGAGAGGGAGACATGTTCCGCGGTGTCAGCACCGTCAGTCTGGACAGCAAGGGCCGGGTCGTTGTGCCGTCCCGGCATCGTGACGTGCTGCTGGCGGTGGCGAGCGGCCGCGTGATCGTGACGGCTGATCCCAGCGAGTGCCTGTTGCTCTACCCCCTGCCCGAATGGGAACCCATCGAGAAAAAGCTCTCCGGGCTGTCTGACTTCAATCCTCATACACGCAGTATCAAGCAGTTGATGATCGGTTACGCGCAGGAAATGGAAATGGATGGCGCTGGGCGGATTTTGTTGCCGCCCATGCTGCGCAAATTTGCCGGTCTCGATAAAAACGTGGTGCTGGCCGGTCAGGTCAGCCGGGTGGAGTTGTGGAATGAGGAAAAATGGCAAGCGCGGATCGCGCAGGCGCTGACTTTTGGCGAAAACGGACTGCCTCCCGAACTGGAGGGTTTTACTTTGTGATGACGCACGTTCCGGTGCTGGCCAGGGAAGCGATTGACGCACTGGCCATCAAGCCGGACGGCGTGTATGTGGATGGCACGTTTGGCCGTGGCGGGCACAGCGGGTTGATTTTGAAACAACTGTCGCCGGCGGGAAAACTGATCGCGATGGATCGCGACCCGGCAGCGATAGAGGCGGGCAGGCGAATTGACGACCCGCGCTTAAGTCTGGTTCGCGCGCCTTTTTCGCGCATGGACGAGGCGCTGGACGGACTGGCGGCTGGCAAGGTCGACGGCATTCTGCTGGATATTGGCGTGTCGTCGCCGCAACTGGATGAGGCTGAACGCGGGTTCAGTTTTCGCATGGACGGCCCGCTCGACATGCGCATGGATCCGGAGAGCGGGCTCAGTGCGGCCGAGTGGATTGCGCATGCGGAAGAAAACGAAATGGTGGAGGTGATCAAACGCTATGGCGAGGAACGGTTTGCTCGACAGATTGCGCATGCGATTGTTGCGGCGCGAACAGCATCGCCGATTCGCACAACGGGTGAGCTTGCGCAAATTGCCGCGAATGCGGTGCGCAAACGCGAGCCTGGCCAGCATCCGGCGACGCGCACCTTTCAGGCTATACGGATTTACCTCAATCGTGAGCTTGAGGAGCTAGAGGCGGTGTTGCCAGTATGTGTCCGGAGACTCAAACCTGGCGGCAGGCTTGCGGTGATCAGTTTTCATTCCCTGGAGGACCGAATCGTCAAGCGGTTCATGCGGGATGAAGAACGTGGCCCGGAGTTGCCGCGTGGATTGCCGGTGCGGGCAGCGGACATTGCGCCGGGGCGGCTGCGCCGGGTTGGCAAGGCGATTCATGCCAGGGAATCGGAAATTGAAATCAACCCTCGCGCACGCAGTGCGGTGTTGCGCGTGGCTGAACGCACGGATGCGCCGGTGTGAAGCGGCTGGATATAGCGTTGACGCTGGTGCTGTTGATTTGCGCCTTGGCGGTGGTGACGGCCCAGCATCGGGCACGAATGCTGTTCATGGACCTTGAGAACCTGAAAAAAGAGGCGAGAGACCTGGAAGTGGAATGGGGCAAGTTACAGCTTGAGCAGGGAACGCTGGTCAGCCACGCCCGGGTGGAGTCCCTTGCCCAGCATGAACTGGGCCTCGTATCAGCGCCACTGGACAGGATTTTGCTGATCGAATCAGGGGCGAAGCCGTGAACTATTCGAGCAGAAAACTGCTTCAGGTTCATATCGTTCCCTGGCGTGTTGCCCTGGTTGCCGGGCTGCTGGCGGTCTGGTTCCTGGCGCTGGCCGTGCGCGCGTTGTATTTGCAGGGTCTGAATACGGACTTTTTGCAAGGCAAGGGCGATGCGGTGGCATCGCGCAAGCTTGCGATTCCGGCAAATCGCGGCATGGTACTGGATCGCAACGGGCAGGCGCTCGCCATCAGTACTCATGTGGAAACCTTGTGGGCGCGGCCAGACCATACGCAGAAATTGAACTATCAGCAAATCGTCCGTTTGGCGAACGTGCTGGATATGCCAGTCAATGCGCTGGCGAAGAAGCTTAAAACGCCGCACAAAGGTGAGGTGGCGATTAACCGCAAACTGACGCCTGAACAGGCGGCGCGAGTGGCGGCCTTGGGATTGCCCGGTCTGAAACTGCACAGGGAATTCCGCCGCTTTTATCCGCAAGGGGAAATCGCCGCTCATGTGGTTGGTTTCACCAACGTCGACGATGTCGGCCAGGAGGGCGTTGAACTGGCCTATCAGGACTGGCTGGCGGGCAAGGCCGGCAGCCGCCATGTACTGCGAGACAGGCGCGGCCATGTGATTCAGGATTTGAGCCCGGCACGCGGTGCGCGCATGGGCGGCAATCTCGGGCTTGCGCTTGACCTGAAGCTGCAATATCTCGCGCACCGCGAGCTGTCGGCAGCCGTGGAAAAACACAAGGCAAAAGGCGGTGGCGTCGTGGTGCTGGATGCCAAGACAGGTGAAATCCTTGCCTTGTCCAATCTCCCGGTAGTGAATCCCAACAACCGCAAAAACTACAAGCCGGACCTGATGCGCAATCGCGCGGTCATCGATACGTTCGAGCCGGGTTCAACGATCAAGCCGTTCACGATTGCCGCCGCGCTGGAACGTGGTTTGGTGCGGCCAGATACCCGTTTATATCTACCCAGGGATTATTCTGTCGGCGGCAAGCACATTACCGACGAGCATTACAAGCCTGAGCTGACCGTTACAGAAGTCCTGCAGAAGTCCAGCAACATCGGGTCGGTGAAAATGGCCATGCAGCTAACTTCGGTGCAGTTCTGGGATGTGCTGAACCGCTCGGGGTTTGGTGAAAAGCCTGGTTCGGGCTTCCCGGGCGAAGCACGCGGCCGGCTACGCGATCCGTCTACCTGGAAACCGGTGGAACAGGCAACTCATGCCTTCGGGCATGGCCTTTCAGTGAGCCTCATGCAATTGGCGCGAGCCTACATGGCATTCGCCAATGACGGCGTGGTCATGCCGCTGACCTTCCTCAAGCGCGAACCCCAGGAATTGAGCGGCGAACGCGTGTTTTCGCCGCAAGTGGCGCGCATGGTGCGCACGATGATGGAAACCGTCACGCACGATGGCGGCACCGCCAAGGCGGCCAATGTGCCCGGGTATCGCGTGGCGGGAAAAACCGGCACCGCCCGCAAGCTGATGGAAGGACACTATGCGGATGGCAGATATATTTCATCGTTTGTCGGCATGGCGCCGGCATCCGATCCGCGCCTCATTATTGCGGTAATGATTGATGAGCCAAGTGGCGATGTGTATTACGGGGGCGCGGTGGCAGGCCCGGTGTTTGCCCAGGTCATGGCTGCGTCTTTAAGACAGCTTGGCGTGACTCCCGATGCTCCAGAAGTGCCAGCCACGCGCGTAACGCAACCGCAATCGCTGACAAAGCCGGGAGCGGCCTGACATGGAGAAACCCGATTGAGCCATGTCAGCCCGCCCGATCCAGACTTGGTGCTCAGGCAATTGAACGTGCCGCTGACCGCGTTGACCACCGATAGTCGCCATGCTGGGCCGCAAATCGCTTTTGCGGCCTATCCCGGCTCGTCGCATGACGGGCGTGCTTACATCCCCCAGGCCATAGCCAAGGGGGCGCCCGCCATTCTCTGGGACGAGACCCATTTTTTATGGGATCCGGCCTGGCAGGTGCCGAATGTTCCGGTGCCCGATCTCAAGCGGCACATTGGCGCCATTGCCGCCCGCGTTTATGGCGAGCCGAGCAGCAAGCTCCGCATGTTTGGCGTAACCGGAACCAATGGAAAAACATCGGTGGCGCACTGGATTGCCCAGGCGCTTGCCTTGACCGGAAACTCCGCGGTGGTTGTCGGCACCCTGGGCAATGGCTTTCCCGGAAGCCTGAGCCCATCGCTCAATACCACGCCCGATGCGGTCCAGTTGCAGGAAACGCTGGCCCGCTACGTAGAAGAGGGCGCGCGTGCCTGCGCCATGGAAGTGTCTTCGCACGGCTTGCATCAAGGCCGTGTCAATGGCTGTCATTTTGATGTGGCGGTGCTGACCAATCTGTCGCGCGACCATCTGGATTACCACGGCAGCATGGAAGCCTATGCCGAAGCCAAGGCGGGCCTGTTTACCTGGCCGGGATTGAAATACGCCGTGTTGAATCTTGACGACGAATTCGGCCGGTCGCTGGCGGCGAGCAAGAATGCTGTGAAGACTGTCGGTTATGGATTCCAGCAGGGCGAGGTGGTGGCCGAAACGATCACGGCTGATCGCGAAGGCATGGTGCTGTCGCTCAACACGGCATGGGGCCGCGCGGAACTTCGTGCCGGGCTGCTGGGACGGTTCAACGCCGCCAATTTGATGGCGGCGCTTGCCGCACTGCTGGTGTCGGATATTTCCCTGAATGATGCCTGCAATGCGCTTTCGCGCGTTACGCCCCCTGCCGGCCGCATGCAGATGCTGGGTGGCGGCAATCTTCCATTGGTTGTGGTGGACTACGCACATACATCTGATGCGCTTGAAAAAGTTCTGGCCACTCTGCGGCCGCTAAGCGGAAGCGGGCGTGTCATTTGTGTTTTTGGCTGTGGCGGAAACCGGGATCGCGGCAAGCGCCCCTTGATGGGACGTACTGCCTCGCAAGGCGCCGATCTCGTGTATGTCACCAGCGACAACCCGCGCAACGAAGATCCCACCGCCATCATTGCGGACATTCTTGAAGGCGTCCAGGCCGGCTCATCCCGTATCGAAGCCAATCGCGCTCGCGCCATTTTTGAAGCCGTGGGCGAAGCCAAGGCCAGCGACATCGTGCTGATTGCGGGAAAGGGGCACGAAAACTACCAGGAAATCCAGGGGCAGAAACTTCCTTTCTCCGATGTCGAAGTTGCACAGAAAGCATTGGAGGCGTGGTCATGAGCAGTAAGCAGGGGCACCACGTAGTGGGGATGCGCACGGCCGCGAATGACCATGGAGGCCGAAACCATGATGCGGCGGACAGGACAATTGTGATGAGGCCGAGGTCGTGAACGCAGATGCCATGATGCACTTGTCCGAAGCCGCTGTTGCAGTGAATGGAAATCTGGCCGGGAACGATTGCGAGTTTTTTGCCGTATCAACGGACACACGCGCCATCAAACCGGGCGATCTGTTCATTGCGCTCAAAGGCGAGAAATTCGACGGCGCGGAATTCGCGGGCCGGGCCATCGAATCCGGCGCGTCGGGCGTGATGATCAACTCCGATGCGTCGACTCCGGCGGTGCCCAGCATACGGGTTAAAGACACACGCATGGGTCTTGGACAACTGGCAGCGTACTGGCGCAATCGATTCAGCATACCTGTCATCGCTGTCACGGGCAGCAACGGCAAGACCACGGTCAAGGAAATGACGGCGGCCATACTCAGGTCGCAATCGGGCAATCCGGAAGTTGTTCTGGCTACCGAAGGCAATCTCAACAATGACATCGGCTGTCCCATGATGATGCTCAGGCTCCGTGGACATCATCGCCATGCCGTGCTGGAAATGGGCATGAACCATCCGGGGGAAATCCGTTACCTCACACATCTGGCCAAGCCCGATGTCGCCCTGGTCAACAATGCGCACATGGCGCATATCGGTCTGATGGGAACCGTGCAGGCCATTGCCGAGGCCAAGGGTGAAATCTTCGAGGGGCTGAACGAAAAAGGCATCGCCATCATCAACCGGGACGATCCGCATGCGGACTACTGGCGCGAGATCAATGCCGGACGTCATGTCCTGACTTTTGGTTTCCATCCCGAGGCTGATGTGCGCGGGATTTACGGCTCGAACGACAAAGATCTGCTGACCATCCATGCGCGGGAACAGGGCGAGGTCAGCCTGACGCTGCCCGTACCCGGCGAACACAATGCGCGCAATGCGCTGGCCGCTGCTGCCTGCGCCCTGGCGGTGGGTGTCGATCTGCAAACCATTGCAAAATCCCTGGCCGGTTTTACCGGGGTGAAGGGCCGTTTGCAGCGCAAACCCGGCCTGCACGGCGGCCGCTTCATTGATGACACCTACAACGCCAATCCGGATTCCACCCGCGCAGCGCTTGACGTGCTTTCGAGAGAGGCGGGGCATAAATATCTCGTGCTCGGCGACATGGGCGAGCTGGGAGAAGCCGCGCCGGCGTTGCATGCCCAGGTAGGGCTGGCTGCCCGGCAAGCTGGCGTCGAAAGGTTGTTTGGCCTGGGTGATCTATCAAAAGAAGCCGTGCGTGCATTCGGTGCCGGCGGCATGCACTTTGAACGTATCGAGGAATTGCTGGCCGAAGTCGAAAATGCGCTGGCGCCTGATGTCACCGTGCTGGTCAAGGGCTCGCGCGCCATGCGCATGGAGCGCGTGGTCAACAGTCTGACAGAGGAGGCGCACTGATGCTGCTGTGGCTGTTTCAAACCCTGGGGCAGGATATTCGCGCGTTCAATGTGTTCAATTACCTGACGCTGCGCGCGGTGATGGCGACACTGACCGCGTTGACGATTTCCTTCATTATCGGGCCGTGGATGATCGACCGGCTGAAGATCATGAAATTCGGCCAGGCGGTGCGTGACGACGGCCCGCAGACCCATCTCGTCAAGGCCGGCACGCCCACCATGGGCGGCGCGCTGATTCTGATGGCGGTGGCGATATCCACGCTGCTGTGGATGGACCTGTCCAATAAATATGTCTGGATCGCGCTCCTGACAACGCTGGGATTCGGCATCATTGGCTGGGTGGATGACTACAAGAAAATCGTCCACAAGAATCCCAAGGGGCTTGCCGGGCGCTGGAAATATTTCTGGCAGTCCGTTATTGGCCTGGGGGCGGCACTATACATTGCCTACTCAACCAATCTGCCCGCGCAAACGGAGCTGATCGTGCCTTTCTTCAAGTACGTGGCCATTCCACTGGGCGCGGCCGGTTTTGTTGTGCTCACTTACTTTGTCATCGTCGGCTCCAGCAATGCGGTCAATCTGACTGATGGTCTGGATGGGCTGGCCATTCTGCCGACCGTGATGGTGGCTTCCGCCCTGGCGATCTTTGCCTACGTGGCGGGCCATGCCGTGTTTTCGAAATATCTTGGCTTGCCGCACATTCCCGGCGCGGGCGAACTGGTGGTGTTCTGCGCGGCGATCGCGGGGGCCGGCCTGGCGTTTCTCTGGTTCAACGCCTATCCGGCCGAAGTGTTCATGGGTGATGTGGGCGCGCTGGCGCTTGGGGCGGCACTGGGCGTGGTCGCGGTCATCGTGCGGCAGGAAATCGTGCTCTTCATCATGGGCGGCGTGTTCGTCATGGAAACCCTGTCGGTGATGATTCAGGTCGCCTCGTTCAAGCTCACCGGCAAGCGGGTGTTCCGCATGGCGCCGCTGCACCACCACTATGAGCTCAAAGGCTGGAAAGAGACGCAGGTCGTTGTTCGTTTTTGGATCATCACCATGATGCTGGTATTGATTGGCTTGTCGACGTTGAAGCTGAGATGAACTACGACAGCCTGCAACTTTCCGGACGCAATATCCTGGTGCTGGGCCTGGGTGATACAGGGTTGTCCTGCGCCAAATGGCTTTCCGCCCGGGGGGGCAGGGTGACCGTGGCCGATAGCCGCGAACAGCCGCCTCATCGGCAGGCATTGGCCGATGCGTTGCCGGATACAAGGCTTCATTGCGGCCCATTCGAGGACGCGTTGCTTCAATCCACCGACATGCTGGTGGTGAGTCCGGGTGTGCCGCTTGCCGAACCCGCCGTTGCCCGGGCTCTGCAAAAAGGCATTGAGGCCGTGGGGGATGTGGAGTTGTTCGCACGCGCGATCAATGCATTGAATCGCGACCGCGAACATCCGATGCGCATGATAGCCATCACCGGCAGCAATGGAAAAAGTACCACCACGGCCATGTGCGGAGCGATGAGCGAAGCGGCCGGACGAGCTACCTGTGTTGCGGGAAATATCGGGTTGCCGGTGCTGGATGCATTGCTGGATATCGAAAATGGCGGACAACCGGTGCCACAGGTCTGGACGCTTGAGTTGTCCAGCTTCCAGCTTGAAACCACTTCGAGCCTGAATGCCGATGCTGCAACCGTGCTGAATCTGAGCGAAGACCATCTTGACCGCTACGCGGACATGAATGCCTATGCGGCAGCCAAGGCACGGATTTTTTCCGGGCGCGGTGTGCAGGTGCTGAACCGCGATGATGCCCGGGTGATGGCGCTGTCTCTGGCCGGGCGGCGTCACGTCACATTCGGATTGAACAATGAGCCGGCCGAAGGCGATTATGGCCTGTGTGAAGGCGAACTTTGCCGCGGAACGGAACAACTCATGGCGGTATCTGACCTGCCGGTAACGGGACTGCACAATGCCGCCAATGCACTGGCCGCATTGGCGCTTGCCAATAGCATAGGCTTGCCCATGGATGGCCTGTTGCAGGGACTGGGGCATTTCAAGGGCCTGCCGCATCGCGTCGAATTCGTGGAAGAGATTGACGGCGTGCGCTTTTACGACGACTCCAAGGGCACCAATGTCGGCGCCACTGAGGCCGCGCTTTACGGCATGGATCGCAAGGTCGTGGTCATTCTTGGCGGCGATGGCAAGGGCCAGGATTTCGCTCCGCTGAAACAGGCCGTGGCAACCAATGCGCGGGCCGTCATCCTGATCGGGCGCGATGCGCCGCTCATCGAACAGGCCATAGCCGGATCGGGCGTGCCCCTGGAAAAGGCCAGCTCGCTGACTGAAGCCGTGGGCCAGGCATTCGAACTCGCGAACGAGGGCGACGCAGTGCTGCTGTCTCCCGCCTGCGCGAGCTTCGACATGTTCCGCAATTATGTTCATCGCGCGGAAGTGTTCGTGCAGTCCGTACGCACGCTCAAATCGAACCGGGAGGCTGGCTAATGCTTTATACGGCACGCGCACCCAAGCCTTCCGGTGAACTGGACTTCGCCCTGGTCTGGCTGGTTCTGGCCTTGCTCGGCTTTGGGCTGGTGATGGTTTATTCCGCATCGATTGCCTTTGCCGAAGGCTCGCGCATGACCGGCCATCAGGGACATTTCTTCCTGCTTCGCCAGGGTATTTTTCTGGTTGTCGCGATGGTTGCGGGCGTGCTGGCCTTTCAGGTGCCCATGCGGATCTGGCAGCAGGCGGCTCCGTTCTTTTTCATGGCGGGCCTGGTATTGCTGATCGTGGTGCTGATCCCCGGTCTGGGCAAGGAAGTCAATGGAAGCCGCCGCTGGATTTCACTGGGCTTTGCCAATTTGCAGCCTTCCGAGCTGATGAAATTTTTTGCCGTGCTTTATGCCGCCGACTACACGACACGCAAGGCTGCGCTGATGCATGACTTCAAAAGAGGTTTCATGCCCATGGCGGGTGTGATGCTGCTGGTGGGCGGATTGTTGCTGATGGAGCCGGACTTCGGCGCCTTCGTGGTCATCATCAGCATCGCCATGGGTATCCTGTTCCTGGGAGGCCTGAACGGCAAGGTTTTCATCGGCCTGATCGGTGTGCTGCTGGCGGGTTTCGTCGCGCTTATCGTGATGTCGCCTTATCGTCTTCAGCGCATTCTCGGCTTCCTTGATCCCTGGGCTGACCCGTACGGCAAAGGCTATCAGCTTTCCCATGCGCTGATTGCATTCGGCCGCGGTGAGTGGACCGGGCTTGGTCTGGGCGGCAGCGTGGAAAAACTGTTCTATCTGCCCGAGGCGCATACTGATTTTCTGCTGGCTGTGATTGCGGAAGAACTCGGCTTTGTCGGTGTCGCCGTCGTGCTGGCCATGTTTGTGATGCTGGTGGGCAAGGCCTTTCTCATTGGCCGGCATGCCGCGCGGCTGGAACGGAATTTCTGTGCCCTGGTGGCACTGGGTATTGGTATCTGGCTGGGTGTGCAGGCGGGCATCAACATCGGCGTCAATGTCGGCCTATTGCCCACCAAGGGGCTCACGCTACCCTTTCTGTCCTTTGGCGGCAGCGGCATCGTGGCCAATTGCATTGCCGTCGCCGTGCTGCTCAGGATCGACTGGGAGCACCGGCAGATGATGCGAGGGAAAACCTTCTGATGTTGATTCGATTGTCGCCGCATCATTTCCCCTCACCCCAACCCTCTCCCACAAGGGGCGAGGGGGCGAACGTGCGTTGCGCGCGCCCAAACCGATTCACGGTGCGGGATAAGACCTTCTGATGGCGACTATCAATCGCACCCTCATGGTCATGGCCGGCGGCACTGGCGGGCATGTCTATCCCGCGCTGGCGGTGGCGGATGAAATGCGTGCGCGCGGCTGGGAAGTTTTCTGGCTGGGTACGAAGAACGGTCTGGAAGCACGTGTGGTGCCAGCGGCTGGTATCGATATTGTCTGGGTATCGATGTCTGGGCTACGCGGGAACGGCCTGCTGCGATTCACGCTGACACCGTTCATGCTGTTGCGCGCATTCTGGCAGAGTCTGAGAACCATTCTTTCGCGCAGACCGGATGTGGTGCTGGGCATGGGCGGCTATACCGCTTTCCCGGGTGGCATGATGGCCGCGCTTATGAATCGCCCGCTGGTCATCCATGAGCAAAACAGCATTGCCGGGCTGACCAATCGAATACTGGCCTGTCTGGCCGACAAGGTGCTGGTGGCTTTCCCTTCAGCGTTCAAAAATGCAAACGACAGGCCGCTGCCCTGCCGCAGCGTTGAAACAGTTTGGACCGGCAACCCCGTGCGCGAGCCGATTGCGCATCTGGCGGATGAGCATGAGAAATATGCCGGTCGCGAAGGCCCCTTGCGCCTGCTGGTGGTGGGCGGCAGCCTTGGTGCAACTGCGCTGAACGAGTTGCTGCCCAAGGCGCTGGCCTTGCTGCCGCCGGATACCAGACCGGAAGTTGTGCACCAGTCTGGCCGGCAGCATGTCGAGGCGCTGCGCGCGAACTATGCCGCCGCCGGCGTCGAGGCCGACGTGCGTGATTATGTCGATGACATGGCCACGCTGTACGAATGGTGCGATCTGGCGGTTTGCCGGGCCGGGGCAATGACGGTTGCAGAACTGGCCTGCGCAGGTGTGCCCGCGGTTCTCGTGCCCTTCCCCTTCGCCGTTGACGATCATCAGACCACCAATGCAGGGTTCCTGGCAGAAAGCGGCGCAGCCTGGTTGATGCAACAAAGTGAATTGAGCGCGGAAAAACTTGCAGCACATCTTGCAGCCCTGGGGCGTGAACAGCTGGCTGCCATGTCGGTCATTGCGCAGTCGCTGGCCAAACCCGAGGCAACCAGAACCGTGGCTGATGTATGCGAAGGAGCCGCGAGATGAAACACGCCGTCAAGCATATCCATTTCGTTGGCATCGGCGGCGCGGGCATGAGCGGCATTGCCGAAGTGCTGGCCAATCTGGAGTTCACGGTATCGGGTTCGGACCTGTCAGACAGCGCCGCGACACGCCGGCTGAAAGGCCTTGGCGTGCGGGTCTTCCAGGGACATCAGGCAGGCAATATCGAAGGTGCTGACGCTGTGGTGGTGTCCACCGCCGTGCCGGAAACCAATCCCGAAGTTGTGGCCGCGCGGGAAAGGCATGTTCCCATCGTGCCGCGCGCGATGATGCTGGCCGAGCTGATGCGGTTGAAACAGGGCATCGCAATCGCGGGCACGCATGGCAAGACGACGACGACTTCGCTGGTGGCGTCCTGTCTATCCGAGGCTGGCATGGATCCGACCTTTGTTATCGGCGGCAAGCTCACCGCCGCGGGTGCGCATGCCCGTCTTGGCAAGGGCGATTTTCTGGTGGCCGAGGCGGATGAATCGGATGCTTCATTCCTGTACCTGACGCCGGTCGTGTCGGTGGTGACCAATATCGACGCCGACCACATGGACACCTATGGGCATGACTTCAACCGCCTGAAACAGGCCTTTGTCGAGTTTCTCCAGCATCTGCCCTTCTATGGGCGTGCGCTGGTCTGCATCGACGATGCAAACGTGCGGGAAATCCTGCCGCGCGTCACCAAGCCGGTGACGACCTACGGCTTTTCGGAAGATGCGGATATCCGCGCCGAGAACGTCCGCGCGACAGGCCCGGCCATGCAGTTTGATGCGGTGATACGAAATGGCGGTACAACGCGTCTGCCTATCACGCTGAACCTGCCGGGACGGCATAACGTACTGAACGCGCTGGCGGCAATCGGGGTGGCGAGCGAAGTGGGCGCCAGCAACGAGGCCATCATCAAGGCCCTGGCCGAATTTGCCGGCGTAGGCCGCCGATTCCAGCATTACGGCGAAATGGCGCTGCCCGATGGCGGCAAGGCAAACGTCATTGATGACTACGGTCATCACCCGGTTGAAATGGCGGCCACGATCGCAGCGGTACGCGGTGCCTATCCGGAAAAAAGATTGCTGCTGGTTTTTCAGCCGCATCGTTACACCCGTACGCGTGACTGCTTCGAGGATTTCGTGCGTGTGCTTTCCGAAGTCGATGCACTGGTACTGACAGAAGTTTATGCAGCAGGTGAACACCCGATTGTTGCGGCAGACGGCCGGGCACTGGCTCGCGCCGTGCGCGTTGCGGGCAAGGTGGAGCCGCTGTTCGTCGAACAGGTGACGGATCTTGCCGAGGCAGTGCGCACCCACGCGCAGGATGGCGATGTGGTGCTGGTGATGGGCGCCGGCTCAATCGGCCAGGTGGCTGGAAAACTCACGGGCGCGGGAGGCAACCACTAGGATGGAAGCCAGATACCACGCACCGGAAGAGATGAGCGGCAAGACCGCGGGGCTTGTGGCGCACGGTCCGGCCTTGCGCGGCCGTTTCCTGCATAACGAGCCCATGGCCAAACATGTGTCCTGGCGGGCCGGAGGCCCGGCGCAACGTATTTATGTGCCAGCCGATCTTGAAGATTTGCGATTGCTGCTGCAGGCCATTCCCGAACAGGAGCCTGTGCACATGGTTGGACTGGGCAGCAATCTGCTGGTGCGCGACGGCGGCGTGCGTGGTGTTGTGGTGCTGCTTCATGGCGTGCTGAAAAAGCTGTCGATGGAATCACGCACCTATGGATTCCCCGTGGCGCCGGAAGGCATGGGTGAGAGCGGCGTGGTGTATGCGGAGTCGGGCGTGGCCTCGCCGAAAGTGGCGCGTTTTGCCGCCAATCACGATTTGACCGGCGCGGAGTTTCTGGCGGGCATTCCCGGCACGGTGGGCGGCGCGCTGGCAATGAATGCCGGCTGTTATGGCGATGAAATCTGGAACCATGTGGTGCAGGTGCTCACGCTGGATCGCAAGGGCCAGTTTACCGAGCGTCCGCCCGCGGACTATGTGCTGGGCTACCGGCATGTTTCTCTTCGCGCCGGGCATGAGGAATGGTTTGTGGCGGCATGGCTGCGCTTTGCGAAAGGCGATAGCGATGCATCACGCGCACGCATCAAGGAATTGCTGCAAAAACGCATCGCCACCCAGCCGCTCAACCTGCCTAACGCGGGTTCGGTATTCCGCAATCCTCCGGGGGATTATGCGGCGCGGCTGATCGAGTCCTGCGGCTTGAAGGGCTTGCGCATTGGCAATGCACAGGTTTCCGAAAAGCACGCCAACTTCATCGTCAACCTGGGCGGCGCGACGGCAACCGATATCGAGAATCTGATCGAGAAAGTGGAAGACACCGTCGAGGCACGGACAAACATCAGGTTGATCCGTGAAGTGCGGATCATCGGAGACAGGAAGTAATCATGACAAAGATAGCGAACGCAGAGACGCAAAGTCGCAGAGAAAGGCAGAAAGAAAAAGGGTTTTCTCCGCGTCTCCGCGCCTCTGCGTTGAAGGGTTTTTTAAAGTGAAGAAGTTCGGGAAGGTCGGTGTTCTTATGGGCGGCAATTCCGCCGAGCGCGAAGTGTCGTTGAAAAGCGGCGCTGCGGTTCTGGCCGCGCTGCAGCGCCAGGGTGTAGATGCCCATGCCTTTGATCCGGCAAAACGCAGTCTGGGCGATCTGGCCATGGCGGAATTCGATCGCGTGTTCATCGCACTGCACGGCCGCCATGGGGAAGACGGCTGCATCCAGGGCGCACTGGAGCTTATGGGACTGCCTTATACCGGCAGCGGAGTCATGGCTTCCGCCATCGGCATGGACAAGTGGCGCACGAAATTATTGTGGCAGGCAGCAGGATTGCCGACACCTGACTGGGCGCTGCTGGAAGCCAATTCGGATTTTGCCGCGATAGAAAAGCAGCTTGGCTTGCCCATCTTCGTGAAACCCTCCCGCGAGGGTTCCAGCATCGGCATGAGCAAGGTCAAGCAGCCGGGCGAACTGAAAGCCGCCTATGAAAAAGCCGCCGAGTTCGACAGCCTGGTGTTGGCGGAAAAATTTGTCGACGGTGGCGAATTCACCTGCGCCATTCTTGGCGGCCAGCCGTTGCCCATGATTCATCTGGTGCCGAAGAACG